>NZ_CAIWTY010000037.1 GCF_903915725.1 uncultured Rhodopila sp.
GCGGGAGGTGCAGGAGAGGTTGGCTCAACACCGCGCGCAGATGGCGGCGCAGCAGCAGGGCGCCGGCGAGCCGGGCGGCTTCATGAACCGCGAGCAGCGCCGGGCGGCCGAGCTCGATACGCGGCGGGAAGCCCGGCGGGCCGCGATTTAGCGCCCGCCACCAGGCATGGTTCCGGCGGTCCGGCAAACTCCATCTTGACGCCCCGGACAGTTGCGCTAGCAGCAACACCGAACCATCGGGAGGTGCCACGTGCCGCAACTGATCGCCGGAAACTGGAAGATGAACTGCCTCTCGGCCGAAGCCACCGCGCTGGCCGAGGCGATTGCCGCCGGCGCCTCCGGCATCACGGCTGAGCTGCTGGTCTGCCCGACCGCGCTGCATGTTGCCGCCGTCGCCAAGGCGCTTGCCGGCACACCGGTCGCCGTCGGCGGCCAGGATTGCCATCAGGCAACGCACGGCGCCCATACCGGCGACATCGCGGCACCCATGCTGCGCGATGCCGGCGCCGCATGGGTCATCCTCGGCCACTCGGAGCGCCGCCAAAACCACGGCGAAACCGACGAGCTGGTGCGCGAAAAGACCCTGGCCGCGGTGGAAGCCGGCCTGACTCCGATCGTCTGCGTTGGCGAAACCGCGGATCAGCGCAGCGGCGGCCAGGAAACCGAGGTCGTCGGCTGGCAGCTCGCCGGGAGCCTGCCCAAGCCGTTCGACGGCGTCATCGCCTATGAGCCCGTCTGGGCCATCGGCACCGGCAAGACCGCGACCGAGGAGGACGTCGCCCTGATGCACGCCTTCATCCGCGAGGAACTGGTGCGCCAGTTCGGCGATGCCGGCCAGACCGTGCGGATTCTGTATGGCGGCTCGGTCAAGGCGTCGAACGCGGTGTCGCTGATGGCGGTGCCGAATGTCGGCGGCGCGCTGGTGGGCGGCGCCAGCCTGAACGCGGAAGATTTTCTAACGATTGCCCGCGCCGCCCGGGCGGGCTAAGAGGCGCGCGTCGCGATGTGTCCCGGTGTGGGCCCCCACCTTGGGCCGCATCGCCATGCTTGTTGAATGAAAGTTTTGCGCGTTGACCTCCGTCCTGCTGATTATCCATCTGTTCGTCACCATCGCGCTTATCGGCGTCGTGCTGCTGCAGCGCAGTGAGGGCGGGGGACTGGGCATCGGCAGCTCCCAGGGCATGGGCGCGTTCATGGGCGGCCGCGGCACCGCTAACCTGCTGACTCGCACCACGGCGATCCTGGCGGCGATCTTCATGGGTCTGTCATTGACCCTGGCGCTGCTGAACCGCGGCACGTCGGCGCCGATCAAGTCGATCCTGGATACGCCGGCGCAGTCAAGTGCTCCGGCCGTGCCTCCGCCGCCACCCGCGCCGAAAGGGCCTTCTGCGCCAACGAACTAGCGCCGTCGCCAACCGTCATGGTGGCCGCAGGGCCACCATCCACGCCTTTGGCGCGATTACCGAAGCAATTCGTCATGGCGGCCCTTCGCCCGCCATGACGAATTGGATCGGCGCTACCCTGCCATGTTTCCTTTATTCTTTGAACCGTTGCCGTCGGGCTTCCCTTGCCCCGATTCGGCTCGCTATGATGGGCGCCCATGACGCGATACGTGTTTGTTACCGGCGGCGTGGTCTCCTCCCTGGGAAAAGGCATTGCAGCGGCAGCGCTCGGCGCGCTGCTGCAAGCGCGCGGATACCGGGTGAAACTGCGAAAGCTCGACCCCTATCTCAACGTCGATCCGGGCACCATGAGTCCGTATCAGCACGGCGAGGTGTTCGTCACCGATGACGGTGCCGAAACCGATCTCGACCTCGGCCATTACGAGCGCTTCACCGGCGTGCACGCCACCAGGCTCGACAACGCCACCACCGGCCGCATCTACCAGGACGTGATCGCGCGGGAGCGGCATGGCGACTATCTCGGCGCCACCGTGCAGGTGATCCCGCACATCACCGACGCGATCAAGGAAGCCGTCCAGCTCGGCACCGAAGACTTCGACTTCGTGCTGGTGGAAATCGGCGGCACCGTCGGCGACATCGAAAGCCTGCCGTTCCTGGAGGCGATCCGCCAGATGGGCAACGAGCTCGGGCCGGAGGGCGCGATGTTCGTGCACCTGACCCTGGTGCCGTATATCCCCTCGGCCGGGGAGCTGAAGACCAAGCCGACGCAGCATTCCGTGAAGGAACTGCTGAATGTCGGCATCCAGCCGCAGATGCTGCTGTGTCGCTGCGACCGCCCCATCCCGTCGAACGAACGGCGCAAGATCGCGCTGTTCTGCAACGTGCGGCCGGAGGCGGTGATCCCGGCGCTGGACGTGGACACGATCTATCAGGTGCCGATCGCCTACCATGCGGAGGGGATGGATCGGGTGGTGCTGAACCATTTCGACATACCGTCCGACATCGAGCCGGACCTGTCGCGCTGGCAGCGCATCGTCGATACCGTCCGCAACCCGGAAGGCACCGTCCGCATCGCGGTCGTCGGCAAGTACACCAATCTGCTGGACAGCTATAAATCGCTGGCCGAGGCGCTGGCGCATGGCGGTATCGCCAATCGCGTGAAAGTCTGCCTCGACTGGGTGGACAGCGAGATCTTCGACCAGCCCGGCGCCATCCACCGGCTGGAGGATGTGCACGGCATCCTGGTCCCCGGCGGCTTCGGCGAACGCGGCACCCCCGGCAAGATCGAGGCGGTGCGCTTTGCCCGCGAGCACAAGGTGCCGTTCCTCGGCATCTGCTTCGGCATGCAGATGGCGGTGATCGAGGCGGCGCGCAATCTCGCCGGCCTGGCCGATGCGTCATCGACCGAGTTCGGCGACTGCGACACGCCCGTGGTGGGCCTGCTGACCGAATGGGCGCGCGGCAACCAGATCGAGCGGCGGTTCGAGGGCGACGACAAGGGGGGCACCATGCGCCTCGGCGCCTATCCGGCGGTTTTGGCGGAGGGCAGCCTGGTGCGTTCGCTATACGGCGGGGCGCCCGAGATTCATGAGCGTCACCGCCACCGCTATGAGGTGAACGTCAATTACCGCACCTGCCTGGAGGCGACCGGCCTGCGCTTCTCCGGCATGTCCCCCGACGGCGTGCTGCCGGAGATTATCGAGTTGCCGGGCCATCCGTGGTTCGTCGGGGTGCAGTACCATCCGGAGCTGAAGTCGAAGCCCTTCGACCCGCATCCGCTGTTCGCCGGTTTCATCGCCGCGGCGGTGCGGCAGGCGCGCCTGGTGTAAGGTGACTATCCGGAGGCTGCATTTTTCCGGTCATGGTGCGCGCGGGCGCACCATCCACGCCGTGCGGTGCCGGTTGCGGCGAAGGCTTGGATACCGCGCTTCGTCGGCGTAAGCGGAGTATCAAAGCGGCAGACCACGCCTTACCCGCCGCCGAACGCCGCCCGCCTCGCCTCCGTCGCCAGCCGATCGGCCCGTTCGTTCATGTCGTTGCCGTCATGTCCGCGCACCCATTTCCACTCCACGCGGTGCCGCTCTCCCGCGGCCAATATCCGCTTCCACAGATCGACATTCGCCACCGGATCGCCGACGGAGCCGCGCCAGCCCTTGCGCACCCAGCCGGCAATCCAGCGGGTAATGCCGTTCTTCAGATATTGGCTGTCGGTATGCACCACCACATGGCAGGGCCGGGTCAGCGCCTCCAGCGCCTCCGCCGCCGCGGTCAGCTCCATCCGGTTGTTGGTGGTCACCGCCTCGGCCCCCGACAACTCCTTCACCACGTTGCGGAACACCATGATCGCGGCCCAGCCGCCCGGGCCGGGGTTGGGCTTGCAGCCGCCATCGGTCCAGATGTTCACCACCTTGTCCGGATCGGGCGGCAGCGACACGACGATATCGTCAGAGGCCATAGGCGGACCCGTCCAAGGCGGACAGGTGGAAGCGAAGCCGCCGCAGATACTCCAGCGGGTCTTTCGGCGTGACCAGGGCGCCGGCCTGCGTATTCAGCCAGTCGAACAGCCGGGTCAGCAGGAAGCGGATGGCCGCCCCCTGGCACAGCACCGGCAGCGCGGCCTGCTCGGCCGCCGACAGAGGCCGCACCGATTGGTAGCCCGCCAGCAGCGCCCGGCTTTTCGTCACGTTGAAGGAAAAGTCCGCCTCGAAGCACCAGGCGTTCAGGCACACCGCCACGTCGTAGGCCAGCAGATCTGTCGCCGCGAAGTAGAAGTCGATCACGCCCGACAACCTGTCACCGAGGAAGAACACGTTGTCCGGGAACATGTCGGCATGGATATGGCCCACCGGCAGCCCCGCCGGCCAGGCTGACAGGATCGTCTCCAGCGCCGCGTCCAACTGCCACGCCAGCCCGGCCTGGACCTCATCCGCGCCTTCGCGGCAGCGCTCCAGCAGCGGCATCCAACTGTCCGGGCCGAGGGTATTGCTGCGCCGCGGCAGGTACCCGGTGCCAGCGAGATGCAGCGCCGCCAGCGTCTTGCCGACGGGGCCGCAATGCTGCGGCCGCACCCGGCGCGGCCAGACGCCCGGCAGGAAGGTGGTGATCGCCGCGTGCCGCCCGCTGAGGTGCCGCAACGCGGACCCGTCTCGGCCGCGCACCGGCTGCGGGCAGACCAGCCCGTGCTGCGCGAGATGCTCCATCAGGCCGAGGAACCAGGGCAGTTCCGCCGGGTCCACCCGCTTTTCGTACAAGGTCAGGATGAAGTCGCCGCGTGTCGTCTTCAGGGAATAGTTGGAGTTCTCCACGCCCTCGGCGATGCCGCGGAAGGCGACGATGGTGCCGATATCGTAGCCCGACAGGAAGGTCTCCAGCGCCTCGTCCGTGACCTCGGTGTAAACCGCCATGGGACTGGGTTCAGTGGGTCCAGTTTTCGATGCGGCCCCATTTGAAGTTGTCGGCGTAGGCCTTCGGCTTGATCCGCCGGGTCTGCGGCAGCTCGATCTCATACTGCAGGCCGGCGCGTTCGGCGTAGGCGATGGCTTCTTCCCGGGTCTCGAAGGTCAGCTTGACCTGAGTCTGGGTGTCGCCGCCGCCGATCCAGCCCATCAGGGGGTCCGGGCGGCGGGCGTGGTCGTTGGCGAACTCGATGGCCCAGGCGTGCGTCTTGGCCCAGCCGGATTGCATGGCGGTTTTCGGCGGCTGGAAGATGCGGGCACGCATGGCGGTCGTCTCCAAGAATGAATGGTCGGGGCGGCGGGACTCGAACCCACGACCTCCTGTACCCAAAACAGGCGCGCTACCAGGCTGCGCCACACCCCGACCGCAGGAAGCGGCCGGACCCTATGGGGGGCGGCGTTCCGATGCAAGCGGATTGGCGTGGCGGAGCGCTCAATACATCATGGCGCTTAACCGACGAACGCATTCGTTGACGCAATGGTCCGTCTATTCCAAACTCAATCAATGAACGACGCTCCCCCTCTTTCAGGCGGCGCATCCGATCCCCATGATCCGGACATGGTCATCCGCGTGCAGCGCCTGGAAGATACGTGTCAGCGGATCGAGGCGCTGCTGAAGCGCATCGACGATCGCTTGCGAAAGGTCGAGATCGACGTGGCGGAGATGCGAGGCCGCATCGCGCAACTGCCGTCCACTTGGGCCATGATCACCACCATGCTCGGAGGCCAGGTCGCGTTCGCCGCGGCGATCCTGGCGATTTTGAGGATCACGGGCAGCCATTAGCGCGCTGGCTACTGCGCGTTGCCGAAAATCCGCTGCTTCACCGTATCGCCGACCCGGATGTCCAGCTTCGCCGTCGTGCCCCCCGCCAGCTCCAGCACCGCCCGCACCGGGCCGCGGCTGTCGATCACCGCCAGGCTGCGCGGCGTTGTGTCCTCGGCGATCGAGCGGATCGTCCCGTCCGGATTGATGAACACCATGTCCAGCGGCACCAGCGTGTTGCGCATCCACATTTGGCTGGACTTCGGGAACCCCCAGTCGAACAGCATGCCGCCATCCGCCGGCACGTTCGGGCGGAACATTTCCCCCACCGTCTGCTGCTGCGGCGTGGTGGCCATCTCCACCGCGAACGGATGTTCCACTCCGCCACGGCCGACGATCACCAGTTGCTCCTTCGGCAGGTCGGGCTGCGGCCCGGTCGGGTCGGGCGCCTGCGCCCAAAGCGCGAGCGGCAGCGCGGCGGTGGCAAGCGCCAGCACAAGACGGCGTTTCATCGCGACAAACTCTCCTTGATCAGGCTTCGCACCGAGTCGCGCACCGGTCCGGGGCGAGGCGGGTCGAGCAACGTGGTCATCCAATGCTCCGGCGGGTTGCGGCCCGCCGCGCGGTCGAAGCGCAGCGAACGCAGCACGGTCTCGGCCTCCGGCGGCAGGCGCGCGGGGATCGGCTTGTCGTTCAATGTGCCCCAGATCAGCGCCCAGCACCGGCCGACGGTCCAGGGGTTGTAGCCGCCGCCACCCAGCACGACCAGACGGGACGCCAGCGGCATGACCGCCTGGACCACCGCCCGGTAGGCGGTGTTGGACAGCGAGAGTTTCGCCAGCGGGTCTTCGTGCAGCGCGTCCGCTCCGGCCTGCAGCATGATCGCCTGCGGGCGGCGCGCGGCGATCAGCGGCAGCACCGCGTCCTGCATGACCGCTTCGAACTCCGAGTCATTGCAGCCGGCGGGCAGGGGGAAGTTGCGAGCCTCGCCTCCAGCCCGGTCGTTCGCGGCCCCGGTGAACGGCCAGCGGGCGGCTTCGTGCAGGCTGATGGTCAGCACGCGCGGATCATCGTGGAACGCGTCCTGCACGCCATCGCCGTGATGCGCGTCGATGTCGAGGTAGACGATATTGTCCAGACCGAGGTCGAGCCAGGTCAACAGCCCCAGCACCGGATCGTTGAGAAAGCAGAAGCCCGATGCTCTATCGGCTCGCCCGTGATGCGTGCCGCCGCCGGGGCAGTGCACGATCCCGCCCGCCGCGGTCAGCCGCGCCGCCAGCATCACGCCGCCGGCGGAGATTGCGGGGCGGCGATAGACCTCGCGGTAGACCGGGTTGCCATCGGCACCGAGGCGGAAGCGGGTGCGGGTCTCGGCGTTGACGGACTGGTCCCGTTCCGCCTGCCGCAACGCGGCGATATAGGCGGGGTCATGGAAGCGGGTCAGTTCCGCTTCGGTTGCCATCGGCGCCTCACGATAGACGGCGTCCGGCAGCCAGCCTAGCGCGCGGCACAGGTCAGTGCAGACGGAAACGCGCGGCACCGCCAGCGGGTGCTTCGGGCCGTAGCTGGAGTTCCGGTAGATTTCGCTGCCGACGTAAAGCGGGAGGACAAACGGCGCCCCCAAGGTCAAACAGCTTGCGGCATCGCCTGCGGAATGATCGTGGTGACGATGGACGCATCCAGCGCCTCGTAATCATGGTAACCGATGGTGGCATACAGCTCGGCCCGGGTCTGCATGTGGTCCACCATGTTCTGCGTGCCGCCGTCCTTCTTGATCGCGGCATACAGCCTGGCCTGAGCCTTGTTGGCGACCCGCAGGCTGCTCACCGGCCAGATCACCATCTTGTAGCCCATCGCCTCGAACTCGGACGCCGTGAAGAACGGGGTGCGGCCGAACTCCGTCATGTTGGCCAGCAGCGGCACGCCGGGCAGGCGGGACGATACTTCCTTGAACATCTCGGCGGTGTTCAGCGCCTCCGGGAAGATCCCGTCGGCACCGGCCTCCATGAACAGCTTGGCGCGGCCGACGCAGCCGTCGAGGCCCTCGGACGCCGCCGCATCGGTGCGGGCGATGATGAACAGGTGCCGCCGCGCCTTGCGCGCCGCCGCGATCTTCGCCGCCATGTCGTGCGGGTCCGCCAGCTTCTTGTCGTTCAGGTGACCGCACTTCTTCGGCAGCAACTGGTCCTCGATCTGCACCGCGGCACCGCCGGCATCCTCGAAGCTGCGGACCATGTGCATCACATTCAGCGTCTCGCCATAGCCGGTATCGCCATCCACCAGGATCGGCAGGCCGGTGGCGCGGGCGATCTGGCGGACGAAGAAGCACACCTCATCCACCGTGATCATGCCGAGATCGGGCAGGCCCATGGAGGCGGTCATGGCGGCGCCGGAGAGATACAGCCCCTCGAACCCGGCCTGCTTCGCCTGGAGTCCGGCCTGTCCGTTATGCGCCCCCGGCAATTGCAGGATGCCCGGCCGGGCGAGCAGCGCCCGGAAGCGATCCCCCGCGGGGGCAGTCGGCATATCGGCGGCAACGAGGTAGGTCATGGCGAGGCTCCTTTTCCGTGTCCCGATAGCGGATCGGGGGGAGGAAGAACAGGGTGGGGTAGCGAGCGCGTCCCTCGGGCGTCGACCGGGAATTCCCGGGCCCATCTTTCGACCAACACGGTTTGCGCCGACATTTTGGTTGAGTATAATATATGCCGGAGATCAACGCGTTCGGAGCATCGATCATGCCGATCGACTGGAACCGCTGCCCGGCTGTGCTCATCAGGCCCGGATATTTGTCCGGCGCGCCGGCTTTGCGGGATGACCCCCGCGTGTCGCCCGAGACCATCGTGGACAACATGGACGCGGGCGAGACCGCCGAACAGGTGATCGAGAACTTCGGCCTCAGGACGTCCTTGCAGGACGTGCTGGCGGTCTACGACTATGCGCAGCAGCAGCGTGTCGCGAGTCCTGTTTGACGTTAACGTCCCGCGGCCGGTTTCCCGTCTGCTGACCGGGCATGCCGTGGAGTTCGCGGATCAACGGGGCTGGCGCGAACTGACGAACGGCGACCTGCTTGCGGCCGCCGAGCATGACGGGTTCGACGTGTTGCTGACGGCGGATACCAACCTCCGCTACCAGCAAAAGCTCGCCATGCGCCGCATCGCGATTGTCGCGCTTTCAACAAATGCGTGGCCGGTCATCGGTGCTAACCCCGACCCGGTCGTTCGCGCCGTTGATACCGCTTCGCCGGGATCATACCAGGACGTCCGCTTGGCCCGGCCACCGCTTCGGCGCCGCCCGGCTCCTCCGCCGAAGTCGTAGCCCTGCTAGGCCTGCCCCCATCTGTCCCGGGTTCAACAGAGACCAAGGGCGGGCTGCCGTCGCCCGCATCCGACCCCGTGCCGTGCTGCTAACGCTCGGCCGTTTCGATTGGGAATAGTGGAAGGCCTATCGCGACGAAGGCCGACTGTGAGTCTCGTCCTCGACAGTTCCGCGACGCTGGCCTGGATCTACGGCGACGAGACGACGGACGGCCTCCGCGCGGTCTTCGACCAGGTTGCGGGTGCCGGGGCGGTTGTGCCATCGCTGTGGCGGCTGGAGGTTGCCAACAGCCTGACGGTGGCGGTTCGCCGAAACCGCATCGATGCCGAGTTTCGCCGCGCCGCTCTCGCTGATCTGTCTTTGCTCGGCATCGCAGTCGATCAACACACCGATCCCAATGCCTGGGGCGCAACGCTCGCTTTGGCCGATCGTTTCCGGCTGACAGTGTATGGCGCTGCCTAACTGGAATTGGCCCAACTCCGGACTTTGCCGCTCGCGACATTGGATAGCGATCTCGACCGCGCGGCCTATGCTCTGGGTATCAGGGTTCTGGGCAGCGCCGCCGGGACTTAAGTTTCCCCGCCTCAGACCTGCCGCCCCGCCCCGCCATAGTGTCCCACCAGCCGATCGGCTGTCAGCAGAACAATCCCTTCAACTAACGATTGTGCCACCAGGATGCGATCGAACGGGTCCTTGTGAATCAGCGATAGAGACATGACGGCAAGGGCATGCTCGCCGGTGACGGCAAGTTCGTCGTAGCTGTTGTCGAGCAGCCCCCGTCGCAGCAGCCGGGGATCGACATTGAAATCGTCCCGGGAGCGGGCGCTGCAAGCCAAACAAGCCGATCGGCGAACCGCGATGCCCGCGACCGCGAAACATCGCAAGGCCCAAAACCCGCACATTCCAAGCCGATCGGCGCCATCAGCAATCGGCGGTTGCAATCGCGTGCCAAAAAAACCTGAAAATTCTGCGCGCTGTGAACCTTCTGTTAACCACCTTCCGGTTACCTCTTCCTCCGGCAATCAGGAGGTGCCTATGTCAACCAGTCGTCTAGTCAACCGAAACGTCGTCGCCGAACGCGGGCGCACCAGCATGCGGCTGGAGCCCGAACTCTGGGATGCTCTGCAAGAAATCTGCGAGCGGGAATCGCAGGACATGAGCACCCTGGTGCGTCAGGTCGAAGCAACCGGCCACGAGGGCGGACGCACCAGTGCGATCCGCGTCTTTATTCTCAACTACTACCGCACGGCCACGACCGAAATCGGCCACGCCAGTGTGGGCCATGGTCCGATCCTGAAGTCCCGCCTGGCGGCGGAGCTGCCAACCTTCCGCTCCCTGGTTCCCGCCCACGCCGCCGTCTGAGACAAGACCGCAAGCGCCAACAGAATGATGGGCTTGCGGCTTCCACCCGTTACCGCGGCGGCAGCGCATCCAGCGCGGATTGAACCAACTTCGCGTCCTCTCCGCCTGCCGGCAGCCTGGCCAGCAGGGTGTTCCAGTCGCGCCGCGCCTCGTCAAGATGCCCGTCCTGAGCGGCCGCGATGCCGAGATACCACAGCACCATCGGCTCCTGCGGCGCGCTCGCCTGCGCCCGTTTCAGGTAGGTGATCGCCTGCGCCGGGATCTTCTCCGGCGGCTTGAGGTCCGTCAGCAGCGCCCGCGCCGCCTGCAACGGGATCGAGACGTCGTCCGGCTTGAGCGTGATCGCCTTGTCAAAGGCATCGGTGGCCTTGCCCGGTTCATGCAGCACCGCATAGGCCTGCCCCAGCCGCAGCCACCCCTCCAGGTTCCCCGGTTCGGCCTGCTGCTTTGCCGCGAGCTTCTCCACCATGCCGCGGATCATCGCGTCCCGCTGGTCCTGCGGCAGTGACGCCGCATCCGCCATCGCTTTGGCGTCCGGCCCGGGTGCCGCGGCTTCCGGCTGAGCCGGCGCCGTCCCCTTGGACAATTCCGGCACCGGAATCCCGGCCGCCTTCGCCGCCTCGGCAATGCGCTGGCCGACGGCGCTGCGGACCGATGAGTCCGACGGCATGTCGGCCAGCAGCGCCTGCCAGCCGTCGATCGCCTTCAGCGGCTCACCCGCCTGCGCGGCCGCCGTCGCCAGGTAAAACCGTGCCAAACCATTCCGGGGATCGGCTTTCAGCACCTGTTTGAACGCGTCCTCGGCCGCCGGAGTCACCGTTCCGCCCGCGCCCATCACCAGCATCTCGGCCCGGTCCGCCGCCACGTCAGGGCTTTTGTCGCCGAGGTCGATGGCGTGCTGATAGGCCTCCGCCGATTTGTCCCACTGGTTCAGCATCGCCAGGCTGCGCCCATACAGCAGCCAACCCTCGGGATCGGACGGGTTCTGCCGCAGCTTGTCCTCCAGTTGGGCCGTCTCCTCCTGCAGCGTGGCATGCTCGCTGGCATCGGCATTCGCCGCAACCGCGGGCCTCGAGGCAAACGGCTCATCCGGAACGCCCGGCGCACCCAGCCACAGGTACCCGCCGACGGACCCGAAACCCACCACCACGAACACCAGGGCAGCGACAATCGGACTGCGCGACAATATTGACGGCCTCGCCGGGACCTGGTCCGACGCCAGCAGCCGGCGCTGAATCTCCAGCCGCGCGGCATCCGCGTCGGTTTGCGTCAGCAGCCCGCGGGCGATCTCCCGGTCGAGTTCGCCCAACTGATCGCGGTAGACCGCCTGGTCAAAGCTCGCGCGCGCCGGCACCGGCCGGGATCCCCGCAGCAGCGGCACGAGGATCGGCAGCACGGCCAGAAAGGCCAGCAACGCAAGCAGAAACGGAAGAATCAACCCTCATTATCCCTTAGCAATCCAGCCAGCCGCCGGCTTTCGTCCGGGCTGAGCGGTGTGGTCTCGTTCGGCGCCACCTGACGGCGATGCAGCCAGAGACCGGTTGCGGCCAACCCGAGCATAACCAGCGCCGGCGGCCCGAACCACAGAACATAGGTTGCCGGTTCGACCGGCGGCTTCAGCAGCACGAACGCGCCGTAGCGATTGACCACCGCCTGGATGGTCTGTGCATCGGTGTCCCCGGCCGTCAGCCGTTCGCGCACCAGAATACGGATGTCGTGCGCCAGATCGGCGCCGGATTCATCAATCGACTCATTCTGGCAGACCAGGCAGCGAAGTTCCCCGCTGATCGTCCGGGCACGCGCCTCCAGCGCGGGATCGGCCAGACGCTCCCGCGGTTCCACGCCCCGGGCCGGCAGCGCGCCGAGCAGCAGGACCATGCACAGAACAAACTTTCTCATGACGACGGCTCAAGCTGCTTCAGCAGCGGCATGAGGTCTCGCTCCACCGCCTCGGCCGTCAGCGGGCCGACGAACCGCTTGCGGATGATTCCGTTCGCATCGATCACATAGGTCTCAGGCACGCCATAGACTCCGAAATCCAGGCCCACCCGGCCATCCTGGTCCATCCCGACCTGCCGGAACGGGTCGCCGTAGGTGGCGAGCAGGCGGGCGGAATCGGCGGGTTTGTCCTTGTACGCGATGCCATACAGCGGCAAGTGATCCTGTTGTGACAGGCGCATCAGCAGCGGATGCTCGATCCGGCACGGCACGCACCAGGAGGCAAAGAAATTGACGATGACCGGATGGCCTTTCAGCCCGGCCAGCGACAGCTTGTTGTCGTCCCCGAGATCCGCCAGGTCGAAGCCCGGCGCCGGCTTTTCCAGCATCGCCGAGGGCAGCTCATGCGTGTCGTGACCCGGCCGCAGCGAGATCAGGAAGTAGCCCACCAGCACGAAAAACAATGCCAGCGGCAGCAGATAGACAATGCGTTTCATGATTTACTCGCCCGCCGCCGGAACCGCTTGCTGTGACCGCCGGCCGGCGCGCGCGGCGACACCCACCCGCCAACGCCGATCGCTCAGGCTGACCATGCCGCCGAATGCCATGATGACGCCGCCGAGCCAGATCCAGGGCACCAGCGGCTTCCAGTAGACCCGCACCGTCCAGTCGCCTTTGGTGTCCGCATCGCCCAGCGCCACATACAAATCCGCCAGCAGGTTGGTGCGGATCGCGGTCTCGCCGGTGGTCTGGTTCTGCAGTTGGAAGTAGCGCCGCTCCGGATGCATCACGGTGACCAGGCCGCCGCCGCTGGTGACCCGGATGGTCGCGTCGTCGGCGACATAGTTCGGGCCGGGCAGGCGATCGACATGCTCCAGGGTGATCTCGTAGCCGGCGATATGGATCGCGCCGCCTGGTTTCAGGATCTCGATCGCCTCTTGCGCGAAGGGCGAGGCGGCGAAGCCGGCGACCGACACCGCCAGGCCGAGATGTGCCACCGACATGCCGTAGCTGGAGCGGGGCAGGTTGACCGCCCGCCGCCAACTATCCGCCAGCGGGATACGGAACAGGCGAACACGGTCCGCCAACTCGGTCAGCACCGCGGTGAACAGCCAGGCCGCCAGTCCAAGCCCGAGCACTGCCATGACCGGGCCGCCGTAGGTGAGATAGAAAGTCACCAGAAGGACCAGCGCCGTCGCGATGTAGGCGACCCAGAGCCGTTGCAGCGCGCCCAGCAGGTCGCCGCGCTTCCAGGCCAGCATCGGGCCGACACCGGCGGCGACGATCATCGGCACCATCATCGGCACGAAGCTGCGGTTGAAGAACGGGAACCCGACGGACAGCTTCGGGCCGCCCATGGCGTCGAGGAACAATGGATACAGCGTGCCGATGAACACCGTGGCGCAGCCGCAGGACAGCAGCAGGTTGTTCAGCACCAGCGACCCCTCGCGGGAAATCGGCGCGAACAGCCCGCCGCCCTGAAGGGAAGGTGCCCTGACGGCATATAGCGTCAGCGACCCGCCGATGGCGGTGACCAGCAGCAGCAGGATGAACATGCCGCGTTCCGGATCGGTTGCGAACGCATGCACCGATGTCAGCACGCCCGAGCGCACCAGGAACGTGCCGACAAGCGACAGTGAGAAGGTGATGATGGCCAGCAGGATGGTCCAGGACTTCAGCGTGTCGCGCTTTTCCACCACAATGGATGAATGGATCAGCGCGGTGCCGACGAGCCACGGCATGAACGAGGCGTTCTCGACCGGATCCCAGAACCACCAGCCGCCCCAGCCCAGAGTGTAGTAAGCCCACCACGATCCCATCGCGATGCCGATGGTCAGCGCGCACCAGGACGCCAGGGTCCAGGGCCGCACCCAGCGCGCCCAGGCGGCATCGACGCGGCCCTCGATCAGCGCGGCGACGGCGAAGGCGAAGGCGACGGAGAAGCCGACATAGCCGAGGTAGAGAAACGGCGGGTGGAAGGCCAGGCCGGGGTCTTGCAGCACCGGGTTCAGCCCCTGGCCGTTCGGCGCGGGCGGGAAGGTGCGCAGGAACGGGTTGGAGGTCAGCAGGATAAACAGCAGGAAGCCAACGGCGATCATGCCCTGCACCGCCAGCACGCGGGCGCGCAGGGCAGGGGGCAGGTTGCTGGAAAACAGCGCCACCGCGGCGGCACACAGCGACAGCATGAAGACCCACAGGAGCATCGAGCCCTCGTGGTTCCCCCAGACTCCGGTGATCTTGTACAGCAGCGGCTTGTCGGTGTGGCTGTTCTGGATGACGTTGATCACGGTGAAGTCGGACGTGACGTAGGCGTGCATCAGCGACAGCATCGCCAGCGCCGTCAGGCCGAACCCGATCAGCGCGCAGGACCGTCCGACCGCCATCCACCCGATATGCCGCCGCGATGCGCCGATAAGCGGGATGGTGGACTGGATGATTGCGACGAACAGCGCCAGGATCAGCGCGAAGTGGCCGAGTTCCGTGATCATGCGACGTTTGCCCTTGTGTCATGGCCGGGCGTGGCTCTCCATGTGTCATGGCCGGGCTTGGCCCGGCCATCCACGACTTGCGGTGCCGGTTGAGGTATAGTCGTGGATGGCCGGGCTGAACCCGGCCATGACACAAGGAGCGACGGCCGCATCGGTATGCAACTCATGTGCACCCTCACGCCGCGCAGCGCCGCTCCTGCGGGATAATCCTGACCAACGCGTCCACCAGCTCCGTCATCATCGCGTCGGTATGCAGCGGCCCGGGGGTGAAGCGCAGGCGTTCTTCTCCACGCGGCACGGTCGGGTAGTTTATCGGCGTTGCATACATGCCGAACTCGTTCAGCAGACGCTGGCTCACTTCCGTGCAAAGCGCGGCCTCCCCGATATGCAGCGGCACGATATGGCTGACCGAATCGATCCGCGGCAGTCCGGCCTGGTCGAACCGGGCCTTCAGCGTCGCGGCGCGCTCGAACAGCGCAGCCCTGCGGGCGTGGTCCTGCCGCACATGCCGCACGCTGGCAAGAGCCGCCGCGGCGGTCATTGGCGGAATCGACGTGGTAAAGATGAATCCGGCTGCCGTGGAGCGAATGTAATCCACCACCTCGGCATCGCCGGTGATGTAGCCGCCATGGCAGCCGAAGGCTTTCGCCAGGGTGCCCTCGATGATGCTGAGGCGGTGGGCGACACCGTCGCGCTCCGATACGCCGGCACCGCTGGGGCCGTACATGCCGACGGCGTGGACTTCATCGAGATAGGTCATGGCACCGTACTTGTCCGCCAGGTCGCAGATCGCGCCGATGGGGGCGATGTCGGCATCCATCGAGTAAACGGATTCGAAGGCGATCAGCTTGGGCGCGGCTTCCGGTGCGGCGCGCAGCAGGGCTTCCAAATGGGCAAGGTCGTTGTGGCGGAAGATGCTGACCACCGCCCGGGTTCCCTTGATGCCGGCGATCATCGACGCATGGTTCTTGGCGTCGGAGAAACAGTGAAACGGCTGGTCCGGGCCGTTCGGCAGGCTGTTCAGAATGGTGGATAGCGCCGCCTGGTTCGAAACGAAGCCGGAGGTGAACAGCAGTCCCGCCTGCTTGCCATGCAACGACGCGAGTTCGGCTTCCAGGTCGTCATGCACCCAGCTCGTCCCGCTGATGTTGCGCGTGCCGCCGGCGCCGGCGCCCATGGCGCGGGCCGCTTCGCACGCAGCGTTCACCACGACCGGGTGACCGCCCATGGCGATATAGTCGTTTGAAGACCAGACCAGCACGCGGGAGCCATCGCGGCGAAGGTAATAAGGGAAACTATCGGCCCGCTTCTGCAGCGGGATGAAATTTCTGTAACGTCCCTGGTCGCGGATAGAGTCGAGCGAGCGGCGGCAGTGGTCGTTAAACGCGTTCATCAGTTAATCGTCCCCGTCTTAATGCCCCTTCTTCCCCCCATCGCTGACCCGGCACCCATGATCTGGATCAACCTGAGCCCCGCACTGATCACGAAAATGCGCCCGCCATGCGGATCGTCAACCGCGCTTGGCGCGGGTCGACGCGGCGCTTGGCAAACGGCTCGGCGCCTGCGATAGGGAAATGTTGCATCGCACTATGTCATTGAGGAAACGCTATGCCATTGAGCCAGCCCGCCGCGCGCGAGCACCTGCATACGCGGGCAATCGAAATCAACGGATACCGGCGGGCTGACGGCCTGTTCGACATCGAGGCCCATCTGACCGACCGCAAATCCTATGGCATGGCCAATGTCGACCGCGGCTACATCGAAGCCGGCGAGCTGCTGCACGATCTGTGGATGCGACTGACCGTGGATGAGCACCTGCATATCACGGCGGTGGAGGCGGTCAGCGACGAGACCCCCTATAAGCTGTGTCCCGCCGCGGCGCCGAATTTCGCACGGCTGACCGGGTTGCAGATCAAGGGCGGCTTCCTGCGGGAGGCGACCCGTCTCGTCGGCGGAACGGTGGGCTGCACTCACTTGCGGGAACTGCTGCAGCAGATGGCAACGACGGCCTATCAGACGGTCAATCCGTCCAGGGTTCGCCGGGAGATGGCGGCCGAGGGGAAAGCCGGCGAACAGCACGGCAGCGACGCGTTCGACAAGCGCATCACCGAGAAATGGGGCGGTGTCAGCAAGATCCTGAATACCTGCCTGGCCTATGACGAGAAAGGTCCGCTGGTGCAACGGCGCTGGCCGAACCTGTATATCGGGCCCGACCGCATGCCGGAGACGGCAGCGGAATAGATCCGCCGCCGCGCGCTAGAAGGCAATGCGGTCCAGGTTGATCGGTGGCACAGGGGATGCTCCCGCGCCCGCAACAGCGGTCGTTTCAGGCGTTTCGCTGCTCGGGACCGCGAGCGGAAGAAACAGGATGACGCTGGTTCCCTTGCCCAAGCCGCTTTGAATTGTTGCATGGCCGCCCGCCTGCCGGGCGAAACCATAAGTCTGGCTGAGACCCAGGCCGCCGCCTTCGCCCAACGCCTTCGTGGTAAAGAACGGTTCGAATGCCCGGGCCAGCACGTCTTCCGTCATGCCGTGCCCGGTGTCGCTGACCGCGATCCGGATGTAATCGCCTGCGGCAAGGTTGTCGTCCGCGCCCTGTTCGACCCGGACCGTGCCGGTTTCAACCGAAAGCGTTCCACCCGATGGCATCGCCTTGCGCGCGTTCAAGGCGAGATTGAGCATCACCCGCAGGATTTCCTCCCGGTCGAGGAAGCAGACAGCGCGCTGCGCCTGAAGCCGGAAATCCACGCCGATCATCGGGCCGACCGCGGTTCGGACGATCTGGCCGCATTGCATCAGAACGTCGTTCACATTGAGATGTTCCGGCCGCACCATCTGGCGGCCGCCAAATGTCAGCAATTGCCGCGTCAATTCCGCGCCGCGAGCCGCTGCAGCCAGGGCCGCCGTTACAAGTCTGGCATGCCCATCATCATCGATCCGCGCCTCCAGCAGCGACAGATTGCCGACAATGACCGTCAGCAGGTTGTTGAAATCATGTGCGATACCGCCGGTGAGCTGGCCGATGGCCTTCAGCCGATGCGCCCGCTCCAGCGTCTCCTCCGCCTTCTGGCGCCGCTCGATCTGCACGTGCAGCTCCGCGGTGCGTGCCGCGACAAGCTGGTCGAGCCGCTGCTCGTTCTCGCGCGCCATCATGTCCACCGCCCGGCCGGCGAGGGCCATCTGAATGGTGGCGTGCAATTCGCGCTCGGAAAACGGCTTTACCAGAAACCCCGACGGTTTCGTTGCGCGGGCGCGTTCCAGCGTGGCATCCTCGGCGTGGGCGGTCAGATAGATCACCGGCACCAGAAGGTCCGGCGAAATGCGCGCTGTCGTTTCGATCCCGTCAGTCGGGCCTTCGATACGGATGTCCATCAGGACCACGTCCGGCCGCTGCGCTTCGATCTGCCGCAAGGCCTCATCGCCCGACGCTGCGACCGCGGCGACCGTGTACCCGAGTTTTGCCAGTTGGCGCCGGAGATTGAGTACGACGATACGCTCGTCTTCGACCAACAGCACACGCGAGGAGTTCATGGTCCGGCTACTCCATCTGCGAGATGCGAAAGCGCAATTCGATCCTGGTCGGCCTGGCGCGGTTGATTGTCACCTCTGCCTTCAGTTGTTCCGCCAGCAGCGTCACCAACTGCAGGCCTAAAGTTGTGCTTTCGGCGATGTCGAGATCGTTCGTGATGCCGATGCCATCATCACTGACGGAAAGCACCACCCTGTCACCGGGCTCGTTGACAATATCCACCCGGATGGTGCCGGGCCGGTTGGCTGGAAACGCGTGCTTGAGAGCATTGGCAATCAGTTCGTTGACCACCAGCCCGCAGGGAATCGCCTCATTGATCGGCAGGCGAGCATGAGCGGCGTTGATGAACAGCGTGATCCGGCCGGGATCGATGCCGTACGCGGATATCAGGGTCGGAACCAGGTTTTCGAGGAAACCGGCGAAATCCACCTCCACAAAATCATTGGCTTCGTAGAGCATCTGATGAATCAGGGCCATGGACCTGACGCGGTTCTGACTCTCCCTCAGCAAGCCCAGCGCGACCGCATCTTCCACGCCTGAGGATTGCAGATCGAGCAGGCTATAAACGATCTGCAGGTTGCTTTTGACCCGGTGGTGGATCTCATCCAGCATGATGTCCTTTTCTTTAAGCGCAGCCTTGATACGCTCCTCTTTCAGTTTCCTATCCGAAATATCGACGATCGCCGCGAGCACCATGGTGCCGTCCTCGGTTTCGATCGGGTTCAGCGCGATCTCGACAGGGAACTCGCTGCCGTCTTGTCTGATTGCATGCAGATCGCGCCCCGCACCCATCGGTCTGGTCTGCGGCGAGACGAGAAACGAGGTTCTCATGCAGGGATGCCGGCCGTGATACCGCGCCGGCATAAGTCTTTCGATCGGCTGTCCGATCAGTGCCTCGCGTGGATAGCCGAACACGCGCTCCGCCTGGATGTTGACCATTTCGATAACACCCGATCCGTTGACCATCAGCATGGCATAAGGCGAGAATTCGATGATTCGCCGTGCTCGCTCCTCTATTCGTATCTGTATCGATATATCACGGGTAACCTTGGCGAATCCGATGACGTCGCCTGTCCGGCTCCGGATCGAGTCCATAACTACCTGGGCGAAGAAGCGGCTCTGATCTTTCCGGACTCTCCAGCCGTGCCATTCGATACGGCCATTTGTCCGTGCGCTGACGAGCGTCTCCGCCGGTTTGCCGGTGCGACGGTCTTCCTCGGTAAAAAACAATGAGAAGTGGCGTCCGATCACTTCATCGGCCGCATACCCCTTTATCGCTTGCGCGCCCGAGGTCCAGCTTGCGACGTTTCCGTCCACGTCCAACATGAAAACCGCCAGTCCGGTGACGGCTTCGACAAGGCGCTGGACGTTAAAATCGCCAGAATCGATCTGTGCAGGTTCATTGTTCATGCGTAGGAAGTCCCTGTGCGCAGGGAGAACGTTCACTCATTTTCACTGTGGCTGCGGGGAGTGGATTGCGCAAGTGTTATGTTTAAAAGCGTCAGCAGCGGTCTTGAACTTTCCGGTTGCCGTTGACACGGGAAGGGCGGCACGATCAGAGCCTAAAATGGATTTATCAGGCGATCTGTAGTCCAGAATGATGCGGAGTCGCGGATTTACAAAACCGGCTCGCCGGCTTCACGATTTCGGCGGGGGGACCCGGCGGAGCAGGGTTTATCCGTTCGGCCCACCCGAGGACTCCCGGACGGCATCGACATAATCGGTCAGCGTCTCGTTCAGACGGCGGTGCATGAAGGTCTGGAACGGCGAGAGATCGCCGGCCAGGGACCCACGCTCCAGCGCATCGAGATACACGGTCCGGTCTTCCGGCCGAACCGCTACCGGGACATATCCCCAACGAATCAGCAACAGGTTCATCAGCAGCCTGGCGGTCCGACCATTGCCGTCGCTGAACGGGTGGATCGCCGCCAGCCGGAAATGCGCGTCGAACGCCGCCGCCGGCGTTGCTTCGGCGTGCTCGATCCGCCGGCCGAACTCCTGCATCAGGTCCGGGATCTTCAGCGGGTTCGGGAACACGACCGGCGATCCCGCAATCCGTCGCCGGTGGGGACTGTATATCCCGGCGATGTCGGGTTCGCTGCGCGCAACGATCCGCCGGTGCAGCTCCCGCACCACGGCCTCGCCGACGGGCGCGGTCTGCGCGGCGAGCTGCCTCATCCAGAGAACGGCATCATAGTGATCGACCGCCTCAAGGTGTTCCTTCAGCCGCTTTCCGCCAACGGTGATGCCGTGCTCGATTACCTCGGCAGTCTCTCGCAATGTCAGCGTGTTGCCTTCGATCGCGTTCGACGTATAGGTCAGTTCGATATCGTAGTGCTTCTGCAGGTGCCGCAAGGCGCCGGGGGACAGCGGCCGCAGCTTATCAAGCTGTGCCTGCTTCCGCGCGATTGAGGCTAACAGTGCATCCATTCCTGCCTTACACTTCCTCCACCTGATCCACGCCCGGCAGCGACTTCAACGCCTGCGCCAGCCGGGGCGTGACATTATACCCGCCCGGCAGCGCGATCTCCACATCCTGTTCCGCGCCGATCCGGGGCACCAGCGTGACGCGCCCTCGGCCGCCGCTTTCGCGCGCCAGCACGTCGCGGATATGCGGCACGCCCGCGCTTTCGTGTAGCCACACGCGTATCGACGCCCCGGCATTGGCGGCGGCCTGGTCCAGCGGCACGACGTCCATCGCGGTGATCCGCACCGCCTCGCCCTCGGTTTTCAGTTCCGCCGTCACCAGCACGTTCGATCCCGACGCCAGCACCTCGCGGGAGCGTGCCAGGACTTCACTGAAGCAGGTGACTTCAACCGATCCGGCGGCGTCGGAAATCCGCACCCAGGCCATGCGGCTGCCGGTCCGGGTGATCCGTTCTTTGGTCGCCACGACCGTGCCGGCCAGCTTCACCCGGCTGACGCCGGCGGCGGCGCGCGCCTCCACCTGCACCGAGGATGTTACGCCGATGCGGCGCAGCGCCTGGGCGTAGGCGTCCAGCGGATGCGCGGTGAGGTGGAAGCCGATGGCCTCGGCCTCGAACGCCAGCCGCTCCAGCGGCGGCCAGTCGGGGACGTCCGGCAGGCGCAACGGCTCCGGCGTGCTCGCCGCCCCCCCGAAGAGCCCGATCTGACCGCTTTCTTTTTCTTCCCGATCAGCCTGAGCCCTACGAAGAATCGTTTCTGCGCCGGCAAACACCCGGGCGCGGTTGGCATCCAGACGATCGAACGCGCCCGACCGGGCAAGGTTTTCGATTTGCATGCGGTTCAACTGCCGCGGATCGACCCGCCCCGCAAAATCCGCCAGATCGGCGAACGGCGTTTCCCCGCGCGCCGCGGCGACGGATTCCATAGCTGTGAAGCCGACTTTCTTCACCGCTGCCAATGGGTAACGAATCGCCAGGCGTCCGTCGTCGATGCGCTCGACCGAGAAATCCGCACCGGACCGGTTGATATCCGGCGGCAGGATCTTGATCGATCCGCGTTCGGCATCCTGCTTCAGCGCGGCAAGCCGATCGGTGTTGTTGATCGCCAGACTCATGCAGGAGGCAAGGAACACCTCGGGATGGTTCGCCTTCAGCCAGGCGGTTTGATACGCAATCAGCGCATACGCGGCGGCATGCGATTTGTTGAAGCCGTAATCGGCAAACTTCGCCATCAGGTCGAAAACTTCGGTCGCCTTGGCCGGATCGATGCCGCGCTTGATCGCGCCCTCGGTGAAGATCGCCCGTTGCGCCTCCATCTCCGCCGCGATCTTCTTGCCCATCGCGCGGCGCAGCAGATCGGCTCCACCCAGGGAATATCCCGCCATCTTCTGGGCGATCTGCATCACCTGTTCCTGGTAGACCATGATGCCGTAGGTCTCACCCAGGATTTCCGCCAGTTCCGGATGCGGCGGCTCCCACTTCTCGCCGTGCTTGCGGCGGCAGTAATCGGGAATGTTCGCCATCGGTCCCGGGCGATACAACGCCACCGCGGCGATCAGGTCCTCGAACCGGTCCGGTTTCATCTGCCGCAGGCAATCCCGCATGCCCTGGCCTTCCAACTGGAACACCCCACCGGCATCGCCCTTTTGCAGCATCTCGTAGGTGCGCACATCGTCCAGCGGCAGCCGTTCCAGGTCGAACGGGATCTTCAGCCCCTTCAGGAAATTCTCCGCGCGCCGCAGGATCGTCAGTGTGGTCAGACCGAGGAAGTCAAACTTCACCAAGCCCGCCTGCTCGACATACTTCATCGAATATTGCGTGACCAGAAAGTCGGATTTCGGATCGCGATACAGCGGCACCAGTTCCACCAGCGGGCGGTCGCCGATGACGACACCGGCGGCGTGGGTGGAGGCGTGGCGATACAGCCCCTCCACCCGCAGCGCGATTTCCATCAGGCGGCCGATGGCCTCGTCCTCGGTCCGCATGGCCTGCAGCTTCGGTTCGCCATCGACCGCCTGTTGCAACGTCACCGGCTTGGCGGGATTGTTGGGGATCAGTTCCGCCACGCGATTGACGTGGCCGAATGACATGCCTAGCACCCGGCCGACATCGCGCACCGCGGCGCGTGCCTGCAACTTTCCGAACGTAATGATCTGCGCGACCCGGTCGCCGCCGTATTCGTTCCGCACATAGTCAATAACCCGGTCGCGGCCCTCCTGACAGAAGTCGATATCGAAGTCAGGCATCGACACGCGTTCCGGATTCAAAAACCGCTCGAACAGCAGATTGAACCGCAACGGGTCCAGGTCGGTGATGGTCAGCGCCCAGGCGGCAACCGATCCGGCACCTGATCCGCGGCCGGGACCGACGGGAATGCCCTGTCCCTTGGACCACTGGATGAAATCCGCAACGATCAGGAAGTAGCCGGAAAACCCCATCGAGGCGATGACCGACAGCTCGTACTCAAGCCGCTGGGCATACACCGCCCGCATCGCGGCGTCGGCGCCAACAGCGTCCATCCGGCGCTCCAACCCCTCCACCGCCATGGCGCGCACGGTTTCTTCTTCCGATTGGCCCGGGCGGACCTTCGGACAGACCGGCAGCAGCGGCTTGCGGGTTTCCGCCATCGCGGCGCAGCGGCGGGCGATGGCCAGCGTGTTGTCGCAGGCCTCCGGCAAGTCGGCGAACAGAGTCCGCATCATGGCGGCGGGCTTGAACCAGTGCTCCGGCGTGACCCGGCGGCGGTCCTGCTCGGAAAGGGTGCGGCCCTCGGCGATGCACAGCAGGGCGTCGTGCGCCTCGTGCATGTCGGGCGTGGCGAAGTAGCAGTCGTTGGTGGCGACCAGAGGGATGCCGCGCGCGTCGGCCAGTCCGATAAGCCCGGGTTCGATGGCGGCCTCGACAGGCAGGCCATGGCGGTGCAACTCTTGCACGACCCGCCCGGCGAAGGCTTCGGACAACGCATCCAGCAACCGTTCGGCCTCGGGCTTCTGCCCCTCCGCCAGCAGGCGGCCGACAGGGCCGGTTGTCCCGCCGGTGAGCAGCAACAGGCCGGCCGCGTTTTCCGCGATCCGCTCGAACGGCAGTTGCGGCTTCAGCGTCGGGTCGGTTTCCAGGAAGCCGAACGAGGACAGCCGCTGCAGGTTGGCCATGCCGGTGGCGTCCTGCGCCAGCAGCACCATCGGGTCGGGCGGCAGCCGCGAATTGTCCGTCCGCGCCAGCGACACCTGGCAGCCGATAATCGGCTGGATGCCCTTGCCGGAGCAGTACTGGGAAAACTCCAGCGCCCCGAACAGGTTGCCGGTGTCGGTGATCGCCGCGGCCGGCATTTTCTCCGCCTTGGCCAGGGCGGCGATCTTGTCGGGCCGGATGGCGCCCTCGCTCAGCGAGTAGGCGGAGTGCGTGCGGAGGTGGATGAAATCAGCGTGCGGCATCCTCTCACCTTAACAGCCCGCTGCGAGTCCGTGTACAAAGCTTGCATCGCGGCAGCAAAACCCCCGGGCAACCCGCCCAACCGGCACGCGTTGCCGACAGTCACCGATGCCCGACCCGAAGGCGCGCCGAGATGCCCGACGACTCGCCCGATCAACACCCGACCGTCGAAACCTCGGCCCGGGCGCCAACAGCCCCCGTCGAGCCGGATGAACAGTCCGTCCGCCGGCTTGGTTTGCTGACACTATCGCTGTTCGCCCTGGTCGTCGGCGTCATCACCGGCTTCGGCGCGGTCGGGTTCCGCGATCTGATCGGACTGGTGCACAACGCCGCCTTCCTCGGCCGGTACTCGTGGGTGTACGATTCCAGCCTGTTCACCCCGTTCAACCCCTGGGGACCCTACGTCATCCTGGTCCCGGTGCTCGGCGGCATCGTCGTCACCTGGCTGGTCTCGACCTTCGCCCCGGAAGCGAAGGGGCACGGCGTGCCGGAGGTGATGGACGCGATCTACTACAAGCAAGGCATCATCCGGCCCGTGGTGGCCGTGGTGAAATCCCTCGCCTCCGCCGTTGCCATCGGCACCGGGGCCGCGGTCGGGCGGGAAGGGCCGATCATCCAGATCGGTTCGGCGCTGGGATCGACGCTGGGGCAGGTGATCCGGATGCAGCCGGGCCAGCGCATCACATTGGTCGCGGCCGGGGCAGGGGCGGGGATCGCCGCCACTTTCAACACCCCCATCGGCGGCGTGCTGTTCGCGACCGAGTTGATGCTGCCGGAGATCAGCGTCAACACTTTCCTGCCCGTGGCATTGGCCACCGGCACGGCAACCCTGATCGGCCGCCTGTTTTTCGGTTCCCAACCCGCCTTCAACGTGCCCGCCAACCTGGCGCCGATACCGACCGACCTCAGCGCGCTGATCACTTTGCTGCTCTATGCCGTCCTGGGCGCGCTGGCCGGGGTCGCCGCCGCCCTGTTCATCCGCGGTCTGAACTGGCTGGAGGACGGGTTCGACCTGATCCCGTGGCGCTATCCCCGCCACATGCTCGGGATGTCGCTCGTCGGCGCCGGGATGTACGGGTTCTGGCTGACCACCGGCCACTATTACATCGACGGCGTCGGCTACGACGCGATCCAGTCGATCCTGCAAGGCCAGCTCACCGTGCCGCTGTTCCTGCTGATCCTGTTCGGCTCCAAGCTGCTGGCGACATCGGTCAGCCTAGGGTCGGGATCATCCGGAGGCATCTTCTCGCCCTCCCTCTACATGGGCGCGGCGTTGGGCGCGGCGTTCGCTTCGGGCGTGCAGGCTATCTATCCCGGCGCGCCCATCAGCCCCCCGGCCTTCGCAATGGTCGGCATGGGTGCCATGGTCGGCGGCGGCACCGGTGCGGCGATGACCGCCGTGACGATGATTTTCGAGATGACGCTGGACTACAATATCGTCCTGCCGATGATCCTGGCCGTCGCCCTGGCGCTCGGGGTGCGGCGGATGCTGTCGGTTGAGAACATCTACACGATGAAACTGACGCGCCGCGGCCACCCGATCCCCAAGGCGTTGCACGCCAACATGTTCCTGGTCCGCAGCGCGAAGGAGATCATGGAGCGCGACGTGCTGGTGCTCGACGAAGGCACGTTGTTCGCCACTTTCCTGAAGCTGGCCATGGTGCAGGGCGGCTTGCGGCACGTCGTGGTGACGCGGGACGGCACGGTCATCGGCGGACTGCGCGTGAACACCGATCTGCGCCGGACGCTGGGCGTTGCGGCCGGCGACATAAGGCTGGGCGACCTGATGAACCCGGACTTCATCGTCGTGCGGCAAGCCGAGGTCGCCTTCGACGTCATCACCGCGATGTGGAATCGCAAGGCCGCCATGGCGATCGTCGTGAGCGAGGAGGGCGGGACGGAGCACGTGCTCGGTGTGATCACCAAGGAGCACGTCGCGGACACGGTCGCCCGCAGCGTGCAGATCTATCCGGGCTGACGGACGGGCCTAATGGACTGAGCGCCGACGTGTCGATGGCGATCACGCCGGCAGGCCGTCCTCGTTATACAGATCCGCCTCGGTCGTGACGTTCCGACCTTGCAGCCGGGCGGCACTGCGGATGCTGATCGCTTGAAGGTCCCCGAAATAGGGCCGCCTGTTCCGCCCCGTTGGCCCGGCGCGCGACGCCATTCGGGATGAACTCGATCCCAGCCTCCTCCAGGGCGCGACGAACCGCTTCCAGTTTGGCGGGCGCAACGCGGGTAACCACGTCCGCCGCTTCGATCCGGCGGATCGTGACGACAGACACCTGAGCGCGGCGCGCAAGCTCGGCCTGCTCGATGTGCAAAAGCGCCCGCGCTGCGCGGAGTTGTTCACGGGTGATCATGATGAAGACCTATCACGATGATCGACGGCGCGCACGAACGCTACGGACAAATATACCCCGTCCCCGCCGGTGCCTTGAAGCACCCCACCGACTCCGGAAACACGTGCCGAGGCAGCCACAACACGATCTCCGGCAGAAAGATCGTAAACGCGATCGCAGCGAAGAAAATCACGTAGATCGGCAGGCTCGCCCGCAACGCGGCGGAAAACCGCACACCCAGGAATTTCGACGCCATGAGCAGAGCCAGCCCGTAGGGCGGCGTGATCAGCCCGAACGCCAACGTCACGATCAACACCACGCCCATATGCACCGGATTGATCGAGGCCTGATCGGTCAGCATGTTGACCACCGGCATGAAGATGATGATCGCCGGCACCGGCTCGATGAAGTCGCCGACGATGACGAACACCACCACCAGCGCGAACATTGTCTTGTACGCGCTGTCGCCCGCGAAGGCGCCGATCCAGCCGGATACGACGATCGGGCCGCGCAGATAGGCCAGGACCCAGCCGAACGCCGAGGCCGCTGCGATGGTGATCAGCGGCAGCGAGTAGACCAGGCCCGCCGTCATGAAGTCATACGGCACTTGCCTGAGATGCGCCGGGTTCAGGCAGGGAATGACGACCAGCAGGATATAGCCGACGGCGATGACTCCGGCCTCGGTCGGGGTAAACCAGCCGGTCAGGATGCCGCCCAGCAGGATGACCGGAATCATCATCGGCAGGGCGGCGGCCTGCCCGGCGGAGACCAGCCGCCCGAATGTGGCCCTCGGGCGCTGCAAGCCGCGCGGGCCGAAGAAGTAGCAATACACCATCAACCCGAAGCCGATGAACAAGCCGGGCGCGATGCCGCCCAGGAACAGCCCGGCGATCGAGACGTTGCCGATGGCGCCATACACCACGGCCATGATCGAGGGCGGCACCAGCGCGGCAATCGTGGACGCGGCGGCGATCAGCGCCGCGGTGAACTCCGGCCGGTAGCCCTCTCGCGCCATCGGCCTGGCCATGGTGCGCGAGAGCACCGCGACATCGGCGGAGGACGATCCGGACATGCCGGAAAAGAACATCGAGAACACCGTCGTCACCTGGGCCAAACCGCCACGCACATGGCCCACCAGCGCCTGCGACAGTTCGGCGATGCGGATGACGACGTTGGCCGACGTCATCAACTCGCCCACCAGCAGGAAAAACGGAATCGCCATCAGCGCTTCGGAGTCGATGCCGTTGAACAACTGCGCCATCATGGATTGCAGCGTGATCGGGGTGAACGCCGTGCCGACAAGCACCCCCGCGATCAGCGCGAACGCCACCGGGACGCCCAGATACCCCAGCAGCAGGAACAGCCCCGTCATCAGCCCCAGCAGCAGCCCGTTGGACATGATCACAGGCCGGCGTCCCGCGCCACGCCGTCGCCGACGGGAACGGTGAAGCCATTGCGCAGGCCGTTGACGATCTGCTCCAGCGAAAACAGCGCGACCAGCGCGCCGCACAGCGGGATACCGAGATACAGATAAGACATCGGCAGCATCGATGGCATGCGGAAGCTGCCCAGTCCGGTCAGGACATTCTGCCAACCGAACCAGACCATGCCGAGTCCGACGAGAAGCACGACGGAACGATTGAAGACCTCGAAGAAACGGCGAGGGGCGCCGGTCATCTTTTCGGTCAGCGCCGACAGGAACAGGTGATCGTTGCGTCGTGTCGCCACCGCGCTGCCGACAAAAACGCCATAGGTGAAGAATGTGGATGTCACCTCCTGCAGCGACAGCAGCGGATGCCCGGATTCGCGCGTCACCACGTCCAGCAGGGTGGAGAGCGTGAACCCGGTCAGGCAGACCCCGCACAGGACCATCAACACCCGCTCAAGCGGGTCGAGGGCGCGCCATTTCATGTGACGGTCCGCCTCCAGGACCAGCGGCGCGGCCATTATTGAATCGTTCGGCAGATTCCCAGTACCTTGACTGCATGCGGACCGAGATCGGCCGCGATCTTTTCCTGCAGCGGTTCGGCTACCTTGATGAACCCCGCCTTATCGACGTCGGCAACGAACCTGACGCCCAGCTTCTGCAGCTTGGCCCGCGATTTGGCCTCCAGCGCGACGGCCTGCGCCGGCTCCTTCGTTGCCACTTCATCAGCCGAGGCCTCGACCCAGGTTTTTTGTTCGGCGGTGAGCGAGTCCCATAATTTCCCGCTGATCCACAGCAGGTTGGCGTTCGCCTCATGCCCGGTCAGCGACATGATCGGCGCGACTTCGTAATGTTTGTTCGTGTCGTAGACGTTGATGCCGTTCTCGGCCATGTCCACAACACCTGTCTGCAGGCTTGTGTAGACGCTGCCAAACGGCATATGCACGGTCTGGGCTCCGTACGCCGGGAACATCGCGTCTTCCGTCGGGGTCGCCTGCACGCGGATCTTGAGGTTCTTCACGTCCTCGACAGTGTGGATTTCCTTCTTCCCATACAGGTCGCGCAACCCCAGCGTCAGCGGCGCCAGGAAATGCGCGTTCTTCACTGTTTCCGAGAACATCTCCTGCAACGCCGCAACCAGCTTCGGGTCCGCCAGTGCACGCACAAGGTGATCCTCTGACCGGAACAGGTAGTGGATCGACAGCACACCTGATTCTGGAGAAACCGTGGCGGCATTGGCGGAGGAACTGAAGATGAAGTCGATATCGCCGGTGCGGATTTTTTGCAGCATCTGCGGCTCCTGGCCGAGCTGCGCGCCGGGGAACTGGTCGATCTCCATGGTCCCGTGACTGAGTTCCGCCAGCCTGGCGGCGAACATATCGGCGCCGATGCCGTATCCCGTGGTGTGCGGCTGGTCGTAGCCCAGGCTGTAGTGCGTAGGGTCCGCCGCGCTGGCGGGTGAGGCTGCGCCGCACAAGAGCAGCGCACTGACAAAGGCGGCCCGGACGCGGTCTGCCTGCATGATGGTCCTCCCCATGGTCCCGCCTGCTTGGTGCGGCGGTTTGATGAGGAAGAGCGTAGCGGCGAGTCAGCGCGTCGTCCACGCGGGTGCGCCTCAAATATCCATAACCATTTCGGAGATACAATCTGTTGCCGGCGTGTCCCTCAGGGCTCCGGCATACGGAGCGGGCGGCGGCTTCAGGTCGAGGGGCCGGATAAACCCGGCGAAGCGGCGGACCAGGAGCCGACGGGCCCCTGGTCCGGTCTTGGTATTAGAACGTCACCACGACGTCAGCGCCGAAGGTGAAGCTGTTTCCAGTGCCCTTGTTGCCAACGGCCTGGTAGTTCTGGTTGTACGGGTTGTTCGTTGTAAATGCGTGATCCCAACGCACTTCCGGCCGGACCAACAGGCCGGTGACGACCGGGAGTGTCGGCTTATAGGTCACGCCGAGGGTCAAAGCGCCATAGGTCGAGTTGCCATGCGGGCTGGCGCCGTAGATGCCGTTCGCGCCGTATGCGTTAGACCGGAGCGGCAGGCCCTGTTCCGACAAAATCGGATCGTTGGTGCCGGAATATGCGGCAACGAAGAAGTTATTGTCGTCGCGGAAGAGCTCAACCCGCCCGTTCAGCGTGAGCGTCTCGGTCAGCGAATAAGAACCATACTGGGCGACGCCGAAGGCGTTTACCGGCTGGTTCTGGAAGCCGTAGGCGTCACGCACCCAGTTGAACTCGGTCGTGAGCGTAAGGGCGTCGCTATACTTGTAGGTGATGACCGCGTCGTTGTAAGCGCGCCACTGTCCGTTCGCATTGATGCCAATCGGTGACAAAGCTCGCGTTGCCTGTTCCGGACCGACGTGAGTGAGGGCCAGAACGGTCAGGTTGCCGTCATACAGGTTCAGCCCGAACCCGCCGATGCCGCCGACGGCACCGTTATTGTCGCCCAACGGCCCGAACGTCGTGTTGGTGCCGGTGTCGACCCCCGCATACAGGTCGAGCATCGGGGTGACATGGGTCGTCGTCAGCAGGCCGGTATGCTCATACGGCAGGCCGTACTGGAAGATGTACGAATGGGAGTAGAACGGATTGGTAACCGGATTGATCGTTTCATACCCGAGCGGGGTCGCATACTGGCCGGCCTTGATGTCCATGCCGCCCGAGGTGGGGAAGGGCACGTGCGCCTGCACGTTCGCTTCAACGAGGTCGAACTGATAGCGATCGCCCGGGAAGGTGTTGTTGAACTCACCCAGATACTGGGTGAACCGGGCATCCGAACCGTACATGAACTGGACCTTGAAGCCCCACTGGTAATCCGGGTTTTTCGGATCAAGCGGCTTTTCGGCCGTCAGCAGAAGCTGGTTGAGCTGCACCTGGTTCGAATGATCGGTGAATGCCTGGCCCCAGTTCAGACCGGTGCTCGGCCGGAACGGGTTGAAGATCACGCCGGCATCCAACTGCGCCGACAGATGTATGCCGTCGATCCAGTAGCCCGGCGGGGGAGCATCGGCGGCCGGGGCCGCGGTGGTCGCGGCAGGAGCAGGTGCTGCGGGCGCGGGCGTTTGAGCGTAGGCCGTGCCCAATGCCGCCATCGTTGCTGTCGCAGCAAAGCAGGCGCCTTGCCAGAGCGATTTTGAACTCATTTGTCTTCATCCTTTTTAGCGGATAAGGCCCGCATTGCCCTGTGCGCCACTTTATGGCTTTTCGGTTACAAGGGGGTGCTTTTCTTGCAACACAGGCAAAAAAAGGGCGCCCCACCTGCGCGGGGCGCCCGATCCTTTGCGGCCTTAGAACACTTGCTCGCCGTGAAGAACGATATCCAGTCCTTCGCGCTCTTCTTCCGCGTCAACCCGCAGTCCAACCAGCGCCTTGGTGATCATCAGCAGGATGAATGTCATCACACCGCTATAGACGAGTGTCGAACCGACACCGATCGCCTGGATCTTGAGCTGGTCAAAACTCCCCGGGCTGCCGTCCGGGCTGGCATCGGTTGCCGACAGCGGCCCGTAGGCGAACACGCCGGTCAGCAACGCACCGACGATACCGCCGATACAGTGCACACCGAACACGTCCAGACTGTCGTCATACCCAAGCAGGTGCTTCAGGGTGGTCGCAGACCAGAAGCAGATGACGCCTGCGGCAACACCGATTGCGATCGATCCGACAGGAAGCACGAAGCCCGAGGCAGGGGTAATCGCAACAAGACCGGCAACCGCTCCGGAAATCGCGCCGAGCACCGAGGGTTTGCCCTTGGTGATCCACTCCGCGAACATCCAGCCCAGAGCCGCCGCGGCGGTGGCGATCTGCGTGACCGTCATGGCCATGCCCGCACGGCCGTTGGCGGCAGTCGCGGAACCCGCGTTGAACCCGAACCAGCCAACCCACAGCAGCGATGCACCGATCACTGCGTAAGCCAGGTTGTACGGCGCCATGTTGTCGCTGCCGTAGCCGACGCGCTTGCCAAGCACCAGACAGGCGACCAGGCCGGCGATGCCGGCGTTGATGTGCACGACGGTGCCGCCCGCGAAGTCGAGGACGCCCAACTGGTTGGCCCAGCCCGACGGCGCCCAGACCCAGTGGGCGATCGGCGAATAGACCAGCAACGACCACAGCGTCACGAAGATGACAACGGCGGAGAACTTCATTCGATCGGCAACCGCACCGAAAATCAGCGCCGGCGTGATGATCGCGAAGGTCATCTGGAACATCATGTAGACAGTCTCGGGGAGCGTCGTGGACATGTCCGCGACGTCCTTGATGCCCGAAGCCAGAACGAAGGCCTGGGTATCGTTACCCTTGACGATGAAGCCGGCGATGCCGTTCAGCAGAATGCGCGAGAAATCGCCGAAGTAGGCGTTGCCGGTGGTGAACGCGATGCTGTACCCGGCGACCGTCCAGACGATTGTCACGATTGCGGTGATGGCAAACGACTGCATCAGCGTCGCCAGCACGTTCTTCTTGCGGACCATGCCGGCATAGAACAGCGCCAGGCCCGGAACGGTCATCAACAACACGAGCGCGGTGCTGCTCAGCATCCATGCGGTATCGCCGGAATCGATTTTAGGAGGCGCGGCCGCTGCCGCAGCCGCCGCGGCGGGAGCCGCGGCGTCGTCGGCGAAGGCGGGCAGGGCGAGCAACAGAGCGGGCAGCAAGAGCGCGCTCAGTCCCCACACATTGAGGGGCTTCTTCATAGTCCAGTTTCCCTATGCTTCTTGTTTACAGTGCTTCGCCATCGAGTTCGCCGGTGCGGATTCGCTGGGCGCGTTCGATATCGAGAACGAAAATCTTGCCGTCGCCGATCTTGCCGGTGTGGGCGGCCTTGGTGATGGCTTCGATGACCTGGTCGGTCAGATCGTCGGGCACCACGACCTCGATCTTGATCTTGGGCAGGAAGCTGACGTGATATTCGGCCCCCCGGTAGATTTCCGTCTGACCCTTCTGACGGCCAAAGCCTTTCACTTCCGATACCGTCAGGCCCTGCACGCCGAGCGGCGTCAAGGCTTCCCGGACGTCGTCCAGCTTGAAGGGCTTGATAATGGCCATGATGAGTTTCATCTCGCCCGGTCCTCCGGTTCCACTGTGTTGTTGGGGTAAGCGTGCATGCGCGAAATCCTGTCTTGCCGTTCCGTCGCGCCGCCACGATCAGCAACGGCAGACGCACCGGTCACACTATCAACAATCGTGCCAACTGGTTGATCCGAGCGCTGGAAGCGGATTCCGAGTGCGACTCGCGGTTTAGCGAGGCGATCATGCACATTTAATCGGCAGTTGCCCTCGCAGGCACCGGGATTCGTTGAGGGAGAAACCAATAGATATTCTACCGGAAAGCTCTCGGTGCCGCCGCGCCAAGACGAGCGCCATGGTAGCGCGTCTTGGCAATAGGCAGTTGGCTGAGTCAGATCGGGCGGCAAGCCTTTCTTTCCGAACGGTTCCGGGCTGACCTGCAACTACCGGATGGTGTTGGTCAAGCCCAATTCAACGCCAAGACGCAAAGACGCAAAGACGGTCGAACACTCTCCTGAGCATGATCGGTTGTCGCATCGATCGTTGATGTCGCCTTCGCTGTCGATACGAGACTCGGGCCGGGACTGCTGGAGTCCGTATGCGAGCAAGGCCTGGTCGATGAACGCGAGGCCCGTGAAATCCCATTCCAACGGCAGGTCGCGCTTCCGGGTCGTTGTCAAGATAAGAGAATCGATGCCGGCTACCGCATGGACCGCGGTGTCGATGGTCTGCTCGCCGCGGAAATCAAGGCAATCAAAAACGCTGCCGGTTCACGAAGCTCAGCTTACCACCGACCTGAAGAAACTGTCAGGACACGACTTTGGCTATTCACAGGACAGCCATTTCAGCGCCGCCATGGGGCCGGGTCGGTATCAAAGTCCGCACACCGGCGCGGTCAATGCGAGTCACTTCCAACCGTCGCCCACCGGAAGGCCGCCCCGGCAAGAAAAAACCCCGCCGTGCGACACGGCGGGGTTCGTTTCTTGGTCTTTCGGTCCGATTAGACCGAGTAGTACATCTCGAACTCGACCGGGTGCGGCGTATGCTCGAAACGATACACCTCAGCCCATTTCAGTTCGATATAGCTCTCGATCTGATCGGTGCTGAACACCCCGCCTTCCAGCAGGAACTCGTGGTCCGCGGCCAGCGCGCCCAGCGCTTCGCGCAGGCTGCCGCACACCGTCGGGATGCCGGCCAGTTCTTCGGGAGGCAGGTCATACAGATCCTTGTCCATCGGGTCGCCCGGATGGATCTTGTTCTTGATCCCGTCCAGCGCCGCCATGGCGATGGCGGAGTAAGACAGGTACGGGTTGCAGCTCGGGTCCGGGAAGCGCACTTCGACCCGCTTGGCCTTCGGGTTGGTCGTGTACGGGATGCGACAGGAGGCCGAGCGATTGCGGGCGGAGTAGGCCAGCAGCACCGGCGCCTCGAACCCGGGGATCAGGCGCTTGTAGCTGTTGGTCGAGGGATTGGAGAATGCGTTGATCGCCTTGGCGTGCTTGATGATGCCGCCGATGGCATACAGGCAGGTCTCCGACAGGTCAGCGTAGCCATTGCCGGCGAACAGCGGCTTGCCGGCTTTCCAGATCGAGATATGCGTATGCATGCCCGAGCCGTTGTCGCCATAGATCGGCTTCGGCATGAACGTCGCCGTCTTGCCATAGCTGTGGGCGACGTTGTGGACGCAGTACTTGTAGATCTGCATCTGGTCGGCCATCGTCGTCAACGAGCCGAACTTGGTTCCGAGCTCATGCTGCGACTGCGCCACTTCGTGGTGGTGCTTCTCGATCGGCAGGCCCATCTCGCCCATGGTGGACAGCATCTCGGCGCGCAGGTCGCTATCGCCATCGACCGGCGGAACCGGGAAGTAGCCACCCTTGACCGACGGGCGGTGGCCCATGTTGCCTTCCGGATAGTCCTTCAGGTTCGATCCCGGACCTTCGACGCTATCGATCTGGAAGCTGCCGAAATTGCCGCCGGTGCCGAACTTGACGCTGTCGAAGATGAAGAATTCAGCCTCGGCGCCGATGGAGACGGTGTCGCCGATGCCGCTGGACTTGACATAAGCTTCGCAGAGCTTGGCGGTCGCGCGCGGATCGCGGGCATAGAACTGGCCGGTCGACGGCTCGACGATGTCGCAGAACACGATCAGGCTCGGCTTGGCCGCAAACGGGTCCATCACCGCGGTGGACGGGTCCGGCATCAGGATCATGTCGCTTTCGTTGATGGCTTTCCATCCGGCGATCGACGATCCGTCGAACATGATGCCGTCCTGGAAGGCCTCTTCGCCCATGGTCGAGACGTGCTGGGCAGTGTGCTGCCACTTGCCGCGGGGATCGGTGAACCGGAGATCCACGTATTCCACGGAATTATCGCTGATCAGCTTGAGCACCTTGCTCACATCGCCGCTCGAAGCGTCACTTGCCGGCTTCTTCGCCATCCTGATTTCCCCGTTGCCAATCTGGTCGCCGCAAAACCCTGCCCGTCACCTGGACGTGGCGGGACGCGGCCAATCAAAGCCCCGCACCACGCGGAACTCCATGAGCCGGCCTTCTATTGTTGTTTCCGCCGAAGGCCGGAAGCGGATGCGGAATGTGTGTGTGTGTGTGTAACCTTGCCTGCGGAGTCAAGCTGTTCGCCGTGCAGAACGGCGAACAGCAGGCAGGCGTTAAATCGCGTCCTCCCCCCGTTCGCCGGTACGGATACGGATCACTTCCTCGATCGAAGAGATAAATATCTTCCCGTCGCCGATGCGCCCGGTGCGGGCCGCATTGACGATGGCCTCCACGGCGCGCTCGACGACGCCATCTTCGCAGATGACCTCGATCTTCACCTTCGGCAGAAAATCAACCACATACTCGGCGCCCCGATAAAGTTCGGTATGGCCTTTCTGGCGGCCGAAGCCCTTGGCTTCGACCACGGTAATGCCTTGCAGCCCAACCTCGTGAAGTGCTTCCTTCACCTCATCGAGTTTGAACGGCTTGATGACAGCTTCGATCTTCTTCATGTCCATCAAGCCCGGGGTTGGCCGGGCCTCCCACAATGTTCACGCTGCCCGTAACGCTACTGAGGTTTCAGCGGCATGAACAGCACCCTAGGTTTGCATGCGGCGTGCCAAGCAGCAACGACGAAGGTGGCATTGGATGGCGCTTGGCCCCGGAATCGACGGGACGGAGGGATTGCAGGCAAACACCGCAAAAGTGACGCCGGTGGAGCAACCGGCGCTTGTCAAAGGACAAACTGCCTGCTTCTTGCGCAGGGGCAACAGATGCAAACCGCCCGTTTTTTATGCAGCCATTGGGGCAAATCTATACGCGCGATCCGTGCTTCGTGCCCTTTCCAACTCGATCCCCGGGCGATATTCCCGCCACTTACCCTTTCCAGCCAGGATGGAGCGCGAAACTGATGCGTGGCGCCAACAGCTATCTCGGGTCTATCGGCACCACCATCTTCACGGTGATGTCCGCCCTCGCCACGGAACACCGCGCGGTCAACCTCGGCCAGGGGTTCCCGGACACCGAAGGTCCGCGCGACGTGGTGCAGGCGGCGGCCGATGCGCTACTGGACGGGCGCAACCAGTACCCGCCGATGCCGGGCGTGCCGGAACTGCGGCAGGCTGTCGCGGCGGCGAACAAGCGCTTCTACGGCCTCGATATCGACTGGGCTGCGCAGGTCACCGTCACCTCGGGTGCCACCGAGGCGATCACCGCCTGCCTGATGGCCGTGCTCGACCCGGGCGACGAGGTGGTGCTGATCGAGCCGTTGTACGATACCTATGTGCCGGTGGTGCGCATGCTCGGCGCGATCCCACGCATCGTCCGCCTTTCGCCGCCGCACTGGGACCTGCCGCGCGAGCACCTGGCGGGCGCGTTTGGGCCGAAGACCAAGGCGATCCTGTTCAACTCGCCGATGAACCCCTGCGGCAAGGTGTTCAGCGCGGAGGAGCTCGGGTTCATCGCGTCACTGGTCGAGCGGCACGATAGCTATGCGATCTGCGACGAGGTGTATGAGCACCTGACCTTCGACGGCGCTCGGCACATCCCGCTGATGACCCTGCCGGGGATGGGTGAGCGGACGATGCGCATCGGCAGCGCTGGCAAGACGTTTTCACTGACCGGCTGGAAAGTCGGCTACATTACGGCAAGTGCCGCGCTGACGCCGCTGGTGCAGAAGGCGCACCAGAACCTGACCTTCACCACGCCGCCGAACCTGCAGCGGGCGGTCGCCGTCGGCCTGGCCAAGGACGATGCGTATTTTGCCTCGCTTTCGGGCAGCCTACAGGCGCGGCGGGACCAGTTGGCCGAGGGATTGGCCTCGGTCGGGCTGACGGTGTTGCCGACGCGGGGGACGTATTTCATCACCACCGACTTCGCACCGCTCGGCTACAATGGCGACGACGTGTCGTTCTGCCGGCACATTACCGAGAAGGCAGGGGTGACGGCGATCCCGGTGTCGGCCTTCTATGATGAGCCGGGGGCGCCGGATCACTACGCACGGTTTGCATTCTGCAAGAAGCCCGAGGTGCTGGAGGAGGCGATCGGGCGGCTACGCGGGCATTTCGGGGGGTGAGGGCTTTTGGCGGACGATGCCAACCGGCATCGCAGGCGTGCGAACATAGTCCGCGATTCGACGCAGAGTCCGCAGAGCCGACCAGCGGCGGCCGCCGGCACCGCGATGACGGAAAATGACGTCGGCGTTGCTGCAGACGTCATGGTGGCCGAAGGGCCACCATCCACGCCTTACCGTGATGACGCGAGCCAAGGCGTGGATGGCGGGCCTGCGCCCGCCATGACGTCCAGCGGCACGTGCCGCGCCGGGCATTTGCATGGTAGCGGGGCGCAGAGCACGCAGAGGAAGCGTTACCGCGCGGCCCGAAACCCCTGGCGAAGCCAAAAAATCCTTCTCTGCGCCCTCTGCGCCCCGCTCTGCGCACTCTGCGTCGAATCGCGGAGGCAAAAGCAAAGAACTGCCCGGCCGAGGCGGCCGCTATCGACAAGCCGCCGCCAAAGCCGCCAGCCGCCCCCTCAATTCAGCCCGCCCCGAGCCGCCACCGGCCACAAGCACTCCACCCGTCCGCCCCGCACCCCGACATACCAGTCGAACTTGTCTACCGTCGGGTCGCAATGCCCCGGCACCAGCCGCAGCTTCTCGCCCAACCGAGGCGCCACCGTTTCGCGACCGACCGCCAGCTTGCCGTGCTCGTCGGAAGCGCCGACATACTGAATATCCGGCCGCTGCCACACCGTCGGCATGCCTGAATCCACCGCCAGCGACTTCAACCCTGCGTCCAGTACGGCCACGCCCGGCTTGCTCGCGCTCATCACCGAGGCCAACACGAACAGCGCGTGCCTGAACGTGCTCACGAAACCGCCCGCCTCGTCCAGGTTGCGGGCATAATCGGCGTCCATGAACACGTAGCTGCCCGCCTGCATCTCATTGTAAACGCCGGACTGCGATTCGATCTCGAACGTGCCGGTCCCGGCGCCGCCGACGATCGGGCATGAAAGCCCCTGCTGGCGAAGCTGTTCGATCGTCCGGCGAGACGCCTCGACCGCGCCGCCGATCATCGTGCGGCGTTCCTCGGGCGTGCGCTTGTGCTGGGCGCTGCCGTGATACGCCTGCAAGCCGCCGAAGATCAGGTGCTTCGACCCGGCGATGCGAGTCGCCAGTGCCACCGCCTCCGGACCGGGCTGCACGCCGCAGCGGCCGGCGCCGACATCGATCTCCACCAGCACCGTCATGCGGATGCCGGCATCCGCGGCGGCCGCCTCGATCGCGGCGACCTGTTCGGCGGCGTCGGCGCAGACCGCGACCTTGGCGATGCGGGACAAAGCGCACAGGCGTGCCAGCTTGGCCGCCCCGACGACCTCGTTGCTGACCAGGATGTCGGGGATGCCGCCCCAGGCCAGCACTTCCGCCTCGGCCACCTTCTGCACGCAGTTGCCGACGGCGCCCCGCGCGATTTGCATGTGCGCGATCACCGGCGATTTGTGGGTCTTCGCGTGCGCCCGCAACTTCACGCCGGTGGGTTCCAGCAGCCGGGCCATGGTGTCGAGGTTGAACTCGAACGCGTCGAGGTCGATGACCAGGGCCGGGGTGTCGATCTCGTCCTCACGCATGCCGGGGATGGCGGGGGGTGATTGGAGCATGGGCGGAGTCCTTCTTCGGGAGTCGCAGTGTTGCCGGTCGGGTGGAAAACGGCAACCGGCGTTAACTGCTTATTAACGGTTATGCGTATATCCTTTAATACGATCAGCCGCTATTAAAGCATCCTTTAACAAGGCGCCGCCCGATGCCTGCATCCTACCCGACCCGCGTTGGCCGCTACGAGACCACCTCCGCCGCCGGCGAAAACGTGCGCGCCTACATCCCGCTGCCCCTGCCGCCGAACCCGCCGGTCGATCTGACCGGGCAGCAGGCCGCGCTGGAGCTGGCCAACCAGACCCTGGGACGCCTCGACGGCATCGCCTCCGTCCTGCCGGATCCGTCCCTGTTCCTCTACATCTATATCCGCAAGGAGGCCCTGCTGTCCTCGCAAATCGAGGGCACCCAATCCTCGCTGTCCGACCTGCTGCTATTCGAAGCCGAGGAAGCCCCCGGCGTGCCGATAGACGACACCCGCGAGGTATCGAACTACGTCGCCGCGATGGACCATGGCCTGCGCCGCCTGCGCGAGGATTTTCCGCTGTCCCTCCGGCTGATACGCGAGATCCACGCCATCCTGCTGGCAAAGGGCCGCGGCCAGGACAAGGACCCCGGCGAATTCCGCCGCAGCCAGAACTGGATTGGCGGCACCCGCCCGGGCAACGCCCTGTTCGTGCCGCCGCCGCCGCATGCCGTCATGGCGTGCCTCGGGGAGCTGGAAACCTTCATCCATGCCGGCACGCCGGACCTGCCGCTGCTGGTGAAGGCGGCGCTGGTGCACGTCCAGTTCGAGACCATCCACCCTTTTCTTGACGGCAACGGACGCCTCGGCCGCCTGCTGATCACCTTCCTGTTCTGCGAGCGCGGCGTTTTGCGCGAGCCGCTGCTGTATCTCAGCCTGTTCTTCAAGCAGAACAGGACCGCCTACTACGCGCATCTCCAGGCCGTGCGCGAATATGGCGCCTGGGAAGTCTGGCTCGACTTCTTCCTGCGCGGCGTCACCGAAACCGCGCGGCAAGGCATTCAGACCGCGCAAAGCCTGCTGCGGCTGTTCGGCAACGATCGCGCCCGGGTCGAGCAACTCGGCCGCCCCGCCGCAACCGCGCTGCGGCTGCACCAGTTCCTCCAGCGCCGGGCCCTGACGACGATTCAGGATGCGTCGCGCCACCTCGGCCTGTCGCAACCGACGGTCACCAGCGCGCTGGCGCATCTCCAGGCGCTGGGTATCGTCCGGGAGACCACCGGGCGGCAGCGGGGCAGGGTGTTCGTCTACGGCGCGTTCCTGGACTTGTTGAGCGAAGGCACCGATCCGCTGCCGCGCTGACGGGCCAGTTTGCGTGCCGCGCGACCCGGGCTACGCTGACCCCGCCAATAACGGGGAAACCAGGCCATGTGGGAACCGAATCAGCGCTATCCGGATGCGTTCATCCAGGTGCTCGACTCCGGTTTCACCACGCTGCGCCTGCCGGCCGCTTCGGTGGAACGCCTGGCGACGGGTTGCCGCTGGTCCGAGGGGCCGGTGTATTTCGGCGACGGCCGCTATCTGCTCTGGAGCGACATACCCAACGACCGCATCCTGAAATGGGAGGAGGAAACCGGCGCCGTCAGCGTGTTCCGCAAAACCTCCTGGAACGCCAACGGCAACACCCGTGACCGCCAGGGGCGCCTGGTCACCTGCGAGCACCGCGGCCGCCGCGTCACCCGGACGGAATACGACGGCACTATCACCGTGCTGATCGACAGCCACCAGGGCCGGAGGCTGAACTCACCCAACGACGTCGTGGTGAAATCGGACGGCTCGATCTGGTTCACCGACCCGCTGTTCGGCATCAGCGGCTACTACGAAGGCGAGAAGGCGGAATCCGAACTGCCCGCCGCGGTCTGGCGCATCGACGGCCAGACCGGCGAAGCCGCGATCATGGCGGATGATATCGAAGGCCCGAACGGACTGGCGTTTTCGCCGGACGAATCGATCCTCTATGTCGTCGCCTCGCGCGCCTCCCCCAACCGGCTGATCCGCGCCTTTGACGTGGCCGACGGCGGCCGCAAGCTGACCGGCAACCGGGTGTTCATCGACGCGGGACCAGGGACGCCGGACGGTTTCCGCGTCGACATCGAGGGCAACCTGTGGTGCGGCTGGGGCATGGGCAACGAGGAACTCGACGGCGTGCGGGTGTTCGACAAGAGCGGCTCGCCCATCGGCCACATCGCGCTGCCGGAGCGCTGCGCCAACCTATGTTTCGGAGGCCGCTTCCGCAACCGCCTGTTCATGGCAGCCAGCCACGGCCTGTATGCGCTCTACGTCAACACGCAGGGAGTCGCCGGCGGGTGACGGATGCATCCGCGTCATGATGACGCGGTGAATGCCCCAGCCGATGGCGCAGCAGACCAGCAGGATAACACCCCATACGGCCGCTGCTTGCCACTGCCCGTCCGCCAACCGGCTGAGCGACATCCCGGCCATCTTTGCCGGATAAATGTGCAGCGGCGCCCAGACGAAGGCGGAGGCGACATTCGCCATCACGAAGCGCCGCCGGCACATCCCCGCCATGCCGGCGACCAGCGGAACGGTGGAGCGCAGTATCGGCACGAACCGGCACAGCGCCACGCTGTACGTGCCGTAGCGCTCGAAAAAATGCGCCGCATTCGCCATCAGCGCCGGGCGGCGAGAGAACGGCCATACGCCGCAGAGCCGCTCGCTGAACCGCCCGCCGAACCAGAACGACACGAAATCGCCGATAACCGCGCCGATGATGGACAGCACGAGCAACGGCACCATCGGCTGACCCGCCATCGCCGCGGCCCCGGCCACGGCCATCAATATCGGTGTTCCGGGTATCAGAATGCCCAGCACCGCCACCGCCTCGATGATTGCGGCGAGGAACACCGCGGCCATGGCGCCGGCGGGATACAGAGCAACCAGGTCAACGGCGGCATTGATCCAGGACCACATGAGGCTGATACGTCTCTCCCGTGACAAAAGGTAACTCTCAGTATGGCTGGTCCGGTCGCAAAAAGGAAGCAACAACACCGGGCGATATGACACGGTGACGGAGCGATCCGGCGGTCCGGCCAGCCGAAAAATCCAGCAATCTGAACGATTTGGCCGCCGATCCGGCGCCCGGGTGGTAACGCGGCATTAAAAAACGTTCGGAATTGAGCCATCGCTTCAGAGCACATTTTAAGATTATTTGCTGACGAAGCCGCGCGGTGGACAGAAAATCTCTGCCGAACCTTTCGGTAGGATGACGGGACGGACATGGTATTCCGAGTTTTGCCGCCCGCTTCAAGTCGTGGTGACTTGCCGCCCGGGTCCACGGGCCGAATATGCCGCCTCGGCCGGCGGGGACCGATTGACAGCAATCGGTGCAGTGCGGTTGATCCGGGTCCGAACGATCGCGACCATAACCAGGAGTGACGACGCATGCGCTATCGCAATGCGGTTATAGCTACAGCTTTCCTCGCGACCCCGGTCGCGGCGATGGCGCAGCCGATAAGCGGCCTCTATGTCGGTGCCGGCGCCGGACTGCATGCCCCGATCAATCCGAACATCACGCCATATGGACGTGGCTACGGCACCGGCCGGCTGGAACTGAACGAGGACTACGGCTTCAACTCCAACCTCGCCGTCGGTTACGGCATCGGCAACGGGTTCCGCTTCGAAATCGAAGGCGACTTCGCGCGCAGCGGCGTGAACCAGTTGCGCGGGCCGTTCCCGACCGCCAGCAGCGGAACCGTGCGCACCTGGGGCGTGATGGCGAACGCGGTGTTTGACCTCGATGTCGGTTCCCCTTGGGTCTATCCATACCTCGGCATTGGCGCCGGTTATCAATGGACGCGGCTGAACCCGCTGACCTCGGTGGCAAACGGCGGAGGGTTCGCCTCCGCCACCAGCGCCCAGAACGGCGCGCCGGCCGGCCAGGCGATCATCGGCGCGTCCTTCCCGATCCCGAACATGCCGGGCCTGTCGGTGACGGCGGATTACCGCTTCATGGATATCCTGGGCGGCGCGAAATACGACGGCGTGGTGGTGAACGATGGCGCCGCCTCGTCCTCGGTGCTGAAGATGCACAACCAGTTCAACAACGATGTCGTTGTCGGCATCCGCTACGCCTTCAACACGCCGGCCCCGCCGTCCGCCGCGCCCGTGCCCGTGGCAGCTCCCGCTCCGGCGCCGGCGCGCTCGTATTTGGTGTTCTTCGATTGGGACAAGGCCGCTTTGACGGACCGGGCGAAGGCGATCGTGAAGGAGGCAGCGGATAATTCGACGCGGGTGCAGGTCACGCGGATCGAGGTCAACGGCTACACGGATACCTCCGGCAAGCCGCAATACAACCAGGGCCTGTCGGTTCGCCGCGCCAAGGCGGTGGCGGGCGAACTGGTGAAAGACGGCGTGCCGCAGAACGTCATCGACATCCAGGGCTTCGGCGAGACGCATCTGTTGGTCGCGACCGGTCCCGGCGTGCGGGAGCCGCAGAACCGGCGGGTGGAGATCATCATCCGGTAGTACCAACCGGCATTCACTTTGACCGATTGGCGGGTCGCCACTATCGTCATGGCGGGCAGAGGCTCGCCATCCACGCCTTTGTTTACACAGAGAAAAGGCGTGGATGCCGACCTCCGTCGGCATGGCGTGGCGGCTGCGCCAGAGAGTCAACGCCATCGCCGGTCGTTAGAAGACAGCCGCATGACGATCGAGGCCCGGGGACGCGAGTTCCCGGCCTCCCCTGTCACATGCATGCGAAACGTATCACGCAGGAACGATTTGCCTTCGGCCGGCGGAGCAGGGCAAGTCGCGGCTCGGTTGGCCCGGGAGAGTCGGTATGAAGGCTTTGATTGTGATCACCGCGGTGCTTGCGACGGTCGCCGCCGCACCGGCCTTTGCGCAGACCGAAACCTACGAAACTCCGACCTATACGCCCCAGCAACCGACTGCCCTGGATCCGAATTTCGGCCTCCCGTCGTTCGGGATGCCGGGCTCCGAACTGCCGCAGCAGAGAACCCAGGCGCCCGAGCCCGTCGCGCCGGACAAGCCGGAGATCTTCCAGACCGTCCCGCCGGATTTCTCGTCGCAGACAAAACGCCTTTTGAAGCCGGGTTTCACGACCGGCTACGCGACCATGGATACAACCCCGCCGACGACCTCGGAAACGCCGCTGTTCACCACCAATGAGACCGGGACGACCGGCGGCGATTCGACAACCGGCGACGACGGAAATTAGTTCAGCCGGAAACGTGCAGACTCTTGAACGGGTGCGCCGGCACCCGGCCGGCCGCGTGCAAAAGCGACCAGGCCATCCCGCACACCAATAGGATCACGATAATCGGTTCGCCGGGCGAGCCGGTGCGGCATACCGGCAGTCCCCAGGTCCGGCGCAGCGGCCAGGCCAACCGCAACCCCCTCGGGGTGAGCATGTCCGCGACAAGATGCGACAGATAGCCGATGGCCAGCGCGGACACACCGCCGCGCCGGTTGCCCGCATGCGCCAGCACTGCGATCAGGATGACCACCGCCACCGCCGAATGCGTGATCCCGCGGTGGCCGAGAACCGCCGCAATCACGTTCGAGATCGGCTTTGACCGCCGGCCGACCCAGGACTGCGGATGGTCGATGTCCGGCAGCAGGGAGCCGGCAACGGCGAGACCGAGGTAGACCGGATCGACGGGCGAGAGGTGCAACACGGGCGCCGCAGCAATCCATGCCGCCAGGCCGACGACCACATGGGACCTTGCCATCATCCCGCGCTGCTACACGTCGCGCTTCGGTAAGGCAACGCTCCGGCAAGCTGTGCCCGTCCGGTCTGCAACCGAACGGAGGTTGCGGAGTTAGAGTTGCAGAACGGCTCTTGCCTGAGCCGGCAGTCTGCACACCCAGGGAGTATGACGTCGTGGATGGAATGATCGAATCCGCCTCGCTGCCCGGTCACCCTTATGAGGACGAGCGCGTCGAACCCGTTGTCGAGCCGCGGACCAGGGCGGGCGCCGGTGGCTTCCTGCTACGCGAGTCGCCGCACATCGCGATGCTCGTTCTCGCCTTGGTCGGCATCAGCTTTCGTGTCCCGGTCACATACTGGCTGTTCATGACTCCGGCGTTCGGGATTATCAGCATCCTGTCGGGCTGGCCGCATTTCAGCACCGCCGAGGCGAGGCTGCGCATGGTCTGCCTGCAAGTGCTCAGTTGGGGCGCACTGTTCCTCGCGATCTATGCCCTGTATGCGAACGGGACGCAGACGCTTGATTCCAACGCCATTTCGATATCGATGATTACCTTGCTGGCGTTGGGCACCTTTCTTGCCGGCATGCACGCCCATGCCTGGCGCACCTGCGTCGTCGGCGGCATCTTGTTCGCTATCGTTCCGGTATTGGGCTGGGTCGACAAGTCGTCGATCAATCTGATCATCGGTGCCGTTGCGATCCTGGCGGTCGCGGCTGGGACCTGGTACGTCGTGTCCAGGGCAACACCGGAAGCCTGACCCGGTCACATCGGCCGGCAGTCGACGTGATTGATCCGGCCGAACGGTGGCGTGGACGCCAGCAGATCGACAGCCCGCTCGTTGAGCAGAGCGTTCAGAAGCTTGAGCGGGCCGCCATGCGACACAACGACGCAATCCTGCCGGTCGCGGCGGAGGACAGTCTCGAAGTCGCGAACACGGGCCAGAAGCGCCGCTCCGGATTCACCCCGGGGCGGCGTGAAAGTCAGCGGTGAGGCGGCCCAGCGATCGAGCTCCGCCCGCGGTACCGCCTCCCACGAAAGCCCTTCCCAGTCGCCGAAGTCCAGCTCCTGCAGCCGGGCATCGATCGACAGCGGCGCGTCGAGCGCCATGGCAATCGCATCGGCAAGCTGCCGGCACCGACGGGCAGGGCTGGTCCAAACCTTTTCTGCGCCGCGAAGTCCCGAATCTGTCGCGATCGCATCAATATCGCCCGCTGCCGCCGGATCGACCGGGATGTCGAGGCGTCCGTAACAGATCCCCGGCGCGATCAACGGTTTCGGATGCCGGATCAGGGCGACCTTCATTTCACCGTCATCGGCAGCCCGGCGACCATGAACAGCACCCGGTCCGCGACAGCCGCCACGCGCTGGTTCAAACGCCCGGCTTCATCCCGGAAGGCACGGCCGAGCGGCGTTTCCGGAACAAGACCGAGTCCGATCTCGTTGCTGACCAGCACGACCGGAGCCTGGCGCCGCTCCAGCGCGGCTGCCAGGGCGTCGGTCGCGGCCAAGATGTCGTGATTGCCCAGCATCAGGTTGGTCAGCCACAGCGTCAGGCAATCCACCAGCACCGGCATCGAGCCGTGCCGCACCAGCGCGTCGGGCAAATCGACCGGAGCCTCCACTGTGCGCCAGCCGATCTCACGCCGGGCCTGATGCTCCGCGATGCGTTCCCGCATCTCGTCGTCGAACGCCTCGGCGGTGGCGACATAGATCCACGGCGCCTCGTGCGCGGTGACGAGTTGCTCGGCGTGGCGGCTCTTGCCGGAGCGCGCGCCGCCGAGGACCAGCGTCAGTGGTGGCAATGCAGGAATGAGCGGCAACCTGTGTTCGGGGGCAAAAACCTGTGATACGGCGAGCCTGCCGGCGAATCAAACGGAAGCGGAAGCGCGCTTCCGGCGCCGGCTTTTGTCCGCCAGTCAACAGGTTGCTTATGAACACCTTCTCCGATCTTGCCGCCCTTAACGCCGCGTGCCTGAACCTTCCCGCCGGCAACGACGCCGCGGCGACGGCCGTCCGTGAGCGGCAAGCCACCTTGACCAAGCCGCCCGGCAGCCTCGGGCGCCTGGAAGACATGGCGGCCTGGCTGGCGACCTGGCAGGGCCGGGCGATGCCGCGGCTGGACAAGGTCGAAACGCTGGTCTTTGCCGGCAATCACGGCATCGCCAGCCAGGGCGTCTCGTCCTATCCGCCCTCGGTGACGGTGCAGATGGTCGCCAATTTTTCGCATGGCGGCGCTGCCATCAACCAGATCGCCCGCGCCGCGGGATCAGTGCTGCGGGTGATCCCGCTGGACCTCGACACACCCACGGAGGACTTCACCGTGGCACCGGCGATGACCGAGTCGGGTTTCCTGCTCGCCGTCTCCACCGGCTATGAGGCGGTTTCGTCGGACGCGGATCTGATATGCCTGGGTGAGATGGGCATCGGCAACACGACCGTCTCCGCCGCCCTGGCCGCTGCGCTGTTCGGCGGTGGCGGCGCGCGTTGGGCCGGCCGCGGCACCGGCGTGGACGATGCCGGTCTGCGGCGCAAGCAGAGCGTGATCGACGCCGGGCTGGCGCGCCACGCGGCGCTGCTGGACGATCCGCTGCTGGTTGCGATGGCTCTGGGCGGCCGCGAGCTGGCGGCGATGCTCGGCGCCACCCTGGCAGCGCGGCGGCACGGCATTCCGGTGCTGCTGGATGGCTTCGTCTGCACCGCCGCCGTGGCGCCGTTGGCCCTGCTGCGGCCGGATGCGCTCGACCATACGATGCTGGCGCATAACTCCGCCGAGGCCGGGCATCAGGGCCTGGCCGAGGCGCTCGGGCTGCGGCCGCTGCTCGACATGGGCATGCGGCTGGGCGAGGCGTCGGGCGCGACCCTGGCGGTTCCGCTGCTGCGGGCGGCCGTTGAATGCCACACCGGGATGGCGACCTTCGCCGAAGCGACGGTCGACAACCGGGCCTGATCCGTTGCTGCTGTCGGATCTGACCACCGCTTTCATGCTGTTGACGCGACTCCCGGTCGGGCGATTTGCCCGGCCGGAAGTCGCGCCCGACATGGCGCGCTGCGTCTGGGCTTTCCCCGTCGTCGGGTCGGTCGTGAACCTCGCCGCGGGGTTGGTCTATTGGCTTGCCCGCGACGCCGGTTTGCCGCCGCTGCTGGCCGCGGCGTGGACCATGGTGGCGATCGCGCTGCTGACCGGCGCGCTGCACGAAGACGGCCTGGCCGACACGGCCGACGGCTTCGGCGGGGGCGCGACCCCGGCGCGCAAGCTGGAGATCATGCGCGACAGCCGCATCGGCAGCTATGGCGCGCTGGCGCTTCTGCTGTCGGTCGTGGTGCGGGTGGCGGCGATCACCACGCTCGACCAGCCGCGAGCGGTCGTGATTGCGCTGGTTCTGGCCGGGATGCTCGGGCGCAGCGCCATGGTCGTGTTGCTTTTGCTGCTCCAACCTGCCCGCCGCGACGGCATGGGCGCCTCCGTGGCAAAGCCGCCGATCGGCTCTGCCGCGGTGGGGCTGGGAGTTTCGATCGCCGCGTCGTTTGTGCTGCTGCCGCTGCGTCCGGCGCTTGCGGCGGTCGTGTTTGGCGCCGGCGCCTCGCTGCTGCTGGCGCGCATGGCCGCGGCCCGTATCGGCGGCTACACGGGCGACGTTCTCGGCGCCACCGAGATGGTCACCGAATGTGTCGCCCTGACGGCCCTGGCCGGCGCGTTCAGCGCGTAGTGCCGCCCTTTGTCAGCGCGGGGCGGGTGCGGATTCCTCCGCCACGATCGGGTTCCGCAGCACGCCGATGCCGCTGATCTCGACCTCGATCGTGTCGCCCGGCTGCATCCACAGCGGCGGAGTCTGATACGCGCCCACCCCGCCCGTCGTGCCGGTGGCGATCACGTCGCCTGCCTCCAGTTGCGTAAAGGTCGAGCAGTATTCGATCAGCGCCGGGATGCCGAAGCACAGGTCGTCGATAGTGGCGTGCTGCTGCTCCACCCCGTTCAGCCGGCTGATCAGATGCGCCTTGGTGATGTCGCCGGCTTCCTCCGGCGTGACGATCCACGGCCCGAACGCGCCGGAGCGGAAGAAATTCTTGCCCGGCGTGAACTGCGAGGCGTGCCGCTGCCATTCACGGATCGAACCGTCATTGTAACAGGAGTAGCCTGCCACCACGCTCTCCCAGTCCGCCGCCTTCACGTGGCGGCAGCGGCGGCCGATGATCACCGCCAGTTCGCCCTCATAGTCGAACGTTGCCGAGGCCGCGGGCTGCACCATCGCCTGGCCGTGCCCAACCTGCGCATTCGCAAACCGCGTAAAGATGATCGGCCTGGGCGGCGGCTCGCGGCCGCCTTCCTTGATGTGGGAGAGGTAGTTCAGCCCGACGCACAGGATCTTGTCGGGGTCCGGTATCGGCGGCAGGAAGCTGATGTCCTCCAGCCTGAAATCGGCATGGCGGGCAGCTTCTTCGGCCAGCGAGGTGGTTGCCCAAAGGGCGTGCTTCAGGGCCGGGGCCCTGGCGCCAAGATCGATGACGCCCTCATGCTTGGCGATGCCCCAGCTTGCGACGCCGTCAGGACGGCGGAAGGTCAGCAGTTTCATTGCGACGGTCTCCTGTTCCCCGGTCCAAGGGATACGGCTGACGCCCGCATCCGGCAAGCAGGTCAGGCCAACGCCGTGACCTCTTCGAACCTCAAGCCGCCGGTTGTTCGCGGCGCCCAACGCTGGTTTCGATCGCCGCGGCCCGCACGGTGCGGTTCCGCCCGGCCGACTTCGCCGCATACAGGGCTGCGTCGGCACTGGCGATCAGCGAGGCGGGTGTCGTGTCCGGTGTGGTCAGGACCGCGGCAACGCCGATGCTGACCGTAACGATTTCAGCCGAACCGCGCGGGTGCGGCAGCGCCAGCTCCGCCACGGCCGTGCGGATCGCCTCGGCAACCTGTATGGCACCGTCGCCATGCGTATTCGGCAGAATGACGGCAAACTCCTCGCCGCCATGGCGGGCGGCGGTATCGCCGGGGCGGCGGATCGCGCCCTGCATGCATCCGGCAATCGCGCGCAAGACCGCATCGCCCGCCGGGTGCCCGTAATCGTCGTTGTAGAACTTGAAGCAGTCGACATCGAGCAGCAGCAACGCAAGCGGCCGCTCTTCTCGCCTGGCCCGCCGCCACTCCCGCTCCAACGTGTTGTCGAAGCATCCGCGATTGGCCAGGCCGGTCAGCGCATCCGTTGCCGCCTGCCGCGCCAGTTCCTCCATGGCGTCGGCCAGCGCCGTTTCGGCCTGCTTGCGTGCAGTTACGTCGCGCGCGACCGTGACGACCTCCTCCGGGAGTCCGGTCCCGGGATCGTGGACGAGCGTGCTCAGTCCCTCGATCCAGACCCATGAGCCGTCCTTGCGCAGCCACCTGAGGGTGACCTCGGTATAAGGCGCGCTGCCGAGCAACCGAGCCAAAGCCACTTGCAGAATAGGGCGATCGTCCGGATGCACCAGCTGCGTCCAGGGCAAGCCGACAAGCTCCTCGGGCCGGTATCCTGTCATGCGGAACATCGAGGGCGAAATATAGCGGCGAATTCCGTCCAGGCCGGTGCGCAGGATGGCGTCGCTGGAATGTTCGGCCAGAATCCTGAATTGCGCCTCGCTTGCACGGGCGGCGCGTTCGGCATCGGCCAGACCGGCGTTGAAGCCCTCCAACTCGGCCGCATGCGCCTCGGCGGCATCGCGCCGGCCGGCTTCGGCGGCGCGGGCCAGCTCGGTTTCGGCGGCGAGGTAGTGGGCAGCCTGCTCGCGTTCGGCGCCGCGCAATACGATCAGGGCGAACCCCAGCAACACAGCCGCGCTGATGCCCGCGACGGCGCCATTGATGAGCAGGTCGTGCCGCCAGACGCGCAACGCCGTTTCGATCCCGACGCCATGCACGATATAGGCGTCGAAGCGGCCAAGCTTGCGGAAGGCGTAGAGCCGCTCCACCCCGTCAATCGACCCGATGTCGCGGAACAAGCCGCGGTCATGGCCCTCGACGTTGCGCGCGAAAATGGAATCGCCGGACAGGAGGGCGGCATCCGGATCGACCGCCGGGACCCGCATCATCACCATCCGGTCGCCCCGGACGAGGCCACTCATCATGAACGGGTGCGGCGCGACGGACGCCCAGAAATCGCTGAAATAGGCGGGGTAGACCGTGGTGATGACGGCACCGTTGAAAGCGCCGTCAGGGCGCTCCAACCGGCGTGCGAGGTTGAAATTCGGGCCTCCCAGGACGGCGCCACGCACCAGGCCGCCAAGCGCGTAGTCTGCTGCCCCGCTCTGCAGGACCCGGAAATAGTCGCGCCCGGCCAGGCCGATCGGCCGTGGCGGCAGGATGTCGGCACCGAGGCGGACCAGGCCAGACGCGTCAGCCAGCCAGATTCCCTGAATCTGAGGATACCGGCTGCGAATGGCCTGCAAGGTGGCGCGAAGCGAATCGGAGCGCGCGATCTCCTCCCAGTCCCTGCCAGCCACCAGATCCGCGATGCGATCAGCCGCCAGTTGGTGCGTTTCGAAGACGTTCAGGGCGTGCTGGTAGAAGATGTCGGTGCGGTCCCGCACATCATCCGCGAGGTCGTCCACCAGCCGGCCGCGATCGTAGGCGGCAAGGCAACCGAACCAAAGAGCCGGGATGACTACGGCCGCGATGGCCAGCATGCGGAAGCCGCGCAAAGGCAGGCTGCGGCGGGTGAGGCTCCGGGGCTTCGTCGGGATGGCCAACACAAACGCTACTCTCAATTCGATGGTGCCCTTGCGCGACGCAGGGAACCTCCGACAGATAACCAGCTCGGACCGTCAAATATTATCGAAAAGCATCGTCTGTCCAGATTGTTTCGCGAAAAATATCAGGAATTCCATTCCGCGCGGATGCAGCGGCGCCGTTTCGGCCTCGGAAAAGGCGCTTGCGAAGGCGCATTCCATTTGGCTCCAGCCGACGCGACTGGCCGCATTCTTATCGCCGCCGCCCGGGATGAGCCGTTACCTGAATCGCGCCGCGGAATAAGGGGCCAAATCGAAGGCCGGCGCGCGTCCCGCAACCAGATCCGCGACAACGGCCCCGCTCGTCACCGCGGCTGCCAGCCCGACATGCCCGTGCCCGAAGGCATGCACCACATCGGAACAACCCGAAGCGAGCCCCAGGCAGGGCAGCCCGTCCGGCGTCGAAGGCCGGTGACCCATCCACAGTTTCACCGTCTCCGGCGGCGTATCGGGCGGCAACCCCGGGAAGACTTTGCGGGCAAACTGCAACAGCGCCTCGGCCCGCCGCCAGTTCGGTGCCGCCTCCAAGCCGGCGAGTTCCACCTGTCCGGCCAGCCGAAGGCCCGCCGGAGTCATCGTGCACGCCATCTTCCCGTCGCTCGGCATCACCGGGTAGCGCGGCGCGATCCCGGGGTTTTCGATCACGACGTGATAGCCGCGCTCGGATTCCAGCGGCACACGGTCGCCGGCTTCACGCGCCAGAGCCTTCGACCAGGCGCCCGCCGCGATGACGGCCGTGTCGCAGGCGATCTCGCCACCGCGGGTTTTCACCGCACGGAGACGACCGGCCTCGATCCGGAACCCGGTCGCGCCGGTCTGCTCGATCGCCGCGCCGAGGTCCGACGCATACCGCGCCAGGGCGGCGGTATAGGCGCCGGGGTCGCGGCACTGGCCGTTCTCCTCGATCAGAATCCCGAACGTGTAGCGGCGGTCCAGCGCCGGTTCGCGCTGGCGTAGCTCGTCCGCGTCCAGCTCCAGCCAACGCGTGCCATTTTCGCGGCGCACGCGCCAGGATAACGCCTCGGCCTCGAATGCGGCGCGGTTGGGGAAGGCGAACAGCACGCCCTGCCGGACGATCAGGTCGCCTACTCCGGCGTCCTCGGCCAGCTTGCGGTGCAGCGCCGGGCAGTCCGCCACCAGCGGGCGCAGCGCCCGCCCGGTCGCCTCAACCTTCGCCGCGGTGGAGCCGGCGGCGGCGAAACGGCGCAGCCAGGGCAGCAGCCACGGCAGATAGGACCAGCGGATCGTCAGCGGTCCCAACGGGTCCGCCAGGTAGCCCGGCACCTTCTTCCAAAGCCCGGGCGCCGACATCGGGACGACGGAGCTGGGATTGAGCAGCGTGCCGTTGCCGTAGCTGGCCGATTGCTCGCCGCCCGGCACGCCGGGTTCAATGATGGTGACGGCATGACCGTCGCGCAGCAATGCGATGGCCGAGGCCAGGCCGATAACGCCGCCGCCGATAACAACAACCCGTGTCATACGTCCTTCTTCAGGCCATAGAATTGCGGGAAACCGTCCGGCACATCCTTCATATAGCCGCGGAAGGCCGTCGGCTGGCTATACATGCCGAGCGGAGCAAACGTCGGATTTTGCCAGAACGCCACCTGCATCTCCTCGCAGATCCGCTGTTGCGCCGCGAGATCCGGGGCGTCAAACCACGCGCTGTCCAAGGCCTCGATCCGATCGTTCTTCGGCCAGCCGAACCAGGCCGCCTTGCCGTTGCCACGCAGTGCGATATTCGGAGCAGGGGAGATGTTACCGAACCCGCCGAGCCAGGTGTAGAAGATGTTCCAGCCGCCCTTGTCCACCGGCTCCATGCTGGCGCGGCGCTGCACGACCGAGCCCCACTCCAGCGCCTGAAGATCGACGTTGAAGCCGATTTTTGTCAGCGCATCGGTGGCGACCTGAGCCTCCGCCCAGATCGTCGGTATCGTGGTCGCCGCGAGCACGACGATCTTTTCCCCATTGTAGCCGGCGGCGGCGAGGTCCTTGGTCAGCTTCGCGTAGTCCTTCGGGCCGCGGGTGATCTCCACGCCGGCGGTGCTGGCCATTGGCGTGCCGGGGACGAACAGGCCGACATCGGTCTTGTAGAGGGAGGGTTCGGCGCCGGCGACCGCCTCCATCACCTCCTTCTGGTCGATGGCGGCGACAACGACGCGCCGGATCGCCGGGTTGTCGAACGGCGGAAATAACTGGTTGAAGCGGAGGCAGCCGATCTCCCCGGTGCGGTCCTTAACGGTGAGGGTGATGTCCTTGCTGGTGCGGAGCTGCGGGATCAGGTCGAAGCTCGGCTGCTCCCACCAATCGATCTCGCCCTGCCGCAAGGCGGCGGAGGCGGTGGAGGCGTCGGGGATGAAGCTCCAGACGACCCGATCCACGTGGACGATCTTGGGGCCGGCGTTGAAGCTTGGCGTGCCGCCGGAGCGCGGCACGTAGGCGGGGTTTTTGGCGAATACGACGCGGGAGCCGGGGATGCGCTCATCGGCGATGAAGCGGAACGGGCCGCTGCCGATAGCTTCGGGGATCTGCTTCATCGCATCGGTTTGTGCCAGCCGTTCCGGCATGATGGCGCAGTAGACCTCGGCCAACGCGGCCGGCAGCAGGGGAAACGGCTTGCTCAGCCGGAAGCGGATCACCGTGTCGGAGGGGGCGGAGAGCTCGTCCACCCGTTGCATCAGCGCCTGTCCGAACGGGTTGCGCTTGCCGAAGCGGCGGATGGAGGCGACGCAATCGCGCGCCAGAACCTTCTGGCCATCGTGGAAGGCCAGGCCGTCGCGCAGGATGAGTTCGCGGGTCCTGCCATCATCCGCGGTGCGGTCGCCCGCAACCATCTGCGGCTGCACCTGGAATTGGGCGTCGTAGGCATACAGGGTGTCGAACACCGCCAGCGAATAGTTCCGGGTGATATCCGCCGTGGTCCAGACCGGGTCCAGCGACGCCAGATCGGCGTGGGGAGCGAAGGTGACGGTCTTGGGACCGTCGGCCCGGGCGATGCGCGGGACGGCGAAGGCGGCCGGGATCGCCGCGGCTGATTGCAGGATCGTGCGTCGCTTCATCCGGCGTCCTCCTGTTTTCCGAGGCCGATCAGGGTAAGCCGCAAACCGGCACGATACCAACCCGGCGTCGCTTCATCCCGACGCAGGTCGGCATCGGCGCCCGTTGTGCCTGCGCTCAGCGAAGGGGTGGATGGCGGGCCTTCGCTTGCCATGACCCGGGCGACAACCACAAACTCTTTTCCAGTTCGGCGTGGCCACACACCAGCGTGCTTCGCCCGCCGGGACGATCAATTCGACCGCTGTTTCAGCGCCGCGGCGATCAGCGGCGCGGCGGCGTCCGACATGCGCCGCCCGTCATGGCCGACCCCCGGCACGTCGATCACCTGCCAGGCCAGGTTGACGCCGAGGGCTGCGGCTGCCTCGCGACCGGCGCAAATATAGCTGTGCGCGCGGGCGTGCCGCGTCGGCCCTTGGCGGAGCGACTTCGGGCCGCCGGGGAAGTGTCGTCCGGTGGTCCGGGTGTCCTCTGTCCCCGCCATGATCGTCAGCGGGAATTGCAGCAGCGCCGGCAGGTCCGCCGCGGTGAAATCCGTCGCGCCGAGGCCCCAGGGCCAGTCGATCGACAGGTCGGGCATCGCATAGGTGCCGGCGTTGGCGCTTACCGCGACCGCGACGTGCTCCCGATACCCGAACGACAGCATGCGGTGGACGAACTGGCCGCCCGCCGAGTGGCCGAACAGGCCGTAGCCATGCGCCGTCGTGATCCCCTGCTCGTGCAAAGCGGCGAACAGGCGGCTATCGATGCCGAAGGTCCAATCAAGCCGCGGATTCGCCGCGCCATCCGCCGCACGGAGATTGCCGAAATTGTACCAGAGGTGCTCCGGGAAGGCGGCGTGCGGGAACTCGATGGCGATCGCCAGAAAGCCCCGGTCCACATGCGGCATCCAGTAGTCGCGGTAGTCCCGGCCGTTGCGGTTGACGCCGTGGTGGACGAACAGGACGGGCATGCCGGGATGCCATGCAGCGGGGCAGGCCGCGTGCAGGATCAGCAACCGGCCGGGGAACGCAGGGTCGCAATAGGGCAGGGACACCGCCCCCGCGGTTGCAGCCAGCGGCGTCAGGTCGGTCATTGTCCGCTGTCTCCGGGAGTGCCGCCGGTTGTTGCGGGCGCAATCAAACCAACCGAACGTTTCAGTGCATTTCGTAAAGATGCCGCTCTGCTCATGATCGGATCTCTGGCCGCGGCAACAATTGCTTGGTGGTCCGGCTGTGATGCGTTAGCAACCTCGCGAACACGTGTTTGGGGGAGGCTGGGATTATAATAGAATCGGGCCGGATCTTCGTGGCCTTGCGAAAGGACGGTCCTGCGAAAGCGGCCGGCCGATCGGCGATGTATCACGCGGTGACCCCGGGTTGTCGGATGGCGCTGTGCGCGACCGAGCCGGGTGCTGCTTCCGGTTGGGCGGAGCCGTCGTCCGAAACGGTCACCTGCCGGATCTGCCTGGGCAAGCTGGAGCGTCTGCGAAACCGCGGGTTTGGCGGCGGAATCCCTTAGCGCCGGCTCCGGCGGCGGGTTTCGGCTAATCGTTTGCGTTGGCGGTTTGGTATTCAGGCGAAGCCTCGCCGGCGCCGTCCAACCGTCGGTCCTGTGCGATCCATGCCTCGGCTTCCGCTTCTGAACTGAAGCCCAACATGGTCTGTCGCGCGCCGTCGGCGCCCGCCACCGTGATATTGAAGCCGGATCCATCCCCGTTCGGGACAATGATGTATTGGGTCATTGCAGCTATATGGCCCATGCGGACCAGGATTGCATCGGGAACACACCTGCCTATCCGAGAGTTTTGCCGCAGCGCGCGGGCCGGCGCTTTCATGTCGGCTGGCGGATGATTGTTGCGCCGAGCGCGGCTATACACGCATTTCATTGAGAACGGCACTGAAAATGCTGATAAAATGGTCCGCCCTTGGATCAACGGTGGTGCAGTTTCGGCTGCCGCCGTCTATCGAGCGGCACCGCCGGACGCGGTTCGGGATCGGGTTATTGCGCAGAGCCAACCAGCGGCGGCCGCCCGCACCGCGATGACGGCAAATGGTGTCGGCGTTGCTGCTGACGTCGTGGTGGCCGAAGGGCCACCATCCACGCCTTACGGTGATGACGCGAGCCAAGGCGTGGATGGCGGGCGACCGAGCACGCGAGAGGGCTGCGCCCGCCATGACGTCCATCGGCACGTGCCGCGCCGGGCATTTGCATGGTAGAACCAGAAAAAAGATCGAGTTTCGGCACTCGTGCCATCTACGGCCCGGACTCCCGGCAGGCTCGAAGCACGTACATCAGAGGCAGTGATGGCCTGTCTCCGGGCATGCGGTACATGCCGTCATCGGTTCGTTCCATCATCGTCCATTGCGGTATGACGTCGCGGTCGAGTTCGCGCAAAGCGGTGATCCTGAACCCGGCGTCCGCCAAAGCGGTGACGACCTCACCGAGCGGATGGTTCCATTGCACCGTCGGTGTCGCGGCGGCGGGGGCCGATGTATCGGCGTAGGTGATGCCGCCGGCTTCGCGATAGCCTTCAGCCGGCGCGAAATACCCGCCCCGGATGACGATATCGGCCGGTGCGCCTGCCTCGATCAGCCATTTTACCGGATGGAAGTCGAACAAATACAGTTCGCCGCCGGGGCGGAGCAAATCGCGCACCACCTCCGCCCATGCTTTCATATCCGGAAGCCAGCGACGCTCAACAATGACCGCTTCGGTCGGGCGTCCTTCCCTCCTCGTCATGGCCAGGCTTGTCCGGGCCACCTATACCAGCAGCCTGCCGCGACAGGTGGCCCGAAAAAGCCGGGCCATGACGGGCCAAAGTCAGCCGCCCGATTCGCTTATTCTTGGGCGTCGCCTTAGGTCGTTTCACGCATCTAACCGTCGCCGAACCGGTCAGGCGGCTTTCGCGACCGCCCGTTTCGACACGACCCCGATAAGATGCGCCCGATACTCCGGACTGGCGTGAATGTCGCCGTTCAGGCCGTCCGCCGGCGTCGCAATCCCGGCAATCGCTTCGGGCGCAAAATTCGCTGACAGCGCCTTCTCGAACTCCGCGTGCCGGAACACGCCGCCCTGGCCCGCGCCGGTGATCGCCAGGCGCACGCCCGACGGGAATTTCGCTACGAACACGCCCACGATGGCATAGCGGGAGGCCGGATTGCGAAACTTCTCGTAAGCCGATTTCTGCGGAATCGGCAGCTCCACAGATGTAATGATCTCGCCCGGCTCCAGCGCCGTGGTGAACATGCCCTGGAAGAACTCTTCCGCCGGGATCGAGCGTCGATCGGTCTTGATCGTTCCACCCAGGGCGAGCACGGCGGAGGGGTAGCATGCCGCCGGATCGTTATTGGCCAGCGACCCGCCGATGGTGCCGCGATGCCGCACCGCTTCATCGCCGATCAGAGATGCCTGATGTTGGAGACCGGGGATTTTGGATTTAATGTCGGGGTTTGCGGCGATCGTTGCGTGCGTAGTCATGGCGCCGATGGTGACCGTGTCGCCGGACACGGTGATGCCGGTCAGGCCGAGTTTGGCCAAATCCACGACGGTGGACGGCCGGTTCAGCCGCTGCTTCAGCACCGGAATGAAGGTCTGACCGCCGGCCAGTGCCTTGGCGTCCGGATCGGCTGACAGCACCTTCACGGCATCGGCCAGGCTGCCGGGCTTCTCGTATGCGAAATCGTACATCTTGATGTTCCCTTTTGCCTTCGTTACTCGGCCGCCAGACGCGGCTGCGCGGATTGGATGATCGACCAGATTTTTGCCGCGGTGGCCGGCATCTCCAGGTGGCGCACGCCGTAGTCCTTCAGCGCATCCACCACGGCGTTGATCACCGCGGGTGGCGAGCCGATGGCGCCGACCTCACCGCAACCTTTGGATCCGAGCGGGTTGTGGGTGCACATGGTGTTTTCGGTGGCGACCGACAGGGGCGGAATGTCGTTCGCGCGCGGCATCGTGTAGTCCATGAAAGAGCCTGACAAAAGCTGCCCTTCCGGGTCGTAGATGGCGGACTCGAACAGCGCCTGCCCGATGCCCTGGGCGACGCCGCCCTGCACCTGTCCCTCGACGATCATCGGATTGACCACGCGCCCGACATCATCCACGGCGGTGAAATTCACCATATCCACCACACCGGTTTCCGGGTCGATCTCGACCTCGGCGATGTGGCAGCCGCCGGGGAAGGTGAAGTTCTTCGGGTCGTAGAACGCGGTCTCATCCAGGCCGGGCTCGAGTTCCTCGATCGGATAGTTGTGCGGCACGTAGGCGGCGAGCGAAACATCCGTCAGCGTCTTCGACCGGTCCGTGCCGGCGACGGTGAAGGTGTTGTCCTTGAACTCGATGTCCTGGACTGAGGCTTCCAGCAGATGGGCGGCGATCTTCTTGCCCTTGGCAATGATCTTGTCCATCGCCTTGACCATCGCGGACCCGCCGACAGCCAATGAGCGGCTGCCATAGGTGCCCATGCCGAAGGGGATTTTCGCGGTATCGCCATGCACGACCTCGACCTGGTCGAGCGGCACGCCCAGCTGATCGACGACAAGCTGCGCCAAGGTGGTTTCGTGTCCCTGGCCGTGGCTGTGCGTGCCGGTGAAGACTGTCACGCTGCCGGTCGGGTGCACGCGGATATTCGCGACTTCATACAACCCGGCGCGGGCGCCCAGCGAGCCGACCACCGCCGACGGCGCGATGCCGCAGGCTTCCAGGTAGGTCGAAATGCCGATGCCGCGCAGCTTGCCGCGTCGTTTCGCTTCGGCGCGGCGGCCTTCGAAGCTCTCCCAGCCGGCGTTTTGCAGCGCCACCTTCAGCGTCGTCTGATAGTCGCCGCTGTCATATTGCAGCGCTACCGGAGTCTGGTACGGGAAGGCGTCGGCGGGGATGAAATTCCGCCGCCGCAGCTCGATTTTGTCGATAGCGGTGTCATAGGCGATAGCATCGACCAGACGCTCCAGCAGATAGGTCGCCTCCGGCCGGCCGGCGCCGCGATAGGCGTCCACCGGGACGGTATTGGTGAACACCGCCTTGACGTTGCAGTAGATCACCGGGGTTTTGTAAACGCCGGCCAGCAGCGTTGCGTAGAGGTATGTCGGTACCGCGGGGGCGAAGGTGGACAGGTAGGCGCCCATGTTCGCCAGCGTGGTGATGCGCAGGCCCAGGAACACACCGTCTTTATCGATCGCCATCTCCGCCGTGCTGACATGGTCGCGGCCATGCGCGTCCGACATGAAGCTTTCGCTGCGTTCGGCGGTCCATTTCACCGGGCGGCGGACCCTGCCGGCGGCCCAGGTGACGATCGCCTCCTCGGCGTAGTGGTAGATCTTGGAGCCGAAGCCGCCGCCGACGTCCGGCGCGACGACCCGCAGCTTGTTCTCCGGGATGTGCAGCACGAAGGCGCCCATCAGCAGCCGGATCACATGCGGGTTTTGACTGGTCGTATACAAAGTATAGTCGCCCGACGAGGTGTCGAAGTCGCCGATGGCGGCGCGCGGCTCCATTGCGTTGGGGATCAGCCGGTTGTTGGTCAGCTCCAGCTTCACGACCCGGTGGGCATTGGCGAACACGCCGTCCACCACTGCCTTGTCGCCGATGACCCAGTCGTAGCAGAGGTTGCCCTTGACGCCGTCATGCACCTCGGGCGCGCCGGGGGCGACGGCATCGGTCAGGTTCGCCACCGCCGGCAGGTCGGTGTAGTCGATCTCGATCAGTTCGGCGGCGTTCTTGGCGGCCTGACGGCTGTCGGCGATCACCACGGCGACCGGGTCGCCGACATGGCGCACCTTGCCGACGGCCAGCACCGGATGCATCGGCTCGGCCATCGGCGAGCCGTCCTTGTTGTGGATCTGCCAGCCGCAGGGAATCCCGCCGATATTTTCCGCCGCGATGTCGGCGCCGGTGAACACCCGCACCACGCCGGGTGCTTTTGCCGCCGCCGCGGTGTCGATCGCGTCGATCCGCGCATGCGGTCTGTCGGCGCGCCTGATATAGGCGTGCAGCTGGCCGGGACGGTTGATGTCGTCGGTGTAGTTGCCCTTGCCGCTGAGGAATCGCACGTCCTCCTTGCGGCGTACGGATGCACCGATGCCTTCGAAGCCCATGGTCGTACTCCCTTTGTGCCGCGCGGCGCTTATTCGGCCGCTTCGGCGTGCATCAACGGATGAGCGGCGGCGATCGCCTTGACGATGTTGTGGTAGCCGGTGCAGCGGCAGAGATTGCCTTCCAGGCCTTCGCGGATTTCCTTCTCCGTCAGCCCGTCCGGATGCGACTGCACAAGGTCCACCGCTGTCATCACCATGCCGGGGGTACAGAAGCCGCATTGCAGCGCGTGATGCTCGCGGAACGCCTCCTGCATCGGGTGCAGGGTGCCATCGGCCGCGGCGAGACCCTCGATCGTCGTGATGCTGGTGCCGTCGGCCTGCAGCGCGAGCTGGGTGCAGGATTTGACGGACACGCCGTCGATATGGACGACGCAGGCGCCGCATTGGCTGGTGTCGCAGCCGACATGGGTGCCCGTCAGGCCGAGCTTCTCGCGCAGCAGTTCAACCAACAGGGTGCGGCCTTCGACTTCGACCGTATGCTGCTGGCCGTTAACCGTCAGGGTGACCTGAGGCATTCGTTCTCCCTTTCGTCGTGTCGCAGTTTCTGGACCTCGGGACGCCGAAGGCAGTGACTGGTCTTGGCCTGGACGTTCCGTTGGCGGCGAGTGTGGCCATTTTGGCCGGGTTTGGTCAAGCGGGGGGCCTCCGGCGCTGCCGGCCCCGCAAATCCCCGACCCGGCGTTGAGGCGAACCACCATTCAGCACCGTCCTTTTCTGGTTTCCACACCGATGTTGTCGTGCCGTTACGGGTCGTTTTGATCTGGATCAATGGCGGCACGCCGCTACGGGCACAGATACAAGCCAATCCAGACATTGATTGGAAAGCCGAAAGCATGGATTACGAAGATCCCGCCTGCGCCTATTGCCCCTCAACCGTACGCGCCTGCCGCGACGGGGAGGCCGAGAGCGGCGGTCCCGGCTTCTGCCCGAGCAAGGTGGATCCGGAAACCCAGGCCGTGGCACGGGCGCTTTACGACGACCCGGAGACGCTCCGGATTGCGCAAGTCGCGGCGAGAGTCGAATCCGAAGGCTACTGCAAATGGACCCGCGTCGAGGAGATCGTGCAGTTCTCCAAGAAAATGGGCTTCCGCAAAATCGGCATCGCCAATTGCATCAGCTTCATCGAACACGCCTATATCCTGTCCGGCATCCTGGAAAGCCACGGCTTCGAAGTCGTCTCCGTTGCCTGCAAGAACGGCAATATCCCGAAGGAGGATATCGGCCTGGAGGATTCCGAGAAGATCAGGCCGGGCGGTTTCGAGCCGTTGTGCAACCCGATTTCCCAGGCTGAAATGCTGAATGCCCATGGCAGCGAGTTCAATGTCGTGATGGGGCTCTGCATTGGGCACGACAGCCTGTTCTTCAAATACGCCAAGGGCCTGAGCACTGTGCTGGTGGCAAAGGACCGCGTGCTGGGTCATAACCCGGTGGCCGCGCTGCATCTTGCGGACAGCTACTACCAGCGCCTGTGGGGGCCGGAAAAGCCGGCCAAGCCGCCGTCGCTGCCGGTGGCGGGGCGCCGCAAGCCGGCCTGAGCCGCGGGCGCGGGCCAAGCGGGCGCAGGCCAAGCGGGCGCAGGCCAAGGGGTCGCAGGGCCGGGGGCTACATCCAGTACTCCCAGGCCCGCGCCTCGATCTCCCGCATCCGTTCCTTCAGCGGCCGCTGCTTCCAGCGGTCCAGCTCTATCGGCCGCGACGCATCCATATACTGCCGGATCAGAGCCTCCACCTGGGCCGCCGTGTCATGGCCCAGGATCACCGCATCGACCTCGTTATTGAACACCACGCTGCGGCGGTCGAGGTTGGATGAGCCGACGACCGTCCAGGTGTCGTCCACCACCGCCAGCTTGGCGTGAATAACGGCGTCGCGCATCTCGTAGATCTTCGCGCCCGCTTCCAGCAGGTCGCCGTACGACGCCCGTGCCGCATACACAGCGGCCTGCACGTCGCTGAACGCCGGGGCGACGATGCGCACATCGATCCCGGCGCGGCTGATCGCCGCCAGTTCCTCGCGTTCCTGGTGCGGCGGCACGAAGTAGCCGCTGGTCAGCCAGACCCGGCGGCGGGCGTTGCGCATCGCGGTCAGCAGCGAGGCGTAATACAGCGGCTGTTGATCGCCCGGGGAACTGCCGATGATCCGGATGGTCTGGACGCCGGTGCGTGGCAGCGGCGGGAAATAGTCCGCCGGTTCCGCGGCGGGCGCCTTCTGCTCGCGCCAGGTGCCGAAGAACAGTTTTTGCAGCTCGGCCACCGCCGGCCCTTCGATGCGCACCGCCGCATCCCGCCAGTAGGCGTGCCTGGTGTTGCCGTCGGGGGGGATGCCGGCGCTCGGCGGGTTTTCATACGCCTTGTCCAGGTTGATCCCGCCGGTGAAGCCAACGCGGCCGTCCACCACCATGATCTTGCGATGGTCGCGGTCGTTCGGCGCCCAGCCGGTGCGCGCCTGGAGCGGGTCGATCGGATTGAACGCGATCACCTTCGCGCCGGCCTTGCGCAGAGTGTCAAAGAAGGCCGCGGGCGTGTCGCGCGAACCGTACGCGTCATAGATCATGTTGACGTTGACCCCCGCGCCGAGGCGATCCAGCAGGATCTCCGCGAGCTGCGTTCCGCCTGAGGTGATGTCGGCGAGGATGAAGTATTCCAGGTTGATGCTGTCGCTGGCCGCGCTCAGCGCCTGGAACATCGCTTCAAACGCCTGTGCCCCGCCCGGCAGTAATGTGACGGTATTGCCGGAGACGATCGGGCTGTCCGATAATCCACGCTGCAGATCGTATTGGGTCTGGAGCGCGTCAGTGCCGCTCTGCTGTCCGGGGGGCGCGGCATCGCGGCGCCCGGGGAGGGCGATGTCGCGGCCGGTCAACTCGCCGATGTCCGGCACGGCGGCGCACCGCGTCAAGACCGCGGTAGCCGCGAGCGTGGCGAACTGCCTGCGGTCGAGGTTGGGCGGTCGGATCAGCGGCACGCACGCACCTGTTCAATCTTGTTATGCAAGATACGCTGACGGAGGCTGGCGGTTGACGGGCATAGGAAGCAAGTTTGCGTCAAGACCGTATCAACGCGGTGCTCGCCATGCCGGGGTGAGAGGCCGGCTGCGGCGGTTCGGCCCCGGATGTGACGGGATGCGAGTCGCGCCGGCTTGGAGACAAAACGGCCGCCGAGACGGTAGCGCCTGTTCGCTCAACACTTCTTGCGCGGGCCGGTTTGATGCTCCGGGGTTCTTGACGGGAATGTCATGCGAGTAGCACTCAAATCAAACCAACCCGAATTTTAGATATGATACCAAAATGGATATCACTTGATACAAAAGCTTACGCATATCGGGCGTGATGATCCTGCGCCTGCAAGCCGCATGAGCGGAGGATTGCAGGCTCATGAAAGGCGGTGGTCGCTGCCATGACAACCGATGCCAACGCACGCTGTCACCGCACGTGACCCTATGATCGGCATGACGAAGCGGCGCGGCCGGAGCGTCAACATTGTCGCCGATCGGCATACGGTCGCCGCCGGGATCGCGGTCGGACTGAAAACGCTCCAACGGAGGGCTACGGGCTTTCTATCTCGAAAACAAAAGTCGTATATGTGACAATAACGTTATCAATTCTATCTGAGCCTCCGCGACGGGATCGGTAATCACATGAAAAATTTCATGAATTCTATCACAACATCTTGAGCGCAGACGATTCACCGCGCATCGCCGGGTGTAGATGATTTAAAGATGTTTCAGCATTAAACATGTTGCAGATGATAAAAATATTGGCTCACGTTCGTGTAATTTCGCTTGTAAGTGGAGTGGATTCCACCCCGACACTGCGCGTTGCTAATTTATTCAACCAACACGTGTTTACTGTAATACTTCAACAAGTAGAAATTGCAGCATCGGCCAGATGTCACTCCGATCCCGCTGCTCGCCCATGGAACAGGAGACAAGAATGAACGTCTCGTACCTTCGAGAGCGCGTCGAGATCCCGAACGCCGATCGGCAGGGAGTCCAGGCGGCGCGGCCTTTTCCCATGCGCACCGGCGGTTTCATGCCGCCCGTTTCCAGCGCAGCTCTCAGTGTCTTTCCGCCCGACGAACCCGCCACAAGCCCCCGGCGCGTCCTGCTGGTCGATGACAACGACCCGGTTCGGGAAACCCTGGCCGACTTGCTCGAATCCGAAGGTTTTCAGACGGTCCAGGCCATCGATGCCGCGCAGGCGATCATGCTGATGCGCAGTCAACCCGGCTTCGATGTCCTGGTGACGGACCTGTCCATGCCGGGCGCGGACGGCATCACCCTGATCCATCAGGCCCGTCAGCTCCAGCCAGCCCTTCCGGCGATCCTGCTGACCGGCTACGCAGAACAGGTGACGTCCGTAGCCGTCGTTGCCGGGGGCAGTTTCCACGTCCTGCGCAAGCCGATCGAGGGAGACCGTCTCGTCGAGCAGATCTCCGTTCTGGTGCGACGCCCGCGCCAGGACTAAAACCGGTCTGCGGAGTCATTGCCCGATGCGCACCGCGGCCTGAACCGTCGTGGCGGGCGCAGGTCGCATAGTCGTTGAAATAGTGCCGTGGCGGCGGCGTTTTTCCCCCGTCATGCTACGCGGAGGCGCATCATCCACACCTTGTGGTGCGGGTTCAGGCAAAGGCGTGGATGCCCATCTTCGCCGGCATGGCGAGGGGAAGCGGCGCCCGACGGGCGCTATGTAATGCCGATGGTGCGCAGGCCCGTACGGCGGGATCGCATTCCCGGCTTAGCCCGACCGATCGGTTGGAATCGCGCAGTCAAGTGAAACGTGTCGCTTTTGCGCGCAAACGTTGTTTCCAAAAACCGATATATAAGTTACAATATCGTTCCGTAATCGCTGCGGGCATTCGGAACAACTCTCCGGCCGCCCCACTCCGTCATGCCGGCGGTGATCGGCATGCACGCCTTTTGCTCGTGATGGCGTGCGAGCGGGAACGCGAGGAGAACCCGCGGCCGTCCTGACGGCGACCGCGCCGATATGCGAAAGCTCAGCGCGGACCGGTATGAAGCAACTCCGCCGTCTGCCTCACCGCGGCAGCGTGCTCGTCCCCATCAGGAACAGATCCACCGCGCGGGCGCATTGCCGCCCCTCGCGGATCGCCCACACCACCAGCGACTGCCCGCGCCGCATATCCCCGGCGGCGAACAGCTTGTCACGCGACGTCCGGTATTGAACCGTGTCCGCCAGCACGTTGCCGCGCGAGTCCAGCGTCACGCCGGACTGCTCCAGCAACGCCCCGCGGCGCGGCCCCAGGAACCCCATCGCCAGCAGCACCAGATCCGCCTTGATCTGGAACGCGCTGCCCGCGACTTCCTTCATCGCCATGCGGCCATCCGGGGTCTTCTCCCACTCCACCCGCACGCAATCCAGCGCGGTGACCCGCCCGTTCTCGCCCACCGCGTTCTTCGTCAGCACCGCCCAGTCCCGCTCGCAGCCTTCCTCATGCGCGTGCGAGGAGCGCAGCTTCGTCGGCCAATCCGGCCAGACCATCGCCTTGTTTTCCTTCACCGGCGGCTTCGGCAGGATCTCGATCTGAGTGATCTTGGCCGCGCCCTGGCGCGCCGAGGTGCCGATGCAATCCGACCCGGTATCGCCGCCGCCGATGACCACGACATGCTTGCCCTTGGCCGAGATCGTGCCGAACGGCGCGGCGGTCGCCTCGTCATCCCCCGCGTCACGCTTGTTCTGCTGGGTCAGGAAATCCATCGCGTAATGGATGCCGTCGAGTTCGCGCCCGGTCACATCCAGGTTGCGCGGCCATTCCGCACCGCCGGCCAGCACCACCGCGTCGAACTCCGCCAGCAGGTCATCGATCGACACGTCGGTGCCGACATCCGTATTGGTGCGGAACGTCACCCCCTCGGCCGCCATCTGATCAACACGGCGATCGACGTGGTGCTTTTCCATCTTGAAGTCGGGGATGCCGTAGCGCAGCAGCCCGCCGATACGGTCCTGCTTTTCGATCAGCGTCACCGCGTGGCCGACACGCGCCAATTGCTGCGCCGCCGCCATCCCGGCCGGACCGGACCCCACCACCGCCACCGTCTTCCCGGTCGAGTGTGTCGGCGGTATCGGCTTGATCCAGCCTTCCGCCCACCCGCGATCGACGATGGCGCATTCGATCGTCTTGATGGTGACCGGGTTGTCGTCGATGTTCAGCGTGCAGGCAGCCTCGCACGGGGCCGGGCACACGCGGCCGGTGAATTCCGGAAAATTGTTGGTGGAGTGCAGGTTGATGACCGCCTGCTCCCACTGCTCCCGATAGACGAGGTTGTTCCAGTCGGGGATCTGATTGTTGACCGGACAGCCGTTGTGACAGAACGGAATCCCGCAATCCATGCAGCGCGCCGCCTGACCGTTCAGTTCCTCGGCAGGCAACGGCACGATAAACTCGTCATACGACTTCAGGCGCACTTCAGGCTTTTCGTACCCGCGGTCGTGGCGGCTGATCTCAAGGAAGCCGGTAACCTTACCCATCGTCGTCTCCCATGCGCCGGCAGCGGGGCCGCCCGGTTCCGCACGGGAACCGGGGCCTGCCTCGGCGGGTCAGTGTCTATTCGGCAGCGGCGGCAGCGGCGCTGGCTTCGGCGCGGAGTTCAAGCAACGCGCGCTTGTATTCCAGCGGCACGACCTTGATGAACCGGGACAGGGCACTGTCCCAGTCTTCCAGCAGGAACCGCGCCCGCGTGCTGCCGGTGAACAGCAGGTGCCGCTCCACCAGGATACGCAGCCGCTCCGCATCGAAGCGCAGCGGGTCGCCCATGCCGTTGTCATCGACACTGGTGCCGCGCTGCCGCGGCCGCCCGGGCTCGTCCGCCAGGCCGAGTTCCGCCACGCCCACCGGTTCCAGCTCGACGCCGGACATGTTGCACAGCTTCCGGAACTGGTCGTACTCGTCGTAGACATAGGCGATGCCGCCCGACATGCCCGCGGCGAAGTTGCGGCCGGTCTCACCCAGCACCACCACCACGCCTCCGGTCATGTATTCGGCGCCATGATCGCCGCAGCCTTCGACCACCGTCACCGCGCCGGAGTTGCGCACCGCGAAGCGTTCGCCGGCCACGCCTTCGAAGTAGGCCTCGCCCGCGATGGCGCCATACAGCACCGTGTTGCCGACGATAATATTGGCAGACGGATTGCGCTTCGCCACTGCCGGCTGGCGCACCACGACGCGGCCGCCGGACAGGCCCTTGCCGACATAGTCGTTGCCGTCGCCGCTGAGATACAGCGACACGCCGCGCGACAGGAACGCCCCGAAGCTCTGCCCGGCGGTGCCGGTCAGCGAGATCGAGATCGTGTCCTCCGGCAGCCCGGCATGGCCGTAGCGCCTGGCGACCTCACCGGACAGCATGGCGCCGACGGTGCGGTTGATGTTGCGCACCGGGTGCTCCAGCCGCACCGGAGTCTGGTTCTCCAGCGCCTCCTTGGCTTCCTTGATCAGCACCTGGTCCAGCGCCTTGTCGAGGTGGTGGTTCTGGAACTCGGAGTGGTGGATGCCGACGCCCGGCTTGGCTTCCGGCTCATACAGAATGCGGCTGAGATCGACGCCGTGCGCCTTCCAGTGCTCGAGCGCCTTGCGGAAGTCCATCTTGCCGACCTGGCCGACCATCTCATTGAAGGTGCGGAAGCCGAGCTTGGACATCAGGTGGCGGACTTCTTCGGCGATGAAGAAGAAGTAGTTGATGACGTGCTCGGGCGTGCCGGTGAAGCGCTTGCGCAGCACCGGGTCCTGCGTCGCCACCCCGACCGGGCAGGTGTTCAGGTGGCACTTGCGCATCATGATGCAGCCAGCGGCGATCAGCGGCGCGGTGGCGAAGCCGAACTCATCCGCGCCGAGCAGCGCGCCGACGACCACGTCCCGGCCGGTGCGCAGGCCGCCATCGACCTGCACCGCGACGCGGCTGCGCAGGCTGTTCAGCACCAGGGTCTGCTGTGTTTCGGCGAGGCCGATTTCCCAGGGCGAGCCGGCATGGGTCAGCGAGGTCAGCGGGCTGGCGCCGGTGCCGCCTTCGTAGCCGGAGATGGTGATATGGTCCGCGCGCGCCTTGGCCACGCCCGCCGCCACGGTGCCGACACCGACCTCCGACACCAGTTTCACGGAGATGCGCGCCCTGCCGTTGGCATTCTTCAGGTCGTGGATAAGCTGCGCCAGATCCTCAATCGAGTAGATATCGTGGTGCGGCGGCGGCGAGATCAGGCCCACGCCCGGGGTGGAATAACGCACCCGGGCGATGTTCTTGTCCACCTTGTGGCCGGGCAACTGTCCGCCTTCGCCCGGCTTCGCGCCCTGCGCCATCTTGATCTGGATGTCGTCGGCGTTGACCAGATATTCCGTCGTCACGCCGAACCGGCCGGAGGCGACCTGCTTGATCGCGGACCGCTCGGAATCCCCGTTCGCCTTGGGCAGGAAGCGATCCGCTTCCTCGCCGCCCTCGCCGGTGTTCGACCGCCCGCCGATACGGTTCATCGCGATCGCCAGGGTGGTGTGCGCTTCGCGCGAAATCGAGCCGAAGCTCATCGCACCGGTGGCGAAGCGTTTGACGATTTCGGAAGCCGGCTCGACCTCGTCCAGCGGCACCGGTGTCGGTGCGAACTTGAACTCCATCAGACCGCGGATGGTCAGCAGGCGTTCGCTTTGGTCGTCCAGCGTCTTGGTAAACGCATGGAATTCCTCGGGCAGGTTGCCGCGCACCGCGTGCTGCAGTTTGGCGACTGATTCCGGCGTCCAGGCATGCGCCTCGCCGCGCAGGCGGAAGGCGTAGTCGCCACCGACATCCAGCATGCCACGGTAGATCGGGTTCTCGCCGTAGGCCGCGCGATGGCGAGCCACCGCTTCCTGGGCGATTTCCGGAAAGCCGACGCCCTCGATTGTCGTCGCGGTGCCGGTGAAGCATTTGTTGACGAAGCCCGAGGACAAGCCGACAGCGTCGAAGATCTGCGCGCCGCAATAGGACTGGTAGGTGGAAATGCCCATCTTGGACATCACCTTCATGATCCCCTTGCCGACGGCCTTGAGGTAGTTCTTCTTAACCTCCGCGGCGGTCTTGTTCAGCTTGGTCTGGACGCGGATCTGCTCCAGCGTCTCGAACGCCAGATACGGGTTGATCGCCTCGGCGCCATAGCCGGCGAGGACGCAGAAATGGTGCACCTCGCGCGCTTCGCCGGTTTCCACCACGATGCCTGTGCTCATGCGCAAACCCTGACGAATCAGGTGGTTGTGCACCGACGCTGTAGCGAGAAGTGAAGGCACGGGGATGCGGTCGGGGCCGACGTCGCGGTCCGACAGGATCAGGATGTTGTAGTCGGCCAGCACCGCCTCGGTGGCTTCCTGGCAGATCCGCGCGACCGCCGCTTCCATCCCGCCCGCGCCTTCGTCCGCCAGCCACGTGGTGTCGATGGTCTGGGTGCGGAACGCGCCGCCGGCCAGGTTATCGATGTCGCGGATCTTCTCCAGATCCGTGTTGGTCAGGATCGGCTGCACCACTTCCAGCCGGTAGTGGTTGCCGGCATGGTGCCCGAGCAGGTTCGGCCGCGGCCCGATGATCGAGACCAGCGACATCACCAGCTCCTCGCGGATCGGATCTATCGGCGGGTTGGTGACCTGCGCGAAATTCTGCTTGAAGTAATTGAACAGCAGCTTGGGCTTGTCGGACAGCACCGCCAGCGGCGTGTCGGTGCCCATGGACCCGATCGGGTCGTCGCCGAGGCGGGCCATCGGCTCCAGGAAGAACTGGATGTCTTCCTGGGTGTAGCCGAACGCCTGCTGGGTGTTCAGCAATGCCTCGGTATCGTTGCGGCGGGGCAGGGCGCGGCGTTCGTCGCTTTCGGCGAGGTCCTCCAGCTTGAACTGGGTCTGCTTCAGCCATTCGGCATAGGGATGCTCGCGCGCCAGCTTCTGCTTGATCTCCGCATCGTCGATGATGCGGCCTTCTTCCAGGTCGATCAGCAGCATCTTGCCCGGTTGCAGGCGCCACTTGCGGACGATCTTCTCCTCCGGCACCGGCAGCACGCCGGATTCCGAGGCCATGATCACGTAGTCGTCATCCGTGATGACGTAGCGGGCGGGGCGCAGGCCGTTGCGGTCCAGCGTGGCGCCGATCTGGCGGCCATCGGTGAAGGCGATGGCGGCGGGGCCGTCCCACGGCTCCATCAGCGCGGCGTAGTATTCGTAGAACGCCTTGCGCTCCGGATCCATCAGCGGGTCGTGCGCCCAGGCTTCCGGGATCAGCATCATCATGCCATGCGCCAGCGAGTAGCCGCCCGCCACCAGCAGTTCCAGCGCGTTATCAAGACATGCCGTATCCGACTGATTATGCGGGATAATCGGCCACATCTTGTTGAGGTCCGGCCCGAGCAGGTCGGATTCCATCGAGCGGCGGCGCGAATACATCCAGTTGACGTTGCCGCGGACGGTGTTGATCTCGCCGTTATGCGCCAGCAGGCGATACGGATGCGCCAGCTTCCAGGATGGGAAGGTGTTGGTCGAGAAGCGCTGATGCACCATCGCCAGCGCCGAGGTGGTCAGCAGCGAGCGCAGGTCATGATAGAAGGTGCCGACCTGGGTGGCGAGCAGCAGGCCCTTGTAGACGATCGTCCGGGTGGAGAACGAGGCCATGTAGAACTCGGTCAGGCCGGGGATGTTCCGCTTGACCGCCATGGTGGCCAGGTTGTTGAGGATCTGCTTGCGGATCGTCAGGACCTTGCGCTCGAACGCGGCCTGGTCGCGGATCGACAGGCTGGAGGCGATGATCGCCTGGCGGATCACCGGCATGGTCTCGATGACGGTCTTGCCGAGGCCGGTCAGGTCCGTCGGCACGTCGCGCCAGCCGACCATGGACTGGCCTTCCTTGGCGACGACCTGCTCGAAGAAGCGCACGGCTTCCTCGCGGGCGCCGGGATCGCGCGGCAGGAAGCACATCGCGACGGCGTAGCGGCCGACAGCGGGCAGCGACTTGCCCTTGGCGCGTGCCCAATCATTGAGCAGCGCGTCCGGGATCTGGATCAGGATGCCGGCGCCGTCGCCGACCAGCGGGTCCGCCCCGACCGCACCGCGGTGGTCGAGATTTTCCAGGATTTTCAGGCCCTGGGCGATGATATCATGAGATTTTCGGCCCTTGATATTCACCACGAAGCCGACGCCGCACGAATCGTGCTCGTTCCGCGGATCGTACAGGCCCTGTCTCATAACCTCATGCATCGGCATAAACTTCCCTGGCGATATGCAACTGCCTCTATGGGCGCGCCGGGGGTCCTTTTGCCCTTCCAGCGGCTGAATGGCAATGATCCTGCCGCAAAGCAGCGTATGCGATGTGATCAGGGCCGGGCAAGGGAGCAAAATCGGCCCGGGGGCGACCGGGGCCGGGCTGAGGAGCGCCGACGCGGGGCAGAAACCCATAGGCGTTAAAATGGCAGCCGGCGGTCGCCGCTTCCCCTCGTCATGCCGACGGAGGTCGGCATCCACGCCTTTGCCTAAACCCGCACCGCAAGGCGTGGATGGTGCGCCTCCCAGGCTGTGCGAAAACTCAGCGCCGGATTTGGTTTGTAGAAGATCCTCCTCCAAGCATCCGGAGGTTGCCGTTCGCGCGAGGTTTGATTCGGGTGGCACGGTCGCCGCTTCCGTCATGGCGGGCGAGGGGCCGCCATCCACGCCTTTGTTTATACAGGGAAAAGGCGTGGATGCCGACCTCCGTCGGCATGACGGGGTGGCGCCGCCGGGGAGTCGGACCCAACCCCGGCTGGACCGTGGCACGCGCTATCCCCGCGGTGCAGAAAAGCATTCTACACCTCTGTTACAAAGACGAGTTTTCGCACAGCCCGCTCCGCGCACCATGACGGGGGGACAAAGGCAGCCGCCGCAGCACTATTTTAACGCCTATGGGGCAGATCCCTCAGTCGCTGTCAGGCGGAATGACATTCTGTGGCCGCGGGCCAAGCAGCGCGGCGCGCATCGTCTCGGCCGACTTGGTGCGGATATCCTCCCAGGCCTGCGGCGAAAAGAACGCCGAGTGCGGGGTGACGATCAGACGCCCGAGTGTCCAGTCCTCCTTCGCGCGATAGGCCCGCAGCAGTTCCGGCACCGGCTCAACCGGAGGCTCGACCGGCAGGACATCCAGGCCGACGCCCGCCAGGTGCCCGCTCTTGAGCAACGTGGCGAGGGCATCCACATCGATGATCGCGCCGCGTGCGGTGTTCACCACCACGGCGCCTCGCGGCAGCAGCGAGAGTTCCTTCAGTCCCAGCAAACCACGGGTTTCCCGGGTCAGTGGCGTGTGGACGGACAGCGTGTCGGTCTGCCGCAGCAAATTCTCCAGCGTCGCGGCCCGTTCCACCCCCAGTCCGAGTTCGACACCGTTCGGCAGGTGCGGATCGTGGAACACCACCCGGAAGCCGAAAGCCTTGGCCCGCAAGGCGACGGCTGTGGCGATCCGGCCCAGTCCGACAATGCCGAAGGTCTGCACCGATGATCGGCGCACCAACGGATCGATGATGGGACGCCAGTCGGCCGGCGGTTCGGTGCGTTGTCCTTCGTGGTGCAGCAGCAGGCCGCGCCGCAGCGCCAGGGCCAACGCCATCGCATGGTCCGCGACCTCGGTGGTGCCGTAATCGGGCACATTCAGGATCATGATGCCGCGTTCCGCCGCGGCGGTGCGGTCGAGGTTGTCGTAGCCAACACCCATGCGGCAGATCGCGCGCAGGCGGGGGAAGCGCGTCAGATCGTCGGCGGTGACCTTGTAGCGGAGGATCATCAGCCCTTCCGCCGTGGCACAGTCGGCGTCCGCCAGATCGTACAGCGATGCGGTTGCCTTGGGGAAAATCACCCGGACGTCCGGGCCGTAGATCCGCCGCTCCACGCTGTCGTCGGGATAGACGTTCTCCGAATACAGAACAGTGGCGGTCATGGCCGATCGGCTCCCCGGGGGTTCGGACCATCCTGGAACGGCCCGGACCCCCGTGCAATCCGGCCTACTGGGTCTGCGACTTCTTGGCCTCGTGGTGGCCGATGGCAGCCCCGGTGGCAGCACCGGCCATTGCATGGCCGCTGCCCATTTCGTGGCCGGCAACGGCACCGATAGCCGCGCCCTTCGCGGTGCCGCCCTTCGTGCTGCTGTTGGAGGTGTTCGTGGTCGTGTTGCTGTTGGTGCTGTCCGTCGCCGCGAAAGCCGCGGTGGACAGGCCAGCCAGCATGGCCGTCAAAATCAGGCGTCGCATTCGGTTCCTCCTGTTGAGAAGCGCCTGTAACGCGGTCCGGAGCGATACGTTCCGCCGGCTTGCCAATCGGCGGGATAAGGCGGCAACGTCGCCGGCATGGCACAGCGGCGATGCATCCTTGTCACAGGCGCCGGCAGCGGCATTGGCGCGGCGGTCTGCCGGGCGATGGCCGGGCCAAACAGCGCCATCATGATCCACACCCGCCGCAACCGCGACGGCGCCGAAGCGGTGGCCCGTCAGGTGCGGGAAGCCGGCGGTGAGGCGGCGGTTGCCCTTGGCGACCTGGCCGAACCGGCGGTGGCGGCGGAGCTGGTCGCGGCGGCGGTTCAGGGGCTCGGGCGGCTGGATGTGCTGATCAGCAACGCCGGTTTCGCTGATCGCACCGGGTTCGCTGAGCTGACGGATGCGGGATTCGCGGCGTCGGCGGGGGCGATCCAGGGGGCGTTCTTCCGCCTCGCCCGGGCCGCGCTGCCGCATCTGCGCAGCGCGACGAATGGGCGCGTGATCGCCGTTTCGAGCTTCGTCGCGCATGTCTTCCGCACGGATGTGACGACATTTCCGGCCTCGGCCGCGGCGAAAGCGGGGTTGGAGGCGCTCGTGAAGGCTCTGGCGATCGATCTCGGCCCGGCGGGTGTGACGGTGAACGCCGTGGTTCCGGGTTTCATCCGCAAGGATGCGGGCGCCCACCGGGCCATCGGTCCCGGGGCGCTGGCGGACCAGACGTCCCGCATCCCGCTAGGGCGGATTGGCGTTCCGGAGGATGTCGCCGCGGTGGTCGCGTTCCTGGCGTCTCCCGCCGCGGGCTACGTCACGGGCCAGGCGATCCACGTTGATGGCGGGCTGGTGATGTGAACGATCACGTCCCGGCGGGATTGTGCCGGCGAAGGTCGGCGTCAACCGCTTTTTGGCTGCGCAACCAGAGGCGTGCATGGCGGGGCTGCGCGCGTAGGCGTTAGATTAGTGCCGCGGCGGCTGCGTTTGTCCCCCGTCATGGTGCGCGGAGAATGCCCCGGCGAAGGCCGGGGGCGCACCATCCACGCCTTGCGGTGCGGATTTAGGCAAAGGCGTGGATGCCGACCTCCGTCGGGATGACGGGGGGAAGCGGCGCCCGACCAGCGCTATTTTAACGCCTATGGGCCTGCGCCCGCCATGGCGGCAGTGCGATCGTGCCTAGTCCACGGTCGGCGCGGTCCCTGTCCGAAGTTCGGCAACGCGATGCACGAGACCCTGGTCCGGGCTTCCGGCCTTCACCTCGATCGTGCGCGGACGAGCCGGCATTGCGGGGGCGGCAGGGGCCGGCAGTTCCGTAGGCACAGCAACGCCAGCCGGAGCGCCGCAATCTCCCGCGGTGTTCGACACGATGTGCGGTCGTTCGCCGTTGCCGGCGTAGGTGATTTGAACGCTCCGCATGCAGACGCCCGAACCCGGCGATACACGGCCGAACGCGGCTTCGGTCATCGGCACCGGCATCGGCTGCATCGCCATGGCCCGGGCCGAGCGCAACATCGCCTCGGCCTGACGCTGCATCAGGGCGGACATCTGCTCGAGCGCGGCGAAAGGCGATCCGAAGGAGGCGGCGTTCGGCACAACAACGACCTGCGGCGGCACGTCGCCGCTATAGAGGATCTGCTCGATCGCGCCGTTCGGAAGCTGCACCGTCATAACGTGCGTGGCCGATGTCTGGGCATTGGCCAGGCCAGCCATCCCGAGGGCCGCGGCACCGGCGAGAAGAACAGTTTGGGACAATCGCATTCCAGTCTCCACCGCTGTTGATCAAGACGCTGACACATATAATCAAATCAGGCTTTCCGTCACGCATCGACAACATGAATTTTCATCCATTTTCTAACCGCGCCACGCCATCGACACCAGCAGCAATACCGCCAGCACGGCCGCAACAATCTGCCAGAACCGCAGCGGGTTGCGTTCGATCAACGGGCGCCATCGCGGCGGCGCGGGCGCGGCGTGCAACTCCCCGTGCTCCAGCGCGAACAGGCATTCCAGCGCGTCGTCGAAACGGTCCTCCGGGCGCACCGCAATCAGCCGCACCAGGACCTGGTCGAGCCAGGCCGGCAGATCCGGCCGCCATGCCGCCACCGAAGCGGGTGGACGGTTGAAGCGCGGACGCGAGAAGGGTTCGACCTCGCCATACGGATAGGCGCCGGTGAACATGCGGAACAGAGTAACGCCGAGCGCGAACAGGTCGGATTTCTCGTCGCCCGGCTGACCGTTCATCAGTTCGGGCGCCATGTAGCTCGGCGTGCCCGGAATCGCGGCGGCCGGGAAGTCCTCGATTTTAGGAAGGCGGGCGACGCCGAGGTCGATCAGCTTCAGGCCGCCGCCGGGTTGCAGGATGACGTTGTCCGGCTTGATGTCGCGGTGGATGACACCGGCGCGGTGCAGCGCCGCGACGCCTTTGGCCAGTTTCGCGGCGATCCCCAGCCCCTCGGCGCGGCTGATGCGCGGGCGGCGGAGCAGGCGCTGCTCCAGCGTTTCGCCCTCGTAGAACGGCAGCACGGCATACAAACATGAGCGGATCTGCGGTCCGGGTTCGATGACCTCGGCGATGAACGGACTCCGCAGCCGGGCGGCGATCCAGGACTCGCGCAGGAACGCCAGGCGCAGGATCGCATCCGCACCCTCCGCCGGCTTGGGAAACTTCATCACGACCGCCAGACCGTCAGCCATGCGCGTGGCGCGGAAGACGCGGCTGTAGCGCCCGTCGGACAGCATGCGGCCGAGCAGGAACCCGTCCACCGTGGTACCCGTCCGCGGCGGCGGCAGTATAGGCAAGGCCGCGACATCCATTTCTATATCGGAGTGATCAGCCTCCGGCAGCGTAACAACGTCTGTCACCAGCGCGGTGGCGTTGTCGCCGATGCGGGCCTGCGTGGCGAGGTCCACCAGCGTTCGCGCGGTGTCCTCGGCGGCGCCCCGTCGGTTCAGGACCTCCCGGATCGTGCGATCCGCCAGCGCGCCATGAACGCCGTCCGAGCAGAGAAGGTACCGGTCATGCACGCGGGCGGCCTCGGTGGCGTGGTCGATGCGGATGCCGGCTTCCGCGCCGAGCGCGCGCGTGAGCATGTTCCGCATCGCCGAACGTTGCGGCACATGGTCCTCCGTCAGACGCATCAGGCTGCCGTCGCGCAGGCGGTACAGGCGCGTATCGCCGACATGCAAGGCGTGCATCTGCCGCCCGCGCAGGATCAGCGCCGTGAAGGTGCACGCCATCCCTGACAGGCCTCCATCGGCATGGCCTTGCGCATGGAGCCAGCGGTTGATGGAATCGAGCGCGGTGACGGCATTCGCCTTGATCCCGCGCAGCGGATTGAGCGCCTCCCGGGAGTCGAGAAACAGCCGCACCGCCGCCTCCGCCGCGACCCGGCCGCCCTTCGCCCCGCCGACACCGTCGGCGACGGCGGCGGCGAACTCCATCCGGCCCGGCCCGGGCAGGAGGCAGGCGGCGAAATCCTCGTTGCGCTCACGCATGCCGCGATCGGTTGCGATACCGGCGGATACAGTCAGGGCCTCGGTTGCTGTCCGCATGCGGGTCCATGGCGGTGGGGTGGGCGCCCAGCAGACCATGCGGTTGCCGGCGTGGCCAGCGCCGCCGGGCATCACAACCGGCGACTCCGCGTCCGTTCGACGTTATCGTCGGCGCGCCGGATCGGCATTGGAGGAACAAAGGCATGGCGACGGTTACAGTACTGGATCATCCGCTGCTGCGGCACAAGCTGACCTTGCTGCGGGACAAGACCACCTCCACCGCGCAGTTCCGCCAGGTCGCGCGTGAGGTCAGCCTGCTGATGGCCTATGAAGTGACCCGCGATTTGAAGCTGGAGCCGATCGGCATCGAAACGCCGCTGGAGACGATGCGGACGGAGCATCTGGCGGGTAAGAAGTTGTGCATCGTTTCTATCCTGCGCGCCGGCAACGGCATCCTGGAGGGCATGCTGGACCTCGTGCCGTCCGCTCGTGTCGGGCATATCGGGCTGTACCGCGATCCCGCCACGCTGCGGCCGGTCGAATACTACCTCAAGCTGCCTTCCGACATCGCCGATCGGCTGGTGATTTTAGTGGATCCGATGCTGGCGACGGGGCATTCCGCGTCCGCGGCGGCGGCGCGGCTGAAGCAGGCGGGGGTGACGGCGATGAAATTCGTCTGCCTGCTGGCGGCGCCGGAAGGGATCGCGACGTTTACTTCGGAACATCCGGATGTGCCGGTGTTTACCGGGGCGGTGGACCGGGAACTCGATAGCCACGGCTATATCCGGCCGGGGTTGGGCGATGCGGGGGATCGGTTCTACGGGACGCGGTGAAAGGCGGAGCTCAACCGGCTGGCAAACCGGCCCATCAAGCCTACGCGATTGTTAACCTCTCGTTTACCGCTCTTCCTTCACCACGCGAGCATGGACGCCGATAATCTCCTCCGCCGCCTCCGCCGGTTGGCCACGAAACGCGGCTGGGCTATTGAGGAAAACCCCGGCGGGCGCCACTGGAAGGTGCGCCTGAACGGGAAAAGGACAGTGATCGCTCGTCACGGCGGTGATATCCCGAGAGGGACACTTCGGAAAATATTGAAGGATCTAGAACTGACTGAAACGGACCTGAAGACATGATCGTGCACTACCGATACCCGGCAACTCTCGAGGCGGAGGACGGGGGGCGCTTCACCGCCTATTTCGATAATCTTCCAGGAGCAACATGGGGCGGATCGCGAGAAGAAGCACTCGCCAATGCCAAAGACCTGCTCGTCACCGCTCTGGAAATGCTGATCGAGGACGGCGCGGACATCCCGCCTCCCGCTCCGGCGGATGGGCGTCCGGTTATCGAGGCCGGCGTTGAAAGGCCCGATCAGTCCTGACACTCGCCCGCGCGGAGCAGCCATCCGCGCACGGAATTTGGCCGCGCCTGAAACTTCGTGGCAGGCTGAACGGAACCAAGCCAAGGACCCGTCCATGACCCCGGCCGCCCGGCAGATCGTGTTCATCAACACGGCCCACTCGATCACGCATTACAGCCTGCTGATCCTGCCGACAGCGGTGCTCGCGATGGCGGTTCCCGGCGGCGCGTTCGGACCGGATTATGCACCGATACTGGCGCTGGCGACGGGGATGTTCGTGCTCTACGGGCTGCTCTCGCTGCCGCAGGGCTGGCTGGCGCATCGCTTCGGCCGCAAGGCGCTGATGACCGCATTCTTCCTCGGCACCGGCGCCAGCCTGACCGCCGCCGGGTTTGCCACCTCGCCCTGGATGCTCGCCGCCACCCTGGCCGCGGCCGGAGGTTTTGCCGCGATCTACCATCCCATCGGCACCACGATGCTGGTGGAGGCGGCCGGCGACAAACCGGGACGATCGCTCGGGGTGAACGGCGTGTTCGGCAATCTCGGTGTCGCGCTCGCACCCGTCGTCACCGCCTTTCTGGCGCATCAGATCGGTTGGCGCGCGGCGTTCCTGGCGCCGGGTCTGCTATGCGTCGCGGCCGGACTGTTCTGGGCCCGCACGCCGCTGGCGCATGTCGAGGCGCACGCCTCAGCGCGGCCGTTTCCGCCGATACCGCGGCATCTGGTGCGGCGGGCGGTGCTGGTGCTGATGCTGATCGCCATGTCGTCGGGGCTGGTGTTCAACGCCTACACGCTGCTGCTGCCCAAGCTGCTGCAGGAACGGCTGGCGGGCAGCGAGTCCTTGTTGCCGCTGGTGGGCGCGGCGGCGTTCCTGGTGACTTTGTGCGGCGCGCTGACACAGTTCACCGTCGGGCGGATGATCGACCGCAATACGTTGAAGAAAGTGTTCCTGCCGGTCAGCCTCGTGCTGGCTCCGGCGATGGCGGCGCTGTCGTTCGCGCAAGGTTGGACGGTGCTGCCGCTGGCCGGCATCGTGGCGGCATCTATCTTCGGGCAGGTGACCGTGAACGAGACGATGGCGGCGCGGTATATCTCCCCGGAGCTGCGGGCGCGGATCTACTCGGTGCGCTTCTTCGTGGGCTTCCTGGGCGCGGCGGCATCGGCCCCGTTGGTTTCCGCGCTGTATGAACGCACCGGCAGCGTCGCGGCGGTGACGCTGGTACTGGCGGCGTTCTCGGTCGTCACGTTGGGGTGCGCGCTGTTCTTCCCGAACCGCAGGGAGGAACTGGAGCCGGCCTTATGGGCGCAGGCCGTGCCGGCGGAATAGGCCGTCGCTACGACGTCCAGTGCGGCGCCTGCCAGACCCAACCCGCATCCGTGCGTGACCACCACCCCGGCATCCACAGGCTGCCATGGCCCGCCGCCGGCACATACTGGCCCTTGGCCCAGACGTATCCGCTGCCATTCCAGTCCCAATGACCGGGCTGCCACATTAGCGCTTCCGCGGTCACCGGCGGCTTCGCCGGAGTCTCCTGGATCAGCGCCGGAACCGGCGGGTAGGGGTTGGTCTCGGCCGCCTGCCCGCACCCGGCCAACAGGCCAACGGCGAGCAGGGCGACCATCATCGGAAAGTGCCTCATCTCAACTCCAGCAGTGCAGAGGTTTATTCGGGCAACAGGATCGACACGGCGGCCTGGGCGGCGATCCCTTCGCCCCGCCCGGTGAAACCCAGTCGCTCAGTGGTCGTGGCCTTCACCGAAATGCGGCCCGCTTCGACCCCGAGCAGCGAGGCCAGCCGTTCGATCATCGCCGGGGCATGCGGCGTGATCTTCGGCCGCTCGCAGATCAGCGTGATATCGGCATTCGCCAGCCGCCCGCCCCGCGCGGCGATCCGACCGGCGGCGTGCGTCAGGAACCGCGCGCTGTCGGCGTTCTTCCAGTTCGCCTCGCTCGGCGGGAAATGCCGTCCGATATCGCCTTCGGCCAGAGCGCCGTAGATTGCGTCGCACAGCGCATGGATGCCGACATCGGCGTCGGAATGCCCGGCCAGCCCCTTGTCATGCGGCACGCTGACACCGCACAGCACCAGCGGGCGCCCGGCTTCGAACACGTGCACGTCGAAGCCGGTGCCGACACGGGGAACCGAGGAAACCGCCATGATACGCTCCAGCCGGACCAGATCGTCCGGATAGGTCAGCTTGATGTTGTCGTCGGAACCCGGCACGACCGCCACGCTCAGTCCCGCCGCTTCCAGCAGGGAGGCGTCGTCGGTCGCGCCGATAAGTCCGGAGCGGTGCGCGGCGAGCAGGGTGGCGAACCGGAACGCCTGCGGCGTCTGGGCGCGGAACAGACCGTCCCGCGATACCGTCTCGGTGATCACGCCGCGCAGCACCCGTTTCAGCGTGTCGGCGACCGGAGCGGCCGGGATCGCGCCCGGCGAGTCCCGTAGCGCGGCCAGCAGGGCAGGGACCGTGCCCTCCGGGATGAACGGCCTGGCGGCATCGTGCACCAGGACGATGTCGGGTTGGAACGGCTCCAGCGCCTCCAGCCCGGCGCGCACGCTATCCTGGCGGGTCGCCCCGCCGGGCACGGCAGCGAGGACGCCGGTGACGCCGTCCAGCGCCCGGAAGATGGGTTCGGCCTCGCCAACCGGCTGCAGTGGGGACGCATAGGCGGCCAGACTTTCCGCCGCATGGCGGATCACCGGCTTTCCGGCCAGCATCAGGAACTGCTTCGGCATGTCCGCGCCAAAGCGGCTTCCGCTGCCCGCGGCGACAAGGATGGCGGCAATTTTCATCGGCGGAGAGATGCCGTTACGCGGCCCGTCCGTCAATGTTTCCCGTCGATGCGTCACTGGCGCGCCGCAGCCTCCGCGGCGATCCGCTTCGAGGCGCGCAGCCGGCGCATCTCCACGAACTGCCAGAGCAGCAATATCGGCACGCCGACGACGATGTCGCGCCCCCGCCGGACCAGCGACACGCCGAGCGACAGTTCGGCCGGGACGCCGAAGATCGCCCCCAGGCCAGCGTAGCCGGCCTCCTGCACGCCGGCATTGACCGGAACCAGGAAGGTGATCGCCGCGGCCGCGGCCAGCAGCGCCTCGATCGCCATCGCATCATCGAAGTCGATCGGCACGCCCAGCGCCTGGTAGGTTATCCAGCCGGAGACGCCGGTGCACAGCCAGCCAATCAAATGGATGAAGAACCCCAGCGCCAGCTTGCCGGTATGGCTGTAGATCAGACTGAGTTCGGCCTGGAAGACCTCGACGCGTTCCTCGGCATTGCCGAACCAGCGTCCGGCGATCCGCCGCCCGATGCGCGCGAAAACCGGCGCTGCGCCTTTCTGGGCCCAGACGAAGCCGAAGCACGCCAGCACGGCGACCCCGATGCCGGCCTCCAGCGGGACCGCGAGATTGGATGCCGGTGCGCGGGCCAGCAGAACCCCGAGGCCGATGCAGACGAAGGCGATCTGCGCCAGGAATTCCGCCGTGACGTCGACGACGGTAGTGGCGGCGGCGGTGTGCCACTTGACCCCGTGCAGGGTGACGGCGCGGGCGCCGAAGACGAAGGCGCCGACCTGGGAGAAGGGCAGGCAGTTGGCAGAGGCGTCGCGCACCATGCGGCCCCAGATCATGACCCAGGCGCGGCGCAGCGTGCTTGCAGGCGTGATAACGTGCCAGGCAAATCCGACAATGACGAAGATGACGATCTGCCAGATGCAGATGATCCCGAACTGCGACCAACCGACCCCGCCGACGGCGGCCACGACATTGTCGAAGCCGAAATAAGAGACCAGCAGCGACGCGAGCAACACGCCGGCGAGGGCGAGGAGGTAGGATAAACGCTTCATGATGCCCGGCTTCTGCCCGTGCCGGAGGCATTGGGCAAGGATGCTGACGCTTGCCGTAACGCCACATCCGCGGGGTGGCGGTTTTCCGGATCAGGATTCGGCCCGCTCCAGACGTATATCTGATGTTTTCCAGGTTGCGCGTGTTCGGCTGCTAACAGGCTTGGCAGGTGTGCGGGCAAGGTCCGCGTTTCGGCGCAGAGCGCGCAGAGCGCGCAGAGCGGGGCGCAGAGTGCGCAGAGCAGAAAATTATTGGCTTCGCCGGGGGGTGACGCCGCGCGGCAACGCTTCCTCTGCGTGCTCTGCGCCCCGCTCTGCGAACTCTGCGTCGAAACGCGGTGGCAAAACAAATCACTACGCCGGAAAGGGGCGGACTTTATCGCGGAGTCGGGTTTCCTTGCACCGCACCATTCGTCTATGAAGCGCCCACCAAACGATCCCACCTTTCGTTGTGGAGCAAAGATGACCACCCTCGTGACAGGCGCAACAGGCTTCGTCGGCTCCGCCGTCGCGCGCGCCCTGGCAGCACGCGGGCACACGTTGCGCCTGCTGGCTCGCCCGTCCAGCGATCGCCGCAACCTCGCCGGCCTGGAGGCTGAGGTTGTCATAGGCGACCTGACCGACCCGGACTCGCTGGCCCGTGCCGCCGCCGGTTGCCGGTACGTGTTCCATGTCGCCGCCGACTATCGCGTCTGGGTCCCCGATCCGGATGCCATGCTGCGCGCCAACGTGGACGGCGCTCTCGCGATGGTGCGAGCCGCCGCCCGGGCCGGCGCCGAACGCATCGTCCATTGCAGCTCGGTCGCCGCCCTCGGCCAAATCGGCGACGGCACCCCGGCCGATGAAAACACCCCGACGCGCGACACCGATTTCGTCGGAGTCTACAAGCGGTCGAAGTATCTCGCCGAGCGGGCGGTGCTGGAACTGGCGCGGCGCGACTCGCTGCCGGTCGTCGTCGTCAACCCGGCCGCCCCGGTCGGCCCGCGCGATATCAAGCCGACTCCCACGGGCAAGATGATCCTGGACGCGGCGGCCGGGCGCATGCCGGCCTATATCGATACCGGTCTTAATATCGTGCATGTGGACGATGTCGCCGAGGGCCATGTGCTCGCGATGGAAAAGGGCCGCGCGGGCGAGCGCTATGTCCTGGGAGGGGAGAACATGCCGCTGAAGGACATCCTGACCCTGGTCGCCGAGGTCGCGCATCGCCGCCCGCCGTCCATCCGGCTGCCGGAAGCGGCGGTCTGGCCGGTGGCGTTCCTGATGGAGAAGTTCGCGGACGCAACCGGCATCGCCCCGATGATGACGCGCGACCACCTGAAAATGGCGCGGAAGAAGATGTACTTCTCCTCGGCCAAGGCAATTGCCGAACTCGGCTACCGCCCGCGCCCGGTGCGCATGGCGATCGAGGACGCCGTTGGCTGGTTCAGGCTCAACGGCATGCTGTCCGCATGAACCTGCTGGCTGCGCTGTCGCTGCTGATCTGGATCTACCTGTTGGGCGCTCACGGGCGGTTCTGGCAGTCCGGGCCTGTCCTGCCGTTGCGCAAACCCGCCGCGACTCCCCCCGTCGCCATCGTCGTGCCGGCCCGCGACGAGGCGCCCGTTATCGGCGAGAGCCTGCGCTCGCTGCTGGCGCAGGATTACGCCGGGAAGCTGCTGGTTATTCTGGTGGATGACGGCAGCACCGATGGGACGGGCGCGATTGCGCGTTCCCTTCACGTCATGGCGGGTGCGGGCGGACCATCCACGCCGTTGCCGCCGGCCGCATCGCAAGGCGTGGATGCACCGCCTGCGCCCGCCATGACGGGACTATACTCCCGCTCCCTCACCGTCATCGAAGCCGGCGCACGGCCCGCGGGATGGAGCGGCAAGCTGTGGGCCGTATCCCGCGGCGTGGCGGAGGCGGCCGATGCCGAGCTGTTGCTGCTGACCGACGCCGACATCGTGCACCAACCGGCGCATGTATCGACGCTTGTTGCCCATATAGAGCAACACGATCTCGATCTGGTATCCGAAATGGTTGAGCTCGCCTGCGACAGCGTGGCGGAACGCGCGCTGGTCCCGGCTTTCGTATTTTTCTTTCAGCTTCTATATCCGTTCGCCAAGGTGAACGAAGGTTCGGGCCGCACTGCGGCGGCGGCGGGTGGAACCATGCTGATCCGGCAGCGGGCCTTGCGGCGAATCGGTGGAGTAGACAGCGTGAAGGGGGCTTTGATCGATGACGTTGCCCTGGCGGCAAAGGTGAAGCAGGGTGGAAACATCTGGCTGGGCCACGCCACGCTGGCGCGGTCGGTGCGGCCCTATCCGGGGTTCGCCGACATCTGGCGGATGATCGCGCGCACCGCCTACGTGCAACTGCGCTTCTCTCCCGCCCTGCTGGCCGCGACGACCGCGGGCATGGCGGTGACCTGGCTGGTTCCGCCGGCCGCCGCGCTGTTCGGGCATGGCGCGGCGTTCGCCTGCGGCCTTGCAGCCTGGATCATGCTGGCGGCATCGTACGTGCCGACATTGCGGCGGTTCGGCCGCAGCCTGCTATGGGCGCCGGTGCTGCCACTGATTGCCGCGTTCTACATGGCCGCGACCATCGGTTCGGCCGTCAACCACCATCTCGGACGGGGCGTCGCCTGGAAAGGCCGCGACTACCAGGGCAGCGCGGCATGAACGATTTCCTGAATGTCGAGACCTGGTCGGGCAAGACCCGGCAGGAAGAGAACTTCCCCGTGGGTTCGCTGGCGATCGCGCGCGAATTCCGCGCGCCGATGCACTGCTTTTATAATTTTGCCCGCAATGCCGATGACATCGCCGATTCGCCGGCTTTGTTTCCGGACGACAAGATCCATCGGCTGGATGTTATGGAAGATGTCCTGCTCGGACGCCGCGAAGACGGCTCCCCGAGCGCGCTGGCGCTGCGTGCCAGCCTGGCGGAGACCGGCGTCAGTCCGGTGCACGCAACCGAGCTGCTCATCGCCTTCCGCCAGGATGCGGTCAAGCTGCGCTACGAGACGATCGATGAGCTGTACGACTACTGCCGTTACTCGGCGGTTCCGGTCGGCCGCTATGTGCTCGACCTGCACCGGGAAAGCCATGAGGCCCGCTCATCGTCCGACGCGCTGTGCATCTCGTTGCAGATTTTGAATCATCTGCAGGATTGCGCGAAAGACCTGGCCGAGCTGGACCGCTGCTATTTGCCGCAGGCATTGCTCGAACACTTCAACACCTCGGTGGCCGAACTGCGGCGGCCGGCCGAGACGCCGGGTATGCGCCGCGTGTTCATCACCTTGCTGGACCGGGTGGACCGGCTGAACCACGCCGCGACCGAACTGCCGAACGTCGTCAGCAACCGCCGGCTGCGGCTGGAAACCGCGATCATCGGCCGCCTGGCGAAACGGCTGGCCCAGCGGCTGGTGGACAATGATCCGCTGGCAGGCCGGGTCAAGCTGACGAAATCCGACGCCGTGCTGGCCGTCCTGACGTCGATACCCTCCCTGATATGACCCGGACTCCGCTGGGTGCCGACAAGGCCGACATGGCGGCCGTGCAGGGAATCGTTCGTGCCGCCGGCACGTCGTTCTACCGTGGCATGCGCGTTCTTCCGGCCGATCGGCGGCTGGCGATGTACGGGATTTATGCATTCTGCCGGATCGTCGACGATATCGCCGACGACGAAGGCAGCCTGGACGGCAAACTGCGCGCCCTCGCCGGGTGGCGGGACACCATCGCCGCGCTGTACCAGGGGCGCACAAGCGATCCGGTTACCCGCGTGCTCGCGCTGGCGATTCCGCGCTTCCAGCTCCGGTCCGAGGATTTCATCGCCATCATCGACGGCATGCAAAGCGATGCCGAGACCGTCATTGTTGCGCCGACAATGGCGGAACTGGACCTGTATTGCGATCGGGTCGCCTCGGCCGTCGGGCGGCTTTCGGTGCGGGCGTTCGGCGACTCCTCGGCCGCCGCGGACCGGGTCGCCTTCAACCTCGGGCGCGCGCTGCAACTGACCAACATCCTGCGCGACATTCATGAGGACTCCGAGCGCGGGCGGATCTACCTGCCGCGTGAGTATCTGAATGATGCCGGCGTTACGGCGGATCCGGCTTCTATCGTGACCGACCGGGCCTTGCCGGCGGTGTGCAATCGCCTGGCGGCGCTCGCACATGGCTATTTCCGGGATGCGTTCGCGGCGATGGAATCGTGTGACCGTTCCGCGATGAAACCGGCCCGGCTGATGGGTGCAACCTACGACTCGATTCTATCGGCGGTAGAGCGACGGGGTTGGGAGCGGCTGAGCGAACGGGTCAGCCTGCCAAAGTGGAAAAAACTGTGGCTGGCCTGCCGCTACGGGCTGTTTTGAGCCGAATATCACGTCTCCGCGCTTAATTTGGCTTGCGTTTTAGGGCCTTCGGAGCGCACCATCTTGTCAGTCGATTAGGGCAAAAACCTCAACCCGACTGTCAATCCCTTCACGCCATTCTCACTCCGGAGCAACTGCTCGTGACCTCCTCGTACAAACGCCTGATCGCGGCGCTGGCCTTTGTTCTGCCGGCCGCTGCCCTGGTTGCATCCCCGGTTCTGGCTGCCGACGCGGCAGCCCCGGCGACTCCCAAGGCTCACCACTCTTCGACCCACAAGGCCAAGTCGTCCCACAAGAAGGCTCCGGCCGCAGCCCCGGCAGCGACTGCCAGCTAGTCTGGCCCACCTGCCATTCAAGACGCTTTCTGCCTCTAACCCGCCATGCCGGTTTTCGCCGGTATGGCGGGTTATTGCATTTTAGCGCCGAATCTTCATGCCGCGTTCGCTTCCAGCAATGCCCTCAGACCGGACAATATGCGGTTCGGCTGCGGCGGACATCCGCTGATCGTCAGGTCTACCGGCACCGACAACCCGGTGCCGCCGAGGACCGCGTAACTGCCCTTGAACACCCCGCCATCCACCGCGCAATCGCCGACGGCGATCACCCATTTCGGGTCCGGAGTCGCATCCCAGGCTTGCTCCAGCGCCGCCTTCAGGTTGCGCGTCAACGGTCCGGTCACCAGCAGAACGTCGGCCTGGCGCGGACTTTCGACGAATCGCAGGCCAAACCGCTCCAGATCGTAGAAGACATTGCTTAACGCGCGCAGTTCCAGCTCGCAGCCGTTGCAGCTTCCGGTGTTGACGTGCCGAATCGCCAGGCTGCGGCCGAGCCGCGCCTGCGCCGCCGCTTCCAGCCGGGCGGACAAGGAGGCGATCATCTCCGTATCGGCGGCTTCTTCCGGCTCCGTTGGCGGCGTGCTCATCACAGATCCATCCCCGAGGCGGGCAAGGCGAACGACGTCCGGATCATGCCGGCGTCTTCGGCCATTGCCGTTTTCAGCACGGATTCCGCCAGCGGCCACAACGCCCAGCCGGGATCGCGCGGGAACGCGGCGGCGATCTGCCCATGATCGATTCGCAGCCAGTGCCAGATGTCGCCGCGACTCGATTCGGCGCAGGCGATTGCCTCGCCGCTGGTCTGCGGCAGGGGCAGGGCGACAGGTCCCGCCGGCAAGGCATCGAGGGCCCCGCCGATGAGGCGGAGGCTTTCGCCGATTTCGCCGATGCGCACCGCCTGGCGCGCCGCCGCGTCTCCCGCCGCCGCTATCGTCACCGCCGGAGGCATTTGGCTGAAGGCCGGCATGAACGCCGGGCGCACATCGAAAGCCCGGCCGCCGGCGCGCCCCGCGACGCCGCCGGCGCCGGATGCCGCCAGCACCGTGCCGCTGGCGACCCCAAGTCCGCCCAGCCGCGAGGCCAGGGCCGTCCCGTCGTGCAACCGGCGGATCTCCGTCAGACCCGCGGCGATATCCGCGCAGGCGCGCAGCAGCGCCCCGGCGCCGCCGTCCGCGATGTCGGCGCCCACCCCGCCGGGGACCACGCAATCCATCATCAGCCGGTGTCCGAACGCCGACTGAGACGCCCGCAGCAAGGTCTCCCGCAGTCGGCCGCACAGCGTCGAGACGGAGCGTGCGGCCGCCAGGCGGCCGATCTCGGCGAGGTTGTCGAGGTGGACGGCGATGCGCTCGGTCTCCAGCATGATGACGCGCAACCGCTGCGCCCGCGGCGGAGCGGCGGCATCCAGCGCGGCCTCCGCCGCCGCCGCAAAGGCGATGGAATGGGCCACGGTCGAGTCGGCGGACAGGCGGGCGGCGAACCGGGCGGCGTTGCGGGGCGACTTGCCGCGCATCAGGCCCAGCGTGCCCTTGTGGGTGAAGCCGAGCACAGCTTCGGCGCCGAGGATCGCGGGTCCGTCCAGGGTCAGCCGCAGATGCGCCGCCTCTTCGATCAGGCCCGCGACAGGGCCGATGGACAGGACCATGTGCCGGTCCTGCTCGCCGGGGTCGAACCTGTCAAAGTCCGGCCGTGGCGGCGACGCGCGCGGCGCCATCGGGAAGGCTCCGGGCCAGGTTCCGTGATCCAGCCAGGGCCTGGGATCGATGGCGCCGTCCGCCCGGTAGCCGAACAGGTCAGCGATCATCCGTTCATATAGCGCGGCGGCCGGCAGCAGCGGCGACAGCGCGGGATACGCGCCGCCCTCGACGGCAGTCGAGATCGGAACCGCGGCGTTGGCATCGATGTCGAGGAACAAGGCGTAGACTCGCGACGCGTCGGCCCAATGCGCCAGCAGCACGCGGGACTGCGCCGCCGCGTCCCGCGCCGTTGCGGCCCAGTCGGCTGCCGTCAGGTCATGGCGGTGCCACGGCTTGCAGGTTTCCGCCGGGCTGGCGCCGATGGTGCCGCCGGCTGTCGGGGCGCTGTCCGTCATGATGGCCCCATAGTCACGCCCGCGAGCCATCGCACAAGATCCGCCGGTGCGAACCAGCCGAACAGCAGGGCGAGCGCAAGCGGCAGCCAGCCGATGGACAGCATCGCCGCGCGCGGTGAAAGCCGGGGGATGCGCCGCGGCAGGCCCGCCAGCATGATTGGTGCCAGGGCAAGACCGGCGGGCAGCAGAAGCCACGGCACATGGCTGCCGATGACCAGCACCACCAGCACCAGGCCGGGAAAGACGCCCAGCGGCGGCAGCCCGGCGAGGCCTGCGATCGACAGCAAGGAGGCCGGTTCGCCAGCCGCCCGGGCCGCGGTGCGCGTCAGACTCAGCAGGATCAGCAGGACGGCCGCGGCGAATCGGCCGTCGGCCTGCAGCGTGCCGATGGCCAGCCCGGCAATGCTGGCCTGGGCCAGCAGCAGGATATCGGCTGGTGGACGCCGGCGGCGCATCAGCAGTGCGGAACAGGCCAGCAGGGCGATCATCGCGACACCCATGCCCAGCGGCCCGGCTTCCGGGAGCCACTCGGCCTGATCCGCGAAGCGCAAGAGCAGCACCAGCAGCGGGATGGCCAGATCCGGCACCGCCGCCGCCAGCACCGCAAATCCCGCGAACAGGCCGAAATAGGCCGGCAGCGAGGCTTCGACGGGCAGCGTCAGCAGCCCGAACAGCGCCAAACCGGCGCCGATGGCCGCCAGCACCGCGCGGTCCCGGGTGCCGGCGGCCAGCATCGATGCCGTCGCAGCGGCGGCGACCGCCAGCCACGACAGGATCGGATCGTTGACGCAGACCGCCAGCAGAACGAGACCGAGTTTCAGCAGGAACACCAGGCTGCGGCCCGGCGGAGGCGCACCGCCGGCGCGCCCGGCCCGGGCGCGCACCACGCCATCGAACGCAATCAGCGGCGCGAAGACCGAGGCGAGCGCGCCCAGCGGCACCGTCAACGTTGCCACGAACAAAGCGCCGGCACCGGCCGTCTCGGCCCATTCGAGCAAGGGCGCGATGCGGCCGGGGACCCTCGTATCGGACGCTTCGATGAGACCGCAGGCGCCCCATGGCAGGCTCGCCGCCATTGGCAGCGGCAGCGCCAGGCAGGCCAGGGGCAGCAGGTCGTCTCCGGCTACCAGGCATCCGGTCAGTGCGATCCCGTTCGCCATCGCGCCCGCGGCCAGAAGCCGCATGACGGGATCGCGGCGCGTGGCCGCGAGCATCATGGGCAGGAGCACAAGCGCCAGCGGGATGCCAAACCCGTCTTGCGACAGGCAGAGCACGGTCAGGATGGCGCCGGCGATGACGCCCGCTTTCAGCCCCGCGACCCGCGCCGGCGCCGGGCTCCGCCCGCGCAGCCTCCAAATTGCAGCAGCAAGGAGTGCCGGCGCCGGCAACAGCCACAACTGCCGATCGGCGATCGCCACGGCGGCAACCGAGGCCGATTGGATGGCGAAGCAGAAGAAACCGGCACGGAACCGGGCGGTGCACAGCATCGCAAGCGCCGCGGCGAGGGCAACGCCCGCACCGGCTTGCTCCGGGGCGATCATGCCATTCTCGCGCTGGTGAGGACCATCGCCGCGGCGATCACCGCCAGCATTATGGCAAACGCCGCCAGCTCGGTCGCGCGACGCGCCGCCACGCGGCCGGCGGTCAGCCGGGCGGCGCACAGGCAGGGGATAAAGACGGCCAGCTTGAGGCCCCAGCAAGCCAGGCCGATGGACCATTCGAGCGGCCCCGCCCCCGCGGTGGCGAAACCGAATGGCAGGAACAGGGCGCCGATAAGGTCGATCCAGACCAGCCGCCGCAACCAGCCGGTCAGCCGCGCGACGGCGACGCCGTTGCCGGTTTCCGCCTGCTCCAGGCCGGACAGGGCAAAGCCGTCATCGGCGACAGCCAGCGCCAGCAGTGCCGCCAGCACGACGGCGGATGCCGCAGCCGGCCCGAGGCCGCCGTCGCGCATCTGGCCCATGGCCAGGTCGAGATTCAATCCGCCGGCCATCAGCGCGATGGCAAAGACGGCGATGATCAGGGCCGCTTCGGCCGGAACCGCGAGGGCGCTGCTCTGTTGCGCGGCCAGTCCGGGCGTCGCCGCACCGGCATCCAGGGCGGCGAGAACCATGGCGACGCGGGCAACCGTCAACAGCGAGACAATGACCAGAATGTCGGCAAGCGGCGACAGCGCCATGCTGCGGCTGAAGGATGGCACCAGGGCGGCCGCTGCAATCGTCGCACCAAGCGCGGCGGCCGGGGCGAACCGCAGTACCGGCGAACCGGCGTCGGTCTCCGCCACGGTTTTACGCGACAGCCTGACGAGGTCCCGCCAGGGCAGCAGGATCGAGGCGCCGGAGCGTCCGGAGAAGCGCGCCTCCAGCCAGTCCGCTCCGCCTGCCGCCAGCGGCGCGGCGGCGAGCATCAGGGCGACGTGCAGGATTTGCGCGACCAGCGAGAGGAGAAGGCTCATGCACCGGCTCCGGTGACGGAGACGGCCAGCAGCAGGATGGCGAAGGCGGCGAACACCAGCCATAGCGCGGCGGCGGCTGGAATGGTGCCGGGGGAAAGCCTCGGAAAGCCCCGGTAATGGCGCCGGTGCAGCAGCCGTGGCGGCCCGGGAAGGTCCGGCAAGCCCGGCAGGAATCCGGCTCCGGCGGATTGCGCCATCGGTTCGCCGAACGGCAGGTTGACCGGGGGCTTCATGCCGCCGAACCAGACGCTGCCGGCCTTGCCCTCGCGGCGGCGCCAGCGCAGCACCAGGATCACGCAGCCGGTCGCGAAGGCCAGAAGCGCGGCGACGGACAGTGCTGCGTAGCCCGGCGAGGCGGCCGAGGTGGACAGCATGGTCAATCCGCCCCGGATCCCCGCAGACGATCCGGACAGGCCGCGCACCGCGGGTGCGGCGAGCGCACGGATGACCGGTCCGGGGAACAGGCCGGCAATCACCGCCAATGCGGCCAGCGCCGACAGGATCGTGCGGGCCGATCGCGCGAGCTCCGGCGCGCCGGCGCCGGCAGGAGTCCGCGGGCGGCCGAGGACGGCGATGCCGGCGATGCGGACCGCGGCCGAGGTTGCCGCCGCGGCGGATAGCGCGATGGCCAGGGCGGCCAGGGCCAGCGGCACCTGGTCGGGCAGCGCTGCGGTGCGCGGAGCCGAAAGCAGCGCCTGAAACAACAGCCAGAGCGCGGCGAAGCCCAGCCCCGGAGGCAGCGCGGACAGCGCGATCAGGCCCGCCGCCAGCGCGGCGGAGGTCCACGGCATGGTGTGGATCAGCCCGCCCAAACGAGACAGGCGGACCGTGCCCGCGCTGGCCGCCATGGCCTCGGCCGCCAGGGTGGCGACCGTCCCGGCCAGGACGCTGTCCACCGCCAGCATCATAGTCGCCTGCAGCGCCACCGACTGCGCCTGCACGAGATCGGCCGCGTGCGCGATCAGCGCCAGGCCGGCGCCCATCATCATCAGCCCGGCCTGCCGCCGCACCAGGTTGCCCACGGCATCGTCAATACCGGCATCGGCGGCGGCTCGCCACGCCTGCAAAACGGCGATGCCGCCGCCGGCGGCGAGCAGGACGACTCCCCACCACGCCTGCACCGTCTGGCCGGACAGGTCCGCGGTCAGCCGGATCAGGATGGCGATGCCGGCGGGCAGCACCGCGCCGGCGGCCAGAGCGTGGTTGCCGCGCTGGGGGCGCAGGCAGATCAGCCCGGCAATCGCGGCGGTGCTCATGACAGCGGCGATGCTAGCCCGGTCCACGCCGACGGGTGCGGCGCGGATGGCGTCGAACCGCGGCGCGAACCCGGCGGGCGTCAGCAGGCAGACAGCGCCGAACAGCAGGAGGGGAACCAGCAGGACGGCGAGCCCTCGGCGCCGGTTCCAGTCAGGAAAGACGGCGCCGCACATCAACGCCGAACCCAGCAGCAGGGTCACGCCATCGGCGGCCAGCAGCGACAGAATCGTTCCGCTGAGACAGACGGCGGTTTTCGGTGCCGCCCGGGTGCGGGCGGTGGCCTGGAAGGCGGCGATGGCGGCGCCCCCGAGCAGAATGAGCAGCAGGAAGAACGCCGGCATCGGTCCAAGCGCGAGATGCAGGTGCAATCCGGGCGGTCCCGCGGGGATGATCAGCCCGGCGCTCGATTGCAGCAGCAGCGGCGGGAGACAGAGGAGGGCGCCGAACGCGCTCAAACCCGCTGTCAGGAACAGACCGGCCGCCGCCGGCAAGACAACGGCCATGGTCCCCACCACCAGCAGGGTAACCATGTCCAGGGTCAGGAGAAGCAGGGTCAGGGCACTCACGGCCATAGGCTACCACGGCGGCCGGATTCGGGATGCGCTCAGCGGATCGTGAACGGGTTAATTGGTGGGAGGTGCTGCACGCGCAGGCCGCGTGTCATGGCCGGATTTATTCCGGCCATCCACGACTTGCCCTGCGGATGGCGGCAAAGTCGTGGACAGCCGGCACTGGGCCGGGCGCAACGGGATAGCCCGCCGTCCCCGGACCAACGCGGGCGGCGGTTGCTCAGAACACCGGCAGGTTCGGCAGCGGCTTCTGGAACCACTTCTCGTACAGCGCGTTCAGCTCGCCGTTGTTTTTCGTGAAGTAAACAAACGTATTGACCCATTGGTGCAGGTTGAACTGGTCTTTCCGCATGGTGATCCCGTTCGGCTGCTGCAGCAGGGTGAACTTGCGCTCGATGCCGCCCTCCGGGTGGCTGTCATAGAACTTGTCGCCAGTCAGCCCGGTCTCGGCGATCGCATCGACCTGCCCGGTCAGCAGCGCCTGATAGGTGCTGGGGTCGTCGTCGAACCGCGCCAGCTTGACCGCGGACCCCAGCGTCTTCGACAGGATCACGTCCTGCACCGTGCCGCGCGGCACGCCGACGCGCAGGCCCTTCAGGTCCTGGATGCCGGCGATCTTCTTGTCCTTCCCGGCGAACACCACGTTCTCGATGGCGCTGTAGGGGATCGAGAACATCACCTGCTTGGCGCGCTCCGGCGTGATGCCGAAGGTGGCGACGATCAGGTCCACCTTGTTTGTCAGCAGGAACGGGATCCGGTTCGGACTGGTCAGCGGCACCAGGTTCACCTTCACGCCAAGATAGCCGCCGAGCAGTTTCGCGACTTCGATATCGTAGCCGTCCGGCTCCTGCTGGGCGTTCAGGATGCCATAGGGCGGCAGGTCCACCAGGACTCCGATATTGATCGTTCCCCGGCTTAGAATTTCGTCAATCGTCTGCGCCTCGGCCGGACGCAACACGCTCAGGCCGGCCAGCAGTACGGCAGCCGCCAGGATTTGGAAAAGCCGTTTCATGATTGGTTTCCTCTTTCAGCGTTTGGTTGCCAGGGCCAGCCGGCGCTCCAGCCTTCGGCTGGCCACGGTCAGGGGGTAGCAAAGAACGAAGTAGATCGCCGAAACGACACCGAAGATGACGAACGGCCGGAACGTCGCGTTGTTCAGCATCTGGCCGGCGCGCGTCACCTCGACGAAGCCGATGATCGCCGCCAAGGAGGTGCTCTTGATCAGGTTCACCACGAACCCGACCGTCGGCGGGATGGCGACCCGCAACGCCTGCGGCAGCACCACCCGCAGCATGCGCGGCACGAAATGCAGCCCGAGCGCCTTCGCCGCCTCGATCTGGCCGCGCGGCACCGCCTGAATGGCGCCGCGCCAGATCTCGCCCAGGAACGCCCCGGCATTCAGGCTGAAACCGAGCACCGCCGACACCCAGGGACCGAGCGGCACGCCGATCATGTCGCCGCCGAAGAACACCAGGAAGAGTTGCAGGAGAAGGGGGGTGCCCTGGAAGATGCGAATATAGACGATGGCGATCCAGCGCAGCGTGGCTTTGGTAGACGTGCGCATCAGCGCGATCGCCAGTCCGACAATACCGCCGCCGATGGCCGCATACAGCGACAGAAGGATGGTCCAGCGCGCCGCCAGCAGCAGAAACTCGATGTCGCCGAGGTTGAGCTGCCTCACCGGCGGCCCTCCGCCGGCGCGCCGAAGGCGAAGCGCTCGATCGCGGCGAACAGGCCGGAGAACGCCAGCGACAGGCACAGATAGATGCCGGCGGCGACGATGAACGCCTCGAACGGGCGGAAGGTGCGGGCCTGGATGTCCTGCGTGGCGGCGGTCAGCTCATCGGCGGAGATCACCGAACAGATCGACGAATTCAGCATCAGCAGGATGAACTGGCTGCCCAGCGGCGGCACCACCACCCGCAGCGCCTGCGGCAGGATGATCAGCCGGAAGATGCGCAGCCGGCTCAGGCCGAGGGCGAGGGCGGCTTCGGTCTGCCCGTGGCCGATGCTCTCGATGCCGGCGCGGACGATCTCGATGGTGTAGGCGCTACCGTTCAATACCATGGCGATCAGCGCGCCGGTGTTGGCGTCGAGGCGGACCCCCAGCGTCGGCAGGCCGAAGAAGATCATGAACAACTGCACCAGGAACGGCGTGTTGCGGATCAACTCTACATAGGCGGCGACGATGCCGCGCAGCCAGGCCGGGCCGGAGGTGCGGGCGAAGGCGCCGATAACCGCGACGATCAGGCTGAGGACCATCGAGACGGCGGACAGCCGCAACGTCAGCAGCGTGCCGTCGAGCAGCTCGTCACGCGCCTCCCAGATGTCTCCGAAGTGAAAGACGTATTCCACCGGTTCGATTCGCTCCCCGTGGGAACGCTACCGGGTTTGCCGGTGTTGCGCCATACCGGCCGGTGTCGATCCCCGCACCGCCGCCCCGGCGTGTCGATCCGGCGCGATTTCCGCCCCGTGGTTCCAAATCGCGTGCGTTCTGGTATGACAACGCCAAGACCACCCGGGGAGACGACACCAATGACGGCGGCGGCATTCAAGGCAGCGCGCGATTTTCTGCTGGCGCATCGTACCGACTACGCGACCGCCTGGCGCGACTTCCGCTGGCCGGAGGTGGACAAGTTCAACTGGGCGCTGGACTGGTTCGACGCCGAGCTCGCCCGCGGCGCCACCGCGCACCAACCCGCCCTGATCATCGTCGGCGACGGCGCCGCCCGGCTGACCTTCGCCGAACTGTCCGAACGCTCCAACCGCGTCGCCAACGGCCTGCGCGCGCTCGGGGTCAAGCGCGGCGACCGCATCCTGCTGATGCTCGGCAACATCGTGCCGCTGTGGGAGGTGATGCTGGCCTCCATCAAGCTCGGCGCCGTCGTCATCCCCGCCACGACATTACTTGTCGGCACCGACCTCGCGGACCGTTTTGACCGCGGACGCGCCCGCCACATCGTCACCACCAGCAACGAGATCGCCAAATTCGACGGCCTGGACCCGAGTTTGACGCGCATCGCCATCGGCGATCCGGTCCCCGGCTGGACCCGTTACGACTCCCTGTTAGCGGCTTCGGCGGACTTCGTTTCCGATGGCGAGACGGACGCGGACGACCCGCTGCTGCTGTATTTCACCTCCGGCACGACCGCCAAGCCGAAGCTGGTGCTGCACTCGCACCGCTCCTACCCGGTCGGGCATCTGTCCACGATGTACGTGCTGGGATTAAAGCCCGGCGACATCCACCTGAACGTTTCTTCGCCGGGCTGGGCGAAACATGCCTGGAGCTGCTTCTTCGCCCCCTGGAACGTCGGCGCCGCGGTGTTCATCGCCAGCCAGGGCCGTTTTCATGCGCGCACCCTGCTGGACACCATCGCCGCCAACAACGTAACGACGCTGTGTGCGCCGCCGACGGTGTGGCGCATGCTGATCCAGGAGGACCTGAAATCCATCAAACACAGCCTGCGCGAAGTGCTCGGGGCCGGGGAGCCGCTGAACCCCGAGGTGATCGAGCAGGTGCAGGCCGCCTGGGGCCTGACCATCCGCGACTTCTACGGCCAGACCGAAACCACCGCCCAGGTCGGCAATCCGCCCGGCCAGCCGATAAAGCCCGGCTCGATGGGGCGGCCGTTGCCGGGTTACACGATCCGGCTGCTCGACCCGGACGACCACGACGCCGCGGAAGGCGAGTTGTCGATCGCGCTCGACCCGCGCCCGGCGGCGCTGATGCGCGGCTATCAGCAGGATGACGGCTCGATCCTCGGGCTAACCGGGGCGGCCTACCGCACCGGCGACGTGGCGTCGCGCGATGCCGACGGCTACCTGACCTATGTCGGCCGGGCGGATGACGTGTTCAAAGCCTCCGACTACCGGATCAGCCCGTTCGAGCTGGAAAGCATCCTGATCGAGCACCCCTCGGTGGCCGAGGCCGCGGTGGTGCCGGCCCCCGATCCGCTGCGCCTGGCGGTCCCGAAGGCATATGTCGCGCTGGTTGCCGGGGCGACGGAGGACCGGGCGACGGCGCTGTCGATCTTCCAGCACCTGCGCGAGCGGCTCGCCCCGTTCAAGCGGGTGCGGCGACTGGAGTTCTACGAATTGCCGAAGACGATTTCCGGCAAGATCCGCCGGGTGGAGCTGCGCCAGCTTGAACGCCAGCGCGCCGCCGACGGCATGCGGGAACCGGCGGAGTATCGCGAGGAGGATTTCCCGGAGCTGGCGGGTCGGTAGGAGGCATACACCAGTTCACCGTGAGTTTGACGCATAATAGCAGTCCGCGTGGAGACCGGCTCTCCGGCTGCGCTCCCTCGTCATGCCGACGAAGGTCGGCATCCACGCCTTTGCCTTAGCCGGCACCGCAAGGCGTGGCTGGCGGGCCTGCGCCGCATAGGCGTTAAAATAGTCCGCAGCAGCTGCGTTTGTCCCCCGTCATGGTGCGCGGAGGCGCACCATCCACGCCTTGCGGTGCGGGTTTAGGCAACGTCGTGGATGCCGACCTGCGTCGGCATGACGGGGGGAAGCAGCAACCGC
>NZ_CAIWTY010000038.1 GCF_903915725.1 uncultured Rhodopila sp.
GAAGATCTACCGCTCGATCGAGGAGTTGCAGACCGACCTTGATGCTTGGATGAGAGACTACAACACGGTCCGAACCCATCAGGGGCGGTGGTGCTACGGCAAGACGCCGATGCAGACCTTCATTGACACGCTACCGGTAGCAAGGGAGAAATTGCTGCAAGCGGCGTGATCAGCGACACGAGATATTCGTCGGACACCCACCACGGCGGAGACCCGACCGTCAGATCAAGTCCATACTTTTACACCTTAAGGGATTCATCCTGGTAGCGATCGAAATCCCTTTTGAAGGTAGTCGCGTCAATCGTCCGCATGCCCGCCTCTTTATCAAGAGAGTTACGCAACTTAATGATTTCCAAGCGCCATGGAAGCTTAATCGCTGAAAGGCACCTCAGTCCCCGGCTTGTCCGTCGGCGCCCGAGCGCCCGGCTCGCGCATCACCACGAACCCCGATCCGCGCAAATGCCGCACCAGTCTATCGGCCGTGATCCGGGCCATCATTTCGTCGGCATGAGCGACCCGCTTGCGCCCCTCATACCGCAGGGCGAACGCGATGCTGTCGGCAATCTCCTCCGCCGTCGCGGGTCGCAATCCTTCGTCTTCACTCATGTCATCCCCGATCAGAAAAACCCGTGCAGGAACCAGCGCATGTCGCCGGTCTCCGCAGCGCTGCCATTGCCCCGGCGAAACAGCCAGAAACGCCGCCCGTCCTCGTCTTCAACCTGGAAGTAATCGCGTACCGAGAACCACTCGCCGTCGCGCTTCCACCACTCCCCGGCAATCCGCTCCGGCCCGTCCGCGTGCCGCACCCGGTGCCGCACCCGCCGCCAGGTGAACGCAACCGGCGGATGGTCCGGCAGCAGCGCCATCGCCTCCACCGGCTGAGGCGGATCGAGCAGCCGCACCGGCCGCGGCAGATCCGCCGGCCAGCCGCCGGACACCCCCGTCATCGCCGCCACCCGGCGCACCGAACGCTCCGGCACATCGCTCTCCACCGGCGCGATCCGGTACACCGCCGCCTCGCCCAGCCGGTTGGCCAGACGATCCACCAGCGGCGCGATGTCGGGGGTGGATTGCGCGATCAGGGAAGAAGCCGCCTGAACGAAACCCAAAGGTTCGGCGACGGCGACCACCAGCCGCATCGCCTCCACCCCCGGGCCGGGATCGACCCGCTCCAGCCGCTCATCCAGCATGCGCCCCAGATGCCGCGCATCGCGCACCGGCCGCGCCGTGCCGATGCGCATGGCCTGCACGCTGCCGTCCACCCGCTCGAACAGCAGATCCAGCCGCCTGGCACCCTGCGCCGCCCGCTCCAGATCGCCACACACCGAGGCAACCAGCCGGGCGATGACGACGGAAAACGCCTCCGCCGTCATCAGCGGCTCGACAAACCCCAGCCGGGCCTGCACCAGCGCCGCCGGCACCACCGGCTCAATCGGCTCGAACACCCGCCCCGCCGCCTGGTCCAGCCGCAACGCCAGCACCGTCCCGTACCGCCGCACCAACGGCGCGCGCGCCGCCGCCGCCAAAGGACCAATCCGGTCAAACCCCATCAGCCGCAAATCACCCGCAACCGCCACCGGCAGCCGCAACGCCTCTATCGGCAAATCCGCCAGAACCGAGGCGCCCCGGGGCACCACGCCGCCCTCGCCAAACCGCGCCACCGCATGCGCGGCCGCCGGCGTATCGGCAACCGCCGCCCGCGCCCGCAAACCCTGCTCCGCCAGCCGCCACTCCAGATCCCGCAGCAGCCGAGCCTCCCCACCATGCAAATGCGCCGAACCCGAAACATCGATCCACAACCCGTCCGGCGCATCCACCCCCGCCAAAGGCGCATACCGCAAGCACCACCCCGCCAGCCGCACCAACTCCGCCGCATCCCCCTCCGGATCCGCGTCATAAACCACCAGCCCGGGCACCAAAGCCTGCGCCTGCGCCAGCTTCATCCCGGGCCTGAGTCCCGGAGCATCGGCGGCCGTCAGGATCCGGGCGGCGGCGGTGACGATAGGGAAAGGAAGGCCAGGGCGCTGCCCTGGACCCGCAAAGGGCCGGCGGCCCTTTGATCCCGTTAATTTAGGGGTTTTGGGGGAGAGGGGGGCAACTCGGGCGTTGCAACCGTCCCGGTCGCCCCCCTCTCCCCCAAAACCCCCCAAGTCATGGTTCCAAGGCATGCCCCCTGCGGAGGCGGGGGGGCCACTGCCCTTGGCGGGGTTCGGGGCAGCGCCCCGACCTTCCTTCTCCTTACGCGACCCGTAGCGCCGGATCCGGTCGATCGGCAATGCCGGGAACCAGACCGAGACGACCCGTCGCATTGCATGCCTCCGTTATCCAGGAACCCGGTTCGCCGCCGCGGCATCGGGTCAGGTCCAGGCGCCAGCGGGCGCGTCCGAGGCCGGGTGTATTCGGGACGGGCGGCGACGGCAGGGCGGCGATCCGCCAGCGGGTAGCGGCCGCTGTCGGTTCATTCAGTACCGGGTCGTCGAAGCCGTTGCTGCGGCGCAGCAGGATCGCCATCACCCCTGCCTGTTCGGCGGCGAGTTGCAACCGGCGGGAGGCAACCAGGCTGAGCTTGCCGCTCAGTTCGCCAACGACGGCGCACAGGCCGGGATGGCGCAGGCCTTCCTCCATGACGGCCAGCACGGTTTTGCCGGCTTCGGCGAAGATCACCCGGTCGGGCTGCAGGCCCGCACCGGCCAGCCCGGGGGCGAACAAGTCGGCCTGACGCAGCACCCACAGCACGGGGCCGTCGAGGCGGGCGAGCAGGCCGGCGACGAACAGGGTGGCGGCGGCGGCGTGTTCCGTGTCGGGGCCAACCGAGGCGGCCTCATGCAGCGCGCCCAAACTGATGCCGCCGCCCGGTAGAGCCTGGTCGATCGCCGGGATGCCGAGGGAAAGCGACTGCGCCGGCGCGCCGCGGATGTGGCTGCGCTCGATCCGGGCGATGCGGTCCCGCAGTTCGGCGATAGCCGCCGATGGCGCCTTTGGCACCGCCGGAGCAGCCGGGCCGGAGGGTTTTTCGGGAATGGCGGGGGTCGTGAACATAGCAGGAACATAGGCGCGGATGCACAGCCGAGTCGAGTCTCTTGATCATCCGTGCGGCGCGGTTTTTGGTACGCCTTTGGCGCCCGGTTGACACGTCCCCGATCCGCCGATTGGATCATCCTTCACCAAGGGACGCACGATGCCAAACCGGCCGAACACGCCACCAGCGCGCATGCGATAGGCGGCCATGGTCGCCTGGATTCCCGTCACCGTCGCCGCGGCGCTGCTGCAGTGCTGGCGCACCGCGTTGCAGCAGAAATTGCGGCATTTGCTGTCGGTCAATGGCGCCGGCTTCGTGCGCTTCCTCTATGGCGCGCCGACAGCGATGCTGCTTTTCCTCGGCGGCATGGCGGTCACCGGCGCGCCGATGCCGGTACCGAACCCGGCCTTCGTCATCTACTGCCTGGCCGGCGGCCTGCTGCAGATCCTCGGCACCAACCTGCTGATCATGTCCTTCGGCTACCGCAACTTCGCCGTCGGCACCGCCTACGCCAAGACCGAGGCCGCCCAGAGCGCGGTGATCGCGCTGATCGTCCTGCATGAGGTGCTGCGCCCGCTGGCCTGGGCGGGCATCGCGCTGGGGCTGTGCGGGGTGATGACCTTGTCGCTCGCCGGACGCGGCCTGAAGCCGCGCGACATCCTGGCCGCGACGGTGCAGCCGGCCGCGCTGTGTGGCCTCGGAACCGGTTTGATGTTCTCGTTCACCACGATCTTCATCAAGCTGGCGAACCAGTCGCTGCCGGGGCCGAGCCTTGTGGTCAAGGCGCTGTTCGCGGTGCTGGTGACCAACACCCTGCAAACGCTGATGCAAGGCGGCTGGCTGCTGTGGCGGGAGCCGGAGCAGCTTCGCCGCGCCTTCACCACCTGGCGCAGTTCGATGTGGGTTGGCACGCTGTCCGCCTGCGGTTCGGCCTGCTGGTTCACCGGCTTCGTCCTGACCGACGTGGCCCTGGTCCGCTCGGTCGGCCAGATCGAGATCGTCTTCACCCTGCTGTTCAGCAAGTTCTATTTGAAGGAGCAGTTGAAGCGCGGCGATGTCGCCGGCCTGGCGCTTGTGGTGGGCGGCGTGCTGCTGATCGTCCTCGGGCACTGACGGCTTCGTGGCGATGCCGGGACGTCCGCGGCCAGGCGTCCACAAAACCAGCCGACGGCTTCGATAACAGCAGAACGTTTCTGTTTTGGGACGTTTTCACGGCATAAACCGCGGCAATCGAGTCCAAAATATAATTCATTGATTAACAGTTTGGATACATATATAATTGCAGTATAATATTCCCCTGTCGAGTGGGGTCGCATAGTTCGCCATGTCCTGTCCAGATCGTGCCACCACGGCTTCGTGCGCAAACCTGCCCGACGATACGGACGCCATGATTCCCGTAATCGGCACTGCGAGCCCGGGCCGGACACCATGAAGCGCGCAGAATGATGTCCGGCGACACGGCAGGCGCCGCCACGCCGCACGGGGCTGGCGGCCGAGGCAGATTTGGCCTCCGCCTGCATCACCTGTTGTTCCTCGCCTTCACGCTCGTCGCCGGCCTGCCCGTCGGCGTGCTGGCGTTGTGGGAGGGCGCCACGGCGTCCCGGATCGAGCTGGATTCGGTGCATGAGCGGCATCTGCTGATCGCCCGCGACGTGACCTCCACCTTGTCGCGCTACATCCGGGACGTCGAAGCGGTGTTTGCCCTGACCCTGGAAAGCGGCGCGCTCAATCAGCCGGTGACCGGGCTGGCCGACATGCTGCTGTCGCTGCATATCGTGCATGTCGGTGTTCTCGGACCGGGCGGCGCCATGGAAGCCGAGTTGCCCGGCCTGTCAGCCGAACCGATAGGGGAATTGCCGCCGCCGCTGCTGGAGGAACTCCGCATGCTGGCCGCCGGGGCGCATGGCCGGATCGCGGTCAGCAACCTGTACCACGACCCGGCGGGGCACCCGGTCTTCTACCTTGTGAAACTGCTGCCGCGCGGACGCATCGGGCTGGGCGCGATGTCGAACACCTATTTGCTGTCGCTGCAGCAGTCGATCGTGTTCGGCGATCACGGGCACGCGGTGATCACCGACGCCCGCGGACAGGTGATCGCCCATCCGTTGAAGGAATGGGTCGCCTCATCGCGCGACCTGTCCGCGTTGCCGGTGGTGGCGGCGATGATGCGCCATGAAACCGGTGTCGGCCAATTCTTCTCGCCGGCCTTCAACGCCACGATGATCGCCGGCTATGCGGTGGTGCCGGAGACCGGCTGGGGCGTCATGGTGCCGCAGCCGCTGTCGGAACTTCATGCCCGATCGGACAAGGTGAACCGGGTGGCGCTGGCGGTCGCGCTGGTGACATTCGCCGGCGCGGCGCTCATGAGCTGGCTGCTCGCGCTGTATATTGCGCGTCCGCTCCGGCATGTCGCCGACACCGCGGAGGCGGTGCTGTCGGACAGCAACGAGGTCGCGGTGCCGGCATTCCGCGGGCCGGTGCCGCAGGAAATCCGCCGCCTCGGGGCGGCCTTCAATACCATGCTGGACGGCCTGCGCCAGCGCGCTGCCGAAACCCGGCAGGCGCTGCTGCGGGCCGAAGCCTCGGACGCCGCGAAGACCCAATTCCTGGCCAACATGAGCCACGAAATCCGCACGCCGCTGAACGGCATCGTCGGCATGATCGAGCTGATGCGGCTGACCGAGCTGTCCGCCCTGCAGCAGCGCCATCTCGACTCCGCAACCCAGTCCGCCCGGTCGCTGCTGCGGCTGGTGACCGACGTCCTCGACCTGTCCCGCATCGAGGGCGGCAGGCTGGACCTTGAATGCGCGCCGTTCCATCTGCCGTCGCTGATCCATGATGTCCGCGCGCGGTTTGCGGAGGAGGCCCGCGCCAAGGGTTTGTCGCTGTCGGCCGCGGTGCCGGATGCGCTCAACCTGGTCCTGGTGGGCGACCAGCACAGGCTGATGCAGATTCTGACCAACCTCGCCGGCAACGCCGTGAAGTTCACCCGGGAGGGCGGTATCGCCCTGCGCACGACGCTGGAGCAGGCGACCGACACCGCGGTGCGCCTGCGCTTCGAGGTGGCGGACACCGGCATCGGCATCCCGGCGAACAAGCAGCAGATGGTTTTCACCGCCTTCAATCAGGCCGACAGCTCCATGACCCGCCGGCATGGCGGAACCGGGCTGGGCCTGTCGATCGCCCGCCATCTGGTGCATTTAATGGGTGGTGACATCGGGGTGGAAAGTGCCCCGGGCGCCGGCACGACCGTCTGGTTCACGGTATCGCTGCCGCGCCACGTAGATGCGGCGGCGGATGCGGGCATCGGAAGCCCGGCGGCAGCAGTCCCGCGCGAGGCCAGGCGGCCGGCGACAGACGTGACAGCCGACGCGCCGGCGTTCACATCGCCGTCCGGCCGCGCATTCCAGGCGGCGCTGTCGCGCGCCGGACGCAGCGGCATCGCGATCCTGCTGGTGGAGGACAACCCCGCCAACATGCGAGTCACGCAGGCGCTGCTCGAAACCCTGGGCTGCCATGTCACGCCGGCTCGCAACGGCCTCGAGGCGGTCGCCCGGTATCGCGAAACCCATTTCGACCTGGTGCTGATGGACTGCCAGATGCCGGAGATGGATGGTTACGAGGCCACCCGCGCCATCCGCCACATCGAGGACTACCAGAAGCGCCGCACGCCGATCGTGGCGCTGACCGCGCATGCGATGGAGGGCAGCCGCGAGGCGAGCCTGGACAGCGGCATGGACGACCAGATCACCAAGCCGCTGACGATGGCGGCGCTGACCGGCAAGCTGCTGGAGTGGCTGGTGCCCGCGGAAGCCTGCTAGGGCTGACCTCCGACAGGTCCCGTTTCGGAACAAAGCAGGTCCGTCGAGATCAAGGTTGCTTGACCGGGCCGCCTGTGGCATCCGCTGGCCGCTTCGGATGCCCGCGACCGCGCCGGCGGGCGATGATTTTCGGCTTCATTCAATAGAAGATGGTCTGGTTCAGTGACGCTCATTGACGCTCCCCGGCTTGGTTTCGGGTTCACTTTCGCCGACATCGCCACACGCGACGGGCTGGTGCGGCTGGACCGCCGGTTCCTGGACGAACTGGCCGGACAGGACGCGGAGCTGCATGAGCGCCTGCTCACCGCCCGCGCCACGCCCGATGCCGCCGCCACCCGCGAGTCGGACCTGGTGGTGGCACTCGGCCCGCATCTCGACGCGTTCGTCGCGGAGCTGTTCGGCATCGCCGCGGAAACCGGCGCGCTGGCGCGGGAGACTGCGAGGCTCGACCCGATCCACGCCTGCAAGCGGCTGTTCGTGCAGCGCCAGGCGGTGAAGAAATATGCCGATCCGTCCGGTTTCGACGGCGCGGCGTTGCGCGCGGAGATCGAAGCGCGGATGGGCGAGACGCTGACCGAAGGCGCCTTCGCCAACTACGTCACCGCAGCGGAAGCCGATGCGGAGGCGCTGGACCTGGCGTTGCGCTATGCGGCCTGGGCGACGCTGACCCCGGAGGGGCAGGCATTCCATCGCGGCGGCACGCTGTTCCGGGTGCCGCAGCGGGTCGATCCGCAGCGCCTGGTGCCGATCAAGACGATCGAGCGGGACGGCGTGACGATGTTGTGCCTGCCGGAGCATGACTGGCGGCACCGTGACGGGTTCGCGCTGACCGACGAAGGCATGAACACCCAGCAGGCGCTGGACCAGGTCAACTACTGCATCTGGTGCCACACCCAGGGGAAAGACTCGTGCAGCCGCGGGCTGAAGGACCGCAAGACCGGCGCATACCAGAAATCTCCGTTCGGCGTGACGCTGGCCGGCTGTCCGCTGGATGAGAAGATTTCCGAGATGCACACCCTGCGCGCTCAGGGCAACGTGCTTGGGGCCTTTGCGACGATCGCCATCGACAATCCGATGATGGCGGCGACCGGTCACCGCATCTGCAACGACTGCATGAAGGCCTGCATCTACCAGAAGCAGGAAGCCGTCGATATTCCCCAGGCCGAGACCTCGATCCTGAAGGACGTCCTGGCGCTGCCCTGGGGCTTCGAGATTTACGCGCTGCTGACGCGCTGGAACCCGCTGGACATCCGCCGCCCGCTGCCGCGCCCCGATAGCGGACGCAAGGTGCTGATCGTCGGGCTGGGGCCGGCCGGCTTCACCCTGGCGCATCATTTGATGAACGACGGGCACAGCATCGTCGCCATCGACGGGCTGAAGATCGAGCCGCTGACGATCGACGTCTCCGCCCCGGTGCGTGACGTGGAGACGCTGTTCGAGAACCTGGACGACCGCGTGATGGCCGGGTTCGGCGGCGTGGCCGAGTACGGCATCACCGTGCGCTGGAACAAGAACTACCTGAAGCTCGTGCGCCTGCTGCTGGAGCGGCGCGCCCAGTTCGCGCATTTCGGCGGCGTGCGCTTCGGCGGCGGCGCCACCCTGTCGATCGACGACGCGTGGGAGATGGGCTTCGACCACATCGCGCTGTGCATGGGCGCCGGCAAACCCACCGTGCTGGACATCCCGAACGGACTGGCGCGCGGCGTGCGGCAAGCCTCGGACTTCCTGATGGCGCTTCAGCTTACCGGGGCGGCGAAGAAATCCTCCATCGCCAACCTGCAAATTCGCATGCCCATCGTGGTCATCGGCGGCGGGCTGACGGCGATTGATACGGGGACTGAGAGTCTGTCGTACTACGTCCGGCAGGTCGAGAAATTCGCCCTGCGCTACCACGTGCTGGTGGCGGAGCGCGGCGAGGCGGCGGTGCGCGCCCGCTGGACCCCGGAAGAGGCCGAGATCGCCGGGGAGTTCCTGGCGCATGCCGCCGCGCTGCGCGCCGAACGCGATGCCGCCGCGAGCGAAGGCCGGGCGCCGAACCTCGCCGCGCTGCTGGTCAGTTGGGGCGGCGCCACCATCGCCTATCGCCGCCGTCTGGTCGACAGCCCGTCCTACACACTGAACCACGAGGAAGTGGCCAAGGCGATGGAGGAAGCCGTCGTCTTCGCCGAGGGCCTGACTCCAACCGCGGTGGACACCGATGGCTACGGCCACGCCAAGGCGCTGCGGCTGACCCGCGGCGACGGCAGCGAAGTGGTGCTACCGGCCCGCGCCATCCTGGTCGCCGCCGGCACCCAGCCGAACACCGTGCTGGCACGCGAAGACCACCGCATCAAGCTGGACGGCCGCTACTTCCAGGCGGTGGACGAGAATGGCGGGAAACTCGAACCGGTGCGCGGAATGTGCAAGCCGGACGAGGCCGCCGTCTTGATGCACCGCGCCGAAAACGGCCGCTTCATCAGCTTCTTCGGCGACCTGCACCCGAGCTTCTTCGGCAATGTCGTCAAGGCGATGGGCGGGGCGAAGCGTGGCTACCCGGTGGTTTCCCGCATCCTGGCCGCGTTGCCGGCGACCGCTTCGTCCGGTGCCGAGGTCATCGCCGCCGCGCGCGACAGCCTGGTCGCCACGGTGCATGCCGTGCATCGACTGACCCCGACCATCATCGAGGTGGTGATCCGGGCCCCGGCCGCGGCGCGGGCGTTCCAGCCCGGCCAGTTCTACCGGCTGCAGAATTTCGAGGTGCTCGCCGCGCGCGACGACGAACCCGGTATCGGCCGCACCGTGCTGAACACCGAGGGCCTGGCGATGACCGGGGCCAAGGCCGACAAGGAAGCCGGGCTGCTCAGCGTCATTGCGCTGGAGATGGGCGGCAGCTCCGACCTGTGCGCCTCGCTGCCGCCGGGCCAGCAGGTCATCCTGATGGGGCCGACCGGGACGCCGACGGAGATCCATCCCGACACCACCGTGACTTTGGTGGGCGGCGGGCTGGGCAACGCGGTGCTGTTCTCCATCGGCGCGGCAACCCGCGCCGCCGGATCGAAGGTGATCTATTTCGCCGGCTACAAGGCGGTGCGCGACCGCTACAAGGTGCCGGAGATCGAACGCGCGGCCGACGTCATCATCTGGTGCTGCGACGAGGCCCCCGGTTTCCCGCCCAACCCCGATCGTCCGCAGGACCGCAGCTTCGTCGGCAATATCGTGCAGGCGATGGTTGCCTATGCCTCCGGTGCACTCGGTGAGCAGGCGGTGCCGTTCAAGGACACCGAGCACATGATCGTCATTGGCTCCGACCGCATGATGCAGGCCGTGGGCCAGGCCAGGCACGGTGTGCTGGAACCATTTCTGCGCCCGTGCCACAGCGCCATCGGCTCGATCAACTCACCCATGCAATGCATGATGAAGGAGGTCTGCGCGCAGTGCCTGCAACCGCAGATGAATCCGGAGACGGGCGAGCGGACGGTGGTATTCTCCTGCTTCAACCAGGACCAGCCGCTGGACCGGGTAGACTTCCCTGCATTGCATGAACGGCTCGGGCAGAACGGCACGCAGGAGAAGCTGACTGCTCAATGGATAGACCGGACGCTAAGGCGGCTATCGATGCGCGGAGAGGTTGCGGCAGAGTAGCACTTCACTTCCAACGCGGCTGTCACGGACCTGTCATGTCACGGGTTTGTGAAATTGCATGATCACGTCTCCTTTATAACCCTTCGTCAATTCCGCCCGGTGCGGACATCCGCGCAACCGGGACGGAGACGAAACATGCCTCTTCTGCAGCTTGCGAACCGGAGGAGCACTGCGACCGCGCGGCGGCAAGACGACGTCCCCGCGAACCTCAATACTGTCCGGGGTCTCGCCTGTTTGCTCGTGGTCGCGCTGCACGTTGTCGGCGACGAGGAGTCGAACGGACTGCATCTGCCGATGACCTCCGGCTGGCACTACGCCATGACCAGCATCGAATTCATCCGGATCCCGCTGTTCACCGCCTTGTCGGGCTATCTTTATGCCGGCCACCGCGTCATTGCGGGGACGTTCGGCCGTTTCTGGACGAAGAAGCTGCGGCGTCTGGGGGTGCCCCTGATTGGGGTTACCGCCGTCATGTGGCTGTTGCTGACCCGGGGCGGCGCTCAGCCGGTACCGCTATGGCAGGCCCTTTCTTTCAGCTTCGGGCATCTCTGGTACATCCAGGCGTTAATGCTGCTGTTCGCCGCCATATCGGTGTGCGATGGCCTGTTTCGGCCCGGGCGCGCGATGCTGATGCTGGCCGGATTGGCGGCTGTCATGGTCGACCAGTCGGGCTGGCATATGACGACATTCTTCAGCCTGGATGGCACCTTTTACCTCGCGCCGTATTTCCTGTTCGGCATGATCCTGCGGGAGAACCCGGAATGGCTGGGCGACCGTTCGGCGGGCTGGATGGCGCTCGGGGTGGTAACGATCATACTGGGCTGCCAACAACTGGGACTTCAGGGCCTGATGGCGCCGGTAACCGCGCTTGAACTTCCCGCCGCGCTGGCCGGGATGGCGGGTGTGCTGTTTCTGCTGCAGCGCTTTCCGGAGACTCCGCTGCTCGCTGTCATTGGCGGTTATTCCTACACAATTTACCTCTGGCACGTCGCTGCCGGCGCAGCGGCCAGGGCAGTCCTGATCAAGGCCGGGATTGTGAGCATTCCCGTGCTGTTCCCGCCGATTTTCGCAGCCGCCGTGACGGCGCCGATCGTGCTGTATCATGTTGCCCGGCGGGTGTCGTTTGTCAGTGTAGCGGTAACCGGAGAGACGCGTTATCGCAGGGCCAGGCGGGACGACCGCCCGATGTCTGAGTCGATTACTCAACGAACGCTGCGCCGTTTGGCCCTGGCGGGTTCTCCCTGATTCAAGCGGGAAAAGCGATCAGCCCGGGGGCATGATGCGGATCGAACGGCACGCCCGGACCGAAGGCGGCAGCATCCGCCGGGGCAGCGGATTGCGGCCATGCTGCCGCCGGGGGCACGCTGAAAAGCTCCGCCGCCGGGGTGTTCCAGCCACCGGCCGGCGGCTCGGCAAAAGGCATCATTCCGGGGGGTACCGGCGCGGTGAGATCGTAATATCCAGTGGCGGCGCTGAAGGCCGTGGACGGCGCTGTGCCATCGCCGGCAATGAACCCCATAAGCGGGGCGGGCGAAGCGGCCAGCACCGCGACAAAAGCGCCCGGCTGCGAGATGGCGGATACCCCGGTTGCCGATCCGATCGAAATGATCATCGCCTTTGCCGCCCCCGCCGAAGGCGGAGCGACGGTGGCGGTGAAGCTTTCCGACGCCGAAAGGCCACTGCTGTTCGTTGCGGTAACCGTGATACCCAGGCTCTGCGCCGTCGATGGCGCCGTGCCGCTGAACGTGTCCGTCGCGGCATTGAACTTCAGCCAGCTCGGCAGCGCCTGCCCGTTGGACAGGACCGCCTTGTAAGTCATTGCCTGTCCCTGCGGGTCGGTGAACGTGCCGCCGGGCAGCGCCAGGGAAAACGCCTTCGCCTCCGTCCAGGATTGGCTCGCCGTTGCGATCGCCAGTTTCGGCGGAGCGGCTATAACGGCGGAGATCGTCTCAGACGCCGACAGGCCGCTGGTGTTCGTTGCGGTCACAACGACGCTGAGCGTCTGATAGGTCGATGGCGCGGTGCCGCTGAACGTATCCGTCGCGGCCTTGAACGTCAGCCAGCCCGGCAGGGTCTGACCGTTGGCCAGTGCCGCGGTGTAAGTGAGCTTCTGTCCCTGCGGATCGGTGAACGCGTTGCCCGGCAGCGCCAGGGAGAACGCCTTTCCCTCGGTCCAGACCTGAGTCGCGGTCGCGGCCGCGACAACCGGCACGCCGATGATGGTCGCTGAAATCGTCTCCGACACGGACAGGCCGAGGCTGTCCGTCGCCGTGACCACGATGCCGAGCGTCTGCGCCGCCGAGGGCGCCGTGCCGCTGAACGTATCCGTCGCCGCATTGAAGGTCAGCCAGCCCGGCAGCGCCTGTCCGTTCGCCAGTGCGGCCTTGTAGGTCAGATTCAGTCTCTGTGGATCGGTGAAGGCGCCGGACGGCAGGGCCAGGGAAAATGCCTGGGCCGCCCTCCAGGTCTGGCTCGGCGTCGCGGCCGAAACAACCGGCGTGCCGGCGATCGTGGCGGCGATCGTCTCATACGCCGACAGTCCGCTGCTGTTTGTCGCGGTGACGACGATGCTGAGGGTCTGGTACGTGCCCGGTGCGGTGCCGCTGAACGTTTCGGTCGCAGCGTTGAACGTCAGCCAGCCCGGCAAAGCCTGGCCGCTGGCAAGAGCCGCCTTATAGGTCAGCGTCTGGCCTTGCGGATCGGTGAAGGTGCCGGCCGGAAGCGCCAGGGACAGCGATTTTCCCTCAGTCCAGACCTGACCCCCGGTCGCGGCCGCGACGACCGGCGCGCCGATGACCGTCGCCGCAATCGTCTCCGAAACGGACAGCCCGAGGCTGTCCGTCGCGGTGACCAGAATGCTCAGCTTCTGCGCGCCCGCTGGCGCCGTGCCGGTGAACGTGTCGGTCGCCGCATTGAACGTCAGCCAGGACGGCAGAGCCTGACCGCTGGCCAGGGTTGCCTTGTAAGTGAGCGCTTGCCCCTGCGGATCGGTGAACGTGTTGCCCGCAAGCGCAAGGGAAATCCCCTGCCCGGCCTTCCATGTCTGGCCTGCCGTCGGCAACGTCACGGCCGGCGGTGCGGCAACCGCGACCGAGATCGTTTCCGCCACCGACAGGCCGCTGCTGTTCGTCGCGGTAACCAGGATGCTCAGAGTCTGATACGACGACGGCGCCGTGCCGGTGAACGTTTCACTGGCTGCGTTGAACGTCAGCCAGCCCGGCAACGCCTGCCCGCCCGAAAGCTTTGCGCTGTAACTCAGCTTTTGCCCCTGCGGATCGGCGAACGTGCTGGTTGGCAGGGCAAGCGAAATCGCCTTCCCCTCGATCCAGAGCTGGCCCGGCGTGGCGGCGGCAACGGTCGGGGCGCCGATGACGGTGGCGGCGATCGTCTCCGACGTGGCCAGGCCGCTGCTGTCGGTTGCCGTGACGAGAATGCTCAGGGTCTGCGCCGATGCCGGTGCCGTGCCGCTGAACGTCTCGGTCGCCGGGCTGAATGTCAGCCACCCCGGCAAGGCCTGCCCGGCCGCCAGGGCAGCCGTATAGGTCAGCGTTTGTCCCTGCGGATCGGTGAATGTGCCGGTGGGCAGGGCCAGGGAAACTGCCTGCCCCGCCTTCCATGCCTGGCTCGCCGTCGGCGCCGCCACGACCGGCGCACCCATCACGGCAACCGATACAGTCTCCGAGACTGACAGGCCGCTGGTATTGGTTGCGGTGACGCCGATGCTCAGGGTCTGCGCCGACGCCGGGGCGGTGCCGGTGAATGTGCCGGTCGAGACATTGAAGGTCAGCCAGCCCGGCAGAGCCTGCCCGCTCACCAGTGCAGCCGCATAGCTCAGTTTCTCGCCCTGCGGATCGGTGAACGTGCCGGTGGGCAAGGCAAACGACACCGCACGTCCCTCTACCCAGGTCTGGTTCGGCGTCGCGGCCACCAGCTTCGGTGCGACGACAACGGTGGCCGCGAACGTCTCGGACGCAGACAGGCCCAGGCTGTCCGTCGCGGTAACGACGATGTTCAGGGTCTGCATCACGTTCGGCGCCACGCCGCTGAAAGTCTCGGTGACGGGATTGAACGCCAGCCAGTTCGGCAGGGCCTGCCCGCCGAACAGGGTGGCGTTGTAGGTGAGCGCCTGTCCCTGCGGATCGATGAAGGTTCCGCCCGGCAAGGCGAGGGAAATCCCCTGCAACCGGTTCCACATCTGGTTCAACGTCACTATCGCCAGTTTCGGCAGGTTGACGACGGAAGCGGAAATCGTTTCCGAGACCGACAGACCGTTGCTGTCGGTTGCGGTGACAACGATGCTGAGTGCCTGGTTCCCGGTCGGGGCGGTGCCGGTGAAAGTCTCGGTTGCCGCATTGAACGTCAACCAGGCCGGAAGAGCCTGACCGTTGGCGAGCGTCGCCTTGTAGGTCATGGCGAGATTGAGCGGGTCGGTAAACGTGTTCGGCGCCAGGGCCAGGTTGATGGATCGGCCGGCGACCCATGTCTGCGCCGCGGTCTGCGCGTTGAGAACCGGCGGTTGGGGCGACACCACAGAGACCGACAGAGCGGTCCAGTCACCCCAGTAACTGCCGTTGAAGGCGCGAACCTCCAGCGTGTCGATGAACGATCCTGAACCGGCCAGCAAGGAAACCGATGACAGCGATGCCGTGGTCAGCGCCGACGCGGCGGACCGGAACTGGCCTTGGCCACTGCCGTATGCGAACGAGTCCCCGCTGGCCGTGTCGTAGATCTGCCAGTCCTGGATCGTCTTGCCGGCCACGGGGTCGGTGGCTTGAAACAACGACCCCAATAGTTGAGAGCCGCCGGCGGTAAGGCGGTCGCTGCTGACCAGGGCGGTTACCGTCGGGGTATCGAGTTCGTAGATGACGACGGAGGATTGCTGGACGCCCGACCACTCCTGCGAGGCCAAATGCGGCGCCGCGACAATGACGTCGTTCGCCGAACCATCATTCGCCGGGTTGGTGATCTGGCCCAGATAGTTTTCATAAACGATGTTGTCTACCAGCATGGCTGAACTGCCGGATCCGGACACGCAAGTGGTGATGTGGCCACTGCCGCCACCGGTGCCGATGACGATAATTTCCCCCGCCGTCACCATGGATTGCCAGTTGCCCGACTGCCCGGCGGGACCGTTGTAGGCGACGATCCACTCGCCATTTGCCTGGCCGGGCACGCCGATGGCCGTGCTTTGCACCGGCAGGGACGCGCCGGCCTCGGCCGCGATGGTGCTGGCGAGCACCCAGCAGCCGGTCATGTTCCATGACTGGCCGACGAAACTGTCGGCGATCACGGCGATCGAGTTCGGCGTGGCCTGGCTCGGTACCGTTCCGGTATATCCCTTTTCCGTGACGACCGTCGCACTGCCGAGAAAGCCCGACGGATCGACCTGCATCATGAGGTAGTCGTTGGATATGTAGGAGGCGGGCAAGGTGGACGAACTCAGAGCGTACAAGGATAGGTTGGTGACATCGTCCAGGCTGCCGGAAGCATTGTAGGTCAACTGATCCAGATAGCCGTAAGTACTGTTGTAGTACCGGCCGGTCGAAACCTGGTAGGCGAAGACAATCCCCGCCCCGCGCCCGTCGCCGCCGATGGAGGAAAAACTCAATACATGGCCGTTGCCGGAAAAGCTGCCGGTCGCCCCGCTGGCGCCCGCGGTGTATTCGTTGCGGTCAAGCGCGGTCAGTACCAGGTAAGCCGGGTTGCTGCCGGTGGCGTTGACACTGACGATCTGAGACAGACTGATCGACGCTGCGCTCGCATTGACGAATGCGTTGGCATTCAAGCTGACGGCCATGGCTCTATTCCCCGTTGATCCGGACGGAATCACAAGCCGTTTTGGCGTCTTCCCGAGCGTCAGGCTGACAGCGGCGGCGGTCCGGCTCCCGGGAGCCAATCGCCGCAAGTCCGAAGGACTTCGCTCAAACGTGTGTGTAGCAGAAACGGGCAAATAGTGAAATAGTGAAATTGGTTGGGTACCAAAATAGTGAATATTCGCCTTACTACGATCGCGTGTTGTTACTTCGTCGCGGACGAAAACCGCGCGCTTCCCGCGCCGCAGCACATGCCCTAATGTGTTGCCGGCACAGGAGAGCAGAATGTCGGTCTATGATTTCAGCGCCCGGCTTGGTACCGGTGAGGAGCGCAGCCTGGATGCTTACCGCGGCAAGGTCCTGCTGCTGGTGAATGTCGCCTCCAAATGCGGTTTCACCCCCCAGTACAAGGGCTTGCAGGCGCTGTATGAGCAGTTCGCGCCGCGCGGGTTCGAAATCCTCGCCTTCCCCTGCGACCAGTTCGGCCATCAGGAGCCTGGTTCGGACGCCGAAATCGCAGCATTCTGCGACACCACCTACCGCGTGACCTTCCCGATCTTCTCCAAGATCGAGGTGAACGGCGCCGGTGCTCACCCGCTGTATGTGTGGCTAAAAGCGCAAAAGGGCGGCCTGCTGGGGTCCGCCATCAAATGGAATTTCACCAAGTTCCTTGTCGGCCGGACCGGCGAGGTGGAGTCCCGCTTCGCGCCGACGGCGAAGCCCGAGAGCCTTGTGAAGGACATTGAGGCGTTGCTCTGAGCGGAGGATCCGATCCCGTCCGGCCTCCTGTTAGAATCCTGGCGGGAGTTCGATCAGATCATGCTCCCGTATCAAGCTCGCATCGGCCGATCGGATCGACCGAAGCAGGCGGCGGCATTTGCCGGATTGCCGAGCAGATGGATCGTCTCGAGCCAGCCGCCGAACTCTGCTTCGGACACAACGGCGACCCTGGCGTCGCCGCCCCGCCGGCCGATGGGCGTTTGGCGCGTGACGGGAATCACAGCAATCCCATATCGGTCAAACCTCGGGAACCGTCACGCCGATCATATCGCCGGCGCGAACGATGGCGGCGAGGCGATCCTCGCCCCAGCCGTCGGTCCCGGCGGGGCGTAGCGGCAGCACCATCCAGCGGTAATCCGCGGTCGAATCCACCACCCGCAATTTGACCGCATCCGGGATCACCGTCTTCCATTCCGACGCCAGCAACTCCCGCGGATCGCGGATCGCCCGCGCCCGATAACCGGCGGACTTGTACCACAGCGGCGGATAGCCCAGCACCGCGCGCGGGTAGCAACTGCACAGCGTGCAGACCACAAGGTGATGCAGTTCGGCCGTGTTCTCCAGTACCCCGAGGGGCGGCATGCCGCGCATCCGGATGCCCAAAGCCTCCGCGGCCCGGGTCCCATCCTCCAGCAAGATCTCGCGATAGAACGGATCGACCCAGGCTTTGGCGACCATGCGCGCGCCCTGCCCCGGATTGGCGGCATCGGTGATGGCGACCTGCTCATGAACCTCCGGCGTGGACACCAGGCCCTTTCGCTCCAGAATGGTTCGCACCGCTGCCAACAGACGATCGCTGTCCGATTCCAGGATGTTCATGGCCGCTCCAGCCAGTGCTCGAAGATTTCGATCAGCAGTTCGTCATCCGGCTTTGCCTCCGGCCAGATCGCGCCCTTGCGGAACCGGACATGGTACAGCGGACGGGTTTCGGCGGGCCGGGCGAACGCCAGGTCTTCGGGGTTGGCAAAGTCGCCGAGATGCCGCACCACCTCCCCGGTCAGGCCGCGCACATAATGCGGCGTGCGGATATGCACCGGCCCGGCGGCCTCCGGCCAGGCATCCTTCACCCGCACCACTGCGCCCGGCGCGAACATCACGGCGCCTCCAGGATGGCACGCAGTTCAGCCTCTGTGAGAACCCCGCGTCGGAGCAGGTTATCGGTGATGGAGCGTATCCAGCGCTGATAGTAGTTTAGCCGGTGATACTCGGCCTCCGGGATCGCCTCGATCCCGCGGCGGAGTTCATCGACCGTCATCAGTTGCTTCGCCGACAGCAACTGCCGCAGCGCATCGACCTCACGGTCGAAGTCGGTCAGTTCGTGCGGCTCGGTATCCACCGGCTCGCACATGAATTTCGCGACACCGCCCAGATCGTGGTGCGCCCGATTCTGGTATAAGCGGCCGGATTCCTTGCCCATGGCGCGACGATAGCCCATCTTGCATGAAATGCCAGACCATCTCCCTTCTCTGCTTTCCCCCTCCGAACCCTCTCCCGTGCGCGTCCTCCGCGAATCCGGCCGATCGGCTTTGTTCCTGACGGCGGATCATGCGGGGCGGGCGATTCCGGCGGCGCTTGGTGACCTCGGCGTGTCCGAGGCCGAACTTCAGCGCCACATCGCCTGGGACATTGGCATTGCAGGCGTGACCGAGTGCCTGTGCGACCACCTGGATGCGACCGCCGTGTTGCAGACGTATTCACGACTGGTGATCGACTGCAACCGCGACCCGTCCTGGCCCAGCGCGGTGCCCGAGATCAGTGAATACACGCCCATCCCCGGCAATCTCGGCCTGACGGATGAGGCCAAGGCCGCTCGGGTGGCCGCGATTTTCACGCCGTATCACAACCGCATCAGCGCGCTGCTGGATGCGCGGGCGCACCGCCGCACCGTGCTGATCGCCATGCACTCCTTCACCGCCTCCTTTAAAGGCGAAAGCCGCGCCATGCAGATTGGCGTGCTGTATGACAAGGACCCGAAGCTGGCGCTGATCCTGCTGGATCTGCTGCGCCGGGAGGGCGACCTGGTCGTCGGCGACAACGCCCCGTATGCGCTGGCCGAGGACAGCGACTTCAGCATCCCGTCGCACGGCCAGCGGCGCGGTCTGGCACATGTCGAAATCGAGATCCGGCAGGATTTGATCGCCGAACCCGAGGGCCAGCGCGCCTGGGCCCGGCGCCTCGCCCGGCTATTCACCGCCGCCGATGCCGCGTTGCAGACTGCCTGATGCTGAAAGCGCCGGCCAAGACTCCGCCGATGACCCGCGCCGAGGTCGCCGCTTTCATCGAGGCATTGGCCGCGCACAACCCGGCACCGGAATCGGAACTGACGTTCACCGATCCGTTCACCCTGCTGGTCGCGGTGGTGTTGTCGGCGCAGGCAACCGACCTGTCGGTCAACCGCGCCACCGTCGGCCTGTTCGCCGCCGCACCCAATCCGGCGGCGATGGTGGTGCTCGGTGTGGACGGCGTTGCCGCCCATATCCGCTCCATCGGCCTTTGGCAGACCAAAGCCCGCAATGTCGTGCAGCTTTCCCGCGAACTGGTCGAAAACCACGGCGGTCAGGTGCCGCGTGATCGCGCGGCGCTGGAGGCGTTACCCGGTGTCGGCCGCAAGACCGCGAACGTCGTGCTGAACGTGGCGTTCGGGGAGAGCACGATGGCGGTGGATACGCACATCTTCCGCCTCGGCAACCGCACCGGCCTGGCACCCGGCAAGACCCCGCGCGAGGTCGAGGACAGCCTGATCAAGCGTATCCCGGCTGCGCTGCTGCGGGAATCGCACCACTGGCTGATCCTGCATGGCCGCTACGTCTGTAAGGCGCGGCGCCCCGAATGCTGGCGCTGCGTTGCCGCCGCCCCGTGCCGCTACCCCGACAAGTCACCCGCCCCGGACGCGGCGCTTCAGGCCACCTGACGCAGGTTGGTCCGCGTCACCCGCGTGACGGATCGCACACCGACGACCTGCCGCAGATTACCCTCCACCACGTGAACGTGTTCGGCCGGCATCGCCTCCATGGCGATTTCGACATGCAGAGTGTCGCCGGAACGGTGCGACCACATCCGGTCAGGCACCAGGTCGCGCTTCGCATACGGCTGCAAAAGCCGAGGCAACAGCCCCGGCCCGGGATCGGCGTCGAGCAGGAAACGGACGAAAACGGCGGAATTCATGTCGTCGGACATCGGGTCGCACTCCAGGCATTGAATCGAAAAGGCGGGATAACCCCGGCTGCTAGGCAGCCGGGCCGCTAATTCGAATGCACTGGATCCCGTATCGCATAATCCACCCTTACCACTATCGCGCCGGCCAGTCGAGTTCCGGAAGCCGCACCAATGGCACCTGACGCATAGAAAGCGTGCGATATTGAAGTGTCAATGGTACATCAACTTCCGGCGGCTCATCCGTGTCGCTGGTGCCCGCCAGCAGCGACAGCACTGCCTTCGCCGCCGTCGCCGCGGACTTCGTCAACACCCCGGCCGCCGCCAGACGATCGAGCGTGTCGGCATAGCCGACGACCCGGGCGTTGCCGCTGCCCATGGGCTGAAGCTGATCGTCCAGCGCCAGCGTCGCCGAGGATGTCAGGCCCAGCGGACCCCACCCCATCGCCAGATGCCCGATCTCGAGCGATCCGCCGTTATCGCGCCATGTCCGCGCCTGTTCGGCGCTGTCGCCGGCAGACGGGAATGGGCCATTCAGCCGCCCCTCCGCCGACAGCGACGAGATGTTCCGCCCGAGCGCCCATTTGAAGCCGTTCGGCAATGCGATCGCCTCGGCGCTGGCAGTGAAAGCGATTCCCTCATTGGCGCCGCCCGTCAGAGCGGCCCGGGCCGTGAGCAACCCGGCCGTCACGTGCCAAGGGCCGGAAGCCGGTTCGGCGCGCAGGCCGCTGGCGCGCAGAGTAAAGGAGTCGGCACCATCCTGTCCCAATGGCACCGCCGCCGTTATCGCGTCGCCGGTTATGACCGTCTCGGGCAAAGTGCCGATGCGCAGGCGCTGCGGACCGCGGACCGACACGTTGACATCGGTGGGAAGATAGAGCGGGACCGACAGCACGATGCCGGACGACGTCCACTCGAACGCCCCTGGCAGATTGCTGGCGGTGTGCCGCATGTGCAAACCTGGCACGGTGACGCTCGCGGCCCGCGGCCAACCGCCCAGCGCGGCGGGGCCGGACTCGATCTCCCATCCATGCGATTGCTGCACCGCTATCCAATCTCGCAACCCGCCGCGCAGCCGATCGGCCGCGACCCGCCAGTAGATGATGTCGGCGGCCAGCAGAACGGCCGGAACGGCAGCCAGGACGATCCAATATCTGCCGCGCATCGTGCCTCGATTCAGGCCAGTCTGTTATTGCCGATCATTCGGCCGCTTCCGTTCGAAGGACGCGGGAGCGAATGAAATTGCTCCATTCCGCACAACGCGCAGGCAAATTCTGCATTTTTCATCCCCGGGCCGGCCAGACCCTTGAAATCGCAAGAATTCTCTCACAGCCCTATATAAAACAACGTGTTATAGCAAGGTCTTCAGATAGCCCCATGGCGGACCGAACTTCACTCCACAGAGTTATCCACAGGATTATACCATTCGTGCCGTATCGAGCTCCCGGCGGTCGTCCAGCGCACCCATCGCCTGCTCCAGAGCCCGCGCCAAAGCCGGCCGATCGGCAGTGGGCGATAGGGGCCGTCCGATCACGATGTGGATCGTGCCGGGCGTTTTGCGGAACGCCCGCCGCCCCCAGCAACACCCCGAGTCAGTCGCAACGGGGATTATCGGCAAACCCGTGCGCGTCGCCAGCGCCAGGATTCCGGATTGCATCGCTCCGGGCTTGCCCGGCTCGCTGCGCGTGCCTTCCGGGAAGATGACGATCTGCATCCCCTGCCGCACGGCACGATCCGACTCGCGCAGCAGCATGCGTATGGCCGACGCACCGCCATCGCGATCGATCGGGATCATTCCTGCCGCCGTGATCAGCCCGCCGAACAACGGAATGCGCATCAGCTCCTGCTTGAGGACATAGCAGCACCGCGGCACCAAGGTCAGCCAGACAAACGTGTCGAACGCCGACTGGTGACGTGAGGAGATCAGCGCCGCGCCCGGTGGAATGCGGTCCAACCCGGTCACGTCCACCCGGATGCCGCAGATGATCCTGGCCGCAAATACCAAGGTGTGGGCCCACGCCACCGCCATGGCCATGACGCGCGGCGGGCTGATCAGCCGCACGATGGTCGCCGCGAGGATGTACAAAAAGGTTGTCAGGAAAAACACCGCGTTAAACAGCGCGGAGCGCAGCATGATCATGCTTCGGAACCCGATCCCGGATGGAGCGCGGACGGCGCCTCGCGATGCGGCAGCCACGCCGACAGGCCGGATACGGCCAGCAGATATTTGGTGAATTCCTGCATCTCCAGCTTCACCCCGGGTGAATGATCGGCATCGGTGCCCGCCTGTGGCTGTACCGGTTGAGGAAACAGGCGAACCTCCGGCATTGCCCGGCGCAGTTCGGCCATGGCGCGCGGCATATGCCAGCCGGCGGTCACGACGATCAATGAGCCGATGCGGTTCTGCGCCACCCAGGACGCCGTCTCCGCAGCGTTGCCGCGGGTGGACGCCGCACCCCGCCCCAGGGTTATGCGCGGGGCCAGGTCAGCGGTATCGATGCCGGCCAGACGCCCCAGCGTCGCCAGGTCCGTCCCGCCCCCGATCCCGCTGACCAACAGCCGATCGGCGTGGTTTTCGGCGAGGAGACGGAGGGCAAGATCGACCCGCCCGGCGCCGCCGGTCAGGGCGACGATCCCGTCGGCATGCGGCGGCGGCGGTTCGGCACGGCGCACGGCGATCTGCTCGAACCAGAGGAATCCGGCGCCCCAGGCCACGGTCATCGCGACCGCGAGTGCCGCCAGCCAGCCAGACGCGGTGCGGCTCCGGCTCACGGCAGCCGCCTCAGCCAGCGCCGGACGGCACTCTGCGCGGTGACGAAGCCGATGGCGGCGGCGCCGATGGGCAGGCATGGCAGGGCGAACCACAGGGCGGGCGGCAGAGCCGCCAGCGCGTCCTGCACCGGATTGCCGCTATCGGCCGGGGGTCCGGCGAACGGGGCGGCCATCTGCGCCAGGGTGAGCAGTATCGGCAGCGCCACCGCCGCGCCGAGCGCCGCGCCAACCGCCGCCAGCAGGGTGGCCCGCGCGGCAAAGCGGCCGGCGATGTAACGGTCCGTCGCGCCCAGGCCATGGACGATCTCGATCGCCTCACGCCGCGCCGCCAAACCGGCGCGGGTCGCCACGGCGATGACTGCCGCCGCCACCCCGGCGACCATCAGTAGCGCCAGGCCGGCGCAGGCCTGCATACTGCGCGCCAGCACCGACAGGCGCCGGATCCAGACGCCATGATCTTCAACCACCGTGCCGGGGGCGACCGCCGAAACCCGCGCGGTCAGCGGATCGAGATCCATCACGGCATTGGTCAGATGCACCGCGATCACCGCCGGGATGGGGATCGCCATCCGCCCCGCCGCGGCTCCCAGCCAGGGCTTCAGCAGATCTGCCAGTTCCTGATCGGACAGTGCATGCACCGAGGCCACGCCCGGCGTCCCGGTCAACAAGGCCAGCACGGAGGCCAGCCGCGTGCCCTCCCGCGTTGTCTCCCCTTGGGCCGCCGGATCGCCCGGCTGCGGCACCTGCACCGTCAGCGCGGCACCCGCGCCCTCCTGCCAATGTCGCGCCAGCGCCGCGGAGCCGAACCAGCCGGCCAGGGCCAGGGCCGCGAGGAACGCCATCGCCGCCACCAGCAGCGGCAGCAGCCGGTCCGACATCGCCCGCCGCAGGCCGAGTTCATCGAAGCGCGAAGGCCGCAGCGAGATCACAGTGCCTCTCCGTCGCCGCCGGCCAGCCGCCCCGCGGCGATGCGCAGGGCGGGTGCCGGATGCCGCGCAACCAGGGACTCATTATGGGTCGCGACGATGACCGTCGTGCCGATGCGGTTCAGCTCCTTGAAGAGCTGCATCAGGCGTTCGGCCTGGCCGTCATCCAGGTTGCCCGTCGGCTCATCCGCCAGCAGCAGGGCCGGACGGGTGATCACCGCGCGGGCGATGGCGACGCGCTGCTGCTCGCCGCCCGACAGCGCCGCGGGCCGGGCATCCAGATAGCGGAACAGGCCGACCCAGCGCATCAGCTCGGTGACGTCGGCGCGGACCTGGCCCTCGGGGCGGCCGGCGATGCGCAACGGCAGGGCCACGTTGTCGAACGCCGACAGATGCGGCAGCAGGCGGAAATCCTGGAACACCACGCCGATACGCCGGCGCAGCACCGGCAGCGTGCGGCGCGGCGCGGTGGCGACATCCGTGCCCAGCAGCCTCAGCCGACCGCGCGTCGGCCGCACAGCCAGGTACATAAGGCGCAACAGGCTGGTCTTGCCGGCGCCGGACGGTCCCAGCAGCCAGCGGAACGCGCCGGGTTCCAGCCTGAAGGTGATGTCGTGCAGCACCTCCGGCCCGGGCGCCCCACCCGGACCCGTGCCGCTATGGCCGTAGCGCAGACCGACCGTTTCGAATCGCAGCATGTGCGCTGTTTACCCAATATCGCTGAGTGTCGCCATTCCGGCTTGATCGGCAAAACTCTTTTGCGACATCGGCGGCCATCCCCGTTATGATCCGTGACGCATTATAACGGGTTTCCATGCAGATTGCCTGCCCAAGCTGCGCCGCCACGTACGAGCTGCCGGCCGCCCGTCTGAAACCGGGCCGTTCGGTCCGCTGCTCGGCCTGCGGCGCCGAGTGGAAGCCGGAGCCTGAACCCGAACCGCAGCCGGACCCTGCCGCACCGCCGCCGGCTGAACCGGCCGCTCAGCCGATGCTGACCGCCCTGGAGCGGCTCGCGGCCCGGGCGCCGGAACCGACCCGCTCGCCCGCTTTGCTGGCCGCCTGGCTGCTGACGGTCCTGCTGCTGGGCGGGGGCGGCGTTTCGGCGGTTGTCTGGAGGGTGGATGTCATGCGACTATGGCCTCCGAGCAGTCGCATTTTGGCGGTGTTCGACCGCATGCCTGAAAAACCGGCAGTCATCTCCGGCAAAACTCCGTAATGAGATGCTGCGAAACCGGGCATCGCCCGCAAATTCGTCACATCCCCGTGGGAAATGTTTGAAAATCCCCTCTGGCCGGCGGAAACATGGTGTCTTGACGGGCAAACGGTTGAAGCCGGGCGTCCAACCATGCTTTTGTGAGACGGTCAGGGATCGCAAAAAGGTGAAGAAAAGTGGAGCTTGAACTGCAGGCGTCGGCCCGGATCGCCGGTGACTATAACAGCCCTACCACCGACAAGGGTCTCGACCCGGCCGAGGTGTCCGCTTTGCGGGACGCGATCCTGGAGAAGCTCACCTATCACGTGGGCAAGCGGCGATCGGTGGCAACCGACCGTGACTGGCTGATCGCGACCGCGGTTGCGATACGCGACCGCGTTGTCGACCGCTGGGTGAACACCACCGAGGCGACCTATCAGGCCGGCTCCAAGCGGGTCTATTACCTGTCGCTCGAGTTCCTGATCGGACGCCTGCTGTTCGATAACCTTAACAATATGAACATGATCGAGACGATGCGGGCGGCGTTGGCCGGGCTCGATGTCGATCTCGACAAGCTGCGCGCGCTGGAGCCCGACGCGGCGCTGGGCAATGGCGGCCTGGGGCGGCTTGCCGCCTGCTTCATGGAAAGCATGGCGACGCTCGACATCCCCGCCTACGGCTACGGCATCCGCTATGAGCACGGGCTGTTCCGCCAGGTGATGAAGAATGGCTGGCAGCACGAATACCCGGAGGACTGGCTGGCGCTCGGCAATCCGTGGGAATTCCACCGCCCGGAGGTGCGCTATCCCATCGGCTTCGGCGGCGCCATCGAGGCCGTGCCGGTGTCCGAAGCCTCGGTGCGGCATGTCTGGCACCCGGCGGAAACCATCGAGGCCGTCGCCTACGACACCCCGGCCGTCGGCTGGCGCGGACGCCGCGTCAACACGCTTCGCCTGTGGTCGGCCCAGTCGGCGGATCCGCTGCGGCTGGATGCGTTCAACCACGGCGACCATGCCGGAGCGTTGGCGGCGCAGGTCAGGGCCGAGTCGATCTCCAAGGTGCTGTACCCGTCGGATGCCACGCCTGCCGGGCAGGAATTGCGGCTGCGGCAGGAATATTTCTTCGTCTCCGCCTCGCTGCAGGACCTGGTGCGCCGGCATATCCGGGCGTTCGGCCATATCAGCAGCCTGCCCGACAAGACGGCTATCCAGTTGAACGACACCCATCCCGCCATCGCGGTGGCGGAGATGATGCGCATCCTGCTGGATCTGTATCAGATCCCCTGGGAAGAAGCCTGGCGGATGACGCGGGCGACGTTCAGCTACACCAATCACACCCTGCTGCCCGAGGCGCTGGAAGTCTGGCCGGTTCCGTTGATGGAACGCCTGCTGCCGCGGCATATGCAGATCATCTACCTGCTCAACGCGTTGCATCTCGGCCATGTGCGCCAGGAATTCCCGGCCGACGACCGCCTGCTGTCCAGCGTGTCGATGATCGACGAGCACCAGGGCCGGCGCGTGCGCATGAGCCACCTGGCCTTCCTCGGATCACACCGTGTCAACGGCGTGTCCGCGCTGCACACGGCGCTGATGCGGGAAACCGTGTTCCGCGACCTTCACACGCTGTTCCCGGACCGGATCGTCAATGTCACCAACGGCATCGCCTTCCGCCGCTGGTTGTTCGAAGCCAACCCCCCGCTGACGCGGCTGCTGGTCGATACCATCGGCCCGAAGGTGCTGGACGATGAGAACGCGCTAACCCTGCTGCAACCGTTTGCCTCAGACCCGGCGTTCCAGAAGCGCTTCGCCGCCGCCCGCTATGTCAACAAGCTGGCGCTGGCCGATTTGATCCGGCGTGAGCTGGAGATCCGCGTCGATCCGAACGCCATCTTTGACGTCCACATCAAGCGCATGCACGAGTACAAGCGCCAGTTGCTCAACATCCTGGAGGCGATCGCGCTGTACAACGCGATCCGCGCCCGGCCGATGGACGACTGGACGCCGCGGGTGAAGATCTTCGCCGGCAAGGCGGCCGCGAGCTACCATCAGGCGAAACTGATCATCAAGCTGATCCACGACGTGGCGAAGGTGATCAACAACGACCCGACGGTGCGCAACATCCTCAAGATCGTCTTCCTGCCGAACTATTCGGTCAGCCTGGCGGAAATCGTCATCCCGGCGGCGGATTTGTCGGAGCAGATTTCCACGGCCGGCATGGAAGCCTCCGGCACCGGGAATATGAAGTTCGCATTGAACGGCGCCATGACCATCGGCACGCTGGACGGCGCGAATGTTGAGATCGCCGAGCGTGTCGGCGACGACAATATCTTCATTTTCGGCCTGACTGCCGAGGAAGTGACCGCGCGGCGGCAGATCACCATCGATTCCGCCGATTACATCGCCGCGTCTCCGGTGCTGACTGAGGTTTTGGCCAGCGTTTCGGCGGGTGTTTTCTCACCGGACGAGCCGGGACGCTACCGCGGGCTGGTCGATGCCTTGCGGTATCATGACTACTTCCTGGTTTGTGCGGATTTCGACTCGTACTACGCCGCTCAGCGGCGCGTGGCAGATCTTTGGCGGCATCCGGACCAGTGGTGGAAGGGAGCGATCCTCAATACCGCGAATGTGGGCTGGTTCTCGTCGGATCGTTCTATCCGTGAATATGCCAGTGACGTGTGGGACGTGCCGGCTTTTCAAGCCCCGGTATAAAATGGTAACGGGGCTTTGCGAGGGGCTGGCCGTGACGTTCTTGTGATTGGGCGTTATCAACTACCAACCCAATCAGGAGAAAGCGTTCATGGTTCAGCGTCCCGGATTACACGCGCCGATCGTCCGTGATGCGATGGCTTACGTGCTCGCCGGCGGGCGGGGATCGCGCCTGCTCGAGATGACCGACTCACGTGCGAAACCCGCCGTCTACTTCGGCGGCAAGACCCGCATCATCGATTTCGCCCTGTCCAACGCGTTGAATTCCGGCATCCGCCGCATCGGCGTCGCCACCCAATACAAGGCGCACAGCCTGATCCGGCATTTGCAACGCGGCTGGAACTTCTTCCGGCCGGAGCGTAACGAAGGCTTCGACATTCTGCCGGCATCGCAGCGTTCGGGCGATACCTGGTACGCCGGGACGGCCGACGCGCTGTACCAGAACATCGACATCATCGAGGGCTACAACCCCGAATACATCATTATTCTGGCCGGCGATCATGTCTACAAAATGGACTACGCCGGTATGCTGATTCAGCATGTCGAGCAGGACGCCGATGTCACTGTCGGCTGCATCGAGGTGCCGCGCATGGAGGCGGTCGGCTTTGGCGTGATGCATGTCGATACCGCGGATCGCATCATCGCATTCGTCGAAAAGCCGAAAGATCCGCCGTCGATCCCGGGCCAGCCGGACCTCGCGCTGGCGAGCATGGGCATCTACGTCTTCAAGACCAGCTTCCTGATCGAGCAGTTGCATCGCGACGCGGCGGAGCCGGGGTCCAGCCGCGATTTCGGGCACGACATCCTGCCCTACCTGGTCAAGCACGGCAAAGCCGTCGCCCACCGGTTCACAAACTCATGCGTCACCTCCGGCGCGGAGCGCGAGGCGTATTGGCGCGATGTCGGCACGCTGGATGCCTATTGGGAAGCCAATATCGACCTGACCGCGATCATCCCGGCGCTTGATCTCTATGACCGCGACTGGCCGATTTGGACGTACGCGGAAATCACCCCGCCCGCGAAGTTCGTGCATGAGGAAATCGGCCGCCGCGGCGAAGCGATTTCGTCGCTGGTGTCCGGCGGCTGCATCGTGTCGGGGTCGTTCCTGCGCCAGTCGCTGCTGTTCACCGGCGTGCATGTGCATTCCTATGCGCGGGTGGAGCAGGCGGTGGTTCTGCCGGAAGCCGATATCGGCCGGGGTGCCAGGCTGCGGAACGTGATCGTCGAAAAGGGCGTGCGGATTCCGGCCGGTCTTGTGGTCGGTGAGGACCCGGAGGAGGACGCCAAACGCTTCCGCCGGACGGAGCGTGGCATCTGCCTGATCACGCAGCCGATGCTCGACCGGTTGACGAACTAGCGGTTGAGGCGAACCCGATGGCTGACATGATGCATGGACGCCGCGGGTTCGCCCGGATGGGTGGAGGCGCGCAGTCCTTTCGGCCTGACGTGAGGGCGGTATGCTTTGTGTCATGGCCGGGCTTGTCCCGGCCATCCACGACTTGCGGGGCTGGTGGAGGCAAAGTCGTGGGTGGCCGGACTAAATCCGGCCATGACACAAGGGGTCGACGCCCGGCGCGCTTCATGATCCACCCCACCCCACACCATCTCACTGCGTCAGGCCTATGACATGAGCCGCGTTCTGGCCGTCACGTCCGAAATCTACCCGCTGATCAAGACCGGCGGCCTTGCCGATGTCACCGGCGCGCTGCCGCTGGCGCTCAAGGCCGCGGGCGTCGAAACCACCACTCTGGTTCCCGGCTATCCCGCCGTCCTGCAAGGGCTGAAAAACGCTGGCGAGGTCTGGCATTTCCCCGACATGTTCGGCGGCCATGCCCACGTCATCCGGGGCACCGCCGCCTCGCTCGACCTGCTGGTGCTCGACGCGCCGCATCTGTTCGCCCGGCCGGGCAACCCCTATCTGGCGGCGGATGGCCGGGAGTGGCATGACAACGGCATTCGTTTCGCCGCCCTCGGTGCCGCCGGCGCGGCCATCGGCAACGGGCTGATTCCCGGCCTGAGCTTCGACATCGTACACGCGCATGACTGGCAGTCCGCGATGGCGCCGGTCTACCTGAACTATCATCACGGCGCGCGCCCCGGCACCGTCCTGACCATCCACAACCTGGCGTTCCAGGGCCGTTTCGCCGCTTCCTTGTTTCCCCGCCTCGGCCTGCCCGGTTCGGCGTTCGGCTTCGACGGCCTGGAGTACCACCACGACGTCAGCTTCCTCAAAGGCGGGCTGTGCTTCGCCGATCGGCTGACCACGGTGTCGCCGACATATGCGCGGGAGATCACGACGGAGGAGTACGGCATGGGCCTTGACGGCCTCATGCGCTACCGCGCGGCGGTCCTGACTGGCATCGTCAACGGCATCGACGACGCGGTCTGGAACCCGGCGACCGACGAGCTGATCCCGCACAAATTCTCCCGCGGGCGTATCGGCCAGCGCGCCGGCAACAAGACCGCCTTGCAGCGGCGTCTCGGCCTGACGGAATCCCAATCGGCCCTGGTCATCGGCGTGGTCAGCCGCCTGACCTCGCAGAAGGGCCTGGATATGCTGCTGGAGAACCTTCCCGGGCTGATCGCCGACGGGGTGCAGGTCGCCCTGCTGGGATCGGGCGACCGCGAGCTGGAGTTTTCCTTCATCGAAGCGGCGGCGCGCAACCCCGGCGCCATCGGTTGTGTCATCGGCTACAACGAACAGCTCGCCCATCTGATCCAGGCCGGCAGCGACGCGTTGCTGGTGCCATCCCGGTTCGAGCCGTGCGGCCTGACCCAGTTGTGCGCGCTGCGCTATGGCAGCATCCCGGTGGTCTCTCGCGTCGGCGGCCTGGCCGACACGATCATCGACGCCAATGAGGCCGCGCTGACCGCGGGCGTGGCGACCGGCGTGCAGTTCTCCCCGGCGACGCCGGAGGCGCTGGAGGATGCGCTGCACCGCCTGCTGATTCTGTGGCGGAACCAGCCGGTGTGGCAGCGGATGCAACGTAACGCGATGAGCGCCGACGTATCCTGGCGCAACCCGGCCACCCACTACGCCACGCTCTATAAATCCATCCTGGCCGCACGGTCGTGACGTCCATCGGCGCCGGTTCGCCGGACGCTTTGGGCGTCACCGTTTCCGGTAACGGCATCAACGCCGCGGTGCATGCCCCCGACGCCGATGCGGTCGCCCTCTGCCTGTTCGACGCCGAGGACCGGGAAACCGCCCGCATCCGGCTGCCCGCCCGTACCGGCCCGGTCTTTCACGGCCATGTCCCGGGCGTGGCGGCGGGCACGCGATACGGGTGGCGCGCCTATGGTCCGTTCGATCCGGCTCATGGCCTCCGCTTCAACCCCGCCAAGCTGCTGATCGACCCCTGGGCGACGGCGATCGACCGTCCGTTCAGGCTGCATGCCGCGCTGTTCGACCACGAGGCGCCGCGGCCGGAGGATACCGCCGCGCTGATGCCGAAGGCGATCATCGGCACCCCGCCGGCCCTGCCCGTCCTGAACCGCCCCGGCTTCGACTGGGACCGCCAGGTCATTTATGAATTGCATGTCCGCGGCTTCACCAAGACCCATCCGGACATCCCGCCGGACATCCGCGGCACCTTCGCGGGCCTGGGCCATCCCGCCGCTATCGGCCACCTGACCCGTCTCGGCATTACCACCGTCGAGCTGATGCCGAGCGCCGCCTGGATCGATGAACGGCATCTGCCGCCGCTGAATCTGACGAACTACTGGGGCTACAACCCCATGGCGTTCCTCGCCCCCGACCCGCGGCTGGCGCCGGGCGGCTGGGCGGAAATCCGCGCCGCGGTGGATGCGCTGCATGCGGCGGGCATCAGCGTGATCCTGGACGTGGTGCTGAACCATACCGGGGAAAGCGACGAGTGGGGGCCGACCCTGTCGATGCGCGGCCTCGACAATGCGGGCTACTACCGGCTGGCGGGCGGCCGGTCAGGCTACATCAACGATGCCGGCTGCGGCAACATCCTGGCGATGGACCATCCGATCGCCGTACGCCTCTGCACGGACGCGTTGCGGGCGTGGGCGATTTACGGCGGCCTGGACGGGTTCCGGCTGGATCTGGCGGCGACGCTCGGGCGGCGCGTCGATGGCTTCGACCGCGACGCTCCGTTCCTGGTCGCGGTGGAGCAGGACCCGATCCTGTCGCGCTGCGTGATGATCGCGGAACCCTGGGACATCGGCCCGGGCGGCTACCAGCTCGGCGCTTTTCCGGCGCGCTGGGGCGAGTGGAACGACAAGTACCGCGACACGGTGCGGCGGTTCTGGCGCGGCGATGCCGGGAAACTTGGCGATTTCACTACCCGGTTCGCCGGTTCGGGCGACGTGTTCGGACCGAACAACCGCCCGGTGTCGCGCAGCATCAACTACATCACCGCGCATGACGGCTTCACCTTGGCCGATCTGGTTGCGTACAATTCGAAGCACAACGCCGCCAACGGTGAGGACAACCGCGACGGCTCGAACGACAACCAGTCCTGGAACAACGGCGCCGAGGGACCGACAGACGATCCGGCGATCCTGGCTGCGCGCGCGGGCGATGTCCGGTCGCTGCTGGCGACGTTGCTGCTGTCGCGCGGCACGCCGATGCTGGCGATGGGCGACGAGGCCGGACGCACGCAGCACGGCAACAACAACGCCTATGCGCAGGACAACGCCGGCTCCTGGATGGACTGGTCCGCCGCGGATGAAAGCCTGATCGATTTCACCGCCGGGGTGATCGCGCTGCGCCACGCACTGGCGCCGCTGTTCGACGGCCGCGAACTGCAGGGCCGACCGATCGACGACACGGCGGTGCCGGATGTGATCTGGTTCAGCGCGGAGGGGCATCCGCTCACCGACGACGACTGGCGCCGCGACAGCAACCGCACTTTGGTCGCCGTGCTGTATGCCAGCGACTCGCGGGCGGCGCTGGTGTTCCACGCCGACACCGCCGTAGCCGATATCGTGCTGCCCCCGACGCGCCCCGGTTATCGCTGGCGTCGCGTGCTGGACAGCGCTGGCACCGAGGCCACCGACAGTCTCGTGCTGCCGGGCCGCTCGGTCACGGTTTTCCAGGAAGGCGCGTCGTCCGGGTATGAGGGCGCCGGCGAGTCCGTCCCCGACAGCGAACTCGATCGGCTGGCGGATCTCGCGGGGATCGATCCGATCTGGTGGGACGTCGGCGGCGGCTTCCACAAAGTCGGTGCGGACACCAAGCGCGCGCTGCTGGCGGCGATGCGGCTGCCGGCCGATACGCGCAGCAACCTCGCCGACAGTTTGCACCGCCTGTTGCACGAACGGGATGCGCCGCTGCCGCCGGTCGTTATCGGCCGCGCGGATCAGGCGATCACGGTCAGGCTCGGCACGCCGCGGGCCGCCTGGATCACCCTGCTGCGTGAAGACGGCAGCCGCGAGCGCTTCCCTGCCGTGGATGGCACGGTCACCCTGCCGCCGCAGCCCGTCGGCCGCCACCGGCTGCTGAACGAGGATCGTCCCGACCGCTTCAGCCACCTGACGGTCGCGCCAGCCGGCTGCTACCTGCCGCCCGCCCTGCTGGACGGGGAGCGCCGCTTCGGCATCGCCGCGCATCTGTATTCACTGCGCTCCAACGGCGACCAGGGCATCGGCGATTTCACCACGTTGAAACGGCTCTCCGCCGAGGCGGCGCGGAATGGCGCGTCGCTGATTGGCCTGAACCCGTTGCACGCCCTGTTCCCGCATAACCGCGACCGCGCCAGCCCGTATCATCCCTCCGACCGCCGCTTCCTCGACCCGATCTATATCGACGTGTCCGGCTTGCCGGGGGGCGCTGGACTGCCGTCGCAACCCGGACCGGTCGATTATCCCGCGGTTTGGAAGCGCAAGCTCGCCGTGCTGAAGGCGGCGTTCAAACCCGCCGCGCCAGACACGATCCCGGACGGATTGCGGCGTTTCGCGACCTTCGAGACGATCGCGGATGTGCTGGGAACTTCCGACTGGCAGGCATGGCCCGAGGGCCTGCGCCATCCGGCGGGTCCAGGGGTCGCCGCCTTCGCCGCCGAACACCGCGACGCCATCCAGTTCCACGCCTTCATCCAGACTTTGGCGGACGGGCAGCTTGCCGCCGCCGCGGCGTCGGCGAAAAGCGATGGCCTGTCCATCGGCTTCTACCGCGACCTCGCCGTCGGTGCCGCGCCTGACGGAGCGGAAGCCTGGTCGGCGCAGGACACGCTGATGCATGGTGTCTCTGTCGGGGCGCCGCCCGATCCGTTCTCGGCCGCGGGACAGGTGTGGTGCCTGCCGCCGCCGGACCCGGTGGCGATGCGGCGCGACGGCTACAACAGTTTCAACGAGTTGCTGGTAGCGAATATGCGCCACGCGGGCGCCCTGCGGATCGACCATGTCATGGGCCTGCGTCGGCTGTTCGTCGTCCCGGACGGCGCGGGGGCGATCGACGGGGCCTATGTGACCTATCCGCTGGACGATTTGCTCGCCCAGGTCGCACTGCAAAGCCAGCGGGCGCGTTGCCTCGTTGTCGGCGAAGACCTGGGTACCGTGCCGGAGGGCATGTCGGCCGCGCTGGCCGCCTCGAATATCCTGTCTTACAGCGTGCTGTGGTTCGAGCGGCGCGACGGCCATATCCGGCCGCCGCCGGAATGGCGTCCGCTCGCCGCCGCCTGCGTCTCGACGCATGACCTGCCGACACTGGCGGGCTGGTGGATTGGCGCGGATATCGATGAGAAGCACGCGTTGGGGTTGATCGACGCCGCCGCTACGGACCACGCCCGGGCGGCACGTACCGCGGAAAAATTCGCGCTGCTGGTGCAGCTTCAGGACGAGGGCTTGCTCGATGAGGAGGCAATCGACCTCTACGAGCCGATGCCGGCGCCGGTCGCCAGGGCGGTACATGCGTTCGTCGCCGCGACCCCGGCTTTGCTGGCCCTGGTCCAGGCCGACGATCTCGCCGGCGAGACCGAGGCGGTCAACCTGCCCGGCACCGACCGGGAGCGCCCGAACTGGCGGCGGCGGCTGGATATCGATGTCGAGACGCTGTGCCGCACGCCACTGGCGCAGGCGATTCTGTCGGCTTTGCATGCCCGCTCGGCGGTTGAGGGGGAGGGGGAGGTCGAGTCTGGCTGCTCCTCAGCCTAACCGTCATGGCCCGGACAAGCCGGCGCGCCGCTAAGCCGGCACTGCGCCTTCTCCGCGCAGACCATTGTTTTCCCACCGCGTTTCGACGCAGAGCGCGGAGAGCGGGGCGCAGGGTCCGGAGAGGAAAATTTATACCCATCCTCAAAACCAACCGGAATAAAATTATCTCTGCGCCCTCTGCGCCCTCTGCGCCCTCTGCGCCGCGCTCTGCGCGCTACCATGCAAATGCCCGGCGCGGCACGTGCCGCTGGACGTCATGGCGGGCGCAGGCCCCATGGGCGTTAAAATAGCGCTCCGGCGTCGCGCTTCCCGTCATGCCGACGCAGGTCGGCATCTACGCCTTTGGCCGGGTCATGCACCGCAAGGCGTGGGTGGTGCGCCTTCGCGCACCATGACGATGGGACGCCAGCCGGCCCGAAAGCAGCGTAATTTAACGCCTATGGGGCGC
>NZ_CAIWTY010000039.1 GCF_903915725.1 uncultured Rhodopila sp.
CGGCGGCTGCCCACAAGCTTCACAGCACCGCAACAACATCAAGGATTGATTTTGATTCCGGGAAAGGTGCAACCTTCAGCCGGTGACCAGCCCTTAGCTTATTTTTCCCGGAACCTGTCCAGACGACCGGGACCGTTGCAGCCATAGCGGCCCCGCCGCGGCCTTGATGCTGTCAAAGAACTGAATTGAGGCATCAAGGTTGACGGCGTAGAACTGATCGTAATCGATATCGTCGAGTTTGGTCGCCGACGTCCCGGCAACGAATCGACGATGCCGGAGCCGGACTCGACGGCGTAGTGACACCGGCTGCAGCCGGTCCCGGCCGGCTCCATCGGGACGAGCGATCCGCCGCACCGCGGGCATTGCAGAAGGTCCATGCACCGAGAGGTGGGCGAAAGCGAGCCGGTGGCGGATTGGGCAAGTTCAGACATCCAACGCACCCCGCCTTTCCGCACCGGACACATCATATCGATGAATGAAGGCAATGACCACACTGCTCTTGACGTACGCCGCTACAACGAAATCCTTGTTGGGAAGGAAGCCGGGAGGCGCGTCATGATCATGGTTTTCGGCTCGATCAACCTCGACCTGATTTTCAGCCTGCCGAAGATCCCGGCGGCGGGCGAAACCGTGCTTGGTCCGGCGGCGCAAATCGAGCCGGGCGGCAAAGGCGCCAACCAGGCGGTGGCGGCGGCGCGGGACGGCGCCGCCGTGCGGATGGCGGGCGCCATCGGCGGCGATGCGCTCGGGGCCGGCGCGCTGGCGCTGTTGCGCGATGCCGGAGTGGACCTTGATCGCGTGGCACGGGTCGATGCCAGCACCGGCTGCGCCGCGATCGCCGTCGATCCAGCCGGCAACAATGCGATCGCCGTCGGCTCGGGCGCCAATTTGCTGGCGCGGGCGGCGCAGGTCGAGGACTCGGCACTCGGCTCCGGCACGACATTGGTCGTGCAGATGGAGGTGCCGGCGGCGGAAACCGCGGCGCTGATCGAACGGGCGCGAGCCAGCGGAACCCGCATCGTCCTGAACCTCGCACCCGCCATGCCGCTGCCGGAGGCGGCGTTGCGCGCGGTCGATGTGCTGGTGGCGAACGGGTCAGAAGGCGCCTGGCTGGCGGCGCATCTCGGCTGCGATGCCTCGGCCGAATCGTTACATCGGCGGCTGGGCGGCATCGCCGTCGTGCTGACCCGCGGCGAGGACGGGGCGGAGATTGCCGGCGCGGACGAGGCATGGCACGAACCGGCGGTGCCGGTCGAAGCGCTCGACACCACCGCGGCGGGCGATTGTTTTGTTGGCGTCATGGCGCACCGGCTCGACCAGGGGGCTTCGTTGCGCGAAGCGGTGCGCCGCGCCGCTGCCGCCGCCGCGCTGTGCTGCATGCGGCGAGGCAGCCAGGGCAGCATTCCGGCACAGGCGGAAACCGATGCCTTTATCGACAGCGGCTAAACCTGCCAGCCGCGGACGCGCCAGTTGATTAGTACCAGGATCGCCTGTAACCACTTTCGCAATGGACCTTTCCCCCGCACCCGCATCGCTCCCGGCCGATCGGCGTATTTATGCCGTCGGGGACGTCCACGGGTGTGCCCGGCAACTGGCGGCGCTGCATGACCTGATCGCCGGGGACCTGGTGCGCCGGCCGATTGCCTCCGCCCTGCTGCTGCATATCGGCGACTTCGTCGATCGCGGCCCCGACTCGTCCGGCGTGATCGCCCGGCTGATCGAGGGATCGCCGGTCCCCGGCACCCAGATGATCAATATTCTCGGCAACCACGAAAGCACCATGCTTGAGGCGCTGGCCGGCGACAAAGCCGCGGCGACCGACTGGCTGTTCGCCGGTGGCCGCGCGACGCTGGAAAGCTACGGCGTCGATCCCGACTCTCCGCGCGAGCAATGGGCTGACCGCATCCCGGTCAGCCACCGCGGCTTCCTGCGCGCCCTGCCGCTGATCTACCGGGAGGGCGGCTACGCCTTCGTGCATGCCGGCGTCCGTCCCGGCGTCCCGCTGATGGAACAAACGCGCGATGACCTGCTGCGGTCCCGCCAGCCGTTCCTGTATTCGGAAGCGGATTTCGGCGCCGTCATCGTGCATGGCCACACGCCGGTGACGGCGCCTGTGGTCAAGCACAACCGCATCGCCATCGATACCGGCGCGGTGTTCGGCGGCAAGCTGACCTGCCTGGTGCTGGAGGCCGACCGGCTCGGCTTCCTTCAGGCCGATTCGGTGGACGCACCGGTGCCGGTTGCGCATCAGTAATCCGGCGTTGACGCGCCGGGCAGTTCCCCGCACGCCCGCTTCCTGCTAGCTAGCGCGGCCCGGAGATACACACTTACCCATGTTCGATTTTGCCTGGTCGGAAATCCTCCTTATTGGCGTCGTGGCGCTTATCGCCATCGGCCCCAAGGACATGCCTGCCGCCATCCGCACCGTTTCCCGCGCGGTGAAGAAGGCGCGCCGCATGGCCGCCGAGTTCCAGACCCATGTCGATGAGATGGTACGCGAGGCGGATCTGGGGGACGTCCGGAAGACGATCAGCGAAATCCGCAACTTTGACATTCCGGGCGCGCTGGAAAAGCACATCGATCCGGACCGTTCGCTGCGCAAGACTTTCAACGAGGACCCGTTCAAGCCGGCCTATCCGGTGCCGGGCGAGGTTTCGACGCTGGAGGAAATCGCGGTGGCCGCTCCGGCGGTGCCCGAAGCCTTGCCGGCGCCCGAAGCGGCGGCTGAACCGCCGAAGCCGGACGCTCCGGCGTTCATCCCGCCGGGCATGGTCCCGCCGCCGCCGGTGATCGAAGCGGCTCACGCAGCCGCCGAGGCGCCGGCTTTCATTCCCCCCGGGGCGATCCGCCCCTGACCCATCGGAACGCCTGACGTGGCAAGACCGGAAGACGACCATATAGACGACAAGCCAATGCCGCTGCTCGATCACCTGATCGAGTTGCGCCGGCGGCTGATCTGGTCCGCCGCGGCGTTCCTGATCTGCTTCATGATCGCCTATTATTTCTCCAGCGCGCTGTACTATTTCCTGGCGGAACCGCTGGCGGAGGTGCTGCGGGAGCAGGGCAATCCGGACCCGCATCTGATCTACACACAGCTTTACGAGGCGTTCTTCACCAAGATCAAGGTGGCCTTTTTCGGCGGCGCCTTCGTGGCGTTTCCGGTGGTGGCGACGCAGATCTGGCTGTTCGTTGCGCCCGGTCTGTATCGCAGCGAAAAGAAGGCGCTGCTGCCGTTCCTGGCGGCGACGCCGATACTGTTCCTGCTGGGCGCGGCGCTGGCGTACTACTTCGTCTTTCCGTTCGCCTGGCGGTTTTTCGCCAGCTTCCAGACCACGACGGGCGGTGGCGGCGTGCCGATAGAGCTGCTGCCGCGGGTCAGCGAATACCTGGACCTGGTGATGAAGCTGATCTTCGCGTTCGGCATCACCTTCCAGCTTCCGGTGGCTCTGACCTTGCTGGCGAAGGTGGGGATCGTCAGTTCGGCGCAACTCAGGAAGTTCCGGCGCTATGCCTATGTGGGGATGTTCATCATCGCGGCGATCCTCGCACCGCCGGACGTGATCACGCAGACCGGCCTCGCGCTGCCACTGATCGCTTTGTATGAAATATCCATCCTCAGCGCCCGCTGGGTGGAACCCAAGCCTGTAGAGATCTGACCATGCACGATATTCGCGCGGTGCGCGCCGAACCGGCCGCTTTCGACGCGGCGATGGCGCGCCGCGGGCTGCCTCCGGTTGCCGATGGCCTGCTGGCGCTGGATGCTGAGCGCCGGGCGGCGCAGACGGCGTTGCAGGAGAAGCAGGCGCGGCGGAATGCGCTGGCGAAGGAGATTGGGCAGGGCAAGCGCGCCGGGGCGGATACCGCGGCGCTGGAGGCCGAGGCGACGGCTTTGCGCGACGCGATGGACAGCCTGGAGACCCTGGTGCCGGAGTTGGATTCGGCGATTCGGGGCGCGCTGGAGGTACTTCCGAATATTTTGGACGGGTCCGTGCCGAACGGGCCGGACGAGAGCTCGAATGTGGTGCTGAAGCAGTTCGGCACACCGCGGGATTTCGCGTTCACCCCGAAGCAGCATTTCGAGTTGGGCGAGGCGATGGGGCTGATGGATTTTGCCACCGCCGCCAAGCTGGCAGGGGCACGGTTCACCGTGCTGCGCGGGGGCCTGGCCCGGCTGGAGCGGGCGCTCGGGCAGTTCATGCTCGACCTGCACACGCTGGAGCATGGTTATACCGAGTGCAGCATGCCGTATCTGGTGAACGCGGCGGCGGTGTACGGCACCGGCAGCCTGCCGAAATTCGAGGAGGATTTGTTCAAGACCACCGACGGGCGCTACCTGATCCCGACCGCAGAGGTGCCGCTGACCAACACGGTGGCCGGGGATATCGTGGCGGAGAAGCTGCTGCCGATACGGCTGACGGCGCTGACGGATTGCTATCGCAGCGAGGCGGGGTCCGCCGGCCGCGATACGCGCGGGATGCTGCGGCAGCATCAGTTTCGGAAGGTCGAACTCGTCTCGATCACGCACCCGGATCAAAGCGCCGAGGAGCACGAGCGGATGACGCGGTGCGCGGAGACGGTGCTGGAGCGGCTGGAGCTGCCTTACCGCCGGATGCTGCTGTGTTCGGGGGATACCGGGTTTGCCTCGACGCGGACACATGACCTGGAGGTCTGGCTGCCGGGGCAGCAGATGTTCCGCGAGATTTCGTCCTGCTCGAACTGCAGGGATTTCCAGGCGCGGCGGATGAACGCGCGGTTCCGCGGCGGGGCGGATGGGAAGACGGTGGCGCATGTGCACACGCTGAACGGGTCGGGGATCGCCGTCGGGCGGACACTGATCGCGGTGATGGAGAATTACCAGCAGGCGGACGGGTCGATCGCGGTGCCGGAGGTGTTGCGGCCGTATTTGGGTGGGGTGGAGAGTATAGCGGGGCCGTAAGACTCTATCCCGCATCCGGCGTAAACGCCATGGCGTTGGGCTGAGAACTCCGTCACCCTGCCCCCGCCAGAATTGCCTTGCACGCCGCGGGCGTTGACGGCGGCTTGTGCGGCGCGGCGGGCGTGGTGGGCCTGGCCGGCGCATCCAGCTGGTCGAACCACCATTGCAAGGTCGCGTCGCAGCCATCTCCTGCCGGAGGCGGCGCGGCTTGCACGCAGTCCGCCTGATCGGCGGGACAGCGGAACCGGATGTGCATATGCGCGGCATGGCCATACCACGGCCGGATCAGCCGCAGCCAGGACCGGTCGCCCGCCACCTCCCGGCAGAGTTGCTGCTTGATCGCCGGATTCACCAGAATGCGATCGACATCCGGCAGTCCGGCGGCCATCCGCAGCAGCGCCGTCACCCGGGGCGACCACACGCCCGGCTCGATGCCGCGTCCGTCGGGCCGCACCAGGCTGGTCAGTTCGGTCGTATTCCGCTGCGCACCCGTCAGCGGCGCCCGCGGCCGCATGTCCAGCCCGACATCGGCATCAAGGCCGATCTGATGGCTGACATGGCCGCCGGGTAGCGGGCCGCCGCGGGCGCGGGAGATGTCCTCGACCAGCAATGTGGGCAATCCGGCGTCCTTCGCCTCGCGGCCGAACTGCTCCAGATTGGCGATTGTCTCAGGCGCGCCCCAAAAGGCGCTGCGGTCGAGGTGGATGGTCTGGAATCCCGGTCCCTCCGGCGGCAGGCTGACCGCTCCGGCAATGCAACCGCCGGTGTTCGGGCCACCGATGATGTGCAGCGGCCCCGGCGCCGGTCCGGCCGCTGCGAGGATGATGGTCAGGATGGCGGCGGCACGCGCTGAAAGATTCAAAACCTGCGCTCGAAGATGGTGATGACGTCACCCGGCTGGACGAGGCTCTGCCGGGTTGCCTTCCCTTCGGTCACGACTCCGTCGAGGGTCCGCACCACGGCAGAATAGTCCTCGATGGCCCGGTAGGTGAAGCCGCCTGCGACCGCCGCCGCCGTTACGACCGTCATGCCCGGCTGATACGCGTATTGGCCCGGCTTGCTGACCTCCCCCAGCACGAATATCGGCCGGTAGGCTGTCACCTCGGCCACCACCGATGGCGCGCGCAGCAGGTTTTCGTGTTGCAGCAAGGCTGCCACGCTGGCGGCCAGTGCCCGGGTCGACAGCCCCGATGCCTGGACGGCGCCGATAAGCGGCAGGGCGATAGCGCCGCTGTCATCGACCCGGAACTCCCCGGTCGTCGCGTCCTCGCCGAAGGTGATCACCCGCACGACATCGCCGGGGCCGAGGCGGTAGGCGCCGGGGCTGGGCGGCGGAAGATCCGGCAGGCCGCCCCCCGGGGCGCAGGCACCGGCGAGCAGGCAGAGAACAACCCGGGCGAGCAGGCGCACAGAGAAGAAACCCTGTTTTAGGGTTGCAAGGACAGCGCCGGATTTCCGGCCGCCGCCGTCATGCAGGCAAATTGCTTAATGTTTGGTTAACGCCGCGGAGATTTTTTCGGACGGATGTCCTCGGAAGTGGCTGGCCCGCAAGCGGGCCAGCCAACCTCCTACTTTCGGATGACTGTGATCTTGACTTTGACGCCAATCTTCACCAGTATCTCCGGTATGGGGTTGCGATGTAGTAGCATCACAATTTCTCCCTGAGTAAGCCGGCCGGGCCCATCCCCGCCGGCTTTTTCTTTATGAACGGCATCTCTGAAGATTTGGTTAACGCGGCGGGCCGGAAGCGGCCGCCGCCCTGCCGCAAATTTTTCCGCATCGGCGGTCGGTGGCGTTAGCGAAAAATTAACCAGTTCGGGTTTACTACCGGGGCACCCGTCACCCGCCGGCAGACGAAACCGTCTCGGCATGTCCCAAAAAGGCCGACTTCGCGGATGCCTGACAGCCCCACGGACCTTACGGGCGAGATGCCGTTCCCGGGACCGGGCGCCTTGCCGGCCCTCCGGGACCCGCCGGGTTGGGGGGAAAGCCTCCCGGGTTTTCTGTCGGCGGTAAGACAGCGCCGCTTCACGCTGGTCTCGACGGTCGTTGCCGTCCCGTTGAGCGCCTTTCTGGTCTTGCAGCAGATACCGCCGCAATACACGGCTACCGGCTCGCTGATCTACCAGGCCAGCGACTACCAGGGGCCGCTGCGCCAGGATCCGATCACCGAAGCGACAATGGCGAGCCAGGCGGAGGTGCTGCAAAGCCTTCGTATCGCGAAGGATATCGCCAACCGCGGCAATCTGTTCGCCGACCCGGACTTCAACGCCTCGCTTCGCCCGCCCGGGATCGCGATGCGCGCGCTATCGGACATACAGCTCCTGTTGGGCATGGAGCCTGACCCCGGTTTGGACGATCAGCTCGTCGGACCGGTCCGGGACCGCGCCCGCGAACTGACCCTGGTAGCTGTCCATGCCGCTTTGCACGCAGCGCCCATCCGGCTGTCGCACGTTCTGGAAGTCACGTTCACCGCCGGCGATCCGATCGTCGCCGCAAACGGCGCGAACAACGCCATGGATGCCTATATCAAGGGCCTCTACGCTGATAAGCACAAAAAGATCGGCGACGGCACCGCCCAGTTCGAAGCCCAGGCCGCCGGCCTGCGCGCCGCCGTTCAGCAGTATGAAGAAAAGATTGCGGCCTTTCGCGCCGAACACGGTCTCAGCCAGGGTATCCACGCCGGCACCGACACCGAGCAGATCACCCGCCTGTCGGAGGAACTGGCCGCCGCCCGCGCCCAGCAGGCGGGGGCGGACGGCAAGCTGGATGCCGCCCGCGGCCAGAAGGGCGCCGCCGCCCAGGCGGCGGTCGCGCCGTCGGTGGTGCAGTTGCGGGCGCAACAGGACCGTTTGGCGGCGCAGATCCAGGCCGAACAGGGACGCCTGGGCAGCGCCCACCCCGAAGCACTCGGCCTCAGCCGCCAGTTCAACGAGGGACAGCGCGCCCTGGCCGGCGAAACCGCCCGCGTCGTCGCGGCGATCGAAGCCGATCAGCACGCCGCGGCGGAGCGGGTGCGCAGCCTGGAATCCAACCTGCGTACGGCGGAGGAGGCCGCTGAACGCTCGGCCCGGGAGCAAATCCCGCTGAATGCCATGGCCCGCGACCTCGACGCCGCCCGCGTGCAATTGCAGGCGGTCCTGGAGCGTATCCAGCAGACCGCGCACCAGGCCTCGATCGAGTTCCCGGAAGCGCATGAGATTTCCCAGGCGATCCCGCCGGACCGCCCGAGCGCGCCGAAAACGCTGCAGACCATGGCCGCTGCCTGCGCCGCCGGGATTTTCCTCGGGCTGCTGCTGGTCTACCTGCTGCATTTAAACGATGAAACCGTGCGCAGCGGCGGCGATATCCGCCGTCTGACCGGATTGCCCTGTTTTGCCCTGATTCCGGAAGTCGGCCGGCGGGCGCTCGGGCATCTCGGCATGGACGAATATGCCGCGCGCCGGCCACTGACTGTGTTCGCCGAACAGGTCCGCGCCCTCCGCGCCAGCCTCTCCCTGTCAGCCGATCGGCCGCGCGTGGTGGCGGTGACGGCGGCGCGGCCGGCCGAGGGCAAATCCGTCATGACCCTGTCCCTCGGCCGATCGGCTCAGGTGAGCGGGGAAAGGGTGCTGGCGGTGGAATGCGATGTGCGGCAGCCGTCGTTCCAGCGCCGCCTCGGACGCGGGCCGGCACCGGGCCTGATGGACATCCTGCGGGGGCATATCGACTGGCACACCGCGGTGCAGAACGATCCTGTCACCGGGATGCACATCATTCCGGCGGGCAAGCCGGGTGGCGACATCCCCGGCTATTTCCTGTCGGACGAGATGCGCCGGTTCCTGGCGGAGGTGCGCGACCGCTACGACCTGGTGCTGCTGGATGCCCCGCCGGTGGAGGCGGTGACGGAGGCCCGGATTGCCGCTTCGCTCGCCGATGCCACGATACTGTGCGTGCGCTGGCGATCCACCCGCGGCGCCACATTGCTGCGGGTGCTGGAGCTGCTGCGCGATGCCCACGCCAAGGTTATCGGAACGATAATGACAAGAGTCGATCCTCATGCGCATCTACGCTCAGGCTGTGCCGATGCGGCGATATACCATCGCCGCTACGAGACATATTACCGAGGGTAGTAAGCATGACGGAGCGTTTTCTGGTCACCGGCGGGGCGGGCTACGTGGGCAGCCATCTGGTGGCGGCTTTGCTGGACCAGGGCGCTTCGGTAACCGTGCTGGATAATTTCCGCACCGGACATGCCGCCGCCGTGCCGCGGGAGGCCAGGCTGGTGACAGCCGATCTGGCGGATGCGGAGCAAATTGATGCAGTGGTGGGGGATGGGCAATGGGACGCGGTGTTCCATTTCGCCGCCCTGTCGCAGGTCGGCGAAAGCATGCGCATGCCGATGCGCTACCTGCTCGACAATGCCGCCAACGGCATGCGGCTGATCGATTCCTGCGTGCGGCACGGCGTGTCGCGCTTCGTCCTGTCGTCAACCGCGGCGCTGTTCAACGAGGCCGGCGACGCGCCGATACCGGAGGAGGCGCGGATCGACCCGCAATCGGCCTACGGCGACAGCAAATGGATGATCGAACGGGCGTTGCGCTGGGCCGGGCAGGTGCATGGCCTGCGCTCCGCCTGCCTGCGCTATTTCAATGCGGCGGGGGCGGATCCGGCGGGACGGCTGGGTGAGGACCACCGGCCGGAGTCGCATCTGATCCCGCTGGTGATCGATGCGGCGCTGGGCCGCCGGGCGGCGTTGGACGTGTACGGGGACGATTACCCGACGCCGGACGGCACCTGCATCCGGGATTATGTACACGTCTCCGACCTGGCGTCGGCGCATCTGCTGGCGGTGCGGCATCTGGAGCAGGGGTCCGTGGTGTGGAACCTCGGCAACGGCGCCGGGCATTCGGTCCGCCAGGTGATCGCGTCGGTGGAGCGTGTCAGCGGGCTGACCGTGCCATACCGTATCGCGCCGCGCCGGGCGGGGGATGCGGCGGTGCTGGTCGCTTCGTCGGTGCGGGCGCAGCAGGCGGGATGGAAGCCGGTGCATGATGCGCTGGATGACATCGTGAGCACCGCGTTCGCCTGGCGGAAATCTCATCCGGATGGCTATGGCGACTGACCGGGCCGCCGTTCCGTCCGTGTTGGCCGCCGCGGCGTTGCTGCTGTGGCCGGCGCTGTGGAACGGCTATCCGATCGTGTTTGCCGATACCGGCACCTATCTGTCGCAGGCCCTTCACCTGTACGCCGGCTGGGACCGGCCGGTGTTCTACAGCCTGTTCATGCTGCCACTGCATGGGACGGTGACGCTTTGGCCGGTTGTAGCGGTCCAGGCGCTGGTGACGGCGTGGGTGCTGCGGCTGGTTTGCCGGGCGCTGCTGCCGGGGCTGCCGGCCACGGCGTTCGTGGCGGGGGTGGCGGTGCTGGCGGTTTGCACCTGGCTGCCGTGGATCGTCTGCGAATTGATGCCGGACGTGTTCACGCCGCTGTTGATTTTGGTGCTGTGCATCCTGGCGCTGGCGCCGGAGCATGTATCGGGCCGCGAGCAGACGGTTCTGGTCCTGCTGGCGGCGTTCATGATCGCCACCCAGCAATCGAGCCTGCCGTTGTCCGCCGCTTTGCTGGGTGTGCTGGCGGTGGAGCGGCGCTTTTCCGGCGTGCCACGGCCAGGCTTGGCGCAGCCGCCCGCGCTTCAACGGTGCTGCGAGGATGGCCGGGATACGACCGGCCATGGCACGGGGAGAAAGGCCGCGACGCAGGCGGCGGTGATCGCGGCGCGGCGATGGCACCTCCTGGTCCTCCCCCCTGCCCTCGCGATACTGGCGCTCTGCGCCGTCAACCTCGGCGCGCATGGACGCTTCTCGATCTCACCGTTCGGCAACGTTTTTCTGCTCGCGCGGGTCATCTATGACGGACCCGGCATGGCGGCGCTGCAACGCGGCTGCCCCGCCTCCGGCTGGCGCTTGTGTCCGTTCCTCAACCGGTTCCCGCCGCAATCGGACGACTTCATGTGGTCGCCCGACAGCCCGCTGAACCTTGCCGGCGGAGCCAAAGCGGTCTCGCGCGACGCCGATGCGATCATCGCAAAGGCTGTCGCCTATGACGCGCCCGGCATCGTCCGTGCCGCACTGGCGAACGCGACGGAGCAACTGCGCCGCTTCGCCAGCGGCGACGGCCTGGAAGCCTGGCCGGAGGAGGTCACGCCGTGGATCGAACGTGATTTCCCGCCGGCCGAGCAGGCCGCCTACGCGTCCGCTTTGCAGCAACGGGGGCTGTTGAAAGTGCCGCCGGCGCTGGCGATCCTCCACCGGGTGACGGCGCTCGGCGGTGTCGCGGGCTGCGGGCTGCTGCTGCCGATGGCCATGCGGCGTCGCGCGCCGTGCCCGGGGTTTCTGGCCGCGGTGCTGATCGCGCTGCCCGTCAGTGCGGCGATCACCGGGGCATTGTCCACACCGCACGACCGTTATCAGAGCCGCATCATGTGGCTGCCGCCATTCGTCGCCGCCGTCTCCCTGGGATCGCTCCGCCGATCGGCCGCATGAACAGGCTCGCCGCATGGCCGGCGCTGGAAGCGGTCGCATCCGCCATGCTTTCCGTCGTATCGTCGTTCGTGGTGGCGCGGCTGATCGGCCCGGCCGAACTCGGTATCGGCGCCGCGGCATTGGCGGTTCATGTCCTTTTGTGGGTCGCGGTGAACGGCCTGTTCGCCGATGCGCTGGTGCAGCGTTCGGAGATCGACGACCGCATCCTGTCGAGCGCCCTCTGGGCCTCGGTCGCCATGGGCTGCGTGGCGTTCGTGATCCAGGCGGCCGCCGGACGGGGGCTCGCGCGCGCGCTGAACGATCCGCGCCTGATTTCGATGTCGCTGGTTCTGGCGGTCCCGCTTCCGCTCGCCGCTGCCGCCGGAATCGCTCAGGGATTGCTGACCCGCGAGCGCGCCTATCGCCGCCTCGCCCTGCGCACGATGCTTGGCCAGGGCCTGGGAACCGCGGTCGGGGTCGCCGCCGCGGTGGCGGGATCGGGCGCCTGGGCAATGGTGTCGCAGCAGGCGGTTACCACCTTCTGCGGCGCCCTGACCCTGCTGATTGGCCGGGGCTGGAGGCCGGCACTCTGCATCGATCCGGCGGCGGTGCGGTCGCTGCTGCGGGTCGGGGGCCCGCTGACCGCCTCGACCCTGGTGGCGATCGCGCGCTACCGGGTGTTCGCCATAGTGATAGGCGGCTGCGCGGGCGCGGCAGTGCTGGGTCAAGTGCACCTGGCGTTCCGCCTGGTCGATACGGTGAAGGAGCTGACCTTCACCGCGCTCTGGCGGCTGATGCTGCCGGTCTTGTCGGAGCACCAGTCGGATAGGCAAGCAATGCTTGTTCAGGTCGATCGGTTGTTGCGGTTTTCGGCCGCCGCGGTGCTTCCCGCCTGCCTGGCGCTGGCGGTGTTCCTGTCGCACGGCCTTGGCATGCTGATGGGACCTGGCTGGGCGGCAGCGGGCCGGGCCGCGCTGCCGCTGGTCGCATTGATGGCGTTCTCGACGCTGATGTTCCCCGGCGGCGTGGCGCTGATCGCGGCCGGGCGGGTGCGGTTCGCGCTATACGCCAACCTTGCCGCACTGGCGCTGTGCTGCGCAGGCGCACAGATCCTGCAGCCACGCGAACCTTTGCATGCGGTGACGATCTGGACGGCCAGCCAGGTTCTGGTCAGCCCTTACTGTCTTTGGGCAAACGCGCGAACGCTCGGCGTGGGAATGCTACGGCCTTTGACCGGGGGTATTCGGCTTCCTGCCGCCGGGGCGGCCGGACGGCGCCGGTTTGGCGAAGGTATCCGGTCGAGCGGGTAAGCGGGCCGAACCGGCGGCCAGCCTGGTTCGTCCGGGCTCGGGATTCGGTGCAGTGTCCAGAATGCGGGCTATTGCGGTTCTATAAACATCGCGCCCGCACTCGTTTGCCACACGCTTGGCGGCGCTGCGGCGAACGTTGGTCCAAAGCTCTTCCGACCGGTACAAAGCCAGTACGAAACGGGCGAAGGTCTCCGGGTCGGACGAACCGGCGGCCAGCAGGTCCGTCTCATTCTCCCAGCCGATCTGGTCTCGTAACAGAAGCGTTGCAACGACCGGCAGACCGAAGGACGCGGCTTCATGCACCTTGTACGGCACCCCGGCGGCGAATCGCGTTGGCGCAACGAACACGCGGTGAGAGTCATATAGCGGAACCGTGTCGGCCACCTCGCCGCGGAGCGTGATGCGGGAATGGCCGCTGAACCGCTCGAGATCGACGCCCGGCCCCATGGACCCGGCGATGGTGAGGCGGGTTTCATGGCCGAGTTCCCGCTCGATCAGCGGCAGCACTTCATCGACGAACCAGCACAGCCCGTCGTAGTTGGGCGAATCGGGGGCCGCAAAGGCACCGACGAACAGCAGACCGGACCGGTCCTTCCACGGACGCGGCGTCAGCGCCAGGTCCCTGAGATGACCGAGCACGTGGACGTCGGACAGACCGGTGTCGCGCAGGCATTGCGCCTCCGGTTCGTTCACCGCCACGATGCTCTGGCAGAAATAGGCGTTTGCCAGTTCTTGCCGGATTGCGTTCGGCTGATCGAACGCTTCGGCGGACCCCTCGATGGCGCGGCGGAGGGCATCGCGCCGTGCAGCGATCGCCTCGGTGTCGAGCACCACCCGCACGCCGCCGAGCACATCCACGCCGCCACGCTCCAGGATCGGCTTGACGCGATCGAGATTGTGGGTTCGGGCGATCCAGATCGTGTCGAAGGTGCCGCGGCGGCTGGTGAGAAACGACCCGAGTCCCGCCAGGCTGCGGTCGTGCATGACCTCCACCGTGTCCGGCAAGTCGGCGTAGACCGACGCCGGGTCGAACATCTTGCGAATGACCGGGAAGACGGTGACCCGATAGCCCATCTCCGCCATCGTCCGGACGATGTCGTTGGAACGGACAAAGCCTGAACCGAGCCGGCGCAGCGGCACCTGATCCTCGATGAACAGGATGCGCCCGCGCGGCTTGTCAACCGACCGGGCGAAGAGCTGCGCGCGGCTGTCCGCCGCGTAACGAAAGCGCAGCGTGTTCAGATGCTTGCGGAAGAAGATGTCCCGTGCGTGCTCGATCTGCGCATGCACTTCCGAGGACTGGACGGTCGATCCGTACTCCAGATGGCGCACCACGACCGACGGATCGTAGACGATACGATAGCCGGCGTTTCCAAGCCGGAGGCATAAGTCGGTGTCTTCGTAGTAGGCCGGCGCGAACGCCTCGTCGAAGCCGTTGCACGCACGCACCGCCTCGGTGCGGGCGAGCAGGAATACGGCCGAGCAGAAATCGACGTCGCGGACGAAATTTGCCTCCGGGCACAGCGGCGACTGATCGCGCAGGTAGCCGATGGTGTAACCGTCGCGCCAGATGATACAGCCGGCTTCCTGTAGCGCGCCATGGGTGCGTATCACCTTGCCGCCCACCGCGCCGATCAGGGGATCGGAGCGCAGGCGGGCGAGGGCGGCGTCAAGCGTGCCGGCGGTCAGCTCGACGTCGTTGTTGAGGTAGAGCACCGCTTCGGACGAGACCAGTGTGAGGCCGGCGTTGCAGCCGCGGAGATAGCCGACGTTGTCGTCGAAGCGCAGCAGGCGCGCTCCGGTAACATAGCGGGCGATGTGGCGGGTTTCGTCGGAGGAGCCGGAGTCCACCAGTACGAGTTCGATGGCGCCGCCGTGGGCCTGGCGCAACGACGCCAGCGCCTGCAGCGTAAGGGCGAAGTTGTCGTGCACGACCATCAGCACGCTGAGCTCGGGCGGCCGTTCGAGACCGAAGCGCAGCGGGTGCCTGCCATAAGCCGGCAGCATGTCGGTGGCCCTGGAGCGGAACAGGGTCTTGGCCTCGGTTTCCAGCGCCTGCTCGGCGCTGGCCAGGGGCTGGCCACCGTTCGGCGCGCGGTCGGACAGAGCGAAGTGGCGAAGCGCTGAACGGATGTCGAAGGTTCGATTGGCGTCGAGGCGGTAGGCGGCGATCGGGTCGAGCGACGGGTGGGGCCGCAGGCCGGCGATCAGGCCGAATTGCACAAAGTGGCGCAGCAGGCCAAAGCGGATGTCGGCCGTGTCATCGAGCTGGGAGCGGTAATAGTCGAGCGAAAACAGCGGGCTTGGATCGATCAGGTCGCGGCACAGCAGGGTATTGAGAGCCTCGATGTCCGGATTTTCCGGCAGCAGATCGGGATCGGTCTTGCGGATGTGGAGGAGGTCGATCAGCGGGTGGGGCGAGCGGAGTTCCGATACGCCCCAACGCATGAAATGAATCAACGGATCCACGCCAGCCGCCTCGATGTCCTGGTATTTCGCCAGGTGGTAGGCACGGTCGAAGAACCACGAGACGTCCGGGCGGGCGTTAAGCGGCAGGCTCCCGTAGAGGCGGAGGGCGTCGTGGTGCTGTTTTCCGCAGCCCAGGTGTGCGGCGAACAGGTCGTCGTCTACGAAGGGGGAGGCGAAGGTTTCCACGGCCACGTCTTCAGTCGGTTCCAAGCGGAAGGATTCCTCGTCGATATCGTAGCGCATCCGGAGATTGAAGACGGGGCTGACAAAAAGTCGGCAGACAGCCGATGTCGGCAAATCCGGAATAATTCTAGCGCGGCAGCATCCCGTTGTCCAGTACGGCAAGCGCGGCCCTCGAAGTTTCTATACCGGCTCTAATGCAGCCACTTTCCGTTCCACACGGCTTATCCCAAACGCTCCGGCTTTCCTATCCCGGCTGTAGCCATAATTGCATTGCGCGAGCGGTCGGCGGCAAAGCTATCGGCGGCCCACGATATGGTTTACAGGCCGTCACGGTATCGTGTAGTGTCAACCGCGTCGTCATTTCCTTTCCGCGAGGTCGCAAATTGATAGTTTATGTCGATATTCTCGACCGTTGCCACCTGCGGTGTCCCACCTGCGTACGTGGCGCCAGGGCCATGCCGAATACCCGCACGCAGATGCCGATCGAAAAATTTCAGCGGATCGTACGGAAGGCAGTTGCTGACGGCGTTGAAGCCATAAGCATGTTCAACTGGATCGAACCATTCCTTTGCAAAAATCTTGCCGATTATGTCCACGTGTTGAACGAGGCGAAGGTGTCGACGAGCCTGTCGAGCACGCTGTCGCTGCCACGGATCGACGCGCTCGAACCGGTGCTCGCGGGTGTGGAGGGACTGCTCGTTTCAATGTCCGGCTATGACCAGGAGATCTACCAGATCAACCATGTCGGAGGCCGGGCCGAGTGGGTCATCGCGAATCTCGAGCGGATCGCTGAACTGAAACGGAACGGCCGCGTTCGAACGATGGTTACGGTCAAATTCATTCGATTTGACTATAACGTCGCCGAAGAAGAAAAGCTGAGAGCATTAGCTGATAGATTGAACTTCAATTTTGAGATCCAGCCCGGATCCGGACATCCCCTGAAATGGTCGTTGGTTGATCAAAAGGAACGAGTCGGCGCAACGCTTGCCTCGTTCCGGTCGGGACGAGAACAAGAACCAACCGGTCACGTCTGCCCGATGATTTTCAACCACACGGTCCTGGATGCCAACGGCGATGTTTTTCTCTGCTGTGCGTTCGGGAACTTCGAGACCTTGAAGATCGGCCCATATCTCGATCTTTCCTATGACCAGATACTCTACAGGCGCTACACCCACCCATACTGCAACTCGTGCGATTGGACGCGCCGCGCTGCGACTCCGCAAGAGCATCAGGCGCTCACGCGTGCCTTCGCCAGCCAGTTGGGATAGTGGCTCGGGACAGGATCCCGGCTGCCTTTCTCCGGGTCAAGACGAGGTTTAGCGAACAGAAAAGCCCAAGCGCAACTACCGAATGTGCCTTGCCACGACCGCTACGTTAAGTGTAACGTTTGAATCGCTTGAACCGCACACCCATCCGAGCTTTCCGGGGCAGCATGCCTCCTGAACAATGAGCTGGGTTTGGATACGGCGTCCCGGGAAGCCAATTTCCCGGACATTCCAGAGGCAATCCATGAAGGGAAACCGGCGATGACAACCTGGAGACTTGACTTCGGCGACGGCGCCCCCGCCGCGGGGTACGTAGGAGTGGACGCGACAACACGCTTCACCCCCGGCAGCGGCCCCGGCTGGGTTTCCGCCTCTGGTCTTGAGGTGCGTGACCGCAAAGCAGACGATCCGGTTCTCGGAAGGTTCGTTTACGGTAAAAGCCCGGCGACGCTCAGGATATCGGTTGCACCGGGTAGATACGCTTTACGTTTGATCATGGGCGACAAGGACTTCCCCGGCCACATTCTCGAGCTTACGCTTGGCAAGGGCAGCGAAGCTTTTCCGCCGCTGACAGCCGCGGCCGCCGAATATGCCATGCTGAAGGCGATTATCGAGGTGCAGGACGACTTCGTTGACCTGACGTTCTCGTCGCCAATCAATAACTGGGTAGTGAATTCGGTAGTACTGGAACCCATCGAAGGGCTGGCTTCCGTTGGACCCAGCGTCACCCGGCAGGAATTCGGCATTCCGTATGAAGCAGATGCCGGAACGAACGAAACGACCCATGGCAGTCTCGCAGGAGGCGAACGCGATCGGAAGTCCGTGGCAGAACGGTCGCCCGTCGCGGCTAGCTTCGAGGTCACGGACACGAGCGGCAAACCCGGCCACCTCGCGTCAGGGAATGATGGAGAATCACCTCGCGAACAGACACCGTCCCGAGGCGAGACAGCTCATCAAATAGCTGGACCGGCAACACGGACGCCAGTGGCGCTTCCGGCCACCGCCAAACGCGGAACCTCCGATAAAGAAAGCGGCGGCGGTTTGGCCACGAGAGCGGTGCGCGCGTTCGGCTCCTTCCTCGGGCTTTGAAGGGAGCGCCGCGGACCCGGAATCTCGTAAAGCAGGTATCGAGATTTGGTCGAGTCGATATCGGCTTCACGAGGCCCATCGGTTGTCTGTGTCATGAACCGGCGGACGACGGTCGCCGCACCAAGCGGGTTGCCGCCGGGCGCCGCTGGAATTCAGTTCCTGCAAAGGCGAATGGCACCGCCCGGCGGCCGGGTTCGAGCCTGGGCGAGGTGAAAACGCTCACCATGCCATCAAGTGGCGATGCAGACAGGCGGGCCAGTTAAGGCTGACCCGCCCATATCGACACGCTTGGATATGGCATCTTTCAACCGTATCCCGACCCCAAATCGAACGCCAGCCGGCGTGACCTATTTTGCAATCTTCTGAAATAGGCGGTCTTTGGCGATTTCCCGATAATTTCCACTCCTGCGCACAAGCAACTCGACGATCGCCTTCACCTGAAAGTCGTCGATTTGGGTTTCCGGGTAAAGCTGCGCTGTCAAAGGCACTCTTGCCGGGTCAAGGGAGGATCCGCGAAGTCGCCAATGGTAGTCGTCGAAGTTAATGTAGCCACCCACATTAAGCAGGAGGTCGCATAGCAGAAATGTAAGCGCATCAATAGCCCACGTATGAGCGCCGTCCAGGTATATATAGTCGAATCGCAAGTCTCTGTGGCTTTCAAGAATGACACGCAGACTCCAGTTATATGAATCCAGATAGCGGTATGAACTGGGCCATGCGGTGACGTTCGAAAAGCCGGCACGCGCCAGTTTATCTACCAGCTCTGCGACCGTATCGTGATAGTCGAAGAGATGCAGTTCCCCCTTGTTATTCAGGAATTTCGCCAACTGACCTGAGGTTCCGCCTTTCCAAACGCCGAACTCGGCAAACTTCAGGAGATCGCGATCGACCCCGGAAAAAAGTCTGCCAAGGCCGGCGATCAGTGGCGTAGTAAACGAGGCTTCAGGGAGCCTCGGCAGATAGTCGTCTACGCTACTGGCGAATATTTTATCGGGATACCAACGGTCCATTTGTTACCTACCCATTAACATAAAGCAGCTAGCGGTCCTCGGTGGCGACTCCGAGCCAGGAAGACCCGCGGCTGCCGCCCAACCCGCCAAGGTCCCCGGTGGGAACGGGCGTCATGCGAACGGACCGCTCGCACGTCCACCCGCGCCAATCTGATCTTGTTTCGTAGCGAGAAATAGAATGGAGCTACGGAAACTCATATCGGGTTGTACTCGTATGACGCCAAAATCTCGCGAACATGGGTGTCGTTTCTGTCGTTCCGGCGACGGAATACAGACAGACTATCCGCAACGGCGATCGCTTCGGCCACCTCTTCCACGATATGATACTCGGGACGTATATTGTAGTCATGAAACATGATCAACGCGCCGGCGCGACCATGTAGGAGTATCTGCATAAAGCAGGCCACTCTAAATCTGCCATCGACCATGTAGACATCTGCATCGGAACTTTCGCTGCGCTTCCAGACACTACGGTGATAATCGGGCCAACGCGGCCGGCTCGCGGCGTCCGAAGGGTGGCCCCACTCTCCCGTCGAACCGACATCAACGTAAACAAACCTCGGCTGAATTTTCTCCGGATCGCTCTCGCACGCGTTCCGGACTTTGTCAATCCATTCCTCCGAAGAGTCAACAGATGTTATTGCGTTTCCGACTATCGAGGCCGCCAAAACCGTACTGCCGCCTGTGCCGAATTCAAGGTATGACTTTGCACATCTCAAAACGGATTTAAAAAGGCTACACTCGTCAAAACTCATGCGCGGTGTCATGAAACCCCCATCTTCTCCGTCATTCTCGATGACATATCCAGTAGCTGCATCTTCATGCCGTTTCGGAACTCGCAGAAGCGAGTTTTCCGTTTGACCGCATGCGGCACCGAAAAACCGCACTGATGATGCCATTGTTCATCATCGGCTCGCCGGCCGGAGAGAAATCGGCATCCGGATAAGATCCCGCACCATCGTCTCACCATCGACGCAACTCAACCGGACGATAAACAAGGATGCTGCGGTTCCAATCTGATCGAAGTTCCGGCCGGGATCCCGGTCGTCGACAACCGATACATAATGGTATCTCCACCCCTTCGCAGGCCCTTTCACCCACCCGGGCCTGACGTTCAGGATCGGCTTGCGTCCGGACCAGCTAAGTAGATCTTTAGAGAACGCCACGTCGACTGCGCCGCCCTCCGGGATGCTCGCATGACTGGCGATCGTAAAGGCCACGAAAAGGTCGGAGTTGGCAAGCCGGCCGATAGATCCGATCTCTCCGTTTAGTCCGTGAATCGTTTGGCATGGAGGATGTTGGGTTCCATGCTCATACGGGCTTTTTCCGAACGGCACGAAGTCGGTTCCGTCGTAGATCGTCCAGTTCGCTGACTCCTCGGGCTTGGAGGTCCTCATCAGGCATTCGCCGGGAGGCACCCCCGGAATCCCGGTCTGATACACCAGCGCATAGTAGTAACGACCGTCAAAAATGATGTTCGTGGGATTCATGTAGCCACGAGGTTCCCCCTGCCCGACGTCACTGGGAAAAGGGGCGGCCGCAATCAGGTCGAGATGCTGCCGATCCATTCGCGAGAACGAGTAACCTGCGTCCGTGGAGCTGAGCGGAACTATCGAGTTGTACCAGCAGCTCCGATAATCTTTGAACCGGCACCGGCCAGGGAACTTGTCAGCCTGGTATTCGTTATGACCCAGCGCAGACACCGTCGTACCGTCTTCCGTCCAGGTTGCGGCAATCCAGGTCCGGTCGTCGAACGCCGCCGGGTCAGGATCGTGACGGCCTTGATAAACAACCCGGCAATCGCGTTTCAGATCCGAGATGGAACTCCCGACTAACCGCCTGTTGGGAAAATGTGTGGAAAAGCCGACGATCATGCCATCCGCGCGACGATATGCCCGAAGTGCCGCGTCCGGAATGTCGAGTTCGTCGCATCTGTCCGTCTTGTAGGCAAAGACGACGACCGGCGATCCCGTCACAGCGACTTCGGGATAGACCTCGGGATCGGCCATTGACGGGTTGGCCGAAGCGCACAGGAGTACGACCCAGGCCGGATGCACCCACCGGGAAAACCACCGAAACAACCTGTTCCACTGCGCTGGGGAAATCCAATGTCGCTGGGACAATTTACACCTATTGCCAACCAACCCAAGCCGGATCAGGGTTCTCAACAAAAGTTTCGAAGATCTGTTTGTTCTCCGGGTTTTCGAAGATCATCTGACCGTCCTCCTGGAATCTGACGCTTCGGCCCGTGTTGCCCATCATGTCCGCCGGAAGTTTCGACAAATCGTGAACCTCCTTGATAAACCGACGGCAAGTTTCGACCTCGTGATCGTCCGGAGACATATCCAGTACCGCTTGCAAGTCAGCAACGCTGGGTATCACTTTATAAGCAACCAACTTTCGCAGGTTTGCGTTTATCCGCTGCGAAGGGGACACCATGTTTTTGTGCAGCAGCATAAAATTCGTCAATAGGCTGGTCTCTCGGTGCTTTTCGAAAACCTGCATGTTATGCATTTGGATTTCCGATGATGCCAGGCTGCTGGCCAAAATCGGTTTTCCCCACTTCAGGCCTGCGATCAGTGTATGCAAGTTGACACTAAGTTCAAACCGATCAGTGTAACCCATGATGTTGTGCAGCCAAACCCCGGGAGAAAGCTTGACATCCTCGTTTCTGCAAATCGAGTCGACTATGCTGCTGTCACTGACAAAGTTTTTTCCATCGGTACGGACGAGAAACTCATCGGTATCGAGGAATTGGTAATATCGGCAGGATGATTCCAGTGCTGCATAGAGCTCCGGATGACACCCCCGGTGGTGAATGATGTTATGAAAGCCCCGGTACCGAAACACCATTATAGTATCAGCGTAATCCTGATAAACGCGTTCCACGTCCGCGTCGGTTGATCCATGATCGAAGATCAGTATCCCACTGCGTCCCACAATTTTAATGTGGTGCTCGATCCATTTCCGCAACAGCGCTGCTTCATTCTGGGTTTTTAGGAGTATCTTGAAATCGGACCGTAGAGCGGCTATCTCTGCCGCGAATCTCCGTCTATCGGAGTCGTAGTCTCGCAACCAAGAAAATCCCCAGGACAATGCCAGCACTCCACCTTTTTAAAAACCGATACTCAGTCCTTGACAATTGCATTTCTATACCATGTTGTCTCCGCATTGTCAACGAGTAGCCATTGGCGGCCGACCGGACAGAAAGGCCAGTGGCGTTTGCCGGCGGACCCGGCAGAAAAAAACACCGTATGCACGCGAGCAAAGCCGCCGCTATGGCAACCCGATAAGTGCAGCCAATCCGTCCGTGCGCGTCTTGTCTCTCGAAAGCAGGTTCGGGACATTGCCGCATTTGTCGTTGATAAAACCGGTCAGTCGGTCCAATGCAAAATTATAAAAGTCGAAACCATCGGCCGGGAAGTTCCTGTCGAAAGAATTTTTGATGAATCGTTCCGCCATCTCTGTGATTACAAGATCCGCGCGGAATTTTTCGACCAGAGAATAGTCGATGGATGGCGACCAGGCAAAAATAACCTCTTGAAAAGTCTCCGCCAGAAGACCCGTGAGCAGATGCGGTCGGTACTCGCAGAACGAGTCTCCGAACACAATGACTCGCCGCTTATCGCAATCCGCACTCGAATTTCTGAACCGTACGCAGGTGCCCCGAAGCATGGGTTCCGAGAGCGCCGGATTAAGTATCTCGAGAAAGCGTACGACCTCGTTCTTAAAGACAATTTTTGAGTCGCGCAGCACCTGCGCGCCGCCCCACTGCTCCTGAACCGGTGGGACCAGCTTCGAGCCAAGGTCCAAGGTCAAGTTCAAATTGTGAACGGGGCGCCCCCAACAATCGACGGGATTCGTTCCGCAGGCGGAGCACAGCGCCAAATAAGCTGCGCAGGCGCCCCAATAGGTCCAGTGAGTATCAGTTTTCCAGAAAAGAAGCCGCTCGCTCTTGTACTTCAAGAGCTCAGGCAGCGGGTCCACGATAGTATCGCCCAGATCGGCGGCGGCATGACATTGCCGGACCATGTGTGGCGGGTCTACCCGTAGGATATCAGGATCGAAATTCAGCTGCTCGGAATAGACCTTTATTTTGTCCGGCACCCACATGTGGAGATACTGCGCGCCAAGGCCATTAATAATTCTCCGCCGCTCGGAGAGCTTGGCGGCCCAGTTTTCTGCGTCCTCAACAACGAACAGGCTCGGATCGGTCAGTAGCCGTAGGGCCTCGTTAGAGCCCGCCGCCAAAAACAGCCAACCGTCCTTCCCTAAATGAACCCCGTTTTGGTCGATCATCATAGTTGCCGGCCCATTCGCATCGTTCCGATCCCATGTCACCCGCAACGCGGTTATATTTTGTTGAGCGTCCGGCCGCGTAAAAGATAGCTGTCGCTGAGTTTGAAATCGCCGCCCATCTTCGGGCACGCCGCGTCCTTTCTGACCCCGAAGAAGCTCGCATTCGCGTAAACCTCGGAGATAATCCAACTCGAACTGGCACAGGCCATTATAACTTCAAACAGAAGGTTGCTGAGCGCGGGATCGTCCTTCCAGTTGTCGGTCATTTGCCAATCTCGCCAGTGCGCCCAGGCCCAGTCTTCGACGATATAAAGTCCACCGGCCCTGACGAACGGAAAAACGATGTCAAACGTTTGCTTCGTCATTTCGTATGAATGCGAGGCGTCGTCAATGACAATGTCTATGCCGTCCGGAAAGTCGCGCTCAATGATGGCAGTCACGGCAGCACGGTCCGCCTGGGACGTCCTGTAGTTCAGAGATATCCGGCCGTCGAAGCCCAGCCGCTTAATATGAAGATCCACCTCCGGGTTCGGCTCCCGGATGTCGATGCCCACGATTTTTGACTCCGGCCACCTATCGGCGAGCAAAAGCGCGCTGCCGCCCTCGAAAACTCCTACCTCCAGCACGGTTTCGGGATTCAGGTCACCGAACACTGCTGCGTAGCGATCAAAAAACGGCTTTCCCTTCAGCACCCACACGCGATCCGCAGTGGTTTTCAGGTTGTCGAAATCGGCTTTTCCAACCACAAATCTGACACCGTCAAGCGTGCACTCGTCGTCGGTCACCCAAAGCTGACGCAATGTTTTCCTCCGTTACCATAGTGAGCGCTCGCTCGAGGCACCACGCCGTTGTCTGTGAGCCGCATGAACCATGCCATAATCCGCGCGTTTGTCCATTCCGTTGTGGCACGTTCCCGGTAAAGTTTCACGCTCCACCCGTCAAGTCTCGCGGGGCGGCTTCAGCGCCTGTTTCCACTGCTCCGCAGCGGCCACGTAGCGCGCGCTCGGGCTACGGCCTTCAGCGGCTCCAATCACCTCGAAATGCGCCGCTGCCGAGGTCGTTTTACCCTCTTTTATACCCTCCGCTACATCCGAATAAGTATGCAAGTACCATGATTCGTCGACATCAGGGGTGGCACCGCTGCGGCCCTCGAAGTATCCGTAACCCACATAATGGATACGGGCGTCCCCCGGCGAACCTGCCCTGACAACATCCGCCACGTCAGGGTTGGCTTTCAGGTACGCCTCCTCATTGAAATCGCTGTTGGCAACAGTGACCTGCAGGAGGAGTCTAAAAAGCTCGGCCGGTATCGTGACATGAGTGGATGTCTCGAATTCCGCGCGAGTGGTACCGATGGCCTCGAGCAGCGGGTCAAAAGGCGGCACATACATGTACTTTCCTTCGTGGATCGTCGGTGCGTCAGAGAATCGCCCACTGTCACGATGGTCTTCGCCGTTACCGACATAGGTTCCATTCTTTTTACGATCCGAAAATCTCATCGTCCAGCCTTTTTTACTGGAACGATCTGTCTCCGGCCATCTTTCCTCTTTACCTTTTGTATAGACACGATCGGCTCATTCTTTGCCTTGGTGGTGCCGTGCCCCACCTTGGCCGCGCCGGCCCGCAACTGCTCCGCCACCTCAGCGACATAGACTGTCTGCCTCGCGCGAACCGGTTCCGGCAGCGCAAATGCTTGCCGGGCAAACGCATGGCAGCGCTCGATTTCCTGCACATGCCGATCGGCGTCCAAGGCATGAGTCACGCTGGTAGCGTGGCGGCGATGCACATTCAACGGCTCCGCCTCATACGCCACCTTCGCCCCCGGCTCGGCCAGCGCCTCCAGATACAGCCGCCAGTCCCCCGCCATCCGGAATCCGGCCAGGTCGGCCTCGCACGCCGCCAAGGCGCGCAGCAGGGCATCCCGCCGCCAAACCACCGAGCTCACATTCAGGATCAGATTCTTGACCGACAGGAACCCCTCCACGAACTCCTTCGCTTCAAACACCTCGGTCTGCGTCAGCCCGCCCGGCACCACGGTGGCGTAATACCCCTTGTAGCTCGCCCATTGCGCCGCTCCATCGGCATCGATCGTCCGCGAGTCCGTGAAGGCAAACCGGATCGCGGGATCGCCGCTCAGCAGCGCCAGGGCGCGCGTCAGGAAATCCGGTTCCGATGCGTCGTCGGCCTCGGCCAGCCAGACGAACTCCCCGCTCGCCAGTTCCGCCGCCCGGCGCCACTGCCTGAACACCGAGCCGGAATTGGTTTCGTTCTGAATGAATCGGATTTCCCGGTTCAACGACACCGCCAGCGCCGGAATCACCGTGGCGCTGTCGTCGGTGGAGGCATCGTCCAGCACGATGACCTCATGCACCGGATGGGACTGCGCAAAAATGCTGCCCAGCCGCAACGGCATGTGGCGCGCATAGTTGTAGTTCGGCAGCGCGACGGAGACGGACGGCAGGCCGGGCATCGCGACATCCAGCAGCTTGCGGACATACGCCTTGAAGCTGAACCGGTCCGCGATCAGCGCATGCCGCTCGGCACGCTGCCTGCCGGTGATGCCGGCCTGCAGTTGCGCGGTGACGGCGGCGGCCATCGCGATCAGGTCGCCATAGGGCACCACGTCGCCCTGCCCGGTCTCCCGCAACATGTCCGGAATGCCGCCGGAGCGGTCGAAGGCGACCACCGGCAGTCCCGCGCTGAGCGCTTCCAGCACCACCGTAGGGAACGGATCTTCGCGTGAGGTCAGTACGAAAGCGTCCGCGGCGGAGAACACCGCGTCCATGTCGTCGCGGTAACCCGCCATATGGAACGTGCCCGTTGCCTCGGCATCGGCCAGTTCGTTGGTCAGCCAGTCCTTCAGGCCGGGATCGATGCCGCCGATCCAGACCAGGCAGACCCGGCCGCGGCGCTTGCCGGCGGGGCTTTGCAGGTGGCGCCAGAGCTGCAGGAAAAGGTCGAAGCCCTTGCGCAAATCGGCGTAACCGACGCTGATGACCAGCTTGTCCCGATCGGTTAGCCCGAACTCCGCCCGCACCCGCGCGCCGGCGTCGGCGTCGTAGGCGATGTCCTTATAGCTGCCCTGAGGCAAGATCAGGTCCCGGCCGGAGGGCTCGGCGTCCAGCATCTTCAGCAAGCCGTCGCGCACGAACGGCGCGGCGAACACGACGTTGCGGGCCTGCAGCGCGGCCCTGGCGCCGGCCGTCAGGTTCTTCTCCCGGATGATGCGCGGCAGCTCATGCACCAGGACGATCGGATCGATGCCGGCGTTGCGAACCAGCGGCAGCACATGGCTGGCGGCCGTGGTGTTGATGATGGCATGAGTGAAGCCCTGCTCGGCCAGCGCTTTCAGTTTTGCGATCTGTGCCGCTTCGGACGATGCGATCGTCAACGGGCCGACCTGCTGGTAGGCTTCTTCCATCTTGCCGCCATCCAGCAGGAGGAATTCGATCTCCACGCCGAAACTCCGGCGCAGGACACGGCCTTGCGACAGCAGCAAATGCTGCGCACCGCTCGGGAATGCGTCGTGCCCGATCAGCAGCAGGCGCGGGGCGTCGTTTCGGCTCGACAGTCCGGCGACGGCACGTGCCGTCGCGTTCAGGTAGGCGGACCCGAAATGCAGGTCGGGTTCGAGATAGGCGCCTTCGCACCACTCGTTCCAGGCGTTGACGCAAACGATAGGCTCGCCGAAGAAAGGATTTTCGCGGGCGATCTTGCCGAGTTGTCCGAGCCAGTTTTCATACTTGGCAGGGGTTGAGCTGGTGATGGTAAGCCCGCCGCCCTGCCGTCTCGCGTCGTTATCCCAGCTCGGCACCGCCGTCTTGATCAGCGGGTACGGCGGCGGGACCTCCTCGACCGAGGTGCGGACGACTTCGTCATAGGTGTAGACGCGGCCGGTGAACTCGCTGTCGAGAAACTCGATTTCCGAGTTTATCGGGCGCATGTCGCGGGTCAGCTTGTGCGGCGGAAACTCGATGGCGCCGTCCAGGCCATAGGTCCCCGGGTCGCTGTCGTTGAAGCTCTGCGCCATCACCAGGAGCGGATCTTCGCCGTGCTGCGTCTGGAAGATTTCGCGCCACCGGGCGACGGTCCTGGCGCCATCGGGGATCAGGCCGGGGCGATACATCATCAGCAGCGGGCGGCCCTGCACGCGGATATAGCGCGGGTCTTTGAAGTGCTTGGCGAATTCGGCGGCCATCTTTTCGTCGTCGTCGGGCCGATAGTCCTGCGAGATCAGCACCTCGCTTTCGGCGCCATCCCACCGGCGGGTCCAGTTTTCATTCGCCCACATCAGGCTGAACGGGATATCGATGGTCGTATCTTCCAGGAACCGCTGGAGCGGCTTTTCGAGCAGCCGCTGGCCGTTGAACCAATAATAATAGAAAACGAACCCGTGAACGCCGGCGGCGCGCGCCATCGCCGCCTGCTGGCGCATCGGTTCGACGCTGTCGAGGCTGTAAAAACCCAGATCGCGGGGAATGCGCGGCTGGTAATGGCCTTTGAAACGCGGCACGCCGCGCGGGATATTGGTCCATTCCGTGAAGCCCTTGCCCCACCAGGCGTCATTTTCGGGGATCGCGTGAAACTGCGGCAGGTAGTAGGTCAGCAGCTTGAACTGGCGCGCGGCGGAAGGCGGCAGCGGGCGGAAATGCTCGAACTCCGGCCCCGGCCGGGTAAACCGCTTGACCTCCCGCCAAACAGTGACTTCCTCCTCCGGCATGCGGCCGAAGACGCCCGCCTCGTGCTTGTGGGCGAGAAAATGCAGGAATGGATTGGTGTTCTTGTCGCCGCCCAGGTAGCGCTGGGTGTAAAATCTGACGTCGAACTCAGCCGACGGGTTACGCTGTTCCCGGTAGCCGTGCTTGATGAAATGGTCGAACGGATCGACGCCGGCCGCGGCGATATCCGGATTCTCTTTCAGATAGAATTCGACGTCAAAATCCGGAAGCGGGCTGAACCGGCCGGTAAGCCGATTGCTGAGATAGTGTGAAAGCGCGCAATCATCCGGCCCGATTTCGTAGTTTCCGCGATACCAAACGGTGTCGAATCGTGGGGAAGGCCGCCGGCCGTCCTTATCTCCCGCCAGGCCATAATGCAGCAAAGGTTGCGCCTGCGATTCCCTGACATCGGGGTAGGTCGCGAGATACCACAACGGGTCGAAATAGGGGTTGGGGCAGCGTCCTTCCTTGAAGCCGTGATGGAAGAAATGATTCAGCGGGTCCACGGATGCGGCTGCGATGTCCGGATAGCTGGTCAGATAGAAATTCGCGTCAAACAGCCCGGAGGCGATAAGATATTGCAAAGCCTTGTGCAATTCGTCGAGCGGCCAGGCGTTCGCCGGCCGCGACGGATCAGGCGAAGCGGCGGGCTTCTGGTTCAGATTCGATGAACCGGCGTAGCCAGTCTCACGGCGCTTGACAATTTGAGAAAGAAAATCGCTCATCTTGATCTAAATTATGCTACAATGTCGCAATGACGAGCGGAAAAATGTACCAGCCACTCTTGTTCTGAAATGATCGGCCGATTGCCGGCACCATGTTTCATTTCAAATTTCGCCGGCCGAACACCTCGGCCGCGAACAATTGGCGCAGTCATGGGCCGGACGCCATGAAAACCGAGGCCGCGAAAACCAACTGACGACCCTGTTTCCACGCCAAACTCCTTCAGCTTGCAGGTGCAACAGTTAGCTTCTGCGCGCGGACGTTGCAACCTCTAAGATCACGATCCCGTGGGCGGCGAGGGCCGCCGTCAGCCCCGCCGCCTGACCGGTTATCAAACGCCGACGCGTGCGCGGTAACGTAAAGATTGCTGCAATGACATGGCTTTCGGGGCGCGTCGCCGATGCCCGGGAACCGCATCGCCGCACGCAGGCGGAACCGCCGGCGCGTCCCGGAGCGACAGATTGTTACGTATCGACACAGCGATGGCCGCGATCCGGTTGACCGCGGCGATGCAAACGGTGCCGCCAAACGGTTGCGGCCAATCGAACACCGGCAGCCCATGAGGCCGCCTTCCCGGCGTTCAAAGCTGACGCGATCTCCCCGGGACGGACGCCGGTGGTCGCACCCGAGGCCATACGCGTTCGCAGCGCTGGTCGATGTCGTCGACGCGGCCACGGACGCGGGTCGGTTCGTCGCAACGGACAGCGCGAATCGGAGTCACTGGCTCGCGTTCCTGTCAGCAACGCGCTGTTCACGCCCATGCCAGGGCTTCGCCCACCGGGCGCCGCTGCGTGCTTCACCGCTGGAAGCGTCTGTCCGGCGCGTCGCCCGGCCATCCGGAAATAACGCGGTGCGGACAGCAGCGTCTCGATCCTTGCCTTCGGACCGGGATCTTCCGACACCCCGGTCTTCAGTCCACGATCCCCGACCGGGAATGGGTTGAATCGACATCGAATGCCGGCACGAGCCGCCGCTGCGTCGATCGATATGCGGAATTCCCGCCGCGGCGGGCACATATATAAGGCATCCGCCGTCATCGACCACGCTGCATCGGGCACAAACCACCCGGGGATGCCCGGGGTTTGGCGTGGCCGCGCGGATGACGCGGCGCGCGCGCCTGGCCATCCGGTCCGGTGCCCGCAAGCGGCGCCGGCTCCGCCAATGCTTCCGCGCTCGCGCGTTGACCGGGTGGCACTGCAACCCGGCCCGAGAGGGTCTACGTTTCCGCCGAACGGGCGGCTGCTACGCTTGGCATACTCCGACAATACTTTTTTGGCTGTCGTTAATCCATTTTTAACTTTTGCAGCCCAAGGTGCGGTCAAGAGGCGTTCACCTCGAACCGGGAGCTTACTGCGTATTGCCGCCGGCGGGCGGCCATAGGCTGACACCACGGTTTTGTTCTTCAAGGGCTTCAATCCAAAAGGGCCACAATGCGATGCCGGCCAGGACCAGAATACGACGAAAGACTGGAGTAAAGGATGAGATGTGACGCTTAAGGTGGGCCGCTCCCCACCAGTCTGTAGCTGAGCGTCTTTCAAGGTAACGATCGCCTGATCGCTTGCCCGTCGCGGAATCGACCGCGGTAAGCGGCCGGGCCCGAGCGCGGGCACAGCCCGGATCGCGATCGATTTGTCTTACTCCACCTCGGAAATTTTCCTCTCTTCCGGAGAAAACCTGTGACCATTACTGTATCTGCTGCTGCCGCACTGAACGTTTCGCAGGTCACAACACCGGTCGCCGTTGCGGATACCGCCGCCAATGTCGCCGCCGGACTTGGTAGCCTGCAGACACTCGCCGCCGCGGGCAAGCTGGCGTCCATCGCGTTGACCGGCACCGGCCCGGTGCTGTCGCTGACCGCCGCGCAGCTGGCCGCCGATGCCGGCGCCATCGGCAAGATCACAACGGCGTCCTACAGCCTCACCGTCACCTCCGGCACGTTGACCGCGGCCCAGGCGGTGGCGCTCGGCGCCGGCATCACCGCCCACCTGACGGCGGGCCTGGCGGTTGCCGACACCGCCGCCAACGTCGTCACCAGCCTCGCCGGGCTGCAGGCTTTGGGCACCAAGCTGGCCAGCGTCAGCCTCACCGGCAGCGCCACCGCCACCGCCACGCAGGCGGTGACCATCGCCGCCGGACTGGGCAGTTATCTCTCCGCCACCATCGCGGTCAGCGATAGCGGCGCCGCCGTCGTCACCAGTCTCGCCGGGCTGCAGACCAACCTGAGTCATATCGGCACCGTCACCCTTACCGACGGCAGCGCGCCAACACTGACACTGACCGCCGCGCAGCTGGCCGCCGATGCCGGCGCGCTCGGCAAGATCGCCTCGGCCTATACCCTGGCGATCTCGTCCGGCACCCTGACCGCGGCGCAGGCCGCCGCACTCGCCACGACCG
>NZ_CAIWTY010000040.1 GCF_903915725.1 uncultured Rhodopila sp.
GCTGTCGATGCCGGTGCTGCAGGGCATCACCAAGGCGTCGTTGCAGACCAACAGCTTCATCAGCGCGGCCTCGTTCCAGGAGACGACGCGGGTGCTGACCGAGGCGGCGACGGCGGGCAAGACCGACAGCCTGATGGGGCTAAAGGAGAACGTCATCGTCGGGCGTCTGATCCCGGCGGGCACCGGGGCGGTGATGAACCGCCTGCGGGCTGTTGCGGCGGGACGCGATCAACGGACGCTGTGGAACGAGAATGCCCGGCTAACGGATACCGCGGCGGAGTAGGTTTTCCGTTGCGTGATGGAGTTGGGGCCGGTGGCAAGCATGCCGCCGGCCTTTTTCGTTGGGCCGGTCAGCCATTTCAATGGTCCATCTCCCGCTCAGCCCGAGCGCTTCCCTACCACCAAAGTTGCTACTCAGTCATATCGGTCCTTTATCGCAACGTTTTGCCTTTTCCTTATGACCGGCCGGCGCAGCTCGGGATCCCCGGCGGCTAAACAACGGAACTGGAGCGACGAATAGCCAAAACTATCGAACCCACCGTCCTTGGTGTTCGTCTGGCTCGGCATCGGTTGGCGGTCTTGGCCACGACAGAAAGTGTCCGCCTCGCGCATCAGATCAGCCGGCAATCCATCCCCAGAGGACCAGCTCTATGCACCCGTGTTCGTCAGCATGTAGGTGTCCGGTCCCATAGGCGCCGGCGCGCTCCGAGAACACCCTGAGAGCAACCCTACTGACCCCGCAACAACCACGGCAAGGGTGCGGTGCTCGGGCTTCCTTCAACCGCGACCGAAAACAAGTCTATTCTGCTTTCCCGAGGGCGCGCGCAGGAGAGCCGACGGTGCAAAATGCCACTCGCTATTGGTTGCCCGCGAAGCGCTCTGGTTGGGGATAGGCTATGATCGCCGCTTTGCGGGGCGCGCCGCCGGGCTTTGCGAGAGGACGCGCGGCAACGCGCTGTTCCGGAGCGGTTCCTGGTTCAGCGACCCACTCCCACCCGGGACAGGGGCGAAACCTGTCATGCCGGCGCGGACCGCGGCCTCCCGGGCGGTTCATCCGTGTTTCGGGACCCCGATGCCCGGCGACGATGCGAGCGGCGTTGACGCAGTCGGCCCGGGATTGCGGCAGGTAGGCGTCGACGGCGCTGTGCGCCGTGCAACACGAGACTGCCGTCGACCGGTCCGCTCCTGAACAGCGGGATCAGATGGTGGGGGCTGGTCGATCCGGCTGATGGGCGGTTGAGGTACATTCATGTTCTGTTCATATCCTACAGGTTGTAGAAAGCCAAGAAAAATCTACTTTCCGGCACGGCGCATCACGAGAATCTCGCGATTTCGCAATAGTCTCGACCCGAGAGGGTTCGGCGGTCTAAGATCATTGCGATGGAGTTCCTCGCTCAAAGCTTCGCCGGAATCTGGGAGGCGACCCGCTCGCAACCGCTGCTGATCGCGGCCTGCGCGGCGGCTGGCCTTTACATGTCGTTCCGTCGGCCGCGAGGATAGCGGCATGCCTCTGCGGCACGCCACGCGCGTCTCCGGCCTGCTCGCACGCGCAGGCGTTTGGCACGTCCTGCTTGTCGGCTTCACCCTGGCGCTCACCTGGATCTTCCTGGTGACCGACCTGCGCGAGGAATACCACGACGCGATAGATGGCGCGCAGCGCGAAACCTCGGCGCTGGCGCGCGGCCTGGGCGAGACGACCCTCGCCTCGTTCGACACCATCGACCAGACGCTGAAGGATCTGCGCGACGACTATGTCCGCGATCCCGCCCATTTCGACCTGCGCACCTGGTTCGCCGATCATCGCTTCGGCACCGGGCTGATCATCCAGGCGTCGATCATCGGGCCGGACGGCATCGTGTTGCAGAGCAACCTGCCGCTCCCGCCGCGAACCGATCTGTCGGACCGGGAGCATGTCCGATTCCAGAAGAACTCGACCGGCGACGAGATGTTTATCAGCAAGCCGGTGCTCGGCCGCGTCTCCAATCGCAAATCGCTCAACATCACCCGCAAAATGGTCGCGCCCGACGGTAGCTACGCGGGCACCGTCGTCGTCTCCGCCGGGCTCGATTACCTGACCCGCTTCTACGAATCGCTCTCCGCCCGCGGCGTCATCGCGCTGATTGGCAGCGCCGACGGCATTATCCGCTCGCGCGCCCCCGTGGATAACGAGCTCATCGGCACAGCCGACCCCGATATCGGCCGCATGCTCGCCGGCAGCGCCTACGGGTATTTGCGTACCGACACCGCGGGCGGCGCCGTGGACCGCATCGTCAGCTACCGGGTGCTGGAGAAATATCCGCTCGTCGTCGAGGTCGCGCTGGACGCCTCCGAGGTGTTCGATCAATACAACCGCGACCGGAAGCGCTACGCTATCGCGGGCGGCATCCTGACGGTGCTGTTCCTGGTGGTCGGGACATTGCTGGTTCGCCAGCGCCGGCGCCTGCTGGCCAGCAGCGGCGCCCTGACGGCCACGCTGGAGAACATCTCGCAAGGCATCCTGATGGTCGATGCCAACGGCGACGTGCCGGTCGTCAATCGCCGGGCGATCGAACTGCTCCGGCTGCCGGCCTCGCTGATGGACCGCAAGCCGTCGTTCCAGGAGATCCTCGCCTATCAGCTGGCCACCAACGAATTCGGCCGCGGCGAGGACGTCAATCCGGCCTTCATCGAGTTCGTGGCGTCCGGCGGCCTGTCAAGCACGCTGCCGTTTTATGAGCGTGTCCGCGCCGATGGCACGGCGCTGGAGATTCGCACCCAGCAGCTTCCCGACGGCAGCGCAGTGCGCACTTACACCGACACAACCGAGCGCAAACGCAACGAGCTCACCCTGGCCGCGGCGCGCGATGCCGCCGAAGCCGGGGCCCGCGCCCGGGCCGAGTTCATCGCCGTCATGAGCCATGAGATCCGCACCCCGCTGAACGGCATACTCGGCGTGGCGGAGCTGCTGCAGGGCCTCGATCTGACCCCGGTCGCCGCGGAATATGCCAACGTGATCAGCGCCAGCGGCACCCACCTGCTGCAAATCATCAACGACATCCTCGATTTCTCCAGCCTGGACGCCGCCCGGCTGGACCTCGAGGAAACCGTGTTCGACATTCGCGACGTCGTCCGCCAGGCGATCGCGCTGCTCGGCCACCAGGCGAAGCAGAAGGGCTTGGAGCTGTCGCTGGATGTCGCCGCCGACGTCCCCGCGCGGGTGTTCGGCGATGCCCAGCGGCTGCGCCAGATCGTGCTGAACCTGGCCGGCAACGGCGTGAAGTTCACTTTGCAGGGCTCGGTCAAAATCGCGGTGCGCAAAGGCCGCGACGAGCCGGACGGCGTGCGCATCGGCTTCAGCGTCACCGACACCGGCATCGGCATCAGCGCCGAGGCGCAGGGTCGGCTGTTCAACGAGTTCACCCAGGGCGACAGTTCGATCCGGCGGCGCTTCGGCGGCAGCGGCCTCGGTCTGGCGATCACCCGGCGGCTGGTCGAGCTGATGGACGGCCATGTCAGCGTCGAAAGCATGCCCGGCGCCGGCAGCACGTTCCGCTTCGACCTGCGGTTGCGCAATCCGCCGCCGGACGCCCTGCCGGCACCGCCGCCACCGCCCGGGCGGCCGCCCGCAAAACCGGTTGCCGCCGAACCGGCGGCGCTGCCGGCGGTGGTTGCGGCGGCGGCGGCCGCTCCGGCCGCGAATGCCGGCGGCCTGCGCATCCTGCTCGCCGAGGACAACGCCACCAACCGGTTTGTCGCGACCCGCATGCTGGAACGGCTCGGGCACGACGTGCAGAGCGTGGTAGACGGGCAGGCGGCCGTGGACGCCGTCAAGGCGGGCGATCATGACCTCGTGCTGATGGACATGATGATGCCGGAAATGGACGGGCTGACCGCGACGCGGGTGATCCGCGCCTTGGATGGCCCGAAATCCCGCATCCCGATCATCGGGCTGACCGCGAATGCGATGGAGGCCGATGAGGAAGCCTGCCGCGAGGCCGGGATGGACGACTTCGTCACCAAGCCGGTCAAGGCGGCCCGGCTGGAAGAGGCGATGCGGGCGACGATGGGCGTGCGGCTCGGCGAGTCATAGCCGATCGGCCGGCCTGTCCGCGGGATAGTCTCACGAACAGCAAGACGGCGGTGCAACTTGCCAAAGCCCCTCGCGCTCCCCGCGTCGCAATTTGCGAATCCCGGCCATAACCGGCTCGATCCGGCTGGCACAGCCCTTGCGGTTCACCCCGGCAGCTAATGCAAACAAGGAGTCGCCACCATGTGTGGTATTGTCGGAATGGTGAACGGTCATCCCGTCGCTCGTGACCTCGTGACCGCGCTCGGCCGGCTGGAGTATCGCGGATATGACTCCGCGGGCCTCGCCGTGGCCGGCCCCGGCTTCGACATTCGCAAAGTCGTCGGCGGCATCCCCGGGCTGATGGACAGCATCGGCAACGGTTTTGCCGGCCGTGCCGGCATCGGCCACACGCGCTGGGCCACCCATGGCCGCGCTGAGCTGCGCAACGCCCATCCGCATGTCTGGAACGGCGTCGCCGTCGTGCATAACGGCATTATCGAGAACTACCGCAGCCTGCGTTCCGGCATGCTGGAGCGTGGCGAAACCTTCCAAAGCGAAACCGACAGCGAAGTGATCCCGCATCTCATCGCCGCCGCCCGCGCCGCCGGAGCGGCGCCTGTAGAGGCCGTCCGCGGCGCCTGCGCCGAACTGCAGGGCGACTACGCCATCGCGGTGCTGTTCGAGGACGCGCCCGACCGCGTCATTGTCGCCCGCCAGGGCAGCCCGGTGATGGTCGCCCGCGGCCCGCAAACCGCGGCGGTCGCCTCCGATCCCGCCGCGCTGGCGTCGGTGTGCGACGACTATGCGACCTTGGAAGACGGCGACCTCGCCGAACTCTCCACCGAGGGCGTCACCATCTATGACAGCGACGGCTGCCTGACCCGGCGCCGCTGGCAGAAGGTCGAAGGCGCCGAGGACGATGGCCGGGCGCTGGTCTATGGCTCCTTCACCCGCGCCGAAATCGCCGCCCAGCCCGAGGCGCTGCGGCGGACCGATGCGAAGCTGCGCGACCGCGTCATCCCGTTGCACATCGCCGAGGCCGAGCGTTTGCTGCTCGTCGGCTGCGGCAGCTCCCTGCATGCCGCGGCGGCAGCTAGACCCTGGCTGGAATGCCTCATCGGCATACCATGCGATCTGGAAGCCGCCAGCGAATGCCGCACCCGCGAGGCGCCGCTGTCGCGCGGCACCGTGGGCGTGCTGGTGTCCCAGTCGGGCGAGACCGCCGACATCCTGGCCGTGATGGAGATGCTGAAGCCGCGCAACGTGCCGCTGGTCGCCGTGGTGAACGTGCCGCACGCGCAGTTGGCGCGGGGTGCGGATCTGTCATGGCCCACCGAGGCGGGCCGCGAGCAGGGCGTTGCCGCGACCAAGAGCTTCACCTGCCAGATGCTGGCGCTGATCCGCTTCGGCCTGGCGATGGGGCTGCACCGCGGCACGGTGACGCTCGATACGATGGTCGCGGTCGAGCGGGAACTGAACGGGGTCGCGGCGGTGTGCGCGCGGGCCGAGAAACTCGACCTGCAGTTCGAGGCAATTGCCGAGCGGCTGGTGCAGGAAGGCGAGGCGCTGTTCATCGGCCGCGGTTCGGCCGCCGCGATGGCCGCCGAGGGTGCGCTGAAACTGAAGGAGCTGCCTTACCTGCGCGCCGAAGCCTACGCCGCGGGCGAATTGAAGTACGGGGCGATCGCCACGGTGCATGAAGGCTCGCCGGTGATCGTCTGCGCCGGTGCCGGCCAATACGCCAACAGGACACTCGCCAACGCCGAGGAAGTCCGCGCCCGCGGCGCCTACGTCATCGCCCTGGTCGACGACGCCTCCGCCGCCGCCTTCGCGCCGGTCGCCGATGAACTGGTGGTGCTGCCGGGCGCCGGCCTGGGCACGCTGTTCGCGCAGGCGGTGGCGATCCAGTTGATCGCGGTGCATGCGGCGATCTTGCTGAACCATCCGGTCGATCGTCCGCGCCACCAGGCCAAGTCTGTTACTGTGGCATGATACGATGGCGCGTATAATGCCAGAGCGTCATGGCGCAGTCTCCGTCATGGCCCTCCCCGTCACAAGCCAGGGGAGAGCTGTGACGATAAAAGAAGGCTCTTATGGCGGAGATTGTTGGTCTTCGCGAGGCGGATACCGACGTCTCACCCCGTCATGGCGGGCGGAGGCCCGCCATCCACGCCCTTGTCGCGGCCCGCGCCGCATAAGCCGAGGATGGCGATCTGCGTGGGCATGAGGTTTTCGCGTTCCGCCGGGCAACCGGCGCTTATCAACAGACTTCGCCGTAAATGCCTAAAACAATGACGCACCGGCAACACCCCTACAAGCGAGCCAACCAAATGTCAGCCGCCGCCCTGAAAACCTGGGTCAAGTCGCGTGAAACCCCGCTGTCCCGGTTCGCCTATTGCGCCTTCACCAGCCTCAAGACATTGCGGGTGCCGGTGATCCGGCCGCTGCATCGCACGCTCTATGCGATCCACCTCGCGGTGCAGCGCGCGATCTGGGAGGCGACCCGCATCCTCTGGTACACGCCGCTGTTCGTCAGCCGGCTGGAGACAGCGGCGCCCGGCCTGCTGCTGTATGGCGGCATGCCGCAGGTCATCGGCAAGCTGCGCATCCGCGTCGGCCGCGGCAGCCGCATCAACGGCAAATCCACCTTCATCGGCCGCTCCGGCAGCGCCGTCGCGCCACTGTTGGATATCGGCGACAATGTCGATATCGGCTGGCAGAGCACGATCTCGGTCGGAACGCGGATCGAAATCGGCGACAATGTCCGCCTCGCCGGGAAGTGCATGCTGGCCGGCTTCCCGGGCCACCCGATGGACCCCGCGGATCGCGCCGCCGGCCTGCCCGACACGGACGACCAGATCGGCGACATTGTGCTGGAGCGTGACGTCTGGCTGGCGACCGGCGTGACGGTCCTGGCGGGCGTGCGTATCGGCGCCGCGACCGTGGTCGCCGCCGGCAGCGTGGTGACCCGCGACCTGCCGCCGGGCATTCTGGCGGCCGGGGTTCCCGCCCGGGTGATCCGCTCGCTGGTGCCGGTGGAAACGGCCGCATGACCGACCTCATCGTTTTCGGCGAGGATTGGGGGGCGCATCCGTCCTCCACCCAGCATCTGGTGTCGCATTTGCCGGGCGAGCGCCGGGTCGTCTGGGTGAACTCCATCGGCCTGCGCCGCCCCCGGCTGACGCCCGGCGATGGCGGCCGCGTGCTCCGTAAGCTGGTCTCCGCGGTTCGCCCGGCGGCGGCGGCGCCCGCCCGCGCGGCCGGACCCGCCGCGCCCGGTCCCGTGGTGCAACCCATTATTCTGCCGATGGCGCGCAGTGCCGTGGCGCGCCGGCTGAACCGCTTCCTGCTGGCCCGCAAAGTCGGTGCCGCCGCCCGGGCGGCGTGCCTGATACGGCCGGTGCTGTGGATCTCGCTGCCCTCCGCCATCGACGCGGTGGGGGCCTTGGACGAGTCGGCGGTAGTCTATTATTGCGGCGATGATTTCGGCGCCCTGGCCGGGGTCGATCATGCCCGCTGCCTGGAGATGGAAACGGAGCTGGCCGCGCGGGCGGATCTGATCCTGGCCGCCAGCCCCGCGATGGCGGCGCGGTTTCCGGCGGCGAAGACGCATGTGCTGCCGCACGGCGTTGACCTGGCCCTGTTCGGCACGCCGGCGCCGCGCGCGGCGGACCTGCCGGAGGGGCCGGTGGCGGGGTTCTACGGCACCCTCGCGGAATGGCTGGATTACGATCTTATCGCCGCCACCGCCCGGCTGTTGCCTGACTGGCGATTCGTGTTTGTCGGGCCCATCGGCACGAATATCTCGGCCATTGCCGGACTGCCGAACGTGTCGCTGTTGGGTGCGAGGCCGCATGCGGCGTTGCCATCCTACGTCCAGCATTGGACCGCGGGGCTGATCCCGTTCCTCGACAACGCGCAGATCCGCGCGTCGAACCCGCTGAAGCTGCGCGAGTATCTGGCGGCGGGCCGGCCAATCGTGGCCACACCGTTTCCGGCCATGCAGCCTTACGCCCGGCACATGGCTGTCGCCACCACGCCCGAGGGGTTCGCCGCTGCGTTGCGTGCGACGCTGCTGGACCCTCCCGCCGCGGCGGCGGATCGCCGGGCCGCGGTGGCCAGCGAGAGCTGGGAAAAACGCGCCGCGACGGCTTCGGCGCTGATCGACGGGTTGGCCAAGGTGGCGACCTGAGACGCAAGGTGCCGGCCCCATGCCCTCGCGAGGTGGCGAAACGCGATAATGTATCCGGCACGAATGTTGAAAGTCTGACTCCGATCCAATATTGATATAATACTCGCCGTGGTACCGGCGCATGACGCCGGGTCAGCCGTTGCCGCGGCGCCTCCGGCTGGAGCGGAAACGATGCGACGGCGTGCCCGCAAACCGGTGCTTTCGTTTGCAACCGCCAGGCTCCTCCCCTGGACCCTGGCGGCGCTGGTGGTTGCTTGCTCGCACGATCCGATCCGCTACATTCCGGAAACCGACCGGACCATGCTGCAGGCGCAGGATCGGCTCGGCACTGGCCAGGGAACCGGTGGTCCGATCAGCGTCGATGAAATGTTGCAGCGGGCCAAAGCATCCCCCGATAGCAAGACAGCGCCGGCCCGCCTGGTCATCCGATTCGATGGTGCCGCCGTACAACCGGATGCGGCCCAGCGCGATACGCTGCGCCGCTTCGCCGAACAGGCGCATGCGGGTTCGCTCACCGTGACCAGCCATCCGGGCAGTTTCGACGAAGCCGGCTCGCCGGTGCTGGGCCAGCGGCGGGCGATCGCCGTATCGCGGGAGCTGTCGGACGTGGTGGCCGACGTGCAGATGCGCTTCGAACCCGACGTGCCGCCGGGAGTCGTCGTGGTGTCGCTCGGGCGCCCGGCGGCGCGGTCCGCCGAACCGGATAACCCGGTGCCATGAACAAGCTGGCGACCCTCCCAATCGCGGGCTTGTCCACCGCCACCCCCGGAAGCCCGCCGATTGCCGAAACGCTGCAGGTGCTGCTGACCGCGGCCTGGCGGCGGCGCTATTTGATCGTGACGCCGATGCTGGTCCTGCCGGTGCTGGGCGGAATCGCCGGCCACTACGCGCCGAAGACCTACGAAACCAAGATGACCATCCTGATCCAGGAGCCGGGCAAGCTGAACCCGTTCCTGGAGGACCTCAGCGTCAAGACCAACCTGAAGGACCGCATGCCGGCGCTGTCGTCGCTGCTGACCAGCCGCCACGTCATGCAGTCGGTCGCAGCCGATCTCGGGATGATCCGCCCGGATTCGAAGGACAAGCTGATCGACAACGTCGTGGCCGATCTGTCGTCCGCGGTCTCGGTCCAGTTGATCGGCCAGGAACTGGTGGAGCTGCGCTACAAGGCCGCCACCCCGGTGGATATCGACAAGGTGCTGATGCGCATCGGCGAGCGCTTCATGGAGCGGGTGGAGGCGCCGGAAGACAGCTCCATGCGCAGCTCGGTCTCGTTCCTTGACAAGGAGCTGGCCGGCGCCAGAAAACGGCTGGAGGACGCCGAGAGCGCCGTCGCGGAATACCGCAACCAGAACGCACAGTCGCTGCCCGACCAGCGGGCCGGCAACCTCGCCCGGCTGGCCACCTTGCGCGATTCGCTGGCAGAACATGAAGTGAAGCTTGCGGGCGCGCAGACCGATTTTGATACAACCCGCCTCCGGCTGTCGCAAACCGATCCGGTCATCGGCAGGCTGGAGCAGGACATCGTCACCACGCGCGGCGATCTGGCTGTGCTGCGCAGCCGCTACACCGACGAGCATTCCAAGGTGCAGGCGGCGCTGCGCAAGCTGCAACGGCTGGAGGACGAGCGCGCCAGCCTTGTCGCCGCCGGGCAGCAGGCGCCTCCGGCCGACGTTGACCGCATGTGGAACATGGCGGCGGTGGCGCACAAGGAGGGCGACGGATCGCAGCCGCTGCTGGTGTCGCAGGTGGCGATGCTGGAAGCGGCGCGCACGCGGCTGCAGGAAGTGCAGAGCGAGACCGAGAACCTGCGGCGGTCTGTCGCCGAATTGTCCACCTATGTCGAAGCGACCGGCGATGTGGAGCGCGAGCTGGACAAGCGGCAGCGCGCGGTGACCGAGACTCTGGACCTGGTGCAGTCGCTGCAGAAGCGCTTCGAGATGGCCAAGGTAACCGGGGAGCTGTCGCGATTCCAGGCGCCGGAGCGGATCAAGGTGATCGACAGGCCGGCGGTGCCGACGAAGCCGATGAAGCCTCTGACCATCCTTTACGCGGTCGGCGGCCTGTTCGGCGGGCTGTTCCTGGGCGCCGGCCTGGCGGTGCTGCTGGAGCTGGCGGACACGACGGTGCGGCGGATCCGGCAGATGGAGAAGCTGACCGGCGTGCCGGTGCTGGGGCGGCTGGCGGTGGCGGAGGGCGTTCTCGAGGCGGCCATTCAGGTCGATCTCCCTGCAGCGAACCCGTTGGGCGCCAGGTTCGCCGGCCTCGCCGGTCGGTTCGATCAGGCGTCGGTCCGGCGCAGGTTGCTCCAGGGCGCGACGGCAGCCGAGGCCGTGGTCCGTTCCTTGCGGTTGGCCTTCGGACGCGTCGCGGCGGCGATCCGGCGGATCAGTTTCCGGCGCAAATAGGCAACGTGCCGGCGATGCCGGCTTTGAAGGAACTGGCGCATGGGATACGCTGCGAAAGCTGGTCCGATCGTTCACGTCGTGCAGCATCTGCGTCCCGGCGGCCTGGAGGTCATGGCGCTGGAACTGGCGCGGGCGCAGGCGCGCATCCAACCCACCCTTGTCGTCAGCCTGGACGGCGATCTCGAGACCACGCTCGAATCCTGGCCCCGGCTGCAAGCGCAGCGGGACCAGTTGATCTTTATGGGCAAGGGACCCGGTGTCGATTTCACCCTGCCGTGGCGCCTGCGGGCCTACTTCCGGCGCATCGGCGCCATTGGCGTGCATACCCATCACGTTGGCCCGCTGCTGTATGCCGGTCCCGCCGCCCGGCTGGCCGGGGTCCCGCATCGTGTCCACACCGAGCATGACGCCTGGCATTTGCAGGATGCGAAGCGGCGTCGCATTGTGCGATTCGCCCTGGCGGCGGCCGACCCGATCCTGATCGCCGATGCCCCGCATGTCGCCGATGCGGTGGCGCGCGCTCTGTCCCGCCCGCCGCCGCGCGTCATCCTGAACGGCGTGGATACCGAGCGGTTCTCGCCCGGCGACCGTATCGCGGCGCGGCGCGGATTGGGGCTGCCGGAGCACGGCAAGATCATCGGCATCGCCGCGCGGCTTGAACATGTCAAAGGCGTTGATCTCGCCATCGCCGCGCTGGCCGCGGTGCCCGATGCGTTGCTGGTGATCGCCGGGGGCGGCTCGGAACGGGAAAATCTGCTGTCTTTGGCTGCATCGCTTGGTTTGGCGGAGCGCGTCCGGTTGCTCGGCCATGTCGATGACACGGTGCGGCTGTATCGCGCGGTCGACGTGCTGTGCCTGCCCTCGCGGGACGAAGGTTTGCCGCTGGCGCTGCTGGAGGCGCAGTCCACTGGCACTCCGGTGGTGGCGATGCGGGTGGGCGGCGTTCCCGCCGGGGTCGATCCGGTCACCGGCGTGCTGGTCGATCCGCAGGAACCTGGCGCTTTGGCACGCGCCTTGCGAAATGCCCCGGGTGAGGTCATGGATCCCGGCCGCAGTCCACGCGCCTTCGTGGAACGCACCGCCAGCCTGGATGCCATGGCCTCAGCCTATACCGCACTGATGCAGGGGCCTGAGAAATGAAACCGCTGATTGCCATCGTTGAGGCGTTTACCGCCGGTGGGACGATCCGCGCGGCCGTGCCGTTGCTGGCCGCGCTCTGCCTGATCGCGCCGATCGGCCTGGCTTCCGATTCGGCGCTGTTTGCGACCATCGCGGCGATGCAGATCGCGCTGATGACCGGGATCGCCGCGGGCAGGTTGGCGTCCGGCGCCGTTTCGCAACGGCTAAGAGCCGGCCGGCAATAGCATCGGCCCGCGTTGCGTTTAACCCATGGGCGTGGCTGCCGCTAACGGCATGGCGGGCGAATGCCCACCACGCCTTTGTTCATACGGGCGAAAAACGTGGATATCGACCTTCGCCCGCATGACAGGTGGCCGCGCCGGAGAGACGACAGTGTCGCCGGTTGGTAACCGTGCGGGAAACCCGGCTTCGGCTCCAATCGAACCGCCGGCCCCTCCGCGGCCGGTCAGCCAGAATAGATCAGCATCCGGTCCAGGATGTTCTGTAGATCACGAATCGAGTAGTGCGCAGCCACCAGGCGCCTGAGCTCGCCGATGATGACGGGAACGCGGAGACGCTCCAGTGCGTTGGCGACCAGCAGCGGCTGCTCCTTGTTCAGCCGCGTCAGCAGCCGCTCTACCTGCCGGTTGCCGACGAAAGCAACGAGGTGCCGGATCAGCGCGTCTCTCATTGCCGTCTCGAAGGACAGCTGGTCGATCGCCGGGGGCAACCTCTCGCGCAGCGCGTTGAAGCCGAAGACCGCTTCCTCGGGCGGCAGCGCGTCGTCGAGCCGGACCTGTATCGGCGGTATGTACACACCGGTGTTTTTGTAGAGTTCCACCCGGAGCAGATCCGGCATCCCTGCGGCGGCCCCGGCTTCCAGCGCGCCGAAGACGCCGGTGCCAGCCCATACCTCCACTTTTTCAGGCCCATACGGGTCGAGCGCCAGCTCCGCGGCATAGCAGAAGTCTCCATCCCGAGACTCGACGGCTGCCCGGAACACAGCGCGGCCGATCGCGCGGCTCAGCCCGCGGCGGAGTGACTCCTGTTCGATCAGCCGGCGAAGCCGCCGGACAGGACCCGGCGGCGCGCCGTTCGCTGCCAGGGGCGCGGCTTCCGCGGCCGGTGACTCCGGCTTGGCCAGAGCCAGGCGCTCAGCGGTGGCAAGGCGCCCCATCGGCACCTCGTCATCGGTCAACACCGGGTGCCGGTCCGCGGCGATGAGTTCCTGAAGCGGCTCGCGGATGGCAGGGTCCGGCACCACCACGCACGCACCCGCCGGCAGCGCCGCGCATTGCGTCCCGAATGCCTGCAACAGCCGATCGGCGCGCGGGATTTGCCCCGCCAGGGCCTCAGCCAGCCGCCGCGCATCCTCGCTCGGCAGGCGGTACAGGATGGTGCCGGGTGCGCTGCCCCAAAGCCGCGCATTGACTTCGGGCATCCGCCGGATGGCCGAGACGATCACGCCCGGCGCCTCGCCAGCGGCCAGGCCGGCCACGAACCGGCCATACACGGCGGTAAACGGGACCAGCCGCACCTGCTGATCGATCAGGCTCCGGACTACGCGAATCAGCGGGACCATCACAGCCGCGCTCTCGATCTCGAAACGCTCGACGGTTCCCTCCGGCGGGAGCAGACCGACGCCTTCAAGCATCCAGAATAGTTCGGTCTGGCCGACGAGGCGGGACAGGTTCCACGCGATGCAGCTTTCGAGTGCTGCGAAGACCTGCTCAGCCGCCGGCGCAAGCGTGCCATCAGGCGCCGCCTTCATGACAAAGCGCGCGAACGCCCTGATTATGGCAACGAAGCCGAACGGCTTGGCGATGGCGGCGGCAGCCGGAATCTGGTCCGCTGCGACGAGCGTGTCGTGAATCAGGATTTGAAACCGGCACTCGCCGACGGTATCGGTCATTTGAATTCCCGGCAGCCCGACACCCCACTCGGCCTGGATACGCTGGCGGGCCTTGGCCGCGCGCGTGAGCAGCGTGGCACTCAGGTCGGGCACGATGCCGACGAGCGAGGTGTCGAGGACGAGGCGAATGCCTTCGTAGAGCGGCCGTATCGTCTGCGCATCGGCCGCCGCTTCGGGAAAATCCAGCGGCGGAACGGCCCGAACAATGAGCTGCCGCAGCGCAAACACGCAGTCGCGTGCCCGCGCGACATCGGGCGCCTGGCGCAGCCGCGAGTCCAGCACAAGCTTGAATCGGTTCGCGACGTCCGGGCGATCGAGCAGCAAATCAGCCTGCTCGGTGAGGGTTTGGAACGGACCGGGCGTGCCACCGGGGAACTCCGCTTCATACGAACCCAGCGCTTTCGCATCCGCCTTCGCGAGCATCATGAGCGCATACTTGCCGGCCGGCAGCTTCGCCTGGCTTCGCTCGTCTTCGGGTCGCTGACGCGTGCGCCACTGCTCCACGCCATAGGCATAGGCGTCCTCCGCGGCGCCCGCGGCCCCGAGCCGGACGTGCGCGTCGCCCAGCCGCTCCGACACGGCAGCCACGCTCGACTGGAGCCTTCCAAGCCGGGTGTAAAGATTGAGGCTGATCTTGAAAGCCGCCGCCGCCAGCCGGTTGTCGCCGAGTTCAACCAGCAGATCGCCCTTCACGCCGGCTGCATGCGCTTGCCAGGCAAGCAACTCGCCGCTCTGGTCAGGGTTCGTGTCCCCGAGCTCGGTCCGGCAGCTGGCCAGATCGTCGATGTTGCGTTGGATGATCGGCAGCACTTTGCGCAGTTCGCCCCGCGGGCGGGCGCCCTCGATGAAGCTGCCGGTGATCGCGGCCTGCCATTGCGCCATGTCGATGCGGGCCGACAGGGTCATGAACGATCGCGCGGCGCGCAAAGCCTGTTCCGCCTCCTCGAACCGGCCGAGGCTGCCGAGGAAGCGCGCGAACTCCTGGGCGGTGTAGGGCATCAGCGAAGGCTGCCTGACCAGCGCCGCGCGGAACGCATCCTCCGCGCTCTTCGTGTCGCCGGCTCGCTCGAGCGCCCGCCCCAACCTGACATGCAGCAGGGCCAGGACCAGCCGGTAGTAGGAGATGCGATGCCGGGCGGCGTTGCTGCGGCGCATGGCATCGACGTCGCCGCCGGCATCGGGCCGGCCGTCGCTGCCGAAATCAGGGTCGTAGAGGCCGGGAAGCCGCCGCTTCGCGTCGTCGATCGCCTGGCGCAACAGGGCGATGCCGGCATCGCTGTCGCTGGCAGCGCCCGGCGCGAACTTGCGGTCCGCCTGCAGGGCCGTCAGCACCATGCTGTTGCTCAGCTTCTTCCAATCCGGCGGCAGCGCCGTAGGATCCTTCGGGTCCTTGTCGGAGCTCAGGCAGGATCGATCCGCAAGCCTGCCGATCTCGGCATAGAACATCGCAATCGTAGCGGGGCGGTCGCGTTCGTTCTTCGTCAGTTGTGATGCATCGAGCCAGCCCGACGAGTCCCACCATTGCCGCAGCGACATGCCCACGGACTTCAGCGTCCACCTGAGCCTGGTCGGCAGCGTCACCGCGGACCTGCTTGCATCTGTCATGGGGACGCCCCTTGCAGCGCCGAATCAGCAGCGGGCGCCGGAGTTTGCCTGGCTGCATCGCCGAGCATATTGGCTGCCGCCCGCTGCGGCTGAGCCCCGCGCCCCAGCGCCTGCAGCAACTCGCTGCCCGACCGCGCCCGGCTGATCGCGATCACCGAGTCTTCGGTCAAAGCATCCAGCCAGGTTTGGTACGCCAGCAGTTCGACATTCGCCAGGTTCGAGTTCGGGACCCGCCGGAACCAGCTTCGGTAAAGCGTGGCGAGTTCGAGGCCGAGAAGCTCGCTGTAGGCTCGCAGCGACTGCGCGGCGACGCAGACCTGGTCGAGCTGACCCGTCAGCCATTCCCGGTAAACGCCTCTCGCTTCGCGCAGCTTGGCCAGGCGCGGATCCTCATGCACCGGCGGCCGGCCACCCTTGTCGATGTCGGCGGCTAACTCGTTGAACTCGGCCTCGGTCAGCTCGAATCCGGCGACCGGGTCCTCGCGGCCACTGACGCCGATCGGCCGGATCATCACGTCGAGGATGGCCAGCGTGTTCAGGCGAGAAGCGGGGTTTTCCTCGCTTGTCGGCAAGCTCATGATGAAGCTGTTGTAAAGCTGACGGCAGGAACGGCCGGCGATGTCGCTGGTAAGCAGGTAGGTATTGCTCTGCTCGAACTGGAACTTGTCGAACAGCCAGAGCAGGCGGCATAGGCTACGGAAGGTCTGATCGGAGTAGCCCTTGGCGATGGCGTTCAACCGGCTGGCAAGATCGCCGGCGGATTCCCACTCGAGAAGCAGGTGGAAGTCCACGACATTGAGGTATTCCTCCAGCAACCCCGCCAGCAGGCCGGCATGGTTGGCCAGCGCCCAGTAATGATCCTTTGCCAGCGTCGTGATTTGCCCGGTTGTCTGGTTGATGAACTCACGCCGGGCCGTCATCCGGCCGTTGATGTTGTCCGCGAGCAGCTTGCCGAGCCAGCCAAGCAGGCCGCCTGCGGCGGCGACAAAGATATCCTTGGGCTGCACCAGACCACCCGCGTCGGCGGCGAATGCGTTTGCGGGAGACACCAGAGCGGCGGCCATAGCCCCGCTCAGACCACGCGTCGCACTTCGGGCCAGGCCGCATAAGTTCGATGCTTTTCCCGTCATGAACCTCGCCTCGGAAAGGTTCGAACACCATAACAGGCTCGCCGCGGTTTGCACCCCGGCTTGCCGAGGCGGTTTACCGCGCCATAATCACCGCCTTTATCGGAATGAAGCGGCAAGATTTCGCCGGGTACGGAGGCAACAATGGCAGGCGGTCAAGGCGGGCATCGTTACGCCGTGCGAGTCATCTGGACGGGTAACCGCGGCAGCGGCACGTCCCATTACCGGTCCTATGGGCGCGATCTGACCATCGCGGCCGACGGCAAACCTGACATCCCGGGGTCGGCCGATACCGCGTTTCGCGGTGACGCCGATCGCTGGAACCCCGAGGAGCTGCTGGTTGCGGCACTGTCGTCGTGCCATCAACTTGCCTATCTGCATCTATGCGCCGTGGCGGGTATCCGGGTTGTTGCCTACAGGGATGATGCAGCCGGGACGATGGTCACGGATGCCGCCTCGGGCAGCGGCCGTTTCTCCAGTGTCACGCTACGTCCGCACGTGACGATCAGGGCGGGCGACGACGCGGAGAGAGCCCGGCAGCTTCACCATGAAGCGCACACGGCATGCTTCATTGCCAACTCGGTCAACTTCCCGGTCGGGCACGAGGCGACGATCCACCTGGAGTGAAAATGACCAAGGCGCCACCGCGAAGCGATGACGCCTTGGCCGGTCGTAACAAGTGCGCTTCCCGTTACCCCTGGTTAGCCTGGTCCAGGTTGACACCCACGAACACCGGCTGACCGTTGCGGATCACCCGCAGCGCCAGCGCATGATCGCTGCCGCCCATCGCCGAACGCATCGCCTTCGCCGCCTCGCCCGGAGACGACACCGCATGCGTGCCGACGCCGACGATCACGTCGCCAGGCTGCAGGCCGGCGGCCTCGGCGGGAGACCCGGGCTGCACGCCCTGCACCAGCGCGCCCTTCACACTGTCCGGCACGTCAAGCTGGTTGCGCGCATCCGGTGACAGCGGCGCCAGTGCCAGGCCGAGGCGCTCGCGATGCTCGCCACTACCGGACTGGCTGTCGTTGCTGGCGGTCTGCTCGTTCGGCAGGCTGCCGACTTTCACCGTGACCTCCTTGCTCTGGCCGTCATGCAGCACGGTGAGATGCGCCTCCTGCCCCGGCTGAATCCCGGCCACGTTCACCGCCAGATCCCGGGGATCGGCGATTTTCGTGCCGTTCACCGCCTGGATCACGTCACCCGGCTGCAAGCCGGCATCAGCCGCGGGGCTGTCCGGCTGCACGCCGGCCAGCAGCGCACCGCCGTTCTGCTTCAGATGCAGCGCCTGCGCCGTTGTCGGCGTGATCGACTGCGCCTCGACACCCACATAGCCGCGCGTCACCTTGCCGCCATGCTCAAGCTGGGCGGTCACCGTCCGGATCATGTCGGACGGGATGGCGAAACCAATCCCGATCGACCCGCCCGAGGGCGACAGGATCGCGGTGTTCATCCCGATGACCTTGCCATCCTGCGTGAACAGCGGCCCGCCCGAGTTGCCCTGGTTGATTGGCGCATCGATCTGGATGAACTGGTCGTACGGACCCTCGCCGATATCGCGGCTGACCGCGGAGACAATGCCGGCGGTGACGGTGCCGCCGAGGCCGAACGGATTGCCCATCGCGACGACCCACTCACCCGGCTTCACGTCGCGCGAGTTGCCGAGCTGGATGAACGGCAGCGGCTTCGGCGAGTCCACCTTCAGCACCGCGATGTCGGTGCGCGGATCGGTGCCGATGACCTTCGCCGGCAGCACGGTGCCGTCGTCCAGCGTGACGCTGACCGAGCGGGCGTTCTTCACCACGTGGTTGTTGGTGACGATGGTGCCGTTGGCATCGATGATGAAGCCCGAGCCACGCGCCTCAACCGCACGCTCCTGCTGCTGCTGGCCGTGCGGGATCATCTGGTTGAACGGGAAGGGAAGCTGCGGCATCTGGCCTTGCTGCGGGCCGGCGTCTCCGTCCTGCTCCTCCTCCAGCGCCGCCGGAGTGGCGCGGAACTTCGTGGTGATGGAGACCACCGCCGGCTTGACCTGGGTCACCAGGTTGGTGAAGTCCGGCAAGGCGTGCGGTTGAAGCTGGGCGCCGGGCGGGTTGACCGGGGTAACGTCGTCGGCCCAGGCGTTATGGCCGAGCGCGTAGCCGCCCAGGCTGGTGCCGGCGAGCAGCACCGCTGCCAGCGCCGCCCGGCGTGCAGGGTGGCGTTGTGGTTCAGTGTTCATAAAGGCGTCTCCTGTTTCCAAGTGCAGTCAAGCATCCGGTTTCGGTGCAGCAATCGTGATCAATTGCTGCAGCGAATACGGTGTGAACATGCGGTCCAGGAGGTAACCGTTCGTCGTGCGGAGCGATTAAACCGGCGTCATGCGGATTAATTATTGTTTAGCCGAACAGGTTTCTGTCAGCCGTGGCGAGCCGGCAACAGGTCGGCGGCGCGGCGGCGCCGCAGCATTGCGATTCCGGCCAGGCCGAGGCCCAGGGTCGCCAACGTGCCCGGCTCCGGCAGGTCCGCCTCTGCCTCGGCGGCGATCAGCGCGTGGCCGACTTCCGTCGGATGCTCGCCGTCCCAGAACAGGTATTGGCTCGGGTTGGCGCAGACTGTCCCGCCGCCGGTTTGGGGACCCACGTAGCAGGGCGCCGTCACGTTGGTGAACCCGAAGGCCGCCGGATCGGCGACCGCGGAGTCGATTAGGCTGTAGGTATCAACGATCGTGATGGAAATGCCGTCGGCGGTGACCAGGCCGTTGAGCCCGGCGATAAGCGTGGCATCATACACTTGGCTCAGCGCTGTCGCCGCCGCGACGGCTGCCGCGCCCGCCCCCGTCGAGTTCGGCGTCAGCCCGAGATCGGGCACCAGCGGGACCACGAAGTTCCTGGCGCCGGCGGCAGCCAGGGTCACGATTGCCGCCGTCTCGACCGCGGCCGCACCTTTCGCGTCGCTGACCATCTGGGATGCGGTCTCGCCGCTGACCAGGAGATTGGACAGGTCGTTGGCGCCGATCCAGACCGCGTAGAGGGCGGTTGACGGCGCGCCGGTGCCGTGGGCGGCGGTAAACGCCGTTACCTGCTGTTGCAGCGTGGGCACCGTCTGGTTCGCCGAAGCCGCGTAACCGGTCGTGGCGCCGCCAAACGCATAGTCGTTGCCGCCGGCAAGCGACGGCTGCTCCGCTCCGAGGCCCAGGCTGATCGACAGATCCTGCACCCAGGTCGGGCCGTTGGAAAATTGCCCGTTGGCGTAAGGCGGGGCCGGTAGCGGGCTGACCGGGGAGCCCGGGCTGCTGGTCTCCAGAAAGACGTTGCCTGCGTCCGACAGGCTGTCGCCGAATGCGTAGAGCGCCGAATAGGCATGGGCCGTGACCGGCGACAACAGAACGGCGAAAGCGGCGGCGAGCCGGTGTAATTGCATCATGTCATTTCTGCCCCTACAGCGGCGGAAATCGCCGCGTATACGAAACGTTAACGCACCATTTACAGTCTAGCAACGCGACTGCTTCGGCGAGGGCGGACACTGTCGTTTTGAGGCTCCCGGAACAGGACGGGGGAAGCGGGCGAAAAACTGCACAGATTATCGGCGAACCGGTTAGGTATCGCAATATTTATACTCATAAGCTCGCATTTTCGTCATCCAATATGATTATATTTTACCCATATTACCTTGTGTGCCGAAAATTTAGCCTCTAGCGTGCCGGCCTGAACAAAAGCCAGGTGCGCATGATCAATCGCGAGTTCCTCCGCGTAGGCCATACCCCCACCCTATTCGCCGCGTTCTTTTATTTCGATATCAGTTTTATGGTCTGGGTCATGCTCGGCCCCCTCGGCGTGCAGATCGCCGCCGAACTCAACCTCGATCCCGCCAGCAAGGGCCTGATGGTTGCGGTTCCCATCCTCGCTGGCGCGCTGCTGCGCGTCGTCAACGGCGTCCTGGTGGACCGCATCGGCCCCAAGCGCACCGGCATCATCGGCCAGGCCATCGTGCTCGGCGGCCTGCTGGTCGCCTGGCTGCATGGCGTCCACAGCTATCCCCAGGTCCTGCTGCTCGGCGTCGTGCTGGGAGTCGCCGGCTCCGCCTTCGCGGTCGCCTTGCCGCTGGCGTCGCGCTGGTACCCGCCGGAGATGCAGGGCACCGCGCTGGGAATTGCGGGAGCCGGCAACTCCGGCACCGTGTTCGCCGCGCTGTTCGCCCCCGGCCTCGCCGCCGCCTTCGGCTGGATCAACGTGTTCGGCCTGGCGGCGATCCCGGTCGCCATCGCTTTCGCGGTCTACCTGGTCGCGGCGCGCGACAGCCCGAGCCGGCCGCCCGCCAAGCGTTGGGGCGAGTACATCAAGGTGCTGAAAATAGGCGACGCCTGGTGGTTCATGTTCTTTTACGGCGTCACCTTCGGCGGCTTTGTCGGGCTGGCCTCGTCGCTGACGATCTACTTCAACAGCCAGTACGGCCTGCCGCCCGTGACGGCCGGATACCTGACCGCCGCCTGCGTCTTTGCCGGATCGCTGGTGCGCCCCGTCGGAGGCATCATCGCGGATCGCTTCGGCGGCGTGCGGGCGCTGACGATCATGTACGTTGCGGCGGCGGCGGCGCTGGTGGTGGTCAGCTTCGGGCTGCCACAGGCCTGGATGGCGCTGACAGTGTTCATCGTCGGCATGCTCGCCCTCGGCATGGGCAACGGCGCCGTCTTCCAGCTCGTACCCCAGCGTTTCCGCCAGGAGATCGGCATTATGACCGGTCTCGTCGGCATGTGCGGCGGTATCGGCGGGTTCTACCTCGCCTCCAGCCTGGGCATCGCCAAGCAACTGACCGGCAGCTACCAGGCCGGGCTGCTGCTGTTCGCGGTGCTGGCGCTGGTCGCGGTGCTCGGGCTGACTGGCATCAAGCGGCGCTGGCGCACCACCTGGGGGGCGATGCCCGGTGTGGCGCGGATCTGAGTGGATGGACGATGCCGGCATCTCCGCGGCGCCACCGATTCCGCCCGTGCTGACGCATTGTCCGTACTGCGCCCTGCAATGCGGCATGACCTTGGTGAGTCACGCCGGCGGCCTGGAGGTCGCGGCGCGGGATTTCCCGACCAACAAGGGCGGGCTGTGCCGCAAGGGCTGGACGGCGGCATCGTTGTTGGATGCCCCCGACCGCCTGACCTCGCCGCTGGCCCGCGCCAACCGGGATGCGCCGCTGCTGCCGGTCTCCTGGGACGATGCGCTCGACCGGATCGCCGGCGCGATGCGGGACATCCAGGCGGCGCACGGGATGGACGCGTTCGGCATCTTCGGCGGCGGCGGGCTGACCAATGAGAAAGCCTACGCGCTCGGCAAGTTCGCCCGCGTCGCGCTGCGCACCGCCAATATCGACTACAACGGCCGCTTCTGCATGGCCGCCGCGGCGGCGGCGGCGGCCCGCTCGTTCGGCATCGATCGCGGCCTGCCGTTCCCGCTGGAGGACATCCCTGGCGCCGGGACCATTCTGCTGGCGGGGGCCAACCCGGCGGAGACCATGCCGCCGGTGATGCAGTATTTCGACGCCCAACGCGCGGCGGGCGGCATCCTGATCGTCTCCGACCCGCGCCGCACGGCGACCGCCAGGGCAGCGGACCTGCACCTGCAACTGACGCCGGGGACGGATGCCGCGCTGGCCAACGGGCTGCTGCACATTGCCCTTCAGCGCGGCCTGATCGACCGCGCCTATATCCAGGCGCGTACCTCCGGGTTCGAGGCGGTGCGGCGGTGCGTCGCCTCCTACTGGCCCGACCGCGTCGAGCGCATCACCGGCGTGCCCGAGCGGCTGCTGGTCCGCGCCGCGGTCGCGCTGGGCGATGCCTCCAGCGCCATGGTTCTCACCGCGCGCGGCGCCGAGCAGCAAAGCCACGGCGTCGACAACGTCGCCGCGTTCATCAACCTGACCCTGGCGCTCGGCCTGCCGGGGCGGCCGAACAGCGGCTTCGGCACCCTGACCGGGCAGGGCAACGGCCAGGGCGGGCGCGAGCACGGGCAGAAGGCGGACCAGTTGCCAGGCTACCGCAAGCTCGACAACCCGGCGCACCGGGCGGCGGTCGCGGCGGTTTGGGGCGTGGACCCCGACAGCCTGCCCGCACCCGGCCTGTCCGCCAACGAGCTGCTGAAGGCGCTGGGCGGCCCGGTGCGCGGGCTGATGGTGATGGCCTCCAACATCCTGGTCAGCGCCCCGGATGCCGGCGCGCTGAACGACCGGATCGGTGCGTTGGACTTCCTGGCGGTGGCCGACGTCTTCCTGTCGGAGACCGCCGCCCGCGCCGACGTGGTGCTGCCGATCGGCCAGTGGGCGGAAGAAGATGGGACCATGACGAACCTGGAGGGCCGCGTGCTGCTGCGCCGCCGCGCCGCCGTCAGGCCGCCGGGCGTGCGGAACGAGCTGGAGATTTTGAAGGGGCTGGCCGATCGGCTGGGTGCGGGCGGATATTTCAGCGCCGACAGCGGCGAAACATTCGCGGAGCTGCGGCGTGCCTCGGCGGGCGGAGTCGCCGACTATGCCGGCATCAGCTACGCCCGCATCGCCGCCGAGGACGGGGTTTTCTGGCCCTGCCCGGCGGTCGATCATCCGGGCACCAAACGGCTGTTCGGAAGCGATTTCCCGACCGAGGACGGGCGCGCCCGGTTCCATCCGGTGGAGCATCGCGGCGCCGCCGAAGCGCCCGACCGCGACTACCCGCATTTCCTCACCACCGGGCGCCTGATGGGTCATTACCAGTCGGGCACGCAAACCCGCCGGGTCCCCGAACTGCTCGCCGCCCAGCCCGAGCCATTCGCAGAACTGCACCCGCAGACCGCGCGCGACATCGGCGTCGGCGAGGGGCGGATGGTGCGCCTGACCACGCGGCGCGGGCAGATGACGCTGAAGGCGCGGCTGACGCCCGACATTCGTATGGACACGGTGTTCGTGCCGTTCCACTGGGGCGGCGCCGGGGCGGCCAACCTGCTGACCAACACCGCGCTCGATCCGATTGCCCGGATACCCGAATTCAAAGTCTGCGCGGTGCGCGTGGAGCCTGTTGAGCCATCGAGGGAGACAGCATGATTGATTCGGAACCGAAGTATATCCGCGGTGCCATTCCGTTCGTCGGCGCCGGTTATCACACGCCGGTGCCGCTCGCCCTGGCCAATTACGTCGTTTCGTCCGACAAACGGGCACAGGCGCTGTATTTCCGCGGCGGCAACAGCACTAATGAGATGGTGACCATCGCGATGCTGCGGGACGGCAAGCTGATGCGGTATTTCCCCATCGGCGCCAAGGCCTCGGACCACGTGCAGTTGGCCGTGGTCGAGGATCTTGAGCCCGAGACGAGGGTGGAACTGGCGATCCTGGCGCCCGAGGGGCTTAGCGGGACGGTGGTGGTCGATCTGGGCCTGGTGGAGATCTAGCGGTGGTGGCGCGGTTCCGTTGCCTCATTGTCATGGTGCGCGAAGGCGCACCATCCACGCCTTACGGTGCCGGTTTGGGCAAAGGCGTGGATGCCGACCTGCGTCGGCATGACGAGGGGAAGCGGCAAGCAACGGGGGTTATTTCAGCGCCCATAGGGCGAAGGCCCGCCATCCACGCCTTTGCCAGCACTGGCACCGCCTGGCGTGGATGGTCCGCCTGCTCGGAGCATGACCAGGAAAGACCGGCGCCTCGTCGAGAAACCCGTCGGACTACGCACATCTCTCCGCCGCCAAGGAGCACTCACCATGCTTAAGCAAAAACTCGTCGTCATCGGCAACGGCATGGCGGGCGCCCGCGCCGTCGAGGACGTGCTGGCCCGCGGCGGGGCAGATCAATTCGATATCACCATGTTCGGCGACGAACCCTACGGCAACTACAACCGCATCATGCTGTCGAACATCCTGAGCGGCATTCAGGACACCAGCGAAATCTTCATCAACCCGCTCGACTGGTATACCGAGCACAACATCACCCTGCACGCCGGCGCCCGGATCACCGAGATCGACCGCGTCTCCCGTATGGTACTGTCCGACACCGGCATCAAACTGCACTACGACAAGCTGCTCATCGCCACCGGCAGCCGCGCCTTCATTCCGCCGATGGAGGGCGCCCGCACCCCGGACGGCAACCTCAAGGACGGCGTCTTCGGTTTCCGCACCTTGGACGATTGTTCCGGTATCATGGCCCGCGCGAAAGGCAGCCGCAAAGCCGCGGTCATCGGCGGCGGCCTGCTCGGCCTCGAAGCCGCCCGTGGCCTGCTCAACCACGGCTGCGAAGTCCATGTCATCCACATCGGCGATCGGCTGATGCCCGCCCAGGGCGCCGCCATCCTGCGCGCCGGCATGGAGAAAATGGGCATCGTCATTCATCTCGGGAAATCCACCACCGCGGTGCTGGGCGAACGATCCGTCACCGGACTGGCCTTCAAGGACGGCAGCACGCTCGACTGCGACATGGTCGTCGTCGCCGCCGGCATCCGTCCCAATGCGGAAATCGGCAGGCATGCCGGCCTGACGGTGGAGCGGGCCATTGCGGTGGACAACCAGATGCGCTCGGTAGACGACCACAACATCTACGTCGTCGGCGAATGCGCCCAGCACCGCGGCCAGGTCTACGGACTGGTCGCACCGCTCTGGGAACAGGCCAAAGTGTTCGCCGATCATGTGACCGGAACCGATACGGCGGCGGCGTATCACGGCTCGAAGTTGGCAACGAAATTGAAAGTCATGGGGGTCGAGCTGGCCTCCATGGGCCTAACCGACCCGGCGGGGGACGGCGACGAAACGATCCAGTTCGTCGAGCCGGGCAAGGGAATCTACAAGAAGCTGATCGTCCGCGAAGGCCGCCTGGTGGGCGCCATCCTGATGGGCGAGATCAGCAAGGCCGCCTTCCTGATGCAGGCCTTCGACCGCGACAGCAAGCTGCCGGAGGAGCGGCTGTCGCTGCTGTTCGACCTCGGCACGCCCGAGCAGAAAGTCACCCTGGATGAAATGCCGGCCGAAGCCCAGGTCTGCAACTGCAACGGTGTCAGCAAGGCGGCCATCGGCAGTTGCGTCGCCGCCGGCGGACGCACCGCCACCGCGGTGATGAAAGCCACCCGCGCCGGCATGGGCTGCGGCTCCTGCAAGTCGCTCGTCGGCGAACTGGTGGACTGGTTCTGCGGCGGAACAGCCGAGCAGGACCCCTCCATCCACTACTACGTGCCCGGCATTCCGCTGACCAAGCCCGAACTGGTCAAGGCGGTGCGCGAACAAGGCCTGCGGTCGGTGTCGTCGGTGTTCGGCGCGCTCGGCGGCGGCATCGAGGACGCCGCCAGCAAGCCGGCGCTCGCGTCGATGCTCGCAACGATCTGGGCGGACGAATACGAGGACGAACGCGACGCCCGTTTCATCAACGACCGCGTGCACGGCAACATCCAGAAGGACGGCACCTTCTCGGTGATGCCGGAAATGCCCGGCGGAGTCTGCACCCCGGCGCAGCTCAAGCGCATCGCCACCGTCGCCGAGGACTTCAACGTTCCGCTGGTGAAAGTGACCGGCGGCCAGCGCATCGACCTGGTGGGCGTCGCGAAACAAAACCTGCCGGCGGTGTGGGAGGCGCTGGACATGCCCGCCGGCTGGGCCTGGGGCAAAAGCTACCGCACCTGCAAAAGCTGCATCGGCACCGAATTCTGCCGCTTCGGCCTCGGCGATTCCATGGGGCTGGCGAAACAGATCGAGCAGCGCTTCCGCGGCCTCGACACCCCCGGCAAGATGAAGCTCGCCACCGCCGGCTGCCCGCGCAACTGCTCCGAGGCGATGGTCAAGGATGTCGGCGCGGTCGCCATCGGCGACGGCCGGTGGGAGATCTATATCGGCGGCGCGGCCGGCGCGCATGTCCGCAAGGGCGACCTGATGTGCACCGTCGGCAGTGAGGCGGACGTGCTGCTGTATACCGGCCGTTTCATGCAGTACTACCGCGAGAACGCGAAATACAAGGAACGCAGCTACACTTTCGTGGAACGCGTCGGGCTGGAGCGCATCCGCGCCGTGGTCATGCAGGACAGCGACGGCATCGCCGCCGATCTGGATGCGGCGCTGGAAAAATCCATCGCCGCCACGTTCGATCCCTGGACCGAACGGGACGATCCGAAAACGGCCAACCAGTTTGAATCCGTGCTCGAAATGGAGGACTGAGATGAACCGCGAACGCAGCATCGGCCACCTGTCGCAAATCCCGCTCGGCGAGGGCCGCAACTTCGATGTCGACGGCACCGTCGTGACCGTCTTCCGCACCAGGCGGGGCGAGATCTTCGCCACCCAGCCGGCGTGTCCGCACAAGCAGGGTCCGCTGGCCGACGGCCTGCTCGGCGGCACGCTGCTGGTCTGCCCGCTGCACGACACCACGTTCGACCTGCGCACCGGGGAATCGGTGGCGGGCGGCTACAGGCTGCGGACCTATCCGGTGCGGGCGGCGGCGGACGGCCGCATCCTGCTGGCGCTGGTGCGGGAGCCGGCAGCCGCCGAGTGAAGCCGCTTGGCGGCGGCCATCGGTTTCTGGTATCCAGACGCAGTCCCGAGAGGGGAGCCGGGTTAGCACAGCGGTAGTGCAGCGGTTTTGTAAACCGAAGGTCGGGGGTTCAAGTCCCTCACCCGGCACCACCTAATGCCCCCCAGCCGGCGCCACCTTCGGTGCAGCCACCTGCCGCAGGAACGGCACCAGCAGCGTCGCCACAACAAACGCCAGCATGATCGCCCGGAACGCATCCGCGAACGCCAGCGTGGAAGCCTCCCGGTACGCCAAATGCCAGAGCTGCTCCAGCGCCGCCTGATGCCCGACAACCGCACCGCCCGGCATCGCCGCGTAGCGGTCCGTCATGCCCTGCACGAACCGCTCCATCGGCAGATTCGTCGGGGTCAGGTGCGCCGCGATGTGCTGGAAATGCAGGTTCGTCTGGTCATTGATGATCGCCGCACTGGCCGCAATCCCGACCGCGCCGCCCAAATTGCGCATCATGTTGAACAGCCCGCTGGCATATTTCAGCCGCTCCGGCGGCAGGCTGCCCAGCCCGAGATTGACGCTCGGCGCCACCGCGAACACCTGCGGGAACCCGCGCAGGATCTGTGGAACCAGGAACTCCGCCGCACCCCATTCGTTCGTAATGAAACTGTAGCTCCACATAGCCAGCGCGAAGCAGGCCAGCCCCGCCATCATGAGCCAGCGCGTATCGAACTTCCGCGCCAGCAGGATATACACCGGCGTGCCCAGCATCGACGCCACGCCGGTGGAAAAGATCGCCATCCCCGTCTGCCACGCGCTGAACCCGCGCACATAGCCCAGGAACAGCGGCGTCAGGTAGATCGTCGTGAAGATGCCGATGCCTGTGACAAACGACAGCAGGCAGCCGAGTGCAAAGTTCCGGTTGCCCAAAGCGCGCAAATCCACCACCGGATTGCGGAACGTCAGGCTGCGCACGGCAAACAGCAGCAGCGCCACCCCGGCAATCCACGCCGACGCCGTAATCGACCGGTCGCTGAACCAGTTCCAGCGCGTGCCCTCCTCCAGCGTGTATTCCAAGGTGCCCAGCCCGATGGCCATCAGCACGATGCCGGGGTAATCCGCCCCCCGCAGCAGCGACAGATCGGCCTCATCGATCCGCACCAGCATCGGCACCAGCACGGTGATGGCGATCCCCGGCAGCAGGTTGATGTAGAACAGCCAATGCCAGTTCAGCGTGTCGGTGATCCAGCCGCCAATCACCGGCCCCAGCGTCGGCGCGATCGAGGCAATGGTGCCGATGACGGCCGCCGAATAGACCCGGCGCTGGCCCTGGAAGAAGTGAAACGACGAGGTGAACACCGTCGGGATCATCGACGCGCCGAGCAACCCCTGCAGCGCGCGGAACACGATCATGCTCTGGATGTTCCAGGCCAGCCCGCACAGCATGCTGGAAACCGTGAACCCCGCCGCCGAGAAGGTGAACAGCCAGCGCGTCGAAAACACCCGCGTCAGCCAGCCGGACAGCGGGATCATGATGATCTCGGCGATCAGATAGGCGGTCTGCACCCAACTGATCTCGTCCTGCGCCGCGGACAGCCCGCCGCCGATATTTTGCAACGAAGACGCGACGATCTGGATGTCCAGCAGCGCGATGAACATGCCGGCGCACATCACCACGAACGGCAGCAGCGCCGGCGGCTTGGGGGACGTGGCGATCATGGCGTGGCCGCCCGCCGCGTATCCACCCGCGTCATGGTCGAAAGCCCCGGGCGCAGCATCCGCAATGCGGCATCGTCGGCATCCAGCACCACGCGCACCGGCACCCGCTGCACGATCTTGGTGAAGTTGCCGGTGGCGTTCTCCGCCGGGATGATGCTGAACACCGCCCCGGTGCCGGGCGCCAAACTGGCGACGTGGCCATGGAACACATGGCCCGGCAGCACGTCCGCCACCACCGAGGCGGCATCGCCCTCCGCCATGTGCGTTAGCTGGTCCTCCTTGAAGTTCGCATCGACCCACAGCCCCTGGCTCGGGCTGACCGAGAGCAGATACGACCCGGCATTCACATAGGCGCCAACCTGCGCCGCCCGATTGCCCACGTATCCACTGATGGGCGCGCGGATCTCCGTGTAGCCGAGGTTGAGCTGCGCGGTTTGCAGATCGGATTGCGACTGCGCCAGGTTGGCCTCGGCCTCGGCGATGTTCGCCTCCAGCACCTTCAGCTTCTGCCGGGCCGCCTCCAGCGAGGCCGCGGCGGCCAGCAGGGTGCTGCGCGACCGCTGCTCAAGCGAGGCCGAGCGTTGCGCATCCTGCCGCGAGCCGGCGGCGGTCGAGGCCAGGCTGCGATAGCGCTCCGCGTCCTGCATCGCGAAGCCCATGTCCGCCGCCCGCGCCGCCACATCGGCCTCCTCCTGCCGGATGGTGGATTGCTGCATGATGGTTTGCGCCCGCAGCCCCTCCAAAGCGGCGCGGCGAGCGGTCACCACAGCAGCGGCATGATCTGCCGCGGCCCGGAAATCCCGAGGGTCCAGCCGGATCAGCACCTGTCCGGCCTGGACAAACTGGTTGTCGGCCACCAACACCTCGGCGACGAACCCGGCAACATGCGGCGCCAGCGCGGTGACGTTGCCGCCGACATAGGCGTCATCGGTGCTCTCGATGAACCGCCCGGTGGTCCACCAATCGCGGCCATACCAGCCGCCCCCCGCCAGAACCGCCAACGCTGCCCCCGCCAACGCCAGCCGCCGGAGCGAAAATCGCCTCGCCGACTGAACCGCCGAACCGGGAGACAGAACCGCATCGCGGAGCAAAGTGGAGCTGGACATGAGCGCCTCCTGGCAGCCGCATCGCGCGGCGGCTTTGTAACTTTCGTGGTGATAGTTATAGTGTGTCGCTTGCGATATGCAAGCCACTAGTCCGGACCCGGATTGCGCTTGAGCGGTCAACGCGCCAAATGCGAAAACCACCCCCTCACGAACAGCGAGTGCCTCGCCCGTCATGAATGCCGAAACAGGTGTCGCCGTCATCGAGGCCGCATTGCAGACCATGCCGGCCAATCCCGGCGTGTATCGCATGCTGGATGCCAAGGGGGACGCGCTCTATGTCGGCAAGGCCCGCAGCCTCAAGCGCCGCGTCCATTCCTACACCCAGATCAGCCGCCTGCCGGAGCGGCTGCGGCGCATGGTGTCCGAGACGGTCACGATGGAAATCGTCACGACGCACACCGAGGCCGAAGCGCTGCTGCTCGAAGCCAACCTGATCAAGCGGCTGAAGCCGCGCTTCAACATCATCCTGCGCGACGACAAGTCCTATCCCTGGCTGATGCTGACCGAGGACCATCCGTACCCGCAGATCGCCAAGCACCGTGGCGCGCAGGTGAGGAAGGGCAGCTACTGGGGGCCGTTCGCCTCGGCCTGGGCGGTCAACCAGACGGTCACCGCCATGCAGCGCGTGTTCCTGCTGCGCTCCTGCGCCGACACGGTATTCTCGGCGCGCACCCGGCCGTGCCTGCTGTTCCAGATCAAGCGTTGCTCCGCCCCCTGCGTCGGCCGGATCGAGGCGGCGGAGTATGGCAAGCTGGTGCATCAGGCGAAGGCGTTCCTGGCGGGCAACGCGGGCAGCGTGCAGCAGGAATTGGCGGCGGAGATGGAACGCGCCGCCGCCGCCCTGGAATTCGAGCGCGCCGCCGCGGTACGTGATCGCATCCGTGGGCTGACGTTTGTTCAGGGCAACGATGTGATCAACCCGGCCGGCCTGTCGGATGCCGACGTCATTGCCGCCTGGCAACACGCTGGCCAGACCTGCATCCAGGTGTTTTTCATCCGCGGCGGCCGCAACAACGGCAACCGCGCGTTCTATCCCGTTCACCCGGCGGCAGAGGAAACCGCCGAGGTTCTCAGCGCTTTCATCCCGCAGTTCTACGATGACAAGCCGCCGCCACCGCTGCTGCTGGTCAACACCGAACTGCCGGAGCACGACCTGATCGCCGAGGCTTTGTCTTTAAAGGCGGCCCGCAAGGTCGAGATCAGCCTGCCACAGCGGGGCGAAAAGCGCGCCGTGGTGCTGCATGCAGAAACCAACGCGCGCGAAGCGTTGGAGCGGAAACTGGCGGAATCCGCCGGGCAAACGAAGCTGCTGGAGGGCGTCGAACAGCTTTTCAAGCTGCCCAAGACTCCCTGCCGGATCGAGGTCTACGACAACTCCCACATCATGGGAACGAACCCGTACGGCGTCATGATCGTTAGCGGGCCCGAGGGGTTCCTGAAGTCCGCCTACCGCAAATTCAGCATCCGGGGGCCGATAACGCCGGGGGACGATTTCGCGATGATGCGGGAGATGCTGCAGCGGCGTTTCACCCGGGCGCAGAAGGAACAGGCGGATGGCGCTCCGGCGTCGGAATGGCCCGATCTGGTGTTGATCGATGGCGGCGCGGGGCAGTTGACCGCGGCGCGCGACGTGCTGGCCGATCTGGGGGTGCAGGATGTGAAGCTTGTTGCGATCGCCAAGGGGCCGGATAGGGATGCGGGGCGCGAATGGTTTCACTCGGATGGAACGGAGGCGTTCCAACTTCCGCCGCGCGATCCGGTGCTATACTTCCTGCAGCGTCTGCGGGATGAGGCGCATCGTTTCGCGATTACCACTCACCGTTCGGGGCGATCGAAGGCGATTCATCAAAGCGAACTGGATGAAATCCCCGGTATCGGTGCGGCCCGGAAACGGGCGCTGCTCAATCATTTCGGATCTGCCCGCGGCGTGAAGATGGCCGGGCTGACTGACCTGGAAGCGGCGCCCGGCATCAAGCGCGAAACCGCCCGCCGGGTGTATGCGCATTTTCACCCGGGGGTGCGGATGGAGGATGCGTCGTAGCCCCGTCGTTACGCGGACGAAGGGGCGTTGCGGGCCGAGTGGCGAATGCCGCCTCATCGTCATGGTGCGCGCAGGCGCACCATCCACGCCTCGCGGAGCCGGTTTAGGCAAAGGCATGGATGCCGACCTTCGTCGGCATGACGAGGCTGCGCGGCCGGACGGTCGCTGTCACAGCGAACTGGGATGACTCACGGCCCCGCCGCCCGGATCGCCTCCCACACCCGCAGCGGTGTCGCAGGCATGTCGATGTGCCTGATCCCGTAAACCGAAAGCGCATCCACCAACGCGTTCATCACCGCCGGCATCGACCCGGCACACCCGGCCTCGCCGCAGCCTTTCGATCCCAGCACGTTCGTCTTCGCCGGCACCGGATGCGAGGTAAACGTAAAGAACGGCGCGTCGTTCGCCCGCGGCAACGCATAGTCCATGTACGACCCGGTCAGTGGCTGCCCGTTCTCGTCATAAACGACGTGCTCAAGGAAGCACTGTCCAATCCCCTGGACGATGCCGCCATGCGCCTGCCCCTCCACCAGCAGAGGATTCACGATCACACCGAAATCGTTCACCATGCAGTAGGACACCACCGCGGCCACGCCGGTTTCCGGATCGACCTCGACCTCGGCAATATGGCAGCCGTTGGGGTAGGCGAACGGCGGGCTTTCCGAGACGTGGGACACCGACAGCGTCTCCGGCACCCCCTCCGGCAGCGTCTCTCCAGCCCGCAGCCGTTCGGCCAGCTCCATCAAACCGATCGCACGATCGGTGCCGGCGATGCGGAACCGGCCACCCCCGCGGACGATCTCGAACTCGATATCCGCCTCCGCTGCCTCCAGCACATGCGCCGCGATCTTGCGGCCCTTCTCGCGCACCAGCTCCGCCGCCTCGACGATCGCCGTGCCGCTGGCCATCAGCGACTTCGACCCGCCGGTGCCGCCGCCCGCCAGCAGTTCGTCGGAATCCCCCTGCAACAGGTTGATCGCCTCGAACGGTATCCCCAGCCGCGACGCCAGCACCTGGGCGAACGCCGAAGCGTGCCCCTGGCCGTAATCCAGCGTGCCGGTGATCAGCGTCACCGAGCCGTCGGCCTCAAACCGGATGCCGCCCATCTCCGGCGCGGGCGGCCCGGTCACCTCCAGATACTGCCCGATACCGATCCCGCGCAGCCTGCCGCGTCCGGCGCTTTCCCGCTTCCGCGCGGCAAACCCGTCCCAGTCCGCCAGCGCCAGCGCCTTGTCCAGGATCACCGGAAAATCGCCGCTGTCATATACGGTGCCGGCCGGAGTCTTGTACGGCAGCGCCTCCGGCTGGATATGGTTGCGGCGGCGAATCTCCGCCCGGTCGATCCCCATTTCCCGCGCCGCCGTGTCGAGCAGGCGCTCGATGTAGTAATTCCCCTCCGGCCGCCCGGCGCCGCGATAGGCGCCGACGGGCGTCGTATTGGTGAAGACCGCCTTGGCGGAGACCTCCTGCAGCGGCGTCGCATACACCCCAATGGTGTTTTTCACGATATTGCCGGTCGGCTGCAGCACGCCGGCATTGGACAGGTAGGCGCCGATATTGCCGTATCCCGTCACGCGCAGCGCCAGGATGCGCCCGTCCACGTCCAGCGCGATTTCCTGCTGCATGTCATGGTCGCGGCCGTGGCTGTCGGACAGGAAGCTCTCGCTCCGCTCGTCCGTCCACTTCACCGGCCGCCCCAGCAGCCGCGACGCATACAGGATCGCCGGATATTCCGGATAGCAGGACGCCTTCATCCCGAACGAACCGCCGACATGGCCGGAGACCACGCGGATCTTCTCCACCGGCGCCTTCAGCGGCCCGGTCAGCAGCGCCCGCATGCCGAACACGCCCTGGCAGCCGAGATGCAGCGTCCAGCGCCCGGTATCGCCGTCGAACGCGCCAATGGCCGAGCGCGGCTCCATCGGACACACCACCACGCGGCTGTTGCGGATCGACAGGCGGGTGACATGAGCGGCCCCGGCGAACGCCGCTTCCACCGCCGCGGTATCGCCGTGATGGAAATCCAGGACCACGTTGCCGGGTGTCGCATCATGCAGCAGCGGCGCGCCGGGTGCTGCTGCGGCGGCGGCATCGGTGACGGCGGGCAACGCGTCGATGTCGGCGAACACCGCCTCCGCCGCGTCCTTCGCCTGCTTGGCGGTTTCCGCCACCACCACCGCGATCGGATCGCCAGCGAACCTTACCTTGTCCGTGGTCAGTATCGGCTGCTCCGGTTTCGGCATGTCGCCGCCGTCGCGCATCTTGAACGACATGCCCTTCGGCATGCCGCCCAGCCCGGCTTCAACCAGGTCCCGTCCGGTCAACACCGCCAACACGCCGGGCATCGCCTTCGCCGCTCCGGTGTCGATCGAGCGGACAATCCCATGCGCGATATTGGACCGCACCATCACCGCACAGGCCTGGCCGGGCAGGTTGAGGTCGTCCGAATAGCGCCCCTCGCCGCGCAACAGCGTTGGATCTTCCTTGCGCGGCACCGGCTGGCCGACGGCATATTTCTCCTGGGCGAACTGGGTCAGGTCGACTTGTCCGTTCATGCGGGGGGTCCTTGCAGCCATCTTGTCCGGAAACATGGAGCCTGATCCGCCGCTGGGCAACCCGCCGGTAGCCGTCCGGACCGGGCAATGGCAGACTGTCTCCACCCGACGAAGGAGCGACTGAATGCCGACGTATGAATACGAATGCGAGGATTGCGGGCCGTTCTCCGAGCTGCGCCCGATGGCCGAATTCGACCGTCCGCAGCCCTGTCCCGACTGCGGCAAAGCGGCGCCGCGCCTGCTGACCCTGGCCGCCATCGGCGGCGGCGCGCGAGAGGATACGGGTCCGGCGCCGGCGCAACGCCATGCCGGCGGCTGCTCATGCTGCGCGCCGCGCCGTTTTTCGGCGGAAGCCGTCTGAACCGTGGCTTTCCGGGGCTAAACGCTACGGCCCCGGTTAATTACTTCCATTACTAAAATAGGAATAACCTCTCTCCCGTTCCGCTTATCCACAGTGCATAAGCGGCAAAAACCTTCATACCGCGGCAAAAACGGGCCGCGACCATTGTGATGCCCTCCACCCGCTGATAGTGCCCCGATCACTCGGCGCCGGGTGATTTTCTTCGTCTGCAACTGCAATGGAGGGCTTGCATGTCCGGATCGACAAGCAACAATATTATTGGTTCCGGCTCCGACTCGATTGTCTTGAATCTTTCAGAAGACCAGGCCCAGGGCGTTGATGCCCAGTTCACGGTCAATGTCGATGGACAACAAATTGGCGGCCTGCAGACAGTAACGGCATCGCATTCGGCCGGACAGGATGAAACCTTTACCTTCCTGGGCGATTTCGCTCCGGGGCCGCACAACGTAACGGTAACTTTCGCCAACAATTTCCTGTATCCCGGCACATCGGGAGACCGCAATCTGTATGTCGATAACGTAACATACGACGGCCAGACCGTTTCGAACACGACAACGCCGATCTACGTGTCGCCGCTGTTTCCGCCGAATTCGACGAGCGGGGATTATTTCGGTAATGCCGTCTACAGCGTGAACGATACGACACCGCTTGCCGGCAACGGATCGCCGACAACAACGCCGGGGCCGGTCGCGATCGGCAGCGGTCCGGACACGCTGGTGCTGAACATGGCCGAGGACGCCTACAACGGTGACGCCCAGTTCACCGTCGCCGTCGACGGCCAGCAAATCGGCGGCACGCAGACCACAAGCGCTATCGTCTCGCAGGGTCAGCAGCAGGAATTCGATGTCGCCGGCAATTTCGGTCCCGGCAATCACACCGTAACGGTGACGTTCCTTAACGACCTGATCGGCGCTTTCTACCCGGCCGGCACGCCCGGGCTGCCGGCTACCGGAGGACCGTGGGCTGTCGACACCACGGATCGTAACCTGTACGTCATGGGCGCCAGCCTGGACGGCGGGGCGCAACCTTCAACCTCGGCTGTGCCGTGGGAACTTTCCGGCGACGGATCGTACAGCTTCGACGTCACGGCCGGGTCCACACCCGGTGCCGGGGTTTCGGCAGCCAGCAGCAACACCGCAACGATCACCCCGGCGACAGTGGCCGGCACCACGAGTGGCAGCACAGCATCGAGCGGGCTTACCTTCGTTGCGCCCACGACGACGACCACCACGACTGCCAGCACCACGACGGCCGCGACGACCGATACCACACCAACCGTGGCGACTACGGTTGCGGCCGCGACCGTTCCGACTCCGACCGTGGCGGCGGCGACCACTTCGGCAACGGATACGACAACGACCGCCAGTGCGGCCGGCTCCGGCCACTCCTGGTGGAACTACCACCAGAACACCGGCGGCGGATGGTTCCATCACGGTTAACAGACCAGCGGCGGCCGGAGACACGTCCTCGCAACAACCCCGTATGACCCTTGCCGGTCATACGGGGCGCCTTCCGCATCCTACCCGAACGTAATCGCCGTCCCGCCGTGGCCGTCGGACGCAAGGTGGAACGTGCCGGTCGTTGTGTAATTGCCAATGAGACCAAACGAGGCGCTGTTGGTTCCATCGCCGACCGTGACGGTGCCGCCATTGACCGGACCCGGGAGCGCCGGAGCGAAACCAACCGTGTCCGTCGCACCGAACGCCACCGAACCGGCATCGATCGTGTCGCCCGTTCGGAACCCGGCGATCGTGGCACCGAACAAGCCCGTTGCCCCGGTTTCAAGCGACTCACCGCCATGCAGGAACTGCAGCGAACTGTTCGGCCCGACACCGGTAGCAAAATCCAGCCCCGCGGTGCCGTCCAGGATGAAATTCCCGTTGCCGCTCACCGCCCCGGTGAACGCCAGCGTGCCGGAAGAAACATCGACCAATCCTGAATTGTCCAGCGAAGCGGAAATGCTCGTCGTGCCGGTGCCGCCGTTCTTCAAGATCATGCCAGCATTGACGATCGAGCCGGTGCCCGCCGTGGTCACCGAACCGTTGCCAGTGATGTTGAGCACCCCATCGGCCGTGTTGTTTAATGTCGCGCTGTGCGCCGAAATCCCAGCGGCGCCGCCGCCGAGCGCCATCGTGCCGCCGGTCCATGTCAGCATCTGATCGTTCTCGATCGTCCGTCCGCCGTCGATCTGGACCGAACCGCTGAGAATGGAGTTGCCTTCGAGAACCGTGGTCCCGCTGCCCGTCTCCAGGCCGCCCGCCAGCGTGGCGCTGCCGGTAAGTCTGACTATGCCGCTACCATCGATCGTGCCGCCGGTCTGGGTGAAGGCGTTCTGAACGGTGGCATCGTGGGACCCGAGCAGCAGCGCGCCCGCCGATACATTCACCGTCGGGAGGATCGCATTGGCCGCCGACAGATCGAGCGTGCCGCCGTTGATCGCCGTGTCGGCGGAATAGGTGCCGCCGGTGACGGTGAACGTGTTGCTGAGGCCCGAGGCCGTGGTGCCGAATTGCAGCACCGCGCTGCCGCCGGCGTATAGATGCGACCCGTCGGAGCTGCCGCCGCCGTTCAGGCTGAGCGTGCCGCTCTGCACCTGGAGGTAGCCGCTGTTCACCGTCGCCGCGTCGATATTGATCACGCCCGCACCGGCGAACACCGCGGTGACGGCGCCGGCTGCGTTGTCGAACACCGCGGTGCCTTGGGCCTGGATCCGCGCGCCGCCGGTCACGTAGAAGATCGCGTCATTGCTGAGGGTGCCGCCGTTCAGCAGGATGTTGCCCGACGTCCAGTTCAGCCAGGCGTTATTCTGCACCGTCCGGCCGGTGTCGATCTCGATTGAACCGCCGATGCTGCCGCCGCCTTGCAGCACGGTAATGCCGCTGCCGGTTTCCTTTCCGCCGGTCAGGGTGGCGCTGCCGAACGATTGCAGCGTGCCGCTGCCGTCGATCGTGCCGCCGGTCTGCCGCAGGACGATCTGGGCC
>NZ_CAIWTY010000041.1 GCF_903915725.1 uncultured Rhodopila sp.
ATCTCTACCCGAAGGGCATCGTCGTCTCGGATGAGGAGATGGCCTCCTTCAACATCGTCCGCGCCGAGTTCCACGGCGAGTGGAATTACACGATCCGACCAGGCAACCGTTCAGAAAGAGCGGTTGATTCCTGACGCGCCCAAAGCGACGTGCCGCCTCCGCCAAAAACTCGGTCGCATCCGCGACGCGGCCTTCGGCGACCTGGCGATCTATAACGGCTTGCACCTCATCCGGCAGCCTAACCTGGATAACGCCCATGAAAACCTCCGGCGGGTATCATAGCCGGTCACGGTCCGCCTGGCATGTCGAATCCGGGTGACCCGAAATCCTTGTCACTGGCGGTGCGCAGCATAAGGCCGCGGTAGAGATCTTCGGCGCCTTGGCCCCGGGACGACAAGAAAACAGCGGCGTCGCGGGTTCCGGTCTTGGACGTTTCACTTCGGCCTCAACCACCGGGTTCCGCCCTTCCTGTCCTTGCTTGCTCACACTTCCAAGCCCGAACGTGTTGCCGGAGCTTTCGGCCGTGGCGGACCGGTCAGCGCGGCGGCAGCGCGAAGGCAACCAGCGCGTCGCCGATGGGCGATTGCAGCAGGATACTTCCGCCGGCGGCGATCACGATGAACTGCCGCCCGTCGGCCGCCTGGAAACTCATCGGCGTCGCGACTCCGGGAAACGGCAGAGCGTGCTGCCACAGGGTCGCCCCGGTTTGCAGATCGAGCGCATGGAACAAGCCGTCCGGAGTAGCCCCGATGAACACAAGCCCGCTGCCCGTCACCAGCGGGCCGCCCAGGTTCGGCGCGCCCCAACTGGCCGGGGCATTCAGGCCCAGGATCCCCGTCGGCTGCGTGCCGAACGGATGCTGCCAGAGAATCCGCCCGGTATCCAGATCCACCGCGGCAATCGTGCCCCAAGGCGGCCGCGTGCAGGGGACCCCAAGCGGCGACAGCACCAGCCCCCGCTGCATCCCATACGGCGCGCCTGACATCCGCGCCACCTCGTCCGGGCCGCCCGCACGCTTAAGCTCCGCGTAATCGGCGGCGGGGAACAGCCGCGTATAAGCAGGCAGATTCATCACGTTCAGGATGGCGACATGCGATCTTGGATCATACCCCATGCCGCCCCAGTTGGAACCGCCGCCGAAATACGGAACCACGAGGCTTCCCTGGAGGCTGGGCGGTGTAAAGATACCGTCGTTGCGCAGCCGTTGGATGCGGCGAAGACAGGCGTCACGGTCGAGCGGCGTGATGCCCCAGACATCCGCATCCGACACGCTTTGCAGCGCCAGGGGTGGCGGCATCAAAGGCTCCGGCTGCGTCGGCGCCGAGTGCTCACCGGCCACGTCGGATTGCGCCACGGCGCGCTCGACGACCGGAAACACCGGCTCGCCGGTTTCCCGGTTCAGCACCCACAGAAACCCGGTCTTCGCCGGTTGCGCTACCGCAGGAATGACCCGCCCATTGCGCGCGACATCGACCAAGGTCGGCTCTGCCGGCAGGTCGTAGTCGAACAGGTCATGGTGCACGGTCTGGAACTGCCAGACCAAGGCCCCGGTGCGGACGTTCAGTGCCACCACGGCGTTGGTGCCCGGCAACGGATCGCTCCGCAGGCCGCCCCAGTAGTCCGGGCTGGGACTGGTGGTCGGCGCATACAGGATGCCGCGCTCGGGATCGACCGACATCGGCGCCCAGACATTGCCGGCCCCGGTCTGTTGGCGCAGCGCCTCGGGGATCGGGCTCCAGTGCCAGCGCTCCTGGCCGGTGCGGGCGTCGAAGGCGCGGACGAACCCGCTCGGCATAGCGGTGGCATGGTTGTCGGTGATGGCGGAACCGACGATCACCAGATCCTCGAACACCACCGGCGCCGAGGTCACGTTGACGACTTCGGCTACGGAACCGCCGTTGTCCATCTTGTTCAGGTCAATGGTGCCGCCCGACGCGAAATCGCGGCAGAGCATCCCGGTGCGGGCGTCCAGCGCCTCCAGCCGCCCATCCATCACACCCTGGAAGATGCGCGTCTGGCAGGCCCGGGACGGATCCGGTGCGGCTTCCTGCCAATACGACACGCCGCGGCAGATCAGCGAATGCTGCTTGTCATACGCACGATCCAGCTTGGGGTCGGGTTCGTGCGCCCAGCGCAGCTTTCCGGTCTCCACCTCCAGGGCGATGACCCGATTGTAGGGTGTGCAGAAATACAGTGTATCCTGCGCCAAAATCGGCGTCGCCTCGAAGGTCGTGGCGCGATGACCCGGCTCCCCGCGGGAATAGTCGCCGGTGCGATAGACCCAGGCTTCCTGAAGTTGCCCGAGGTTCGCCGCGGTGATCTGAGCCAGTGGCGTGAAGTGGCCCCCGCCGGGACCGCCACCCGTAACCGGCCAGCCGGAGTCAGGTTCGGCCGCGAAACCGGACAGCGCGGGAGCGGCAAGCAACAAGACCGCCCATGGCAGCCGCGGCACGGTCATCTCTGCCGCCCGGCGCGGCGGAGGCCACGCCATGCGAGGAAAGTGGCCAGGCTGGCGAGGAAAGTCGTGCCGGTTGCCAGGATCGCGGCCATCACGGCATCATTCATCGCGACATGCTCGAACGCGCCGTAGATCATCATGACGACGACGGCGCAGCCGAAAAGCCCCCAGATCAGCAAAAGCAACGCTACCAGCGGCATGGTCGGTGCCTTCAGGGCAATCAGCCGATCACGTTGCAGGCCGTGGATTACTGTGGCAAGTCATCGGATCAATGTTTGGTCGCACCAGACTCTACATTTGTCTGTGAGCGTTCATTGAGGGCGCCTGTCCGGGCGGTGGCCCGCGGAATCAGTTCCCGCCCGGTGAGCTCGGGGTTACGCGTTCCCCGCACGGGCGGGGATGAACCGCACGAGCGTTGGAGGGGCAGAAACCTACGCTCGCGTTCCCGGCACGGGCGGGGATGAACCGGAATGTCGGCACCAACGTATCGGTGCAGTCGCGCGTTCCCCGCACGGGCGGGGATGAACCGATGACGCCGGCCTTTGATTCGGTCAGCGCCAGGCGTTCCCCGCACGGGCGGGGATGAACCGGTTTGCCGCCGCTGATCGGCCGGCTCGTAGGGGCGTTCCCCGCACGGGCGGGGATGAACCGATGCCAGCGCGGATCAGCCCGAGAGTTTCGTCGCGTTCCCCGCACGGGCGGGGATGGACCGGGCTCGGGCGATCACTGGCGTCGCGTTCCCCACACGGGCGGGGATGAACCGGCGTTGCGGAGCGCGCCTTGATCGCCCTTGCGGACTGGACAATGCGCGGACGCTATCGCATTTGCCCTTCGAGTAAGCCAGACGGACGCATTGGCGGGATCAGGGATCAGGCCTGCGCGGGAATGAGCCGGCGGAAACCGTATAGGTATCAAGTACGGTAGCGCCGAAGGGATGGTTCCGAGCGGGTCAATGCCGCAGTTGGAATGTGACCGCGGGATCCGGGCCCGCCCCGGTGTCGCCGACGCTGACCGCTGGCGGCGATCAGCCGAGGGCATCGCCGGACGCTCGGAACCCGCCGGAGCAGCTATGCTCGCAGGACGCGCCGGCACTCGGTCTGATGACTTGGTTTCAAGCCTGCTGTGTCAACAATGTCAACAATATCAACATGATAAAATGCGGACCTGCCTTTTTTTTCTGGCAAACCCGAAAAAGATGCCTCACCATTCTGATCATGCGGCGCCCCCGGCGCGGTCACGTAAGGAGGTATCATGGCTAAGATCACGGTTTATCTGTCGCCCAAAAAGCTGAGTCCGAAGCCCCGTTCTGCGGCCTGTCGGCCGGCGCTCGAAAGGGTCCGCAACACGCTTGAGAGAGACATCTATTTGGCGTGGAAAGACGGAGAAGTGGCGGTTGTCTACCAGGACCCCTATGACGACTACGGAGAGGCCGTTCTCCGGGTTACCGGCATGGAGGACGAGTGCTCGAAAGAGCTGCTCGAAAGGCGGGCTGCCTGCTATCTTCATTATTTACTGTCCACACGGCCCGGGCGTGGTGACTCGCCCAGTTCCAGTTGCCGGGCCGCGTCGTCGATTTGCCCAACATCTTGTCCCCAGCGGCAACGGCGTCCCGGGACGGATTGGATTTCTTCTGTACTGCTCTGGCACTCGTGTGGCCGATAGCGGGCCGAGCGGATATGCGGAAGCAGGGCGTTGCGTCCGGCTGATATTGCGGGAAGGCTCAATCGGCTGCGGCGCTCCGCCCGGTTCAAAACCGTCGGCGACGTCTGTTCGCGGTCAAACCCCGGCGGGCGGCTTCGGGATCTCGGAAGCGACTTCGGCCGCTCTGACATTGGCTCGCCGCTTGGCTGCTCCGTCACGGTAGCCGGCGAGGCGGAACGGCAGGAGGTGCGCCAACCTCTGGCCCGGCTGAAAGCGGCGAGGAGTCTTTTCATCCCAGCCGGCCATACCGGCGGCCAATCCGTCATCGTAGGCTGCCCGCTCCGGCTTCGGGATCTTGAGACGGTCGGGGACGATCGGCAGATCGTCGGGGCGTGCCTCACCGGCTGGCTGCCTCACGGTTTCACCGGGCATGTGCGACGGCGCACCGGCGTCTGGTTCGGCCGCGCTGAGCCGCAGCGCCGGGAATCCCTCGGTTTCAAGCGCAGGTCGAGCCTGTTGACCGTCGTTGCCAGGCGGCGGGCGCGGATCGGTCGTCTCCATTTCCGGTCTTTGCTTTTCAGCGGCGGCGGCACGCCGTGTCTCCCTAACCGACGCGCGGGCCGCCGCCGCTTCAGCGCGTGCCGTCGCCACATCCGCTGCGGCGTGCTCACGTGCCGCCATCGCAGCCGCGGTTGCCTCGCGAGCCTCAGCTCGGGCCTGCTGCGCGGCTGCGAGCGCCGTCTCGCGGGCCGCTTCGGCAGCCGCCGCCCGGCGTTCCGCCTCGGTCAACTCGGCCCTTACGGCCGAAAGCTCCGCGGCGATCACGTTCCGCTCGCCGGCGGTATGCGCCGCGGCGGATACCGCTTTATCGCCTGCGGCGACGGCCTGATCACGCTCGGCCGCCAGCAGCGCCATCGCTTTATCGGTCGCTGCAAGCGCCTCGTCCGCTTCGGCTTGGGCCAGACGCGCGGCCTCCGCCGCAGCCCGAACGGCCGCCACTTCTTCGCCAAGCCGCTCCGCCGCGCGCCGCTCCGCCGCCGTCCAGGCCGTGGCGATGGCGTCCCGGATAGAGGCCGCGAGCTGATCCCCAAGCGCCGCCGCACGCGCGGCGAGGTCAGGGGGCAACGGCGCTACGGAGGCTTCCGTCAGTTGATCCGCGGGCGCCGCAACATTGGGCCGGGTCTGTTCCCACACGGCCATGAGTCGCTTCGGATCGCCCCTATTTCCCAACTGCATCCGCAGACTATAGCCGGTGACGGGACGGTTCTGCGCCAGGACCGCCTCGCCAGCTCTGCCGATCTCCTCGGCGCTCACGGTCACGGTCGCAGCCACGGTCACCTCCCGCAGAAGGGTAAACCAAGCTTATCGAACCTCAAAAGCTTCAGAAGCATGGTAAGCTTGGTACTATTTGCGCGGAGTAATACCCTACACATTCAAGAAATGCACGTGAAAGTAGCGGCGTCGGTCGGATGGGGCAGTAACCTTTCGTTCAGTCGGCGTTGCGACACCGATTCGCGTTTTGCAGGCAGGATTCGACGGCGGCTGAAGACCGTTTTCAGCTCTCAGGCGGATCGCGCCGCCAAGCGGCAGCGCCACGCGGCAAGACGGTTTCGCTGGCAGGCCGGCCCATGCCGTGGCGTTCCAATAGATCATTCAGCGCTCGGCCGATCAGCGCTTGGACAGTGGTTCCCTGCTGCAACGCAACCATCTTCAACGATTGCGCGACGGCCGGATCAAAATAGCCTCCCACCCACGCCGTGCCGATGCGCGAGCGCTGCGCCGAAGCTGCCGGCCGGCGTTTGGACGACACCGGGGCAGGATCGGCCGCCGGATCGGGGGGAGCGGCGGGCGGCGGGCGAGACATGCGCTCGGTTAGCGCAAAAGCGCCTGGGGCGGAAGCGGCGTGCACAAGCCGGACCGACCCACTGCGCAGGGAGCGGTGATCTCACAATAAGACGACTAGACGACTAATTAGCTTTACAGGATGTCGGGTCGCTGTCAGAACAGCCCCGTTCGCCAACCGCATGATCGGAGAATGCACCGATGACCTCTGAAAGCGGCGGGATTCCCGCCAAGACCACAATTGCCGCGATCAGCGCTCCGCCCGGCTCGGTGGCCGGCCCCCTCGAGTCGGTTGCACCCGCCGAGTGTCAACCGCCGGCAGAGATGACCGCCCTGTGGACTTGGTTGGTTTACTACATCCGCCGCCGTGCCGACGGGCGCCCCTATGTCGGTGTCACCAGCCGACCACTGCCGGTGCGGATAGCCGCATATGATCACACGGCGCTCCTGCGGCCGCGTCTCGGCCGTCCCGGTACATTGGTCCATGCGATCCGCCAGGCCTACGCGGATGGTTTGTCTTTCCACGACGCGTTTCAGGTCGATATCCTCGCTTCGACGTCCTCTCCCGAGGAAGCGCGACGCCTGGAGCGGCACTGGATCGCGCGGTTGCGCACCGCCTCTCCGCATGGGTTCAACGTTATGCCGGGTGGAGCCAGCCTCGGCGGCCCGGCCAACGCCGTGCCAGTAGTGCTCGAGCACCCGGCGCGCGGCACCCTTCACTATGGCTCGCTGTTGCAGGCGATTGCCGACATTGACCGCGAGCGGCAAAATCTTGGGGAACCGCCATTGCAGCCTGGCGCCGTCTATGCGCGGCGCGCCATGGGCTGGCCTGTTGCCGAGGCGCTGGGTCTGACAAAGCATGCGGACGGACGCCGAAAACGCCCGCTGTTCCGCTGGCACGGCCGCACCTACGACACCTTGCACGAGCTCGCGCTCGCCGAGGGGCTTCCGATCGACGCGATCCGTTCCAAACTGTATCGCGCCCGCCAAGCAGGCTGCGATGCGGCCGAGGACGCTGCTCCGGATCGGCGCCTACCAGGGCGCCGCCGGACCGGAGGGGCCGGGTGCGGCCGTCAGCCGCCTCTTGTTTTGCCACATCCGCTTGATCCGCAGGCTGATCCGGTGGATGCTGCACGCTTCGCTCGCCTGATCGGGCTGCCACGGGCAACGGTGTTGCATCGGTATCACCGGCTTGAAAGAGAGCGGGATGGTTCAGCACTCACGCGCGGCGCGGTTCTGGCCGCGCTGACGCGGCGCAGCGACCGGCGTCGGATAATCACGCTGGCCTTGCCGGATGGGCGCCGACTCAGCGGCGGCGTTCGGGAGGTGATCCGCGCCGTGCTCGCCGACGCGGAGGTTGAGCAGAGCCGACCCGAGCGTCTCGGCCTCTCCGCGATCCGCGCCAGGCTGCGCCGCCTGCCACACTGGCCCGGGCGCCTGACGCCGACGGAACTGCTCTGGGCTTTTGGCTTCGACCCCGATGTCAACCCATCGGCCGACCCTAGACCGATGGCGGCGGAGTAGCGGACCCGGCGTGCGCCAAGGCGGTGTCAGACTGACTGCTCATTCACATCGCCGGGCCGTCCCGGAAGGCTTGGAGTGGGCGATCCGCTCGTGAGGAGGGGAACAAACAATGTACAGAGAGATCTAAGCACCGAGGCTGGAGCATGCCAAGGGCATTGCGATAGCTCCAACCGATGCTGCCGGCGCAACCGTTAAGGGTATTGTTTCGCAACCCGGGACGGAACGATCGCCTTGCGCGTCGGGCGAGAACGCTGATGCGGAAGACAGATCCCGCGTCAGCTTCAGGCCCTCCACCGCGCCTTGCGATCTGCACCACCAAGCCCGCGGGGCGGCCCGCGTCAAGAGGTGTCGGGACGAGAGGCGTCCCACATCATTCGACCGCCTCCGCCGGGCCGAACAAGAGGCTGGCGCGCAGCATTCTTGGGTGCTCAAGTGTGCTTTCGCGGCCGTCCTCGGAACGGACGAATAGACGCAAGGGCCGCGAAATCCAGCTTGTTGAAGATGCTGAGGTCAATCTCGGAGGGCAACGGTGCCTCCGCAATCTCCTGGGCTTCGGTGCGGTTCATGCCCACCTGGCCGTAGCCTTCATGCACATCGGCGGTTTCGTGCCCCACCTGAAGCCGAATGGTACGCGGGTCAATCTTCAATTCCCGATCGCGGTTGATTTTCGCGTGCCGAAGGCCATGGAACTTGGCCATCAGACGAGGGTCAAGACCCGCCTTTCGGAATAGGCGGGACATCCGCTTCGAAGCGTTGTCAGCCGGATCGCGTGCGTCATGCAGGCTGTCAAAAATGAACCCCGTGCCCGACCGCGCCCACTCGATGAAGCCAATTCGGTCAAGTATGTCGTGCAAAACGAACCCGGACAGGGATTCATCGGTCTTGAAGGGGACCACGTCGAACTTCTCCCCTGTCCACACGACGGACCGCGGCACGATATGCCAGCATCCGTGGTAACGAATGATATCCTCACGCCTTAGGAAAGTCAGGAGTCCAAGGCGGCGGCCGGTCAGGAAGCCCAACAAGGGCAGCATCGCTTCGGTCAACATGCCTGAGGCGACGCCCTCCGCGAAAACGTGGTTCAGGGACTCATAGTCGGGCGCCAGCCGAACGCGCTTTTTCCGCACGCCTTTGGGTATGATAATTCGCGCATTTTCAAGCGGATAAGGAATCTTTGCACTGAGGCACCCGCTGCGGATGATGGTCTTGACCTTGCCAAGATAATTGTTGACCAGCGTGCTCTCGGCGATGCCCCGCACGCCCGCCGTTTTGGCTTGCTCGATGTAGCGCCGCACGTCCTGAATGTCATAATCTTCGGTCTTCGAGATATTTGGCGGCATGAAGCTGACGTCGTTTACAAACGTCTGGAGGTCCTGCTGAGAGTATTCGTTGACCGGTTTGTCCTCGCAGAGCGCAAGGAAGACGGCTTTGCGATGAAGGATGTACTTCAGTTCGTCATAGGTCGGCCCATGCGCTTCCAGCAGGGTCGTATAGTAGGCGTCAGCGGCCTGGCTGAAGAGCGGCCCGCGCGCCTTGGCGGACATCGCGGCAAGCTGTGCGGCCATGGCTTCCTGCCGGGCGGCCATCTCGGCGGCCCGTGCATCCTGCTTGGCAGCCATCTCGGCGAACATTCCAAGAAGGTCGGTCGAAGAACCCGCAGCCGATCCCGTCATCGGCAGAGGAGGTTCGCCCAGGTGCTCGCGGGCGGTGGCTTCATCGGTAATCACCCGACGAAAGTAGCCTTCGAGAGCCTTGCCTTGATTGCGTGCGAGAATCCCGCCCTGCGCCCTGTCGCAAGCGAGGTCCGCGAGGCCGTCCAGACCCGCCACGACCATCCGCGGTGCAAGCTCCGGGACTGACGGGCTGCACCGATCCACGTCGTCGAGGCCAGCCAGGAGAGGAAGCAGAGCCATCGCGTCCGACCGCAACCGGGCGACGATTTCCGTCCGTGAGTTGGTGTTGTGTTGGCCGGTCATCATGTCACGCCGCATCCGCTCCAGTTGGATGCTGGCGCCCATCGCCAACACCCGGGCCGCGCGCTGGGCACAGCGCTTGGGTATCCTGCCGAGCGTGATTCGGATCGGCGGCGTTCGCAAGGAAAAACCGCAATCGGCGGGCAGCCGCATCTGGAACACCCAGGCGGTGCCGCGGCGGGTCAGGTGACGGCCATGCACAGCGGTGTACAATCCGGGTTACAATTTCGCCGGACACACCGCCCAAACCCCGGGAAATCTGCGGGAATTAAATGGCGGAGGGGATGAGATTCGAACTCACGGTAGGGGTTGACCCCCTACAACGGTTTAGCAAACCGCCGCCTTCAGCCACTCGGCCACCCCTCCGCCGGGGCAACATCCCCGAACCATCCGCTTGCACGAACAATCCGGACACGGCGTTTGCAACACGTCTTCTAGGCAACCGCCGCGCCGCGGTCAAACCCGAATCTAGCCCAGCGACACCTCGAAGCCCCGCGCCACTCCCGGACGCCCCATCATCGCCTCGTACCACCGCTTCACGTTCGGGAATTCAGCCAGATCGGTCCTGTGCCGCTCATGCCGCCAGGCCCATCCGACTACGGCGAAATCGGCAATCGAAATCTCATCGGCCACGAACTCGTGCGCTGCCAATCGGCGGTCCAGCACGCCATACAGCCGCGCGGTCTCCTTCGAATACCGCTCCAGCCCGTAGCGCTGGTCCTGCGGGTCCTCCACCGTCAGGAAGTGATGCACCTGCCCGGGCATCGGCCCGAACCCGCCCATCTGCCACATCAGCCACTCCAGCACCGGCACCTGCTTACGAAGCTCCGACGGATAGAACTGCCCGGTTTTCCGCCCGAGATAGATCAAAATCGCCCCCGACTCGAACACGCTGATCGGTTCGCCGTCCGGCCCGTCGGGATCGATGATCGCGGGTATCCGGTTGTTCGGGCTGATCTTCAGGAAGTCCGGCGCGAACTGCTCGTTCTTCGAGATGTTGACGGGATGCACGTTGTAAGGCAGGCCCATCTCCTCCAGCGCGACGCTGATCTTGCGCCCGTTGGGCGTGTTCCATGTGTAAAGTTCAATCGGCATGCGAGTTTCCTACCCGGCTTCAGGCCGAACAGTGGACACAGGCGCAGCCTTCGGCAAGAGGCGCACCCGCCAGTGAAGATCGCGACCTGGAACGTCAACTCCATCCGCCAGCGCGAGGGCCATGTGCAGCGCTGGCTGGAGAAAAACCAGCCCGACGTGCTGTTCCTGCAGGAGATCAAGTGCGAGACGGCCGCCTTTCCGTCGCTGCCGTTCCACGGCCTCGGCTACACGGCCGAGGCGGTCGGGCAGAAATCCTACAACGGCGTCGCCGTCCTGGCGCGGCAGCCGTTCACCGTCATGCATCGCGCTCTGCCGGGCTTGCCGGACGGCGACGCCCAGGCGCGCTACATCGAGATCGAAACCGGCGGCATCACCCTGATCGGCAACTACCTGCCGAACGGCAACTCCCGCGGGGATGAGGGGTTTGCCTACAAACTCGCCTGGATGGACTGCCTCGCCGCCCGTGCGCAGCTTCTGCTCGACGCCGATCGGCCGGTGGTGATCACGGGGGACTTCAACGTGTGCCCGGCGGACGTGGATTTCGCACCCGGGGCGCTGCCGCCGACGGATGCGCTGGTGCGGCCCGAAAGCCGCCAGCGCTTCCGCCGCCTGCTGTGGATGGGCCTGACCGACGCAATACGGGCGGTGCACCCGCACGGTCCGGTCTACACGTTCTGGGACTACCAGGCCGGCGCCTGGCAGCGCGACATGGGGCTGCGCATCGACCACGCGCTGCTGTCGCCTACGCTGGCGGAGCGGCTGGTGTCAGCCGAACCCGACAGGCAGGAGCGCGACCAGCCGCAGCCGTCGGACCACGTGCCGGTGACCGTGGTAATCCGCTGAAAGCTTCAATGCTCCCAATGGGCGGGACGCCAGATGTACCGGCCCTCACGCGGAGACCAGATCCAGCGGCCTTCGACGTAGTGTCCGTACGACGGACGCGTCTGGATATAACGGCCGCCGATCCAGATGTAGCGGTAGCCGTCCCATTGCCAGTGACCGGGCTGCCAGATCACCCTGCCGCCGGGCGGCGGCGGGACGACCTCCACCCGAGGCGGCGGAATCGGCGCATAGCGCGGCGGCGGCGGGGGTTGCGCGCTCGCCGTCCCGATCGTCAGCAGGACGGCGGCCGCGCCGGCAACAAGCCACTTCATCAACAGACTCCTCATGCAACGCCCGGCACCTATGCCACGTCCGATCGTAACCTCGCATGCCGGATCGTAACAGACGTGCCGGTCAGATATTGGCGTAACAGTGGGATTCCGCCGTTGTTCCCGGATGAGTCGTCGCCCCCAGATGCGCCGGCCCGACCAGCTGGGCGTATTTCCAGATTGCGCCCGCGTTGTAGTCGGTCCGCCGGGGAGTCCACGCGGCTTTCCGGGCTGCCAGTTCGGCCTCCGGGACGATCAGGTCGATCGTCCCCTTGTCGGCATCGATGACGATCCGGTCGCCGTCCTTCAGCAAGCCGATGGGCCCGCCCACCGCGGCTTCGGGGCCGACATGGCCGATGCAGAAGCCGCGCGTCGCGCCGGAGAAACGCCCGTCGGTGATCAGCGCGACCTGCTCGCCCATGCCCTGGCCATAGATCGCGCTGGTGGTGGACAGCATCTCCCGCATCCCCGGACCGCCTTTCGGGCCTTCGTAGCGGATGACGATGACGTCACCCGCCTTGTAGGCGCGGGCTTCGACCGCGGCGAAGGCTTCTTCCTCCGAGTCGAAGCACAGGGCGGTGCCCTCGAAGCGCAAATTGTGCAGGCCGGCGACCTTCACGATCGCGCCGTCGGGTGCCAGGCTGCCCTTCAGGCCGACAACGCCTCCGGTGGGGGAGATCGGGTTGGAGACCGTATAGATCACGTCCTGGCCGGTCGGGAACACCACGTCCTTATGGTTTTCCGCCAGCGTCCTGCCGGTGACGGTCAGGCAGTCGCCATGCAACAGGCCGCCATCGAGCAGAGCCTTGATGATCACCGGGATGCCGCCCACCGTATGCACATCGAACGCCACATATTTCCCGCCCGGCTTCAGATCGGCGATGTACGGCGTGCGGCGCATGATCTCCACCACGTCGTCCATGGTGAAGCGGATGCCGGCTTCATGCGCCAGGGCCGGAAGATGCAGTCCGGCATTGGTCGATCCGCCGGTAGCACCGACGATCACGGCAGCATTCTGCAATGCTTTCAGCGTAACGATGTCGCGCGGCCGGATGTTCTGCTCGATCAGGTTCATCACCGCGCGGCCTGACTCGACAGCGAAACGGTCGCGTTCTTCGTAGGGGGCGGGGGCGCCGGCGGAACCGGGCAGGGCGAGGCCGATGGCCTCCGACACCGTCGCCATCGTGTTGGCGGTGAACTGGCCGCCGCACGCGCCGGCGGAGGGGCAGGCGACACATTCCAGCTCATGCAGTTCGGCGTCGGTCATGCCGCCGGAGGCGTGCTGGCCGACGGCTTCGAAGACATCGACCACGGTGACGTCGCGGCCCTGGAATTTTCCGGGCAGGATGGAGCCGCCATACATGAACACGCTGGGAATATTCAGGCGCAGCATCGCCATCATCATGCCGGGCAGCGACTTGTCGCAGCCGGCCAGGCCAACCAATGCGTCATAACAATGACCGCGCACGGTGAGTTCGACGCTGTCGGCGATCAGCTCGCGCGACACCAGCGACGACTTCATGCCCTGGTGGCCCATGGCGATGCCGTCGGTGACGGTGATGGTGGTGAACTCGCGCGCGGTGCCCCCGGTTTCTGAGACGCCTTTTTTCACCGACTGCGCCTGGCGGTTGAGCGCGATGTTGCAGGGCGCGGCCTCGTTCCAGCAGGTGGCGACGCCGACGAAGGGCTGGTCGATCTCGTCCTCGGTCAGGCCCATGGCGTAGTAGTAGCTGCGGTGCGGCGCCCGCGTCGGCCCCACGGTGACATGGCGCGACGGCATCTTGGACTTGTCCCAACGCCTGGTGAGCATTGCGGTTCTCCCTGGTTTATGGCTGCGACGGGGAGGGTCGCATATTGGCTGTGGCGTCTCAATGTCGGGGGGGCGCCGGGGTGTCGTCCGGTTTGGCCTTTCCTTCCGGCATTCTACTTGTTGACAATGCACGATGAACGCAACGACAAAGCTGGCATCAAGGAGAATCCGATGCGTTTGCTACACTTTGTAACGATCACAGTCGCTGCGGCCATTGTTATTGCGGCCCCCGGTGCCAGGGCTGCGGACCCGGATTTCTGCCGGGATTACGCACGTTCGGCGGTCGAGCAGGCGCATCGCGCCGAGCACATCCGATCCTGCGCATACTTGATCGACAGCCCCCGTTTCTCGCCCGACTGGCGGAGCCATTACGAATGGTGTCTCAACGCCCACCACCACGAGGCGGACGAGGAGCGGGAGCGGAGGCACGAAGCGCTGGAGCGGTGCGGGTATCGCTGAGCAGGAAAACCGGACTCCGCCCGGGCCGTGTCAGGCCCGGTATTGAAAACCACTCTTCGGCGGGCCGCCCCGTCATGCCGACCGAGATCGGCATCCACGCCTTCCTCAATCGGCACCGCAAAGGCGTGGATGGTGCGCCTGCGCGCACCATGACGAGAAGGCGGCAGCCGGCCCGTCGACCTCCTATTTTGCCGCCAATGGGGCCTTCGGCCGCAACGGCGTAATCGCGTTTCGCCAATGGGGCCTCATTGGGCCGTTTGATCTCCCTTGGCGCGGCCGTGTTCATCGCGGAGTGGATGCCCTACCGTCCCCCCGCAACCGGCGCACAATCCCGCCGCCCCGACGCCACGCAATCCTGGATCGCCGCGGCGTGCCGCAACTGCTGCATCACGAACAGCACGCCGACGATCAGCACCGCGATCAGCCCCAGCCCGACCACCGCCCGCCACGGCGACCCGCCGCCTCGCTCATCCTCAGCCATCGCGCGCTTCCTCAACCGCGTGGCAGGCGACCGAAACGCCGCCCACCGTCACATGCCCCGGCTTCTCCACCCGGCACCGTTCCCGCGCAAGCGGGCACCGCGGATGGAACGCGCACCCGCCCGGGGGCGAAATCGGACTCGGCAACTCCCCGCCGACGGGAGTCCGCCACCGGCCGATGGCCTCCAGATCCGGGATCGCATCGAGCAGCAGCCGCGTATAGGGATGCAGCGGCGTCCGGAACACCGCCTCCGCCGGGCCCTGTTCGACGATACGCCCGAGATACATCACCCCCAGCCCGTCGGCCATGTGCCGCACCACCGCCAGGTTATGCGAAATGAACAGGTAGGTCAGCCCGAGCCGCTGCTGCAGATCCCGCATCAAATTCAGGATTTGCGCCTGAACGGAAACGTCCAGCGCGCTCGTCGGCTCATCGCATACGAGAAAATCCGGCTCGCTCGCCAGCGCCCGGGCGATCGAAATCCGCTGCCGCTGGCCGCCGGAGAACTCGTGCGGATACCGCTCCCCGTCCCGCGCCGTCAGCCGCACCGAGGCCAGCAGCGATCCCACCCGCGCCCGCGCCGCCCCGGCGTCCCGCGCCAGCCCGAAAGTCCGGATTGGTTCGGCCACGATGTCCGCCACCCGCCACCGCGGGTTCAGCGACGCATACGGGTCCTGGAAGATCATGTTCATCCGCCGCCGCAGCGCCGGCTCCGCCCGCGCCACGGACAGGTCTCGTCCTTCGAACCGCATTACCCCGCCGCTCGGCCGGTAAAGCCCGACCGCCAGCCGCGCGATCGTCGATTTGCCGCAGCCGGATTCGCCAACCAACGCGAAGGTGGTGCCGCGCGGGATGGCGAAGGACACGTCGTCAACCGCCCGCAACAGCCGCCGCCCCTCGCGGGACAATACCCGCTGCAACGCCGGGCGCGACACGTCGAAGACATGGGAAACCCCGATCGCCTCCAGCACCGGCGCCTCAGCCATCGGCGTGCAGCCAGCAAGCGGCCCGCGTTGCCCCGGCCGCCAGCAAGTCCGGCTGCTCCGCCGAACAGCGCGCAAACGCCCGCGGGCAGCGCGGATGGAAGCGGCAGCCGGAGGGTATCGCATCCAGTCGGGGCATCGACCCGTCGATCTGCCGCAGCCGCTCCACCCGATGCTCCAGCGACGGAATGCTCGCCATCAGCCCCTCTGTATACGGATGCGCCGATCGGCGGATGACATCGCCAACCGGTCCGATCTCCGCGATGCGGCCGGCATACATCACCGCCACCCTATCGGCCGTCTCCGCAATGACGCCCATATCGTGGGTGATCAGCATGACCGCCGTGCCATGGTCGCGGGTCAGTTCCTTCAGCAGAGTAATGATCTGCGCCTGGATGGAAACGTCCAACGCCGTCGTCGGCTCATCGGCGATCACCAGCGCCGGTTCGGCGCACAGCGCCAATGCGATCACCACACGCTGCCGCTGGCCGCCGGAGAATTCATGTGGATACGCATCGATGCGCTGCGCGGCGGCGGGTATGCCGACACGTTCCAACCATGCCACGGCGCGACGCCTTGCCTCGGCGTCGGAGAAGCCCAGATGCGCCTGCATCGTCTCGGTCAACTGCCGCCCGATCGTATACAGCGGGTTCAAGGTCGTCAGCGGGTCCTGGAAGATCATGCCGATGCGCCGCCCGCGGATGCGCCGCAGTGTCTCGGCGGGCAGATTGTCGATCCGAGCGCCGTCCAGCCGCACCTCGCCGCCGGCGATGCGTCCGGGGCGTTCCAGCAGGCCGACGATGGCGACACCGGTCAGCGACTTGCCGGCGCCGGATTCGCCGACGACGCCCAGCACCTCGCCGGCCTCGATTGCGAACGACACCCGATCCAATGCCCTCAGCACGCCGCGGCGGGTCGGGAACTCGACGGTCAGGTCCCGCACCTCCAGCAGCGGCATCAGCGCAGCCTCGGGTTCAGCGCATCGCGCAGCCAGTCGCCCAGCAGGTTGATCGCCAGCACCATCAGCACCAGGGTCAGCCCCGGAAAGACGCTCACCCACCATTGGCCGCTGAACAGGAAATCGTCGCCGAAGCGGATCAGCGTGCCCAGCGAGGGCTGCGTCGGCGGCAGCCCGACGCCCAGGAACGACAGCGTCGCCTCGGCGATGATCGCCAGCCCCAGGCCGAGCGTGCCGATGACCAGCACCGGGCCGATGACGTTCGGCAGCACGTGGGACAGCATGATCCGCCATGACGGCACGCCGATGATGCGTGCCGCCATGACGTAGTCCTTGCCGCGCTCGACCAGGGTGGAGCCGCGGACGGTGCGGGCGAAGTTCGGCCACAGGCTGATGCCGATGGCGAAGATGATGACGTCGATCTGCAAGGCGTCGCGCATCGTCCGGGGCAGGGCGGCACTGATCACGCCATCGACCAGCAGCGCCGTCAGGATGGACGGAAAGGTCAGTTGCACGTCGGCGACGCGCATCAGCACGGTGTCGAGCAAGCCGCCCACGTAGCCCGCCAGCAGCCCGATGCCGACTCCCACGACGATCGCGAACAGCACCGAGGACACGCCGACAAGCAGGCTGATCCGCATGCCGTACATGATGGCGGACAGGATATCGCGGCCCTGGTTGTCGGTCCCCAGCGGGTTGGACCAGTCGGCGTCCGGCACGCCAATCGGCGGCTTGAAGCTGTCCAGCAGCGACAGCGACGCCACGTCCATCGGGTCATGCGGCGCCAGCCACGGCGCGAACGCGGCCGCGACAATCAGGATCAAGGCGACCAAAGCGGACCCCATCGCCACCGGAGAATTGCGGAAGCTATAGGCCAGGTCGCTGTCCCAGATGCGTCCGAGCATCAGCGGGCCGCCCGCAGTCGCGGATCGACCGCGTAATACAGCAAATCCACGGTCAAGTTGATCAGCACGAACACCAGCGCGATCAGCAGCAGATAGGCCGACATCACCGGGATGTCCGCCACCGCCACCGACTGCACCAGCAGCAGGCCCATCCCCGGCCACTGAAACACCGTCTCCGTCACCAGGCTGAACGCCACGATGCCGCCGAACTGCAGCCCGATGATGGTGATCACCGGCACCAGCGTGTTCTTCAGCGCATGCCCGAAGTTGATCGAGCGGTCGGTCAACCCGCGCGCCCGCGCGAACTTAATGTAGTCGGTGCGCAGCACCTCCAGCATCTCCGCCCGCACCAGCCGCATGATCAGCGTCATCTGGAACATCCCGAGGGTGATCGCCGGCAGGATCAGCGCCCGCAGCCCGGCCAGCGAGGTGAACCCGGTCGTCCACCATGACCCGATATGCACCACCGGGCCGCGGCCGAAGCTCGGCAGCCAGCCGAGCCAGACCGAAAACAGCAGGATCAGCAGGATGCCCAGCAGGAATGTCGGCAGCGACACGCCCATCAGGCTGACCATCATGAACAGCCGCGACAGCCAGGTGTTGCGGTGGATCCCGGTATAGACGCCCATCGGCACGCCGATGCACAGCGCCAGCACGGAGGCGGTCACGGCGAGTTCAAGCGTCGCCGGCAGTCGCTCCGCCAGCAGCGAGGAGACCGGCTGCGCCAGCCGGTAGCTGATGCCGAAATTGCCGTGCAGCGCGTTCCACAGGAAATGGCCGTACTGCACGAAGAACGGCTGGTCCAGGCCAAGCTGGTGTATCAGCTCCAGCCGCTGGGCCTCGGTATGGTCCTGGCCGAGCAGGATGGTCACCGGGTCGCCGACATAGGCAAACAGGGCGAAGGCGATGAAGCCGACGACCAGCAGGACGGGGATGGCCTGGAGCAGGCGGGAGAGGATGAATCCGAACATGCGGGATCGAACTAAGGCGGAAGCCCATCCGCTTGCCAAGAGGGCACCCCCGCCGCTGCGTTTCCGCCCGGATCGGCTTGCGAGTGATAGAACAATGTGCGGCGCGCCGCCTGCCGAGTTCAGCATGCCGTGCGCGGCCGCCGCGCCGATCCGCGGCAAACCGCCGATCGGCCCGAAAACCGGACTTTGGGCCCCAATTCGAGTCTGCAACTTACACCAACGTGAATGGACAACAGCAAGCCGAGACGGAGTGTCGTTGCCGAACCCGTTTCGATTGCGAACGTGTGGGGACAGGGTCTAAAATCGGAGAAGGAACGATTAATGGCTAGCTATAGCTGGAAGAGCGGCGTTGGCGGCGACTGGAATACCGCGGCGAATTGGACGCCGGCAGCCGTGCCGAACGATGCCGCCGCCGACGTCACGATCGATGCGCCCGCGACCGCACTCTATACTGTGACGATCGCCGCCGGTGAATCCGAGACGGTGAATTCGCTGACGATGAACGCCGTCAACAACCTGCACGGCTCCAACATCGCGCCCTATACCGCGGCTCAACTTGCCATCAACGGCACGCTCACCTTCGCCCCCGGATCAACCGGGACGCTTGGCGGATCGGTGCAGAACTACATCACGATGACCGGCGGCACCATCGTCAATCCCGGCACGCTCAACGGCTTCATCCAGGCGCAGGGCAATGTCCTGCTGACCGGCACCAACGGTCTGTATATCACCAACTGGCTGCAGTCGCTCGGCGGCATCGTCACAATCGATACGTCGTCGATTGCCGAAATGACCGGCAACACGCTGTTCGACGGCATTTTCGAGGCCCAGGGCAGCGGCGCGGTCATCAACCTGGGCGGCCCGCGCCAGAACATGATCGTCAATATCGCGACGATCGAAGGGCCGCCGCTGATTCCCGGCGGCTGGACCGAGATCCTGCTGAACGGCACGCTGAACGAAATCGGCGAATGGAACGGCACCGGATATGTCGGCATCGAGACGACTCTGAAGGAGATCGGCAGCCGCGGCACCGTCGATATCATCGGCGGCCGGGCCTACAATACGGCAAATGCGCTCACCGTCGCCGCCGGCGGAATGATCAATCTGCAGGCTGGTGTCGTAACGACAGGCGGCATCGACATCAACGCCGGCGGGGTGGTCCAGGGTTCCGGCAATCTTAACAGCGGCGTCATCAATAACGGCGTCCTGATGGCGGAGGGCGGCCTGCTGACCGTCGGGGCCGGCGGCCTCGTCGGCGTCGGGCTGGTGGAATTCGATACCAACCTCAAGACCGGCGTGAAGTCGCCCACCGGCACGGTGATGGAGGTGCATGGCGTCGGGCAATACCAGACCTTTGTGATGAACGGCGACGACGCGCTGGTGATCGATACGCCGGCCTCCTTCGCGGGCAATATCATCGCCAAGCCGGGCGACGCGATCCTGCTGGGCGGTGTCGTCGCCAATGCCGCGGTGCTGCAGGGGCAGAATCTGCTGCTACAGGAAAACGGCGCGACCGTCGCCACACTGAAGCTTGCCGGCAGCTATACCGGGGACAGCTTCTCCGTCGCGCCGCTGGCCGGCGGGAGCACGAGGGTCACGGTCGTCGGTCCTGCTGCCGCTGCCGCTGACGCCTCAACGCCCATTCAGGAAATTCCCTACGTCGGACCGGTCGCCGGGCTGCAGCATCAATACATCGACATAACGACAGCTTCGCTCAACATCAGCGCGACGGCGCCGAACTCGTTCATCGCCACAGGCTCCGGCAATGACGCGATCAGCGTCAGCGGTGTCAACGGCAACAATGTGCTCGACGGCGGTGGCGGCTCCAATTTTCTGACCGGAGGCACCGGCAACGATATCTTCTACCTCGATGCGAGCAACCCGACGGCCGCCACGATGTCCACGATCGCGAATTTCCATTCCGGCGACAACCTGACGATCTGGGGCGTCAATCTGTCGGACTTTACCGAAACGCTGATCAATAATGCCGGCGCGGCTGGCTATACCGGCCTCGCGATTGCCTTCAGCGCTGCCGGGAAGCCCACTCAAAGTGTTGTCCTGGCAGGATACTCCAGCGCCGATTTGACCAACGGGCGGCTGGTGCAAAGCGTCGGCAAGACGTCGGATTTGCCGGGGCTTTCGGGAAGCGAGTACGTCACCATCCACGGCGCATAGGATTGCCGGCGGTGCTGCGCCAGGATGGTCTTTAGAAGCGACGATGTTGAAAGCATCAACTGGCGCAGCATAGGCTGTGGGCCTATGGGCGGCTTTATGAAGATGCCGGCTCGCTGCCGGGCAAGGCGGCCAGACGGCCCATCGGCTTGCTCCTCGGCAGCGTGCGCGGATGCGGCGGACCGCCGAAGTTGGTGCTGCTCGTCGGCACGGTAGTCGGGAGTAGGCATGATGGATAAGTTGTGGCTCAACATTGTAGGTCTACTGGTAGGAATTTTTGTGATTCCAAGTATTATTTTATTTTGCTTTTCTATTTTCGGACTCAGAATGCCGATTACCGGATTTATGTTTGACCTAACTTCCGCAGTTAGCACCTGGCGCTGTTCGAAAACCCGCGCAATACCGCGGTTTTTTCACCTGCCTCCGCAAAATTGCGGTGCTAAATGCCGATCTTTTCCGGCTATAAACCCGGCCACCGGGCTTGACTCACGCGGATTCGCCATGGTGTCAGCTGCTCCCCCCGGCATCATCAGGCCTCGCTTATGGGCCTATTGGAACGCCAAAATGGGGCGCTACCCGGCGCCGCCCTTGCCGAAGCGGCAACTTGGATGATCGCGTGATCTCCGCCGCGCTTGAGCCGATCGGGTGCAGGTAGCAGGCGGCAATAAGTGTATAATCCGCCACCCGCTTCCAAAGCCGAAATTTAGGCGCCGGGATGGTTTCCCACGATATTTAGCTTTTCATAACGACATAGCAATAGAATGAATGGCGAATGAGCACCTCGGCGATATACGGCTCGCTACAGGCACTTCCCGCCCGAATACGCGAGTCGGAATCGGGAACGAAGCGACCTCGGATGTTATCACGGCAACACGAGATGGTTATAGGCACAACTGACGCATGGACAGTGATCAGACCGTCCTTCACATTGTCGATGCAAGCCAATGCTTAGCCGATACGGTTCCGGCGACCTAGGGGGGGTAACATGGCAAGTGTTAAAACATTGGCCAACTTCGTCGGCAGTCTCGGTTCACTCCCCGCCAGCAATCTCATAACCGACAGCGCAGGAGACCTCTTCGGCACGACCACGTTCTCCGGCCCCTCCAGTGACTACGGTTCTCTCTTTGAGATCACCAAAACCGCCGGCGGCTACGCCAGCACGCCGGTCATACTGACGCAAATCACGACCGGCCTCGTCCCGGACGGCGGTGTGGTAGCCGACGCCGCGGGAAATCTGTTCGGCACAACGAGCCGGGGTGGCGCAAACAACGATGGGACAGTCTACGAGGTCGCCAAAACCCCCACCGGCTATGCCAGCGCGCCGATATTGATAGCAACCTTCAACGGCACCAACGGAGCAAGCCCACAGGCCGGTTTGATCACCGACGCCGCCGGAGACTTGTTTGGCACAACGAACATCGGGGGCGCGAATAACGATGGCACGGTATTTGAAATCGCCAAGACTCCCAGCGGATACGGTGCTGTAACCACACTGGTCAGTTTCAACGCTTCGGATCTTTACCCGCAAGCGGCGCTGATCGCCGATGCCGCCGGAAACCTGTTCGGAACGACCGCAGGAGGCGGACAGACGGGGGCCGGCGGCCCGGGCACGGTGTTCGAAATCGCCAAAACTGCCACGGGCTATGCCAGCACGCCAACAACGCTGGTCAGCTTCAACGGCGCCGACGGGTATGGCCCCTTGGACAGCCTTATCGCCGACGCCGCCGGAGACCTGTTCGGCACAACGTCAAGTAACGGAGCTTTCGGTGGCGGTACCGTGTTCGAGATCGCCAAAACCGCAACGGGCTACGCCAGCACGCCGATAGTATTGGCAAATTTCAACGGCCCCAACGGGCAAAACCCGTATGGAAGTCTTATCGCCGACTATGCCGGGAACTTGTTTGGCACGACATATGGTGGCGGAGCCAACAGGGATGGTACGGTGTTCGAGATCGCCAAGACCGCGGGCGGTTACGGGGCACTCACAACAGTGGCGAGTTTCAATCTCACCAACGGCGAGGAGCCACAGGGCGGTTTGATTGCGGACGCCGCCGGGAACTTGTACGGTACGACGGTGGCTGGCGGGGCGACCGGCTCCACGGGTACTGTGTTCGAAATAACCGGTAGCGGCTTTCAGGTGGCACCGGCACCCGGACCGCCGAATAATTTTTTAATCACCGATCAGACCGCGGGAACGAACACGACCGCAACCGGGCAAGCGTATACGGGTCCGGTCGCCGGTCTGACCAGAGAACTCACTCTGCAAACAAGCCATCAGGTGACCGTAACCGCCAATACTCCCGACGTCTTCATTCTCGTCGGCTCGCAGGGGCAACCCGATCCGATCGTTGCCGGAATCAATGTCTCCCAGGCCAACGGGAACAACGTTCTCGACAGCTATGCCAACAGCAGCTTTCTCCGGGACGGAACCGGCACCGATCAAAACTACCTTGATGCTCGGGGATTGACGCAAAACCAGTGGGATACGGTGGCAAACTTCCACAGCGGCGACAACATAACCCTCTGGGGCGTGACACCGGCAGACTTCAAACTGGACTGGATCGGCGATACCCAGGGGGCCACCGGCTTCACCGGTTTGACCGGGGTGTTCGTTCCAACATCCGCGACTCAGCATGAGGCCGCCGTGACCCTCGCCGGTTTCAAAATGGCTGATCTGACGGACGGAAAGCTGGCAATCACCTACGATACGATCAACGGGACTCCGTACGCGTCCATTCATGCCACCTGAACGCCCGGTTCGCGCTTGCATAATTGAATGATTATGCGTGACGTGCATGTACATCGATCCGGCGGCGATTACCCCGCCAATAGTATCTCCAGAACATCAATCGCCCGCATTCCCGCCGACTTTGCAGCCTCCAATCCTTCCCGGCTGTCCTCAAAAACCAGGCATCCGGCGGCGGGAATGCCAAGCCGTTTAGCGGCTTCAAGAAAAAGGTCAGGCGCAGGTTTGGCGCGGCCCACATCGTCTATGGTCACGATGGTATCGAATATGGCGGTCAGACCGGTGGCCTGAAGCGTTGCCGTGACAATCGCCCTCGACCCGCCCGACGCTACGGCCATCGGCCGCCGTCCCCGGTTCTGCCGAGCGATTGCCGCAATCGCATCAATCTCACGCAGCCCGGCCAACTCCGCGAGGAAGGCCGCACGCATGAGATCCACGACCTCTTTGCGGTCAAGCACAACGCCCTCCAGTGCCTCGAATTCGTTCATCAGGACGTGTTCGGACATCCCGGCCCGGGCAAGATACCATTCCGGCGCCATCTCCCGGCCGGAAGAACGCAAGCCGGCCGCCCAGGCCCGCGCATAAACCGGCGGGGTGTCAACGAGGGTTCCATCGCAATCAAAAATCAGGGCCTCAATGTCAGGCGGCAGGGCATTCAGGTCAATCATGCGCTCTAACCTATGCTGGGCATCCCACGATCTCCAGCCTCGCCCTTCTGCCGCGTGGAACCGGTGATCGCGACGATCGACCGGGGATAGCAGCCTCCGCGCCCGGCGCTCGGATTCGCCGCGCCGGCCGGGCGAGGACGGCATGCGGCGTCATTCTGCGCTCGCTTCGGCCGCGCGCCGAAACAACACCCGCTTGCCGCCCGCAACCGAACCCGTCATAACCCCGCGCCTGATGAGCATCATAGCCGACATCCGCCAATCCCTCGTCCCGCCGCACCCGGCCGGCCGCCCCTTTGTCATCTGCGGCCTTGTCGCCATCGGTTTCGGGCTGGTCCTGGGGGCGTTCCTGATCTGGCTCGGCCTGATCTTCACCCTGTTCTGCCTGTATTTCTTCCGCGACCCCGAGCGCGTGCCGCCGCGCCGCCCCGGCCTGTTCCTCGCCCCCGCCGACGGCCGAGTCGTGTCCGTCACGCTGGCGCCGCCGCCCGCCGAACTCGGCCTCGGCGCCGCGCCGCGCTGGAAGGTCTCGATCTTCCTGTCCGTGCTGAACGTCCACGTCAACCGCCTGCCCATCGGCGGTGTGGTCACCCGCGTCGCCTATCACAGCGGCGCCTTCGTCAGCGCGGCCCTGGACAAGGCCAGCGAACTGAATGAGCGTAACGCCCTGGCGATCCGCCTCGACACCGGGCAGGAGATCGCGGTGGTGCAGATCGCCGGCCTGATCGCCCGCCGCATCCTGTGCTTCGTCAAGGAAGGCGACCGCGTCACCGCCGGCGACCGCTTCGGCCTGATCCGCTTCGGCAGCCGCACCGACCTGTACCTGCCGGAGGGCGTGGCGCCGCTGGTGATCGAGGGACAAACCATGGTCGGCGGCGAAACCGTCATAGCCGAACCGGCATCGTGAGCGATCGGCCCAACATCTCGCCTATAAGGCGCCTGCGCCGCTACCGGCCGCGCAAGCGGGAACGGCCGCGGTATAAGGGGCCGTCGTTCAATCGCATCATCCCCAACCTGATGACGATGCTCGGGCTGTGCTGCGGCCTGACCGCCATGCGCTTCGGGCTGGAGGGGCGGTTCGGCGCGGCGGGTGCTGCGATCGTCGTCGCGGCGGTGATCGACGGGCTGGACGGACGGCTCGCCCGCCTGCTGAAGGCGACGTCGCGCTTCGGCGCGGAGTTCGACAGCCTGTCCGACTTCCTGTGCTTCGGCGTGGCGCCGCCCTTCGTGCTGTACCTGTGGTCGCTGCACCGCGGCGGAGCCTACGGCTATGCGCCAGGCGTGGTGTTCTCGGTCTGCATGGCGCTGCGGCTGGCGCGCTTCAACGCCTCGCTGGATGGGGCGCCGCGCCCCGCCTACGCCTATAGCTTCTTCACCGGCGTGCCGGCACCGGCGGGTGCGGGCCTGGCGCTGTTTCCGCTGTTCCTGGGGCTGGAGGCGGAAAACCTGGATTGGCAATGGCTGGACACCGCCGCGCACAATCCGCTTTTGTGCGCCGCCGTGCTCATCGGCACCGCCTGGCTGCTGGTCTCGACGCTGCCGGTATGGAGCTTCAAGAACTTCAAGGTCCCGACGGACTATGTGCTGCCGCTGCTGCTGGGCACATGCGCGTACGCCGCGGTTATGATTGCCGATCCCTGGGGCGCGCTGGCGGCGGCGAGCTTTATCTATTTGGCAATGCTGCCGCTTAGCGTGCGCAGCTTCCGGCGGTTGCGGCAGGAAGCCGAGGCGCCGCGGGACGATCTGCGGGAGAGCGCGTAGCGGGCGCGTCCAGGCGTTCCGGCGCTGAGTCCGGCTGGCGTGCCGGCGAATGGCATTGGTCTCGCCGGTGCCAGTAACATCCGCAATCCCCGGCAGGCCATGATGCGTGCCGATTTCGGCACCGTCGGCCTTGAGACACAAGATCGTGCGGCAGCCTCTCAGGACGGCTGGCGCGACGATTCCCGGTGCAGCGATCGAGCCGTTGCGTTAACCCGTTGTTCATTGAGGTGTCTTAAGGCCGCCGTGCGGCGACAAAGGGTGGCAGCATGCGGCTATTGCCGGATCGCATTTTTGAGCTGGATGACGTTTCCACGGATGTGGCCCGCGAACTGGTGGACCGCGTGTTTCACCAGACCTTCAACATCATCATCGGCGTCTCGGTGTTCTCCGTTCTTGGCGTGTTCGGCATCATCGTTACCGGTTCGCTCTGGTATGCGGCGGGCGTAGCGGCGGTGATTGCAGCAGGGACGTGGCGCCTGTGGCTGTTTAGCCGCTACCGCCGGGCACGCAGCAGCGCCACCCCGGTGGTATGGGCACGGCGCAGCCTTTGGGCATCGAGTGCGATGGCGTGCGTCTGGGGAGCGTGGGGTATCGCCGCAGTGTTCGAAACGCACGAGAATCTTGTCGTTCTGATCGTCTGCGTGCAGGGGGCGACCGTTCTGTTCAGCGCGGTCCACAACGCCACGTTACGGGTCATCGCGGTGGTCCAGGCCTGCCTGACTCTGGTCCCTGTATTTCTCATGCTGATGCTGTCGGACGACTGGACGTACCGGCTGTACGGGGTTTTCATCATTCCGTTCTTTGCCAATGTCCTGTCGTACAATACGTTCCTGCACCGGCAGACGCTGAGGCTGCTTCGCGCGGACCGCGAAAAGGCGGAGCTGCTGGTCCGGCTGGAAGCGGCCAAGCAGGAGCTGGAGGTGATCAACCGGCACCTGGAGACGCTGGCCGCGATGGATGCCCTGACCGGGGTCGCCAACCGTCGCGCCTTCGATCTGACCTCGGCGCGCGAATGGCTGCGGGCGGCTCGCGAGTCCGTGCCGATGTCGCTGTTGCTGCTGGATATCGATCACTTCAAGGCATTCAACGATTTCTATGGCCACCAGGCCGGCGATGCCTGCCTGAGAACCGTGGCCGCCATGGCTGCCTCCGTCATCCGCCGCCCCGCCGACATGCTCGCCCGCTACGGCGGCGAGGAATTCGCCGTCATCCTGCCGGGGATCGGCCTGGACGATGCCGTCCGGATTGCCGAACAGATCCGCACGGTGATCGACCGTCGGCATATTCCGCATGACGCGAGCGAGATCGGGCATGTCACCGTCAGTATCGGAGCCGCCTGCCTCGTGCCGCGCGCCGACAGTGAGGTGGGAATCCTGACCGCGCGTGCCGATGCCGCACTGTACGCCGCCAAGCGATGCGGGCGCAACCGCGTTATCGCGCCGGAGGCTATCGAACCGGAAGCCGCGGGAGCGTTTCTGCCAGGACGCACCGGGATCCTTATGCCGGCGCCTCAGCAGCGCTGACGGGCAGCACACCGATGGGCGGCTCGGCACGAAGCGCTTAGGCCGGTATTCCGCCTCTCCCGACCGGTCGTTTGTGCCTGCGCTAACGTGATCGATTAAACCCGTCCGGCGAACGAACCGAACGGAACGATCCCCGCCGTCCCGCGCTTCAGAACCGGCCGATCGAAGCGCGAAGGAAAAGCCGGCATGAAGCTGTTCAAATGCCAGAATTGCGGACAGGTGCTGTATTTCGAAAACACTCGCTGCGAATCCTGCGGCTATCCGCTCGGCTATCTGGCAAGGGCGATGACCGTCTCCGCGTTGGAGCCGGACGGCGATCTGTGGCACGCCATGGCGTCCCCGGAACGTCCGCTGCGCCTGTGCGACAACGCAAAATACGATGCCTGCAACTGGCTGGTGGATACGGACGGTGCGGCGACGCTCTGCCTCGCCTGCCGTCACAACCACGTCATTCCCGACCTGACGATCCCTCTGAACCTGGAGCGCTGGAAGCTGCTGGAGCGCGCCAAGCACCATCTGTTCTACTCGCTGCTGCGCCTGAAGCTGCCGTTGAAAAACCGCATCGACGACCCGACGCATGGGCTGGCCTTCGATTTCCTCGCCGACACGCCGGACGCGGCGACCCCGAAGGTGATGACCGGGCACGACAACGGGCTGATCACCATTGCTCTGGTCGAGGCCGACGATGCCGAGCGCGAACGGCGGCGAACGCAGATGCATGAACCGTATCGGTCCCTGCTGGGGCATTTCCGCCACGAGGTCGGGCACTATTTCTGGGACGTGCTGGTGCGCGACGGCGTGCGGCTGGAGGATTGCCGGGCGGTATTCGGCGACGACACGCTGGATTACAACACCGCCTTGCAGACCCACTACCAGAACGGGCCACCGGCGAACTGGCAGGAAAGCTACGTCAGCCGCTACGCCAGCACGCATCCGTGGGAGGACTGGGCGGAAACCTGGGCACACTACCTGCACATCATCGACACGCTGGAGATGGCGAGCGCCTTCGGCATCAAGGTGCAGCCGCGCATATCCAAGGACGGAACGCTGTCCGCGGCGGTCGACCTCGACCCTTACGAGACCGCGGACATGACCACCATCATCGACGCCTGGCTGCCGCTGACGTTCGCGATGAACAGCCTGAACCGGGCGATGGGCAACCCCGACCTGTATCCGTTCGTCCTGTCGCCGGCGGTGGTGACGAAACTGAGTTTCGTCCACGATGTGATCCACGGCCGTCCCGCGCCGTAAGGCATTGGCGCTACCGGCACGAGCGGTGATATCGTTCGTGCCGGAGGATGAATTGGATGGCACGCAAGACGGTGCTGGTCGCCGGCGCGACCGGTCTGGTGGGTTACGCCGCGCTGAAGCATTTCGCGGCCGAGCCGGACACGGCCGCTATCGCCGTGTCCCGGCGGTCGCCTGCCGATGTGCCGTCCGTCCGGCATCTCAAGCTCGACCTGACCGACACTGCCGCTTGCCGGGACGCGGCGGATGCGATGCGGGACGTCACCCACCTGGTCTATGCCGCGCTGTTTGAACTGCCCGGGCTGGTGGAAGGCTGGCGCAACGATCAGCAGATCGAAACCAACGACCGGATGCTGCGCAACCTGCTGGAACCGCTGGCGCGAGCCGCCCGCGGATTGCAGCACGTGACGCTGTTGCAAGGGACGAAGGCGTATGGCGTGCATGTCCGCCCGCTGGCGGTGCCGGCGCGCGAGGGGCGTTCGGAACTGCGGGAACAGGCAAATTTCTATTGGAACCAGGAGGCTTACCTGCGCGCAGCCCGGCTCGGGCAGGACTGGGGCTTTACCATCCTGCGCCCGGTGCTGGTCATCGGCGAGGCCATCGGCGGGGCGATGAACCTGATCCCGGCGTTGGGCGTGCATGCGGCGGTGATGCGGGAGCGCGGGCCGATCCTGCCCTATCCCGGCGGGGCGGAGCGGGTGAGCCAGGCGGTGGACGCCGATCTGCTGGCGCGGGCCATCGGCTGGGCGGGCGAGGCGGAGGCGGCGCGGGACGAGACGTTCAACGTGGCCAACGGCGACGTGTTCACCTGGCCGAATGTCTGGCCGGCCATCGCGGATGCGGTCGGGATGCGGACCGGTCCGGATGAGCCGTTCCTGCTGCAGTCGCTCGGCCGCGCGGACTGGGACCGCGCGCGCGATCGCTACGGGCTGGTTTCGCCGGGGCTGGCCGAGTTCGTCGGGTTGTCGCTGGAATACGCCGATTACCAGATGCGGTATGGGCACACGGAGCCGGGACCTCCGGCGATCGTTTCTACGGTGAAGATCACGCAGGCGGGGTTTCAGGAGGTGATGGACACCGAAATGATGTTCCGCAAGTGGTTCAGGCTGTTCCAGAAGAAGCGGCTGCTGCCGGCGCGGTGATCGCTGATGTCGGCAACTGGCGGGTTTGCATCGCCGGGGCCGGTTTTGTCGGGGTGCGCACGAGGACGTGCGGTGTCCCACTCAATAATTCCTTGACTTCCAGCGCCTGCAACCGGTGATCTTGAGACTATTAAGCGTTGCTTTACCCCGGGTGGGCTGCATGAAGCTTCAAGGGCATACGGCGTTTAAATACGTGACTGGCCAACAGCTTGAGAGCTCCGCCAGCCGCGGTTGGACAAATGTGCTTGCCGAACACTGGAACCATGAAGCCGGTGCGCTGCCATCGTTGCTCCCGCGTGAGACCGAGGTGGCCGTTCTGCTCAGCGGCCGTTCCGTGGTCTATCGAGAAGGTGCCGGCCTGAAGCAGCGGACGCTCGGCCGCTCCGGAACCGTTTGGCTCTGCCCCGCAGGTATCCGTGAGGAGCTCATCGACTTCGAGCAGCCGCTGCACGACTGCCTTCACATCTTCCTGCCAGCAGATCCGTTTGCCGAATGCATGCTGCAGGATCTCGACATCGACCCTGCGCGCGCCGGCCTCCGCTACGAGGCCATCGGCTACGACCCGTTCATCGAACAGATCGCACTTGCGATTCATCGTGAGCTGGGGCGGGAGACCTCAGCCGGGCGGCTCCTGATAGAATCTCTCGGGCAGTCGCTCTCAGCGTACCTCGTCAATCGATATTCCGAGCTTCCGCTCAACCTGTCACGGCACGCCCCGACTCCCAAGCCTTTTGACAGGAGACGGCTGGCGCGTGTCATGGACTTCATCGATGCTCACATCGAGCAGAATTTCACAGTGGCTGATCTGGCCACCGTCGCTTGCATGAGCCACGCACACTTCGCGAGATCATTCAAAGCGACGACCGGTCAGGCTCCGCGTGAGTTCGTCAGCCAGTTGCGGCTCGAACGGGCGAAGCAAATGCTTGCCGATGACCGTCAGCCGATGACGGAGATTGCCTTCTCAGCGGGCTTTTCGTCGCATTCCAATTTCACCCGGGCATTCCGCAATGCGACGGGCACCACGCCTGGCGACTACCGCCGCCGGCATAGGGGTTTGCCTGCCGCCGGAACCTGAACAGGCGCAGGCAAGACCTGCGTGTTTTGTCCGCCAGCGTCATGCACTTTATCAGCTTATGAATAACGATAAGCAGGCGTGGAGAAGCACACGGTGCCTCGCAGCGGATAGCGTCGCGACTTAACCCGAGCGCGATGACCGCTCGGCCGGCGTGGAACCCGGACGAGTGGCTCATTGAGCGGCTGGAGTACGGCCGCGGCCTGACCTGCTTCGATACCTTTCTTACACGCAAAGGAAGATCGATGATGTCACAGACGACCCGCCGCAGCCTGCTGGCCGCGTCCGCCGCCGCGGGAGCCATGTCGCTTGCGCCCTCGGCAGTGCGGGCAACATCCGCCGGCGATGCGATCCGTCCTTTCAAGATAGACGTTCCCGACGAGACGCTCGCGGACCTTCGCCGGCGGCTGGCCGCCACACGGTGGCCCGACAAGGAAACCGTCGCGGACGAGTCCCAGGGCGTGCCGTTGGCGACTTTGCAACAGCTCGTGCTCTATTGGCAGACGGACTATGACTGGCGGAAGGTCGAGGCGCGACTCAACGCCCTGCCGCAGTTCATGACCGAAATCGACGGGCTGGACATCCATTTCATTCATGTCCGCTCGAAAGACGAAAGTGCCTTGCCGCTGATCGTCACGCATGGTTGGCCCGGGTCGGTCATCGAGCAGCTCAAGATCATCGATCCCTTGACCAATCCGGCGGCGCATGGCGGAAGCGTATCGGACGCCTTCCATCTCGTGATCCCGTCGATGCCGGGCTACGGCTACTCAGGCAAGCCGGCGACGACCGGGTGGGATCCCAGCCGCATCGCGCGCGCCTGGATTACGCTGATGAGGCGGCTTGGCTACGAGCGGTATGTGGCGCAAGGCGGCGATTGGGGATCACCCGTGTCGAACGAAATGGGCAAGCTGGCGCCGCCGGAATTGCTTGGCATTCACGTCAACCTCCCGGGTGTCGTTCCCCCCGAGATTGTAAAAGCGCTCCAGTCCGGCGACCCGCCGCCAACCGGATTATCTGCCGACGAACAACACGCCTTCGATCAACTCAGGCTGTCATTCGCCAAACGACGCGCCTACGCGCAAATCATGGGAACGCGACCGCAAACCTTGTCGGGATTGGCGGATTCGCCTGCCGGCCTTGCAGCCTGGCTGCTCGATCATGGCGATGGATATGCCCAGCCGGCGGCGGCGATAACCTCGGCAGTGCTCGGGCGCACGATCAATGGTCACTCCGCGGGCGATCTCACCCGCGACGACGTGCTCGACAACATTACGCTTTACTGGGTGACCAACTCGGCGATTTCCTCGGCGCGCCTTTATTGGGAAAACAAAATCAACCTTTACCTTCCGGCGCACGTTGCCATCCCGGCGGCCGTGACCGTTTTCCCGGGCGAGAGTTTTCAGGCCCCGCGGAGCTGGACGGCGCGCGCCTACCCCAACCTGATTTACTTCCACCAGGCCGACAAGGGCGGTCATTTTGCCGCCTGGGAGCAACCTGAACTGTTCAGCGCGGAGCTTCGGGCCGCGTTCCGGCCACTGCGAACGCCGACATGACGGTTCGGCTGCAACATCGATGCTGCTTACACGAGGCCAATCGCGATTGGAGTCCGCCATGGGCGATATCAAGTCAGTTAAAGTCGTCGATCGTGTTCGCCGCCGCCTCATCAAGGCGGGTGTTTTGACCCTCGCCGCCGCTCGGCTGGGCGTGCCCCGGACGGCGGCCGCCGAGTCGGGCAGCGTGAAAACGATGAAGGGGCCTTCAGGTGAATCGGAAACGCGGGACGCATTCGGCCCCCTGAAACGGATCGAGGCCGGAGTATTGACGATCGGGTATGCCGACGTTGGCCCCGGGGATGGACCTGTCGCTATCCTGCTGCATGGCTGGCCATATGACATCCACAGCTATGCCGGTGTCGTGCCGCTGTTGACCGCTTCCGGCTACCGCGTTGTCGTTCCTTATCTGCGTGGCTACGGGACGACGACTTTCCTTTCGGCGGACACGCCGCGCAATGGCGAGCAAGCGGCGTTCGCGCTTGATGTCATCGCGCTGATGGACGCTCTGGCTATCCGGCAAGCTACGATTGCCGGCTTCGACTGGGGTGCGCGGACCGCCAACATAGTGGCTGCCGTCTGGCCTGAACGCTGCAAGGCGATGGTCTCCGTCAGCGGATACCTCATCGGCAACCCGGCTGCCGCCAGTGTTCCCCTGCCACCGAACGCCGAGCTGCAATGGTGGTATCAGTACTACTTCGCGACTGAACGCGGCCGAGCCGGATATGACAAGTATCGGCGCGAATTCGCCAAGCTGATCTGGCAGATCGCTTCCCCGAACTGGAGCTTTGACGATGCCACGTTCGAGCGGTCCGCCGCCTCGTTCGACAACCCGGACCACGTCGCCATCGTCATCCACAATTACCGCTGGCGGCTCGGTCTCGCTCCGGGCGAGGCGAAATACATTGAACTCGAGAAGCGGCTCGAGATCGCCCCGCCGATCGGCGTGCCCACCATTACACTTGAGGGGGATGCGAATGGTGCGCCCCACTCAGCCGCAAGCGCGTACGCGACGAAGTTCTCCGGCCACTACGAGCATCGGATCGTCAGGACCGGTATTGGTCACAATCTACCTCAGGAGGCGCCCCGAGCCTTCGCCGAAGCCGTCATGGACGTGACCGCGGCCTGATCGGCGCGACGGCATCTCATTCAACCGCGGCCAACGGTCCTTCCCGCAGCACGGGATTGGTCAGCGTGCCGATACCGCTGATTTCGACCTCGATCGTGTCGCCGTGCTTCATGTTGGCCGTCGCGCCCTCGGTGCCCATCCACACGACGTCAGCGGGATGCAGCGTCAGGCGCTTGGTCATGGCCACCAGGTAATCGACCACGCCGAAAATCATGCTATTGGTAGGGAATTCGATCTTCCGCTCGCCGTTCAGACGAATCCTGGTGACCAGATCTTCCAGTTTTACATCCGTTTCGATCCACGGTCCCATCGGTTTGAACGTATCGGTATTTTTCGACCGCCACATCGTCCGATCGGATTTCTGCCACGTCCGCTCGCTGACATCGTTGCCGATGGTATAGCCAAGAACCGCGGACAGAGCATTTTCACGCGTCAGGTTCTTGCACTTCCGGCCGATGACCACGACCAGTTCGCCCTCGTACTGCACCTGCTCAGTAGCGTCGGCGGGTATCACAATCGTTTCGCCATGCGCGATCAGGGCGTTGTTGGCGCGATAGCCGATCTCCGCGCGGGTGGGGAGGTTGGGCGGCTGTCCTACCTTCTCGGCGACTTCGCGCACATGCTCCGGATAGTTCATTCCGGCGGCGTAGAATGTTGGCGGGACGACCGGGACCAGCAGCTTCACGTCGGCCAGCCTCAGCCTGTCCCCGCTCCGGTCCCATGCCTCGAACGGGGAACCGCGCACCGGAATAACCGTGTCGCCTTCGACGACTGCATAGGATTGCGAGCCGTTGAGTTGAATTCGCGCCCAGCGCATTGTGTTTCCTCCCAACGACACGCGGTGCCGCAGTTGCTGCACCTGCAAGATTGCCTCGGACCTCTTCGGCGCCTCCGCGTGATACGCCGCAAGGCGTGGATGGTCCGCCTTCGCGGACCATGACGTTGAGGCGGCGTCTTGGCCGATAGATGTCTACTGCCCCCGGGCTATCAGTTGAACCCGAGTTCCTCCGTCATCCGCGCCCGCATCACGAATTTCTGCATCTTCCCGGTCACCGTCATCGGAAACTCCTCGACGAACCGGATATAGCGCGGCACCTTGTAATGCGCGATCTGGTCCTTGCAGTATGCCTTGACCTCATCCTCGGTCAGTTCTTCACCGGAACGCAGCTTGATCCAGGCGCACAGTTCCTCGCCGAAGCGCTGGTCGGGCACGCCGAACACCTGCACGTCGACGATGGCCGGATGGGTGTACAGGAACTCCTCGATCTCCCGCGGGTAGACGTTTTCCCCGCCGCGGATCACCATGTCCTTGATCCGGCCGACGATTGCGCAATAGCCGTCCTCGTCCATGGTCGCCAGATCGCCGGTATGCATCCAGCCGGCATCGTCGATCGCCTCGGCGCTCTTGTCCGAATCGCCCCAGTAGCCTTGCATCACCGAATAGCCGCGGGTGCAGAATTCGCCCTTCACGCCGCGCGGGACGATACGGCCATCGGCGTCGATGATCTTGATCTCCACATGCGGGTGCGCCCGGCCGACGGTGCTGACCTGCTGCTCGATCGAATCACCGATGCGGGTCTGGGTGCTCACCGGGCTGGTCTCGGTCATGCCGTAGCAGATCGTCATCTCGGTCAGGTGCATGTCCCTGATAGCGCGGCGCATCACCTCGATCGGACACGGCGCCCCGGCCATCACGCCGGTCCGCAGGCTGGTCATGTCGAAGTCCCGGAACCGGGGATGATCCAGTTCAGCGATGAACATCGTCGGCACGCCGTACAGCGAGGTGCATCGATACTCCGACACCGCCTGCAGCGTGGAGAGCGGATCGAAGCCGTCGCTAGGGAACACAATGGCGGAGCCATGCGTCAGGCAGGCAAGCACCCCGATCACCATGCCGAAGCAATGATACATCGGCACCGGCACGCAAACGGCGTCCTGTTCCGTGTAGTGCAGCACTTCGCCGATGAAATACCCGTTGTTGAGGATATTGTGGTGCGTCAGCGTCGCACCCTTCGGCTGCCCGGTGGTCCCGGACGTGAACTGGATATTGATCGGGTCGTCGAACTGCAGCAGCGGCGCGAGTTCCCGCAGCCTTTGATGATGAATATCCCGGCCATGATGCGCCACCTTCTCGAACGCGAAGGTGCCGGAGGCATCGCCGCCGATTTGGATGATCGCCTTCAGCATGGGAAGCCGGGCGGAATGCAACTCCCCGGGATGCGAGATCGCCAGTTCCGGCGCCAGCGTATTGATCATGCCGATATAGTCGCTGGTCTTGAACTGCGTCGCCGTCACCAGCGCCTTGCAGCCGACTTTATTCAGCGCGTATTCGACTTCGCTCAGACGATAGGCGGGATTGATATTGACCAATATCAATCCCGCCTTGGCGGTGGCGAACTGGGTGATGATCCATTCGGCGTTGTTCGGCGACCAGATGCCGATTCGGTCACCCGGCTGCAGCCCGATGGCGACCAGGCCGGCGGCGAAGGCATCCACGTGCTCCGCCAGTTCCGCCCAGGTCCATTTGATCCCCTGCTGGTGGACGATCAGCCCGATGCGGTCCCCCCAGCGCGCCACGGTTCGGTCGAACTGAACCCCGATGGTATCGCCGAGCATCGGCTGGTCGGAGGCACCATGCGCGTAACTTAGCGCGGGCTCGGTCATCGCTTCACTCCATCGGGTCGCGTCGGTGATCGCACGACAAACTGCTGTCGGGCCGCTTCGCTTACTACGGGCGTGGCGGCAAGGTCCATCACTCGGTTACTTACGGCCGCATGCCGAACGCGCTTGGCCCGGGCGTTCGCAACGGCGCGGCGAGGTTGGCGAAGTCGCACAGCAACCGGCGCGTGTCCCTCGGGTCGATGACCTCCTCCACCCAGAACGCCTCTGCCGTCCGGTAGGGGGAGCGCAGGCGGTCAAGCCGCTCCTCGATTTCCGCCAGTTTCGCGTCCCGGTCGGCAGCGGCGTCGATTTCGGCGCGATAGGCTGCCTCGATCCCGCCTTCCAGCGGCAGCGAACCCCAACTGGCGGAGGGCCAGGCGTAGCGCAGGCACAGATGGCCAACCGGCTGGTGGCCGAGGCCGCCGACTCCGTAGCAGTTGCGCACGATGACGCTGCACCAGGGCACGGTCGTCTGGTTGATGGCGGCCAAAGCGCGGACTCCCCAGCGGATCACCGCGCTGCTTTCGGCGCGCAAGCCGACCTGGAAGCCGGGGCAGTCCACGAGGTGGACGACGGGCAGGTGGAAGGTCTGCGCCATATCGACGAAGCGGATGATCTTGGAACAGGCATCGGCGGTCCAGGCGCCGCCGTCGAACAGCGGATCGCCGGCCATCAGCGCCACCGGCCAGCCGTCCAGGCGGGCGAACCCGGTGATGATCGAGCGGCCGAACAGCGCGCCCATCTCGAAGAAACTGTCCTTGTCGCAGACCGAGGCGATGATCCGCCGCATGTGGTAGGCTTGTTTTTTCACCTTGGGGATCGCCGAGATCAGCGCCTCGTCGCGCCGCTCCGCACTGTCCCAGCCGCGCTTGCGGGGCGGCAGGTCGTGGATCGAGCCGGGCAAATAGGACAGGAACCGGCGCGCCGCGGCGAAGGCCTGTTCCTCGGTATCGACGGCGTGGTCCACCGCGCCGCAGCCCAGTTGGATCTGCCAGCCGCCCAGCTCCTGCTTGGACCGCGGTTCGCCCAGCCGCTCGACCACCGGCGGCCCGGCGACGAACACCGCCGCGATGCCCTTGACCATGATGGAGTAGTGCGATGCCGCCAGCCGCGCCGCCCCCAGCCCGGCGACCGAGCCAAGCCCGAGCGCGACCACCGGCACCTGCGACATCTGGTTGGCGACAAGGTCGAACGAGGTGGTCTCCGTCAGCCCGCCGGGCAGGTTGGCGCGTCCGGTGGTCTCGATTGTCTTGACCGAGCCTCCGCCGCCCGACCCCTCGATCAGCCGGATGATGGGCATGCGGAACTGGGTGGCGATTTCCTCCGACATCTTGGGCTTGCCCTTGATGGCGGCATCGGCGGACCCGCCCCGGAGAGTGAAATCGTCGCCGGCGATGACGACCGGGCGGCCATCGACAGTGCCTCGGCCGAACACGCAGTTGGCCGGGATGAAGCCGGTGATGGCGCCATGCGCGTCGTAGCTGGCCTTGCCCGCGATGCTGCCGATTTCCTGGAAGCTGTCCGGATCGAGCATGCGGTCGATCCGTTCGCGGACGGTCATCCGCCCGCCTTCGTGCTGGCGCGCGACACGGTCCTTGCCGCCGAGTTCACGGGCCAGGGCCTGGCGCTGGCGCAGTTCCGCCAGTTCCGGCTCCCAGCCGATGGCGGAGGCGCTTGGCGGGGCGGCGGGTGCTTCGGTCAGGTTGTCGTCGGCCATGCGTTTCCTGTTTATTTTTTGGGTCGTTCGACTGTTGCAAAACAGGTTATGGACGAATGGCCGGCCGCGCAACTTTGGCGCAGGCTTACGATCGTTGCAGGATTAGCAGATCGAGCGAGGCGGGTTCCTTTATCCCCGGGATGGTCAAACCTGCATGCGCCTGGCCGCGATGATGGGTCTGGTGGTTGAAGATTCGGGTCAATTCCGAACCCAGCTTCTGTTGAAAGATCTTGCCGGAGGAGTTGGCCGGGCTGCTTCAATCTATCAAGAGGCTTTTGACACTTTGACCGAGGCAATCAGGATCGAGGGAAGGATGAGCCGGAGTGCGATACATCCTTACAACACGCATTCTGTCGGGGTCCCTTGATTATGTTAAACCGGGAAGCTCGCTCGACGTGAACAGATATCGACATTACGCCGATTTGCGATAGACGTTGAAAACTTGTTTCCGTACGATCAATCAACCTTGATTACCCTTAGGAATCTTCAGCCTTATCGGGATTGAGAGATGCTTTAAGAAGTCGCTAATACACTGTTAGGCGACGCTCAAGATTGCCGCTTCACTCGAGCGTCCTTCTCTCCCCGTCATGGCCCGGCTTGTCCGGGCCACCTATACCAGCACCCTGCCGCGATATGTGGCCCGGACAAGCCGGGCCATGACGGACCAAAGTCAGCCACCCGATTCGCTTATACTTGGGCGTCGCCTTAAGTACTTGCCAACCGTGTAAATCGTTGCAACATACCAGACTTGGCGAGCAATACACGCCCCCCATCACACCGTAAACTGCTCCGCAATAATCCGCTCCGACAACCCCCTATCCGGATCAAACAGCACCGTAACACTCACCCCCCGGTCCTCGCTCACCGCCACCGAGACCACATTCCGCACCTCGGTAAAATCCGCCACCGCCGCCACCGGACGCTTATCCGCCTCCAGCACCTCGAACAGCACATCCGCGCTGCTCGGCAACAACGCCCCCCGCCACCGCCGCGGCCGGAACGAGCTGATCGGTGTCAGCGGCAGCAAATTCGCCGACAAAGGAACGATCGGCCCATGCGCCGACAGATTATACGCCGTCGATCCCGCTGGCGTAGAGATCAGCACTCCGTCGCAAGACAACTCCTCCAGCCGCACCCGCCCATCGACCAGAATTCGAATCTTCGCCGCCTGGCGCAGTTGCCGCAGCAAACTGACCTCGTTGAAAGCCAGCGCCTCCTCAACCGAGCCGGTCGCGGTGATCGCATGCATCCGCAACGGATGCAGTTCCGCTGCCTGAGACTGCGACAATCGCGCCAGCAGCCCGTCCTCATGGTAATTGTTCATCAAAAAGCCGACCGAGCCGCGGTTCATGCCGTAGACCGGCATCCCGTGCTGCAGCACGATGGAATGAATCGTCTCCAGCATGAAGCCGTCGCCGCCCAGCGCCACCACCACAGCGGCCTTCTCCGGCGGGCACTGCCCATACCGCGCCGCCAGCGCCTCCCGAGCCTCCTGAGCAATCGACGCCGGCGACGCCACGAACGCGATCTCCCCGGCCACGAACCCGCGGTCCTCGCCGGCGAGGGACAGCAGATCGCTCAAAGCCGTTTCCTGTGGTCCAGCACCGGCATGTCGCGGCGCACCTTCGCGGTCAACTCCCCGTCGATCCGCGCCGTCACCCAGCCGACACCGTCCGAAGCCCGCGCGACCACGTGGCCCCACGGGTTCACCACCATCGAATGCCCATAGGTGAACCGAGCCTCGCCCTTGCCCTCCAAATGCTTCCCCCAGGTCGCGGGGGCGGCGAGCCAGCACTGAGTCTCGATCGCCCGGCCGCGGATCAGCGCCTCCCAATGGTCGCGGCCAGTGGCCAGGGTGAAGGCGCTGGGCAGGAAGATCAGGTCCGCGCCGGCCTCGCGCAGCTTCCAGAACAAATCGGGGAAGCGGACATCGTAGCAGATGGCGCAGCCGACGCGGACACCTCCGGCATCATAGACGACGATCTCGTCCCCCGCGCCGTAGCTGGCGCTTTCGCGATATCCGACACCGTCCGGGCCGACGATGTCGAACAGGTGCATCTTGCGGTAGCGCGCCAGTTCTGCTCCGTCCGGGTCGAACACCACGGTGGTGTTGAACAGTTTCCCGGGACCCTGCTCGATGATCGAGCCGCCATGCACGTACACCCGAGCCTCTCGGGCGGTCCGGCGCAGGAATTCATACGCCTCGCCGCCCCGTTCGTTGGAACCCCGAGGCGGCAGCACTTCGGCGTTCTCCGCCCGCGTCCCTCGATCGCCGCCGAGCGAATCCCAGACCTCCGGCAGGCCAACGATGTCGGGACGGTCCTGCTCGACCGCGTTGCGGATCAGCTCCCGCGCCTGAGCGATGTTGTCCGCCTTTTTCGCGCCGGGGTTCATCTGCATCACGCTGACGCGCATCGTCGGCCTCCGGGTGAAATCCCGGGCAGGGAAGCGTATCCGCCGCGGCGATGCAACAGGGATGGCACAGGCCGCGCCGCGCCCATATCCTGCGCCGCGGAAAAGGAGGCTGTTCGATGCGGCGGATAAAAGTCTGGGACCTCCCGGTGCGTCTGTTCCACTGGGCGATCGTGGTGCTGATCGTCGCGGCCTGGACGACGCAGGAACTTAACAAGATGGAATGGCATATGCGCGTCGGCTACGCGATCCTGGCGCTGCTGCTGTTCCGTATCGTCTGGGGGTTCATCGGCAGCGACACCGCCCGTTTCGTGCGCTTCCTGAAAAGCCCGGCCGCGGTGCTGCGGCACCTCTCCCACCTCCGCCGCCGCGAAGCGGACCGGGAGATCGGCCATAACGCCGCGGGGGGATGGATGGTGCTGCTGATGCTGGTGCTGCTGGGTGTGCAGGCCGGCACCGGTCTGTTCTCCAACGACGACAGCGCGACGGACGGGCCGCTGATGCACCTGGTTGGCAAGGACCAAAGCGACTTTATCAGCAAGATCCATGCGCTGAACTTCAACCTGATCCTGGCCGTCATCGTGCTGCACGTGGCGGCGATCACCGCCTATGCGGTGCTGAAGCGGCAGAACCTGGTGCGGCCGATGGTCACCGGGACGAAGGAGATGCCCGGCGACACGGCGGCGCCGCGACTGGTCAGCCCGGTGTGGGCAGCAGTCGCGCTGGCAGCGGCGGCAGGTGCGGTGGCCTGCCTGGTGAACCTGTAGCTCGGCTTGGGTCTATTGCAATCATCGCAATCATCGATTTCATCGATCGCATGCCTGACAGCCACCACCACGATGAGCAGCATCACCATCCGCAACCTTGACCCCGCCATCAAGGAACGGCTGCGCGTTCGGGCCGCCGAGCATGGCCACTCGATGGAGGCCGAGGTCAGGCGCATCCTCCAGGCCAGCTTGCAACAGCCGGAACGGCCGCCCGGGCGCAATCTTTATGAGCGCATCCACGCCCGCTTCGGCCCGCTCGGCGGTGTGGAGCTGGAGCTGCCTCCCCGCGAACCCGGGCGCGAACCACCTCGGTTCGACTGAATGCTGCTGCTCGATACCAATATCCTCGCCGCCATCATGGTCGCTCGGCCGGTTCCCGAAGTGGCCAGGTGGATGGCCGAACAGCCGATCGAAGACCTCGTTACGACCGGCATCAGCCAGGCGGAGATCTTGTCGGGTTTGGCCATCATGCCGGAAGGCCGCCGGCGCCGCGATCTCGAAGCGGCGGCCCGGGCGATGTTCGAAGAGGACTTCGAGGGCCGCGTGCTGCCGTTCGACATGAACGCCGCCGCCGCGTATGCGGACCTGTTTGCGGCGCGCCGGCGGGTGGGACGGCCGGCAGCCCCGCTCGGTCTGATGATCGCCTCGGTCGCGCGATCAACCGGCGCCAGTGTTGTTACGCGCGACATCGGCGGGTTCGAGGGATGCGGCCTTACGCTGATCAATCCCTGGGGCGGATAGCCGATCGGCATCACGCCTCTGTTGCAGCCGTCTCCGCCAGATACCCCGCCAACCGTTCAAGCGTCTGCCTGCCGCCGTCCACCGCGCTGTATTTCCGTGCGAACTGGTCGCGAAAGAACGGCGTTGCGAAGACGATGCGGAAGGTCACGTTGGTCTGGCTGCCGCCGCCTTCGGCCTGCAGCAACAGCGCGGATTCAAAGTCGGAGGCGCCGTGTCCCTCCTTGCCGCTGCCGTTGGTGTAGACAATGCGTTCGTGTTCAACCACTTCGGTGAAGACGCTGTGGTTGTGGAACGAGGTCAGGCCGTACACGTTCATCCGATAGATCCATGCGCCACCCGGCCGCAGATCCATCGTCTGCACCGTCGCGGTGCAGCCGCGCGGCCCCCACCAATGAGACAGAGCCTGAGGCACCGTCATCGCCCGCCAAACGCGCTCCGGCGAGGCATCCAACACGCGTGACACCGTGATGTCCCGGCCTTGCTCGTCGCTCATCGATGCGTCCTGTCCTGCAACATCCACAACCTTCCGTGCCGGTGCGGCCTCAAACAGCCCACTCCAACCCCACCAACCGCTCGAACTCCGCCACCGACAGCGTCTCCGCCCGGCGCTCGCCCTTGATCCCGGCCCGCTCCAACAGCGCCTCGCCGCCCAGCCCGCGCAGCGACCCGCGCAGCATCTTGCGCCGCTGCCCGAACGCCGCCGCGGTCAGCGCCTCCATCCGCCGGAACACCGCCGGGTCCGGCTGCGTTGCATGTGGCGTCAGGCTGACGACGGCCGATGATACCTTGGGTGGCGGCGTGAACGCCGCGGGCGGCAACCGCAGGACGATCCGCGCGCCGCACACCCATTGCGCCAGCACCGACAGCCGCCCATAGGCCGGCGTATCCGGCTCCGCGCAGATCCGCTCCGCAACCTCGTGCTGGAACATCAGGGTCAGCCGCTCGAACAACGCGGCCTGCCGCAACCAGCCGACAAGCAGCGGCGAGGCGACATTGTAAGGCAGATTGGCGATCACCTGCCGCGGTGCCGGCACCAGCGCGGCGTAGTCCACCGCCAGCGCATCGCCCTCCACCACCATCAGCCGGCCGCCGGCGGACTGTGCCAGGTCCGTCACCGCGCCGATGGCCCGGCGGTCCAGCTCGATCGCGGTCACACTCGACGCGGCCGATGCCAGCAGCGACCGCGTCAGCCCGCCCGGCCCCGGACCTACCTCGATCACATGGCGCCCGCCCAGGTCGCCGGCCTCACGCACGATGCGGTCGGTCAGGTTGCCATCGAGCAGGAAGTGCTGCCCAAGCGAATGGCGTGCCGCCAACCCGTGGCGAGCAATGACCTCCCGCAGCGGCGGCAGTTCGGTCAATCGCCGGCTCAGACCCCGCGATCACGCAGGTCGATGGTCGCCCGGCGGTGCAGGTCGCGCATCGTTTGCCGCGACAGGTTCTCCACCCGCTCGCTCACCAGGCGGTTGTGGATGTCCTGGGCAGTGATCTCGCCGACATTCTTCTGCTCCCGCGAGCAGACCGTAATCACCGCGATGCCGTCCCGCGATATCAGCGGCTCGGTCGGCTTGCCGAGCGGGATGGTCTCCAGCAGTGTGCGGAAGGCCGGCGGATTGACCCCCTCCACCCGGATCTCTCCCGGATCGATTGGCCGGTTCGCCGCATTGTTGGCCTTGGCTACCGCCTCCATCTGCTCGCAGCCATTTACCGAGGCGATGACCGACTTCGCCTTGGCGAGAGCCTGACGCTGCTGCTCGGTCGGGTTCTGCGGATCAACGAGAGGCGCCGTGAACGGGAAGAACGCCTGCCGCATCGTCGCCACGGTCGCCATGTCGTGGCCGATTTCCCGCTTGGCCTGCAGGTTGACGATCGAAATGCCCCCCGGCACCCGCACCGGGTTGCTGACCGCGCCCACAGGCATTTCGGCCACCAGCCGCGCGATGGCCGGATCAAGCTGATTGGTCTTCTCCCAGCCGAGTTCGCCGCCCTCCAGCGCCGTCTGAGTCTGGCTGAACTGTGCCGCGACCATGGCGAACGGAGCGCCGGCGTGCAATTCGCTGATCACCGTTTCTGCGAAACGCTGAGCATCCGCGGTGTTGTTCGGGTCGTCTACAGGGATGAAGATTTCTCCCAGCCGGTATTCCATCTGTCCGGTCTGCGCGGCGGCCAGCTTCTGCTGTTCGGCCACCTCGGCCTCGGTGATGTTCATCTTCTCGCCGACGACCTCCCGCAGCATTTGGGTCCAGGCGAGCTGGGCGCGGATCTGGTCGATCAGCGTCCGGTTGCTGACGCCGTCCGACGCCAGCTTCGCCCGCAAGGCGCCGGCCGGCATATTGTTGCGGGTTTCGATGGCCTTGATCGCGTCGGCAATCTGCGCGTCCTGAATGACGATCTTGCGGCGCTGAGCCTCCTGCACGCGCAGCCGTTCATCGATCAATTGCCGCAGGATCTGCGGCTTCAGGTGGTCAATGACGTCCTGCGACATCGGCAGGCCGGTGGAAATCGCGAACAGCCGGGCGCGATTGGCGATGTCGGCATCGCTGATGACATCGCCATTGACCACCGCGGCGATTCGGCTGGTATCGGGCAAAGGCCTTTCTGCCGCCGGCCTGGCGGAAACCGCCGGCGTTGCGGCCAGGCAGACGGGTACTCCCCCGAGAGGGGCGGCCAGCAGAAGCGCGAGTAGTCCAGTCCGTATCCGGTCGCGGTGCAGGTTCGGCATGCAAGGCACTCCTGTATTCATAGGGCGCGATAGCCGAATTGGCCGATCGTCTTGAAGGTTACCAGGAACAGGACAGCGGTTGAGCCGTTGTCGCCGTTGATGCTGACATAGCGGCGAAACGCCCGCAGATCAAAGATGAAGCATTCATCTTCGTAAACCATGTCGGCGCCGACCATGACCATCTGGTTGGTGGCAAGGTCGCGGCGGGCGTATCCGCTGAACCGATACTGTCCCCAATACGTCGAAAGCGCCACCGTGGCCTCGTTCCGCGGGAAGTAGTACGGGTTCCCTGCCGGCGGCGGCGCGGGCTGATCATAGAATGTATACGGATTGAAAGTCGTGTAGATGTAACCGGCGGAAACCCGGAATCTGGCCGGCCCCGCAGAGGCGACCGCATCGGCGTAGCGGGTCGCCAGGTCGTTCTTGTTCAGCCGGGTGTGGTAGGTCAGGTCAAGCCATTGCGTAGGTGCAAAAGTTGCTCTGGCAACGATATCGGAGACCGTGTCATGCAGCCCCGAGGCCTCCGGGAACAGGTTGTCCTGTGTGGTCCGGTAGGACTGCCCGATCAGCCCGTCGAATGTCGTGCCGCCCAGATACCACGCCCCGTGCATGCCGACGTTGGCGCGCACCCCACCGTCCAGCCGGTCGATCCCGGTAAAGCGATTGAAGCCGAACAGGTTGGCGTCGGTAAACTGAAAGTCCAGGCTGTCTTCATTCGGATACAGCCGGGTCTGGCTGTCGCCGGCCTGCGGCGCCACGATCACCTGAGCGATCGGCTCCAGTAGCTGATTTCCCCAGGCGCCGCCATCGCGCGCAAAGGGCCAGCGGAAGTCCACCGCCAATTGCGGCAGCGCACGGCCGGACGCGATCGAGTCCTTGGTCGCATAGTTCGGCGTTTCGTTGAACTGGGAGGCGTCATAGGCCGCTGCATCGCCATGCAGGGTGACCTTCCACTGGTCCCCGAGCAATCCGATGAACGGCCGCTCGTAATTCATGGTCAACGAGGCGCGGCGGGTATTCGTCCCGGTGGTCCGGAGCACATTAAAGTCTTCAGTCGTCAATGAAAACCGGCCGCCCCATGCGTCCGGTCTGCCGAAGTAGTCGTATTCGTATCTCGGCAGCACCGTCGGCAGAGCGGTGCTGTTGATCGCCGAATTGAGCGCCTGGTAGAACCGCGAATCGAGGCGCGCATAGGATCCCTCGCCAAATCCCTCCAGATAGATCTGGCTCGACAGGATGTTCGGGTCGCCCGACAGCCCCGTGGTCAGGTGAAAGTCGCGCACGTAATCGCTGGATGATGCGCGGTTGATGTTGAAGCCCCAGCGCCATGTGTCGTCGTAGGTGAACTGGCCGCGTGAAGCGAAGGTGCCCTGCGCCGAATTGTCGATGTAGCCGCCGGACGCATTGACCAGGAACGTGCCGTCGTTGAACCGGCGGCGATACTCGATATCGAGCTGGGGGCCGGCCCGCGAGGTGATCATCGGCAAGAACGTTGCGTCCGATTGATCGTCGATCACCTGGTACCAAGGCTGACCATAAAAGGCGCCGATGCTGGACGACGATCCAATAACCGGCGGCAGCAGGCCAGACGCCCGCTTCACCGAGGGATCAGCGTTAAAGAAAAACGGGAAATAAGCAATCGGGAAGCCGTAAATCTCCAGATCGGCGTCGTGATACTCGATCTTCTTATGCTCCAGGTCCTGAACCGCCGAGGCAGCACGAATCTGCCACAGCGGTGGCCTCGTGGGATCTTTCGCGCACGCGTTGCATGTGGTGTAGACGACCTTGGTCATCTCGTTGATCTGCCCGCCGGTCCGCTGCGCCCCGTTTGCCGCCATGCGGCCGTTCTGAGCCAACAACGCGCGCACATCCTTCAGGATGCCGTCGTTCATGTTGTTCTGCATTTCCGCGTAGTCGGCGAACATCACTTCGCCGTCGGGTTCCAGCAGCACGACGTTGCCGGACGCGGCGGCGACACCGGTATTGCGGTCGAAGGTGATCTTGTCCGCGCGCATCACATGGCCGTTCTGCCATGCCTCGACATGCCCGGTCGCGGTGACCAGCGACTTGTCCTTGTCGTATTCCACCGAGTCGGCGGAGAACGTCACCGGCTCATCGGTGCGGATTTGCTGTCCCGGACGCGGCGACGTCAGGCCGCCGAACTGGGCAAGCGCAGGGATCGAGCCGATGCACATCAGCACCAAAACGATCGCTAGCTGGTGGCAACCCTGTCGGGCACGGTTCAATCGATCCATCGTCAGCCGTCTTCCGTGTGCAGCAACAGGGCAACCGCCAGCATAAGCCCTGACGCCGCCGGTGCCCAGGCCGCAAGCGCAACGGGCAGCGCGCCGGACTGGCCGATTTCCTCGGCGATTTTAGACACCACGAACAGCACGAACCCGGCCGCCACGCCGCTGCCGATCATTTTGGCCACGCCGCCGCGGCGGGCCGGGCGCATGGAGAAGCCGGCGGAGACCAGGCACATCGTGGCGCATAGCAGCGGCAGCGCAAGCAGCGCCTGGAAATGCAGCCGGTGGCGAATCGACGAGAATCCGGAGCGGTCGAGCAAGGCAATGAAACTCGGCAAGGCCCAGACCGATAGCGTATCCGGGGAGGCGAAGCTTTCCTGCACCCGGGAAACCGTCAGGTCCGTCGGCAGGTTCATTTCCTCCGGCGGTCCAGGCAACTGGTCGGCTTTGATCGTGCGGGCGTTGTCGAGAACCCAGTTGCCCTTGCCCAGCGTCGCGCGAGTCGCCTCGACCCGGTCGAGCAGCTTGTCGGCGCCATCGAGGCGAAACACGCTGACCTGCGTCGCGGTCAACTGCTTGCCGTGCAGCTCGACCTGATTGGCGTGGATGATCGCCACGCCCTGCGGGGTCAGCATGCGGTCCGACTGGCGCAGCCAGAGCTGGCCGCCGTTCAGCGCCAGCGGCCCGCCGCCGCTGCGCAGATAGGTATTCTCCATTGCCTCCGCGCGCGCCAGCATGACCGAAGAGACCGGGCTGATCAGCCCGGTTGCGATCACCCCGAACAGCGCCGCGCACAGCGTCGGACCGGTCAGGAACTCCCAGGCCGAAACGCCGGAGGCGCGGGCGACGATCAGCTCGGACGAGCGCGTCAGCCGCCAGAAGCACAGAATGCCTCCGAGGAGGACGGCGAACGGCATGATCTGCATCGAGACATAGGGCAGCCGAAGGGCCGCGATCTGGCTGACCAGGCCGAAGCTGACCTCCGGATGGCTGGCCGATCGGCGCAGCAGCTCGATGAAGTCGAACATCGCGACGAGCCCGGACAGCGCCAGCAACATGCCGATGACCGACGTCGCGAACTGGCGGACGATGTAGAGCGACAAGGTGATGGCGGCGGTCATCCGGTCAGGCTTCGGCCGTCCGGGATTGGAACAGGCCGAGGTCCGGGGCGAGCAGCACCCAGCCGGCAATCACGCCCGGCACGATTGCGTGCACCCACATCAGGAAGATCAGGCTGTTGTCCCTTGCCGCCAGCGTTCCGAACGCGAGTCCCATCGCCAGCAGCCCGACCATGATGCCGATGGTCACCAGCGGCCGCAGCACGCCGCCATGCCGCCGGAACATGCCGCCGAGTGCGGAGGCCAGACCGACCATCGCGTAGGATAGCGTCGTCAGCGGCGCAGACAGGCGCTTATGGCCTTCGGCAACCCATTTCGGACGATCGCGCTCGAACCAGGGATGCGGGTCGAGCAGGGCGGAGAGCGGGACCTCCGACATATCGGCCGGCCGGTCGGTTTCGTCCTTGGTGGCGTCAGCCAGGTCGATTTCATTCTGGCCGAAGGTCAGCACGTTCAGCCGCCCGGTCTGGTGATCGATCTCCTCCCGGCTGCCGTCGAGCAGCAGCACGCGCGGTCCGGTCGGGCCGTCGACCAGCCGGCCGCGCTCGGCCAGGATGGTTGCGTGCGCCGTGGGATCGCGCGCGTCGTCGACCAGAATGCCGTGCAAGGTCCCGTCCGGGTCGCGGGTGCGGATATAGACGGTGAGTTTTTCCGACAGCGGAGTGAAGACTCCGTCCTGCAGCAGGAAGGCGGCGAGGCGGTTGCGAATTTCCCATTGGAACTGCTTGAAGTCGGACAGCGCTGCCGGGACCGCCCAGATGCTGAGGACGTAGCCGAGGATGGTCGCCAACAGCGCGACGGTCAGGGCGGGACGCGCCAGCGCCCAGGGCGACAGGCCGGAGGCCCGCATCACCGTCAGTTCCCGGTCCGTCGCCATGCGCTGGTAGACGAACTGGATGACGACATAGGTCGTTATCGGCAGGATCACCGCGATGAAACTTGGGATCAGCAGGCTGGTCAGGTGCAGGAAGACCAGGAAGGACAAGCCGCGGTTGACCACCAGATCGACGAAGCGGAGCGACTGGGTCAGCCAGACCAGCGCCGTGAGGCCGCAGGTGGCGACCGCCAGGGCCACCAGCACCTGCCGGAAAATATAGATATCAAGCCGGGTGACAATATTGCCGGAACGCATGCCGCTTTCTGCGGCAGGCTCGGGCGCGATGCAACCGGACATTTGGTAATCGGCAGGTCAGGGGAGGAGACCCGACCCGGAGCCGGATTTTCGGGCATTCTCGCCGCGACCCGGACTCGGCGCGGATTCGACGGTTCGCTAACCTGCGAGCGGTTGTCCCGATCAACCGGGCAGCTTTAAGCTTCGGGTAAGCTATCGGGAGGCTTCGATGACCGTTCAGCCATTCGATTATACCGTTGCCGACTTCAATTACATTGACCACCCGGACGGCCCGCAGCGCCTGCGGCTGTTCAAGCCAATCGCACCCGGTCCGGTGCCGCTGGTGGTGGACCTGCACGGCGGCGCCTGGTGCAACGGCGACCTGAAGGATTGCGAGGGCCGCGACCTGACCCTGGTCCGCGCCGGACTGGCGGTCGCCGCGCTGAATTTCCGCCACGCCGGGCAGGGCTATCCGGCGTCCCTGGCGGACATCAACTACGCGATCCGCTGGCTGAAGGCGCATGCCGGCATGCTGGGCCTGCGGGCAGATGCTGTCGGCCTGTCGGGCCAGAGCAGCGGCGGCCACCTCGCGATGTTGGCGGCGATGCGGCCCGCCGATTCGCGGTATGCCGCGATCCCGTCGCCGGACGGTGCCGAAATGGATGCCTCGGTGCGCGCCGTGGTCATGCTATGGCCGGTGATCAATCCGCTGTCGCGCTACCGCAACGCCGTCCGGCTGCGCGAGTCCGGCAACCCTCCGGCCTGGGTCGGCGACATCCCCGACCGCCACGACCTGTACTGGAAGACGGTCGCGGCGATGCAGGAAGGCAACCCGATGCTAATTCTGGAGCGCGGCGAACCGGCCGAACTGCTGCCGGCCCTGTGGATACAGGGCAGGCCCGACCCGGTGCATGACTACCGCGATCCGGAGGGCACGTTCGACGGCAACGAACCGGAGCGATTCGTCCGCAACTACCGCCGCGCGGGCGGCTCGCTGGATCTGCTGTATGTCGACAACGCGGTTCGCGGCGGGGCCGCCTCGCATGACCCGGCAACCGAGTTCTTCCGGCGGCATCTGGTCTAAAGCTGCGTGCGGCGGCGTAACGACGAAACGACAATGCCGATTTAGCCAACCCGCGCCACTCAGCGCCTCAAACCTCGCACGATAGCGAACAGAACCAACCCCGCCGGTATCGCCGCGGCGACCCGGAACGTCGCCTGAAATGCCGCCTGAAACGTCTCTTCGTCCGGGGAAGACCCGCGCAGCGTCTGGAAGACCAGCATCAGCACAGTCGCGCCCATGACGTTGCCGATGGTGCGCGTCGCCATGCCCAGCGCTCCGGCGACGCCCCGATCGTGCGCCGGCATCGTGGCGGTAACGATTTCGAAATAGGCGACCTGGAACAGCCCCAGCCCGAAACCTTGAATCGCCATCGACGCCGCCAGGAGCGGAATGTCCGCCGCACTGCCGGATAGCGAAATCCCGCACAGCCCCACGCTGCAAAGCACACAGCCGGACAAGGCGATCAGCCGGGGCCGAAACGACAAGGTCAGTCTTCCGGCGACCGGAGCAGCCAGTACGACTCCCAGCGGCGAGACCGCCAGGACAATCCCCGCCGCCGGCAGCGACAGCCCGGGGATGCGCGAAAGGGAAAACGGCGCCAGCAGCATGATCGCGAACGCTGCCAGGTTGATCAGCACGTTCATCACATTCATCACCGTGAAATCGCCATTCCGGAAGTGACTGAAATCGATGATCGGCCGCACGAAATGCCGCTCCCGGCGGTAGAACAGCAGGAAGCCCGCGGCCGAGGCGGCGGCGAACAAAGCGGTATCCGGCCCGGGCAAATGCAACCGGTTCAGCGCCAGCAGCAGGCAACTCAGCGCCAGCGCCAGCAGCGCGCCGCCCGCGGCATCGAACGGCTCGGGCGCGGAGCGCGGGCGCCGGGGCAGGGTGAAACCAAGTATGAACGCCGCCAGAGCGACCGGCGCGCGGAAGCTGAACACCGCGCTCCAGCCGAAACGATCGACCAGCAGGCCGAACACGGACGGACCCAGCGCCCAGCCGATACCGAACATCGTCATGTAGCGGGCGAGGATGCGGGTGCGCATCGCCTCCGGAAACAGGCTGGTGGCGAGCGCCGGGCCGCAGGACAGGATCAGCCCGGCGCCGATGCCCTGGATGACCCGGGCGGCAAGCAGGGCGGCGAATGACGGCGCCATCGCGCAGGCGGCAAACGCAACGGTGCTGATGCCGGTGCCTAACAGGAAAATCCGCCGGTAGCCCAGCATGTCGCCGATGCGGCCGAACGACAGCATCAGGCTGGTCTGCGTCAGGACATAGGCGATTACCACCCACTGAATGGTCGGGATGGCCAGGCCGAAATGCCCGACTATGGCGGGAAACCCGATATTCACCGCCGAATCCAGCGGCACCACCGAGGTGCCCAGCCCGACGATCAGCAGCGAGCGAACGGCGGCGTTCAGGGTCTGGTGCCCGGCACCGCGCGCCAGACGCGGCAGGGGGGCGCCGGGCGGTTCCGTCTGGTGAGGCCGGCGAAACACAGGGTGTCCGGAAACGCGCCAAGGCCGGTCGCGTACCGGGCGTCATCCCGGGGGCACGGGGAATCGCCGATGGCGGTGCGGTCGCTCATGTTGAACGTTTTCCTGGGTTTGCCTGGCCCCGAGTTTGGGCGGCGGTTCGGGGACGGGCAAGCCTGGCCGCCGCATTCCGGCAGCGGCGGCCATGACCCGTCCGCGTTGCGGTCCGGGCAGTCCGGCGGCCGCTGCCTTGTATCACGTTTTTGTAACCTGCTTGCTTATCGGCACCTATTTTGGTACTAGGAGATCCAGATGATTGACCGGCTCGAACCGATACCGCTGGTCTTCTGGCGATCGGATAGCGGCCGGGAACCGGTCCGGGATTGGCTTAACGAACTGCCGCGGGAGGATAAGCGCACCATCGGCCTGGACATCGCCCGGGTGCCGTTCGGATGGCCCATCGGACTGCCGGTGTGCCGCCCGATGGGGAAGGGGTTGCGGGAAGTGCGGTCGTCGCTGCCAAGCCGCCGGGAAGCGCAGGTGTGTTCGGCTTTCAAGACGGGACGCTGGTGGCGCTGACTGCGTTCATCAGAAAGACACAGACGACGCCGGATGCCGAACTGGCCGTGGCGTATCAACGACTGCAAGAGGTGACCGAATGACCAAACAGACCAACCCCCGTCTCGGCTCCAGCTTCGAAAGCTGGCTGGACGAACAGGGCATCCGCGAAGAAATCACCGCCGCCGCGATCAAAAGCGTCATCGCCGAACAGCTTGCCGGCGCGATGAAAGAAAAGGGGCTGACCAAGGCGCGGATGGCGGAACTGATGAACACCAGCCGGACGCAGGTGGATCGCCTGCTGGATCCCGCGAATGGCGGTGCCACGCTGGAAACGCTGCTGCGCGCGGCGAAAATTGTCGGGCGCGAGCTTCGGGTCGAACTGGTTTGAACACGCGCAAGCGGGCGCCCCGATCGCTCGGGACGCCGTTGGTCGCTGCTATAGTTTAGGTTTCGGTGTCGTATCGGTGCGAGTGGGCAGGATCGGCAGTTCCACCTTCGGCTGCACGCCGGTCAGCGTGCCGAGAAACGCAACGATAGACGTTTCTTCCGCGTCGGTCAGTTTCTGCCCGAGTTGGCTTGCGCCCATAATGCCGACCGCCTCTTTCAGGCTCCAGACCTGTCCGGTGTGGAAATAGGGCGCCCGCAGCGCGACGTTGCGCAACGGTGCGGCACGGAACACGTATTCATCGCTGGCCGACCGTGTCACCGCGAAGCGGCCTTTATCGCCCGGCGGCAGGATGTCGGCATTCGGTTTTTCGACAAGTCCGAACGGGAAGTAAGCGCCACCGCCGACGTTGATGCCGTTGTGGCAAGCCACGCAGCCTTTTTGGATGAACAACTCCAGGCCCTGCTTCTCCTGCGCATTGATCGCCTTGGCGTTGCCGCCAAGGAATTGATCGAAGCGCGATCCGGGGGTGGTCAGCGTCGCCTCGTAAGCGGCAATCGCTTTCGCCATGTTGTCGAACGTCACCGGATCAGGCTGCGCGCCGAACACCTTCTTGAATCGATCGGTGTAGGCAGGGATCGAGCCGAGGGTTTCGACCACGCGCTCTGGCGTGGCGTTCATCTCGACGCCGGCCTGTACCGGACCCTTGGCCTGCGCCTTCAGGTCTTCGGCGCGGCCATCCCAGAACTGCGCCACATTATACACCGCGTTCAGCACGGTCGGAGCGCGGCGTGGCCCTTTCTGCCAGCCGTGGCCGGTCGAGGTCGGGCCGGCATCGACACCGCCGGCGCCGAGATTATGACACGTGTTGCAACTGATGATCTGGCTTGCGGACAGGCGCGGGTCGAAGAACAGCATCTTGCCGAGTTCGATCTTGTCGCCGTCCTTCGCCGCTGCGGCGGAGGGTGGGATGACCTTGAAGTAGCCGCGCGCCGTGGTCAGCAGATCGTCGGCTTGAGCGGCGCCCGCTGACAGCATCAGCAAACCGGCCGCGGCGAAAGTGGCAAAACGCATACGCAAGTCCCCTCGACGGCGGCGGAGACCGCCCTCCGGCGCGCTATCGGCCTCGAGTCCATCGGCGGAATGGGTTGGGTGCGGATCGTTATGCCCGGGGACCGCTATCTCGATGCCTATTCGCACGGAACTAGCGAAAAAAGTCCCGGTTTGTTTTGATCTGGATCAATTCGATGCGTACTAACAAATATATGGCCGGCGGGGCTTTCACATCGCCAGATACCGGCTGCGTACCTCCCGATTCGCCTTCAGGCCGGCGATCGTATCGCGGTAGACAATCTGCCCTTTGTCAATCACAACCGCATCGCTGGCGATCCCCAGGCAGAAATGCATGTTCTGTTCAGCGATCAGCACCGTCGTGCCGATCGCCCGCAATTGCTTCAGCAACGTCCCGATGCTCGCCACGACGATCGGCGCCAGACCCTCGCTTGGCTCATCCAGGAGCAGCATGACCGGGTTGCCCATCAGCGCCCGGGCAATCGCCAGCATCTGCTGTTCGCCGCCCGACAGCCGCCCGGCGACGCGTGCCTTCAGGCGTGTCAGTAGGGGGAAGACGTCGTATATCCGTGTCAGCGGCCAGTCGTCCTGTCCCGCCGGACCTTTCTTTGCCGCAATCACCAGGTTGTCCTGCACGGAATGATCGGGGAAGACCTGGCGATCCTCCGGGACGTAGGCCAACCCCTGCCGAGCCATAACGTAGGGCTTGCGGCCGGTCACGTCCTGCCCCCGGAACACTACCTGTCCGCGCCGCGGCGGCGCCAGGCCGGCGATCGCCTTCATCGTCGTGCTCTTGCCGGCGCCGTTGCGGCCAAGCAACGCCATTGTCTGGCCCTGCCGCACCTCCAGCCCGACACCGAACAGGATCTGGCTGGCGCCGTAGAACACGTCGATCGCCTCGACTGACAGGACCGTGTCGCTCACAGATCGTCCTCCGCGTCCGGCGTGCCCAGATAGGCTTCGATCACCGCGGGGTTGGCGCGGATTTCGGCGGGTGTGCCCTCGGCCAGGACGCGCCCGTAGCACAGCACGCGGATCGAGGACGCAATCCCGAACACGATGTCCATGTCGTGCTCGATGAACGCCAGGGTCAGGTTCTGCACCTGCCAGAGCCGTTGCACTTTCTCGATCATCCGCCAGCGCTCCTCCGGCCCCATGCCGGCCGTCGGTTCGTCCAGCAGCAGCATCGACGGCTCCAATGCCAGGGCCACGGCGATATCGAGCAGCTTCTGGTCGCCGTGCGACAGGTTGGCGGACAGCACCCCGGCGCTATCCTGCAGGCCGAGCATTTCCGCGACCTCCAATGCCCGCGCCCGCACGCCCTGTCGGGGGAAGCGGTGGTTCAGGTCGGCCCACTGGCCGCGGTGGGCGGCGATGGCCGCCATCAGGTTTTCCGCCACCGTCATCGACGGGAAGAAGCTGGCGACCTGGAACGCCCGGCCGATGCCGCGGCGAACGATGGCGGCACGGTTCATTCCGGTGATGTTCTCACCCTTGAACAGCACTTCGCCCGCATCGGGGCGGAACGCGCCGGAGATCAGGTTGAAGAAGGTGCTCTTGCCCGCGCCGTTCGGGCCGATGACGGCGGTCAGCGTCCCGGGATTGAAAGTCATGGTGACGTCACTGATTGCCGAGATGCCGCCGAACCGTTTGGTCAGGCCGGTGATCTGTAGCATCAGTGGATTCCCCCGGCCGGGCGGCCGCCCAACCGTTCCGTCACGAAATCCAGCACGCCGCGCCGCAGCCCCAGCGCGAACAGCAGAATGATGATCCCCAGCGCCAGGCCGTAATATTCCGTCTGCCGCGTCACCACGTCGTTCAGCAGCAGCAGGATCATGGTTCCCACCGTTGGGCCGAGGAAACTGCCGACCCCGCCCATGACGATGGCGAAGATCGCATCGCCGGAAATCGGCCAGTTGATCAGTTCCGGATAGGCGCCGGAGACGAACAGGCTCATGACCATGCCGCCGGCGGAGGCGAATACCGCCGCCAGCACGAAGACCGTCAGCTTGACCCGCCACACCGATATCCCGAGGAACGCCGCGCGGGTTTCATTGTCTCGTATCATCCGCAACGACGTGCCGAAGGTCGTTGCCACGATATGTCGCATCAGCAGCAGCCCGATCACCAGCATGGCGGCGCTGAACACATACAGGTTGTATTGATTGCCCAGGTCGATCCCGGCCACCACGCGCCGCGGAATGCCGCCCTGCAGGCCCTGGTCACCGCCAGTCAGGCCGACCCAGGAAATGATCACCGAGTGCGCCAGCATCTGCATCGCCAAAGTGACGAAGGCGAAATAGATCAGCCGCAGGCGGATGCAGATTGCTCCGACAACGACAGCGGTCGCCGCGGAGATCAGCAACGTCAGCAGGAACGCCAGCGGCAGCGAAACGGTCGTCTTTTGCATCAGCAGCGCGAAGCTGTAAGTCCCCAGGCCGTAGAACAACCCGTGCCCGAACGAGGACAATCCGGTGTAGCCGACAAGCAAATTCAGCGACGTCGCGAACAGCGCCATCGAGGCACAGCGGATGACGAAATCCTGGAACGCCTTGCCTGGAAGCATCCAAGGAATCGCCGCCAGCACCGCCACCACCAGACAGCCGATGGCGATGTCTCGCAGCGTGTGCGCCCGGCCCATGTCAGACGATCTCCTTGCCGAACAGGCCGCTGGGCTTCACCACGAGGATGATGATCATGGCGATATACATCAGTCCCTCGGTGAACAGCGGAAACCCGATGGTGCCGAAGCTGCGGATCAAACCGAGCACCACCGCGGCGATCAGCGCGCCCGCGATCGATCCCATGCCGCCGATTACGGTGACGATGAAGCTCTCGATCAGGATGGAAAACCCCATCCCCGGTGTCAGCGACCGCACCGGCGCGGCCAGTCCGCCGGCGAGTCCCGCCAGCATTCCGCCGACGGCGAAAACCATCGAGTACAGCAGCGTCGTATTGATCCCCAGCGCCGAGACCATGTCCGGATTGATCGCCGCCGCGCGGATGGTTTTTCCGACCCGCGTCAACCCGAGGCCAAGCCCCAGCGCGCCGCCAATCAGCAGCGTCACCGCGATCAGCACGAGATAGAACGGCGGCACCACACCCCCGGCGATGAAGAACGGCGGCACCTGGAATTCAGGCGGCATGCCCATGGCGCGGAAATCCGGCCCCCAGACGATCTTCACCAGGTCATCGCAAATCAAAACGACCGCGTAGCAGATCAGCAACTGCATCAGCACGTTGGCCCCGTAGACCCGCCGGATCAGGAATCGCTCGAACACCACGCCGAAAACCGCCATCCCGGCGCCACCGGCCAGCACGCCGAGCACGTAGCTGCCGGTGCCGACGAAGACGCTGTACGCCAGGTAGGCGCCCAGCATGTAGAATGTGCCGTGGGCGAAATTGACGATCTTCAGCACGCCGAAGATCAACGTCAGCCCGGCCGCCACCAGGAACAGCAGCATGCCGACGATCAGTCCGCTGACCGTTTGCGTGACCACGCAGGACGAGGTGGTCACACAGTCCAGCAGCGCATCGAGATCCACCGGTCAGCCTTCAGATATAGCCGTTCTTCTTCTTCCACTCGGTTTCGAGTTCGAAGATCTGGCCCCAGTCCCCCGGCTCGATGCCGGTCACGAAAGGCGGTTGCGGCACGGTTGTGCCCCAGCCGATGGCATAATCGATCAGGGTATGGTCCTCGGCCCGCATCGTTACTTTGCCGGTGGTCGAAAACGGGCTGTCGATCGTCAGCCCTTCCAGCGCCGCCGCGGCTTTTTTGCCGTCCGTGGCGCCCGCCGTGGTCACCGCCGCCTCGATAAAGCGCATTGCCGTGGCGCTCTCCCACGACCAGTTGGTCGGGTAATCGTTGCCGTTGGCCTTGCGATACTGCGCATACCAGGCCGCGTTCGCCGGCGTATCCGGAAATGTCGGCAGATAGCGGGCGGCCGATTGAATGCCCGGGGGCAGGTTCTTCACCGCCGTCAGCACCGGCAGGTCGCCCATCGCCGGCACGAACACCTGCATCGCGCCGAACAGCGCATAGACATTGCCCTGGTTGATGAATGCCGACAGATCGCCGGCGTACAGCGCCGAGTACAACGCCTGCGGCCTGGCCTGCAGGATCTTGGTGATCACCTCGGTGAAATCCGGCTGGCCCAGCTTCGGCCAGCTTTGCGAGACCACCTCGATATCCGGCTTGAAGTGCTTGAGGAACTCCAGGAACTGCGCGGTCGTGTCGCGGCCGAACGCATAGTCCGGTGAGCAGGTCGCCCAGCGCGACAGCTTCTTCTCCGTCGCGACCTTGGCGGAATGGGCGCCCCCGACGATCGCATCATGCACGCCCTGCCGAGTGGACCGGAAGGCGGTCGCGACGCGCAGCTTGGGGTCGGCCGTCAGCGACGACGTCTCGCTGTTGGAATGCACACACAGTACGCCGAGGTCGCGCACGACCTCTTGAACCGCAAAGGCCCCGGACGAGGCCTCGGCGTCCAACAGGATTTCACAGCCGTCGGTGTTTACCAGTTCGCGGGCGACGCGGGCGGCTTCCTGCGGCTGACCTTTGGAATCGCGGTAGACCGGCTGGATCTGCCGCCCGAGCAGGCCGCCGGCCGCGTTGATACGATCAATCTCCGGCTGAATCCCGCCCCGCGACGACGTGCCGAGTAGCGCGATCGGCCCGGAAAAGATGGATTGAATGCCGATCTTGATGGGGTTGGATTGGGCGCGGGCAATCCACGGGGTGGCCAGAAGGCCGGCGGAAGCAACCAGGACCGTACGGCGGCCTACTCTGTCGCGCATGTCGTTTTCTCCCGATTTTGTCCGTACTGAACGGGCAAACCGGGGGCGCGTCAAGCAACAGGCGGCTCGGCGTCAGTCCGGGCCACCGCCGCCAGCATGTGCTGCAACAGGTGGCCCGGACTGATGTCGGGTTACGGCAGCGGGCACCGTGGCATCAGGCGACGAACTTCTTGCCCTTCAACGACGCGTCGGACCGGCGCTGCCATAGCGCCATGTCGGCGTCCTTGCTGAACATCACGCGCACGCCCTTGCCGCCCTGGCTGACGCGGATCTTGCCGCCGTTGCGGGCCTTATGATCCGCCAGCCAACCGATGAACTCCGGATCCTCGCTGGTGCGTCCGTCGAACTCCAGGATCCCGGCGATGTCTTCCTCTTTGCGACGCTTGACCATTTGGTGCCTCCGGACACGCCTTGCGGCGCTACGGTGAGTGGGAACTCTGATAAGATATGCTGCGCATGCGAACGCGCAGGAGGCAGCCGGGTTTCGCTATTTGCGCGCCTTGCGGGCGGCGTAGCGCGCATCCCGGGCGGCTTTGCGTTCCGCTTCCTCGGCCAGGAGGCGCGCCTTGGCTTCGGCGGCGAGCCGCTGTTGCTCGGTGCGCTGGGCCGCCAGTTCCGCCGCCACCCGGGCGGCTTCGGCGTCCTTGATCGCCTTACGCTCAGCGGCGCGCGCGTCGCGTGCGTCGGCGACGGCCTTCAGCGCCGCCTGATGCTCCAGCATCGCGGGGTCATCGGGCTTCGGCCGGGCGAGGAAGCGCTCCAGAACCGCCTTTTTGGCGGCGGCGGCGGCTCCGATTCGGTCGTCAAAATTTATGCGCGTGTGCGCAGGCTTAGTCGCGGTTGATCGTTTAGCGCTTGGCATTGTCTGTCCATACAGCGGGCACCCTCACGGAGCAACCAATAGCTCACGTGGTCGCAGCTTTGCGAACGTGTCCAGGTGCCGAGTATGGTCCCCCGCGAAGCGTAATACAAGGTGCGTCGCACCGGCCTGCACATAGCTGTCCAGCCACTCCGCCACTTTTCCGGGCGGACCGGCGTAGCAGGCCTGGCGGCGGCGGGTGTTTTCGGCGGGCTGATCGTAATATCGCTCCAGGAATTGGTTCAGCCGCTGGTCCGCAAACTCCGCGTTATCATCCAATGAAACCGTCAGATACATCGCGCCGCTGACCGCCTCCGGGTCGCGGCCCCGGCTGGCGGCGACCTGCTTCACATGCCGCAACCCGGCGCCGAACCCGCCGGCGTCGGGGGCGATCGGGAACCAGCCCTCGAAATACCTCCCGGCGCGCTCCTGGCTGGCGGGCAGGTTGCCGCCGATTCACAGCGGCGGGCCGCCTTGGCGATGGGGCGTGGGGGCGACTGTGGCGCGGGTCATCTGCCAGCGCCCGTCCCAATCCACCGGATGGCCGGACCAGAGGGCGCGGCACAGCCGCAGCCCCTCGATCATGCGGCCGATGCGGTGTTCGCACGGCACCCCCGCCGCCGCGAACTCCGCCCGGATGTTCGGCCGATCGGCGGCGAAGCCGACACCGAGGATGAGGCGGCCCTCGGTGAGTTGGTCCAGGGTTGCCACCTGATGTGCCAGCAGCACCGGGTTGCGCAGCGCCGGCAGCAGCACCGCGGTGCCGAGGGTCAATCCCGGCACCCGGCCCGCAACAGCCGCCAGCAAAGTCAGCGGATCATGCCGCGGGCGTGCAGTCAGCGAATCGCCGACCCAGACCGAGTTGTAACCGAGCGCGGCGGCGCGTTCCGCCAGGGCGAGCAGGGGTGCAGTTTCCGGCTGCCCCTCCATGATCTGCTCGCGCGTTGGCAGCAGGTAACCGAGCTTCACACCCCCAGCTCCCGCCTCACTGCGACCCAGCGGTCGAGTATTGGCAGGATCGTGTGTTCCCGCTCCGCAGGCAGGCTGAAGGTGACGCGGTCAACGCCGATCTCCCGGCAGAAGCGCAGTTTCCCCAGATCATCAGGCACGCGGAAAAGGGTGATCGGCAGGCTGTCCGGGTCGCGCCCCGCCTCGGCTGCCATGGTCCGGAACGCCTTGATAACCGCGCCCACCCCGTCATGCTCCAGCGCATCGGCGCGGGGGATCCAGCCGTTGCCGTAGCGGATGGCGCGCCTTGCGGCGTGCGGGAAGGCGCCGCCGACGATGATGGGCGGGTGGGGAGCCTGGAACGGCTTCGGCCATTGGTTCATCGGGCCGAATTTCACGAATTCGCCGTCGTAAGCCGGTTCGTCGCTTGTCCAGATCGCCTGCATCGCCTCGATCCGTTCCCGCGCGAGCTTGTGCCGTGTGTCGAACGCCGTGCCGTGGTTCGCGATCTCGTCGCGGTTCCAGCCGTTGCCGACGCCGAACAGGAACCGCCCGCGGGACAGCTGGTCGATGGTCGAGACCATCTTCGCCGTCACGATCGGGTCCCGCTGCACCACCAGGCAGATGCCGGTGCCGATGTTCAGGGTGGTCGTCGCGGCGGCGGCGGCGTTCAGCGCCAGGAACGGATCGTACAGGTCGTAATACGGGCGTGGCAGGGCGCCTCCGCTTGGATACTCCGACGACAGGGTCAGCGGCACATGCGTGTGCTCGGGCACCCATAGCGATTCGAAGCCGCGTTCCTCCAGCGCGCGGCCGAGTGCGGCGGGCTGCATGGAGTCCGCGGTGAAGAACATCACGGCGCCGATTTTCATGGGTTTTCCTTCAGGCGGAGCGGACGGCGGGGAAGACGTCCTCGGCGATCATCTGCATCTGCTCCAACGCCAGGCTGGCGGGCATGCCGGCCCAATGCACGCCCAGCACCAGCGTATTGATCCCGAAACGGCGTCGCAGCAGCAGGATCTGCTCCGTCACCTCGGCCGGGGAGCCGAACAGGAAGCGGTCGTTCATCAGGTCCTCGAAATCGAGGCCGAAATGGTCGCCGGCTGGCATCACCTTGTCCTGGCCCCAGTCGCGATAGGCTTTGTATTTGGCTTCCAGATACGGCTGCGCCAGCCGGATCGCCTCGGCCCGTGTCGGCGCGACGAAAACCTCCCGCAGCATCGGCAGTTCGGCCGGGAACGGCCTGCCGCAGTCATCCAAGGCGCGCTTGTAAATCTCCATCTGGTCCGCAATAGTATTGATCTTGTTGTGCGGGTTGATGAACCAGGCATCGGCGACGCGGGCGGCGCGGCGGATGCCGGCATCGGCGTTGGCGCCGATCCAGATGGGCGGCATTGGTTTTTGGATGGGGAGGGTGGTGCAGTTGGCGTTGTCCAGCTCGAAGTAGCTGGCTTTCATTGTGACGAATTCTTCGCTCCAGAGACGCTTGACCGCTTCGAGGCATTCCTCGAAGCGGCGGGCCGACTGTTTCTGCGTCGTCCCGAATGCCTTGAACTCCACCTCGCGGTAGCCGATGCCGGCGCCGAAGATCAGCTTGCCGCCGCACATGACATCCAGCGAGGCGAGTTCCTCCGCGACATGCAGCGGACTGTGCAGCGGCAGCAGCACCACGCCGGGGACAAGGCGCAGCTTCGGGGCAAGCAGCGCGACCTGGCAGAGATAGGGAATCTGCTGGATATACTGGAACGGATGAGAGGCATAATGCGACCCCTTGGCGACCAGGTCGTAGCCGAGCGCCTCGGCGCGTTTCGCGGCGTCCAGATCTTCTTGCAGGCGGACGCGCATGTCGTCGCCCTGCGAATACTGGCCGCGGATCATCAGGCCGAAGCGCATCGTCTGGTTTCCCTCCCCGAGCCGGGGGGAGCGTGGCATCGGGGTGGCCGCTGTCAAGCCGCAGCCCGGTCAGTGGTGGCCGCCGCCGTGGCCTCCGGCATGACCATAGCCGCCGCGGCCCCAGCCGCCATGGCCCCAGCCGCCATGGTAGTGCCAATTCCCGTAGTGCCGGCCGCCATAGCCGAACCCGCCGAAAAACAAGCCGCCCGCGAAGACCGGATACGCATCGAAGTAGCCGTAAGGATAGGCGAATCCATAGGGGTAGCCGGGATAAGCGGCGGCATAGCTGACTGGAGCCGCGGCCACGACGTCGCCTCGCGCCGCCATGCATTGCAGGAACCGTTGATCCTCGCTGGCGATCCAGGCTTGCGGCGTCGCGGAGGCGGGGGGTGCGGATGCCGCGGGCGCAGGCGGGGCGCCGTAGCCGGTTCCGGCTGCCGAGGCCTGCTGGCAAATGTCGCTGTCCTGCTGGAAAACCGCCTGGTCGCGGCCGGACCCCGGCGTGACGACGAACAGGGGGCCGGGCGGCGGGGCGGTTGCACACCCGGCGGCGAGGCTGGCGGCGGCCAGCGACAAGCCGAGACGAACGATTTTCATCCCCAGACAATGGTTCTAGCCAGGCCGCGGTCCACTTCACGATCCCGATGACGTTTGACGCTTTGGACCGGCGCGAACCCGGGTTACGTTGCGCCGCACACTTTCAGGAGCACCGCATGGCGGGTCAGATCGAGGCGAAACTGGCGGAACTCGGCATTACCCTGCCGCGTCCGATGCTGCCAATCGCCAACTATGTTCCCTACGTCGTCACTGGCAATCTGGTGGTCGTCTCCGGTCAGGTGCCGGCCATCGACGGCAAGATCGCCATCACCGGCAAGGTGAGTTGGGGTGTTTCGGTCGACCAGGCGAAGGAAGCCGCTCGGCTGTGCTTCATCAACGTGCTGGTGCATCTGAAATCGGCCTGCGGCGGCGACCTCGACCGCGTCCGGCGCGTTGTCCGGCTCGGCGGCTTCATCGCCGCGCCGTCCGAATTCACGCAGCACGCGCTGGTGATGAACGGTGCCTCCGACCTGGCGGTCGCGGTGTTCGGTGAGATCGGGCGCCACGCGCGCAGCACCGTCGGCGTGCCGTCCTTGCCCGCCGATGCGGCGGTCGAGGTGGAGGGGCTGTTCGAAATCGAATAGAGGCTCGCGCGCATGCCTGATGGTTCGGCCACCCTGACACTGACCCTCCATCCCCGCATCGCCGAGATCAGCGCGACCGACTGGGATGGCTGCGCCGGCGGCGGCAACCCGTTCGTCAGCCATGCCTTCCTGAGCGCGCTGGAAGACAGCGGTTCGGCCAATGCCCGCACCGGCTGGCTGCCGCAGCACGCGGTGCTGCGGACCGAGGCCGGGCATGTCGTTGCCATCGCGCCGATGTACGCGAAGTCGCACAGCTACGGCGAGTATGTGTTCGACCACGGCTGGGCGAACGCGTTGGAGCAGGCGGGGGGGCGATACTACCCGAAGCTTCAGGTGTCGGTGCCGTTCAGCCCGGTGCCGGGGCCAAGACTGCTGCGGCGGCCGGACACTGGCGTCCAGGTGGCGACTCTGGCGACTGCGCTTGAGCAGGCCTGCGGGTCGCTGGCGCTTTCGTCGGCGCATGTGACGTTTTGCAGCCGGGAGGAATGGGACGGTCTGGGCGATGCCGGCTGGCTGAAACGCACCGGGATGCAGTTTCATTGGGAGAACGAGGGCTATGGCAGCTTCGACGATTTCCTGGGTGCGCTGTCATCTCGAAAACGCAAGGTATTGCGGCGGGAGCGGCGCGATGCCAACGCGGCCGGGCTGACCTTTGAGGCATTAACCGGCGCCGATATCAAAGAGCGGCACTGGGACGCGTTCTATGCATTCTATCAGTCCACGGTGGACCGTAAATGGGGGTCTGCGTACCTGACTCGCTCGTTCTTTTCGCTGCTGAGCGAGCGGCTCGGCGACAAGGTCGTGCTGATGTTCGCGGAGCTGGACGGCAAGCCGGTCGCGGGCGCGCTGAACCTGGCGGGGGACGAGGCGCTATACGGCCGCAACTGGGGCTGCAAGGGCGACTGGCCTTTCCTGCATTTCGAGCTTTGCTACTATCGGGCGATCGACTGGGCGATCGAGCGCGGCCTGAAGCGCGTGGAGGCCGGTGCCCAGGGGCGGCACAAGATCCAGCGCGGGTATTTGCCGCAGCCGACATATTCGGCGCATTGGATCGCGCATAAGGGGCTGCGCCGCGCGGTGGCCAGTTTCGTCGGTGAGGAGCGGGCGGCGATCGAGGCGGAGATGGCTGCGCTGGCCGAGGAATCGCCGTTCCGCAAGGGCGAGGATTGAGCGGGCCGCTGTTAACCGGGCGGTAACCTTTTGCTGAGACCTTATGCGCGTGGTGGCCGAGGCCATCGCCACGCTTGCAAACGACTAGGTCAATGGCATATAAGAATGACGCTCTGGCGGCGAGATCAGATCCGGTTCAACCTCGAAGACGACGCCACGGACCATCCGGTTACGACACTGGCGGTCGCCACCCCGGCGGGGCGGCTGGTCGTTATGGCGACCTGCTTCCAGTCCGGGCGATCGATGACTCTGCTCGGATTGCACACGCATGGCGAAACGTTTGGCGCCAACGCCATCGGCGCCGCAAACCTCGCGGTCATCGCGCAGGCATTCATGGAGTTGATGGACCTTGACGAACTCCAGGTTACCGGCGGGATTCGAACGACTGGGGCGAACCCGTCTCGTATCCCGGGTCGAATCCGGTTCACCCGCCGCGATCCTGATCGAGTGGGCCGGTGATATCCGCCAAATCCAGAAGATCCCAACCACCTTCGCCTTGGTGAAGCGCTGGACGCCAACGCCGCGAGCCAAACGGGCGACGGACACGATGCTGGAACACAAGCGCGCGTTCGTTCTTGTGCCGAAGTTGGAATCGTTTGAGGCCCTCGCCGCCGAACTGGCCGCGTGCGGCGTCAGGGCAACCCGCGTCCCCGACACCGATATCGACGTCAAGGCCATGCGGGAAAGGCTCGACCTGACGCAGGAGCAGTTCGCGCTGCATTATGGCCTCGACCTTGATGCCGTTCGCAACTGGGAGCATGGCCGCCGCAAGCCCGACACCGCGGCGCGCAGTTATCTGCGAGCGATCTACAACGACCCCGCCGCGGTCGAGGCCGCGCTTTGGCTCCAGCCCGAACCGCCATCGGGACGTTGAGGCCTACGCAGCGCTGCGAGCTAATCACACCTCATCGCATCGCGTCGCAGTCCGTCAGCCGAATAATCGATTTCCTCCGGCCAGGTCAGCCCTGCCCCGCCGGGCAGGATCAGCATGGTCGAAACGAAATACTCCGGATCGCGCAGCGGCGTGAACCAGCCGCCGCGGTCGATGATCGGCAGGAAATCCACCACCCCGCGCATCCCGTCCGACCATTTGATCGTTACGGTATGATCGGCTTGCGCTACCGCCTCGGTAATCTCGTAGAGCGTCACGACGCCAGCCGGGTGATGCGTCCAGCCGTCATGCCGCCATCGATGACAAGTTCGGATCCCGTCACGTGAGTCGAAAGATCCGAGGCCAGGAACAGAATGCCGTCGGCGACTTCCGAAGCCTGCCCCGCCTTGCCCAGCGGCACGATCGCCTCGGCCGCCGCATGCGGGTCTATCGGCTGGTTGCCGCCCGGCAGCTTGTCCCATATCGGTGTCGCGATGATCCCCGGATGCACCGAATTGACGCGGATGCCGTCGCCGGCTTGCGCGCACTCCAGCGCCACCGACTTGGCGAACAGCCGCACCGCCCCTTTGGTCGCGCTGTAGCCGGCGAGGCCGGCGGAGCCGCGCAGTCCGGCCACCGACGACAACATCACGATGGAGCCGCCGTTTCCCGCGCGCCGCATAGCGGGAATACAGTACTTGACCGAAAGAAAAACCCCGTCGACATTGATCGCCATCTGGCGGCGCCAGTCCTTGAGCGACATGTCGGTGACGGCGCCCATGATGCCGATGCCGGCATTGGCCACCATGATGTCGATGCGCCCGAAGCGTTCAGCCAGGGCAATCACGTCCGGCCAGCTGTCTTCCTCTGACACGTCGTGGTGCAGGTAGACACCACCGACGTCTTCGGCCAACGCTGAACCGGCGGCGTCGTCGATGTCGGTCAACACCAGTTTGGCGCCCTCCCGCGCCAGCACCCGCGCGGTGGCCGCGCCGATGCCCGAGGCGGCGCCGGTGATGATGCCGATCTTGCCGTCCAGCAGAGCCATTGGTTTCCTCCTGTTATTGATTGGCGAGATCATCCCATTGCAGCGGAAGGTTTCCAACCCCGGCAGGTCGCCGCGGGGGCTGAAAATGGCGGGAGGGAACGCGATCCGTCCGATCGTTGCCGGCAGCATCAAGCCGGGCGATGTCGGCGGTGGCGCGGGACGGCTGCCTCGATACCGGGTGAACCCGCGAGAGAAGACTTTCCTGCGCCTTTGGCGCGGCCCGCCTCGCACCGTCCATTTTCCCACGCCAAGCCGCGCAGCGGCTCGAAAAGCGCGATCTCCGGTCCCGAAGCCAAGGAAAAAACTCTGCGATCTTCGAATCTCCGCGGCCTCCGCGCTAAAGGCGGAGCTGCAGCCAGCACCTGCGGCGGCATTCGACCCCGAACGGGCATCCCCGAAACGGCACGCCGCAGCGCAAAGGGCCTAACGCACAGCCTCCACCACCACGCCAACGCCCGGCGCGACATCCAGCCAGCTCCGGTCCGCGGTCAGCACCGTCTGTCCCGTCCGCTGGCCCAGCGCGAGGCAGATCCGGTCACCCATCGACAGCCCTGCTGGACGGGTCACGTCCGCCATCAGGGCCGAGCGCAGCGCCAGATCCTCATCGACCGGCACCAACGTCAGCGGAATACGTTCCAGCAAAGTCGCCGCCCGGTCCTTCGCGCCACGCAGCACGTATTTGGTCACGACCTCGGCGAAGTTGACGGTGGTCATCACCGCCCCCTCCATCAGCGCCTCCGCCACCCGATCCTTCCCCGGCTCCGCCAGCAGGAAGGCGAGCAAGGCCGAGGCATCCAGGATCATGCCGGCAGGTCGCCGTCCCGGCGGGCTTCCGCGCGGCGTTCGCGCAGGAAGCCGTCCACGCTTTCACCGGAGCCGGCGAACACGTCCCGCGCTTCATCCTGCAGATCGGCCAGCACATGCTTCAGCACGCGCATCCGGATCTCCCCGCCGACGACGGAGACCATGACAGGGCCGCCATGCTCCAGGCCGACTTCACGGCGTATGGACGCGGGGATGTTCATCTTGCCTCCTTCGGACACTCTGGCAACCGAACCCATCTTGGACCCTAAAGGTTAACGCAGTCTTAACAGCGAGCTTGGTTACCACAAAAAAAACGCGCACCAAAACACATTATCTAAAGCCAAACTCGCCGCCATTGCCCCCCTTGCACGCCACGCCCTCCCCGTGCATTGAGGCGCCGCCATTGATTTGGGGAAACGGGCGTGCATGGCGCCTGAAGATTCCAAACGCATGAAGGATCATACACATGCGCCTTGCGGTGCTGAAAGAACGACGGGCGGCGGAAACCCGTGTGGCCGCGACCCCGGAGACAGTCAAAAAGCTGATTGCTTTGGGCTTGACGGTCGCGGTCGAAACCGGAGCAGGGGCCAACGCCTCTCTCTCCGATGCTGATTTTGCCGCCGCGGGGGCGGAGATCGCCCCTGACGTGGCGAGCCTGCTGAACGGCGCGAATATCGTGTTCGCGGTGCAGACCCCCGGCCCGGAAGAGCGTGCGCGCATCCCGCGTGGCGCGTTGCTGGTATGCATTGCCGGCGCATTTTCCGATCCCGAACTGGTTCCGAGCCTCGCCAAAGCGGGCATTGATACCGTGGCGATGGAACTATTGCCGCGCATTACCCGTGCGCAGTCGATGGACGTGCTGTCCAGCCAGGCCAACCTCGCCGGCTATCGGGCGGTGGTGGAATCCGCCACGACCTTCCAGCGCGGCTTTCCCATGATGATGACCGCGGCCGGCACCGTGCCGCCCGCCCGTGTCTTCATCATCGGTGCCGGCGTCGCGGGCCTTCAGGCCATCGCCACCGCCCGCCGCCTCGGCGCGATCGTTTCGGCGACAGACGTCCGGCCGGCCGCCAAGGAGGAAATCAAGTCTCTCGGCGCCACCTTTGTCGGCGTTGAAGATGAGGAGACCGCCGGCCAGACCGGCGCCTACGCGAAGGAAATGACCGACGCGTTCCGCCAGAAGCAGGCCGAGCTGATGGCCACGACGGTTGCCAAGAACGACATCGTCATCACCACGGCGCTGGTGATGGGCCGCAAGGCGCCGGTGATCATTACGCAGCCGATGGTCGACAGCATGAAGGCCGGCAGCGTCATCGTCGATCTCGCGGCGGAAGCCGGCGGCAACTGCGCCGCCACCGTGCCGGGCCAGAGCATCATCACCCCTAACGGCGTCACCGTGCTCGGCTTCAACAACTGGCCCGGCCGCATTCCGGTCGCCTCGTCGTCGCTGTACGCGCGCAACCTGCTGACGTTCCTGACCACGTTCTGGGACAAGGAAACCAAGGCGCCGAAGCTGCCGGAGACGGACGATATCGTCAAAGGCGTCACGCTCACGCGCGGCGGTGCCGTCGTTCACCCGAATTTCCTGCCCTCGCAGGCAGCCTGAACATCCGGAGACTGATCCCCGATGACCCCCAATGAACTGGCGGATGAAGCCGCTCGTTTGTCCGGCAACGCGCTCGACCTTGCCGCACATGCCAAGACCCTGGTGCTGACCGTCTCCTCGACGGTCGCACCCGAGGTCGATCCGTTCATCTTCCTGCTCGCCATCTTCCTGATGGCCTGCTTCGTCGGCTACTACGTGGTGTGGAACGTTACTCCTGCGTTGCACTCGCCGCTGATGGCTGTCACCAATGCCATTTCGTCCGTGATCATCGTCGGCGCGCTGCTCGCGACCGGCCTCGGCACGTCCGGCTGGGCGACGCTGTTCGGCTTTTTCGCGGTCACCCTGGCCTCCGTGAATATCTTCGGAGGGTTTGCGGTGACGCAGCGGATGCTTTCGATGTTCAAGAAAAAGCAGTAGGACCGCATCGATGTCCGCCAGTCTGACTTCACTCGCCTATCTCGTCGCCGCCGTCCTGTTCATACTGGCACTGCGCGGCCTCTCTTCACCCGTAACGTCCCGTGAGGGCAACCGCTTCGGCATCATCGGCATGGCGATCGCCGTCGGTGCGACCCTGCTGCATGGCGGCATCGGCGCTGGCAGCTACGCGCTGATTATCGTCGCCATCGCCATCGGCGGCAGCATCGGCTGGCAGATTGCCCAGCGCATCCAGATGACCGCCTTGCCGCAGCTTGTCGCAGCCTTCCACTCGCTCGTCGGCCTGGCCGCGGTGTTCGTGGCGGCCGCTGCACTGAATGCGCCGGAAGCCTTCGGCATCGGCGTGCCCGGCAATGTGCACGCACAGAGCCTGGTCGAGATGTCGCTCGGCCTCGCCATCGGTGCCATCACCTTCTCCGGCAGCTTGATCGCGTTTGCCAAGCTGCAGGCGCTGATGAAGGGTAATCCGATCACCTTCCCGGGGCAGCATAAGCTGAACCTTGGCCTGGCGATCCTGGCGCTGGTGCTGATCATCGGCTTCGTGATCTCCGGCGGCAGCCAGTTCCTGTTCTGGTCTATCGCCTTCCTGGCGTTCGCACTCGGCTTCCTGATCATCATCCCCATCGGCGGCGCGGACATGCCCGTCGTGGTGTCGATGCTGAACAGCTATTCGGGCTGGGCGGCGGCCGGTATCGGCTTTACCATCCACAACCTGGCGCTGATCATCACCGGGTCGCTGGTGGGCGCCTCGGGTGCGATCCTGTCGTACATCATGTGCAAGGGCATGAACCGCAGCATCATCAACGTGCTGCTGGGCGGTTTCGGGTCGGACACCGGTGTCGCTTCCGCCGCACATGCGGCCGGCGACCGCAGCGTCCGCTCGGGCAATGCCGAGGATGCGGCCTTCATCATGAAGAACGCCTCCAAGGTGGTGATCGTGCCCGGCTACGGCATGGCGGTGGCCCAGGCGCAGCACGCGCTGCGCGAAATGGGCGACACGCTGAAGAAGGAAGGGGTGGAGGTGAAGTACGCCATCCACCCGGTCGCCGGCCGCATGCCCGGGCATATGAACGTGCTGCTGGCCGAGGCCAACGTGCCGTATGACGAGGTGTTCGAACTGGAGGAGATCAACAACGACTTCTCCACCGCGGACGTCGCCTATGTCATCGGCGCCAACGACGTGACCAACCCGGCGGCGAAAACCGATCCGTCCTCGACGATTTATGGAATGCCGATCCTGGATGTGGAAAAGGCGCGGACGGTGTTGTTTGTTAAGCGGTCGATGGCGTCGGGGTATGCGGGCGTGGACAACGAGTTGTTCTTCCGCCCGAACACGATGATGCTGTTCGGCGACGCCAAGAAGGTGACCGAGGAGATCGTGCAGGCGCTGAACCACTGATCTCGGTTCCTAGAGACTTTTCTGGTCATGGCCCGGCTCGTCCGGGCCATGTCTGTTTTTGGGCAAGGTCAGGCCCGGGCCTGGCGGTTACGGAGACAGATTGACTGCCAACGGCGCCCACTGCGTCCCCCTGATCCGCGGCAGCAACCGCCGATGGGCTGTCACCAGCGTGGCCTCTCGCTGCTCCGCCACGGCGAGGTAGAAGCCGTCGTAGACCGGATGATCCATTTCGCGTGAAATCGTCACCGCACGCGGTGACAGGGCTGCCGGCGATACCAGCGCATCGAACGCCAGCGCCAAGCGGGCGGCGGCGTGGTCGTGCTGATCCCGGGTCATGCCGCCGGACCGGACGGCTTTCCACCCGGCGATGGCGACCTCCGTAATGATCAACTCGGGAGCGATCAGCATATGCGGTCCCGTCAGCAAGGCAGCGGCCTCGTCCGAACCGTCCTCGTGTATGAACCACTGCAACGCCACGCTGGCATCGACGGCGATCACGGTTCGTTGCGGCTTTCACGCACCAGACCTTCGGCCGGACGGTGGGGCCTGGCCGGTGTCCCGGCCGGAACGGAAGCGAGCTCCTCCGCCAGTTCGGCGCGGGGGTAACCGGCTGCACGAATCAGAGCCTCGGTACTGGCGGACTCCGCCGGGTCGGGTTTAGCGCGCAATCCGCGGGTTGACGCTGGCCCGCGCCTGCGCGATTTGCCCTGCGGTATGGGGGCCGGAGGCTCGGGCGGCGTCCCGGCAGGATCTTAGAGTGCGGCGCCGTCGTGCATTCCGGACACTGACGCGTGCGCGGATCATATAGATTGGATCGACAACAAAATCTCGATTGTGTAGCCGCATTGCGGATACCGGCGCCGGCCTGGCGTGCGTCTGAGGCCGATATTATGCGGCCGGCCTGATCGGCGTCAGTTCATACCGAATACGGAACAGAATACTGTCACATCAAATAAACAGTCACAATAAAGAACTATTACGCCAGATTGGCAGAAATTTGTTGTTGACGCGTATGACGTTTCGGTTGAAAAGACCTAGATCACGTCCCCGTGTGGGATTCAATCGAGCGGGGGTATCGATTTAGTCTGACGCGCTACAGTTAATACCACGTGGCAGCAAGCATCGATGCTTGCTTCGCCCAATATCTTATGTTGCGGGCCGGGACTTAAATCACCTCTCCATTGAAGGGTGGCGTAACGGCTTTTTTGCTCGGTCAGGGCCGCTTTTTGGCGGCCTGCCCGCGGGATACGTTTCTTTGTCGGTCCGACCGTTTGTTTCGTCAGACGGAGCGGGCGGCGCTGTTGCACGGCACGAACCGGACGCGCATGTTGCGCTGTCCGGCGTTTTTCGTAAGTATCAAATGCCTTATATTAATGTATTTCTATGACTATAAAACCGCTTATTAGGAATAATGACCTGTATTTTCGATGGTTTCGGGCGTAATATTTGGTATTGACTGCTTATTAACTGCTTATTAACTCGCCGCATAGGTTGCCCGCCATAACATTCTGGTGAGCAAACATGTCAGGCACTTCATCCGCTACCGGTCAGTTCCATGTCTCTAACGGACAGATCATCGGCCCCGGCGGACAACCCTTCGTCGCCGCCGGCATCGGAGTCGCAGAAGGCAACCAGCCCTCCGCCGCCACGCTGCAAAGCGACTTTCCCGGCGTCAATTTCGTGCGGCTGGCGATCTACGATTATCAAGATCCGTCCAGTCTGGCGGCCTATGTCGATCAGCTGACATCGGCGGGCATGGTCGTTGAACTCGAGGACCATTCGAACGACGCCGGCAACACCGGCGGCGGCGCCGGCACGATATTCACCGGTCAGGCGCTGACGACAGAACTGAACTGGTATTCCTCGATCGCGTCGGCGTTTGCCAACAATCCCAATGTCTGGTTCGGCACCAATAACGAACCGTCCGAAATCGATTCGTCCGGCAATACCGACCCGGCGGCGCTTTCAACCTGGCAGCAGCAGACCTACACCGCGATCCGCGATACCGGCAACACCAGCCCGATCATGGTCGAAATGAACTCGTATAGTCCAGCCTCGACGGGGCAGGGCTACACGCCTTCGGTCTATGCCGGCATGACCAACATCGTCTGGGACATCCATTATTACGGTTGGCTTAGCGGCTATTCAACCGACCAGAACACGGTGACGCAGACCCTGGACGGCATGGTCTCCCAGGCGCAGACGCTGACCAGCGCCGACGGCACGGTGCCAGTCATTATCGGCGAGTATGGCAACAGCACCGACGGCTCGACCCCCGATCCGAACGGCGATCAGGTCGTCCAGGCCGTGCAGAGCAGCGGCCTCGGCAGGTCCGCCTGGCTGTATGCCGTGTCAGGCGGCGACGGGCTGATCAACGGCGATGGATCGGTTTCGTCCTATGGCCAGGAGGTCGCGTCCGGGATCGCTGCGGCGTCGGCGCAGGCACCCGCGGCGGCGGCCGCCAGCATCCCGGCGGCCGTCAGCACGCCGGCGGCCGCCGGCTCAGCGCCCGCGTCGCCGAACGATACCGTGGTGCAGGCCGGTTCGTCCGCAACGATCACCGATGCCAACGGCAATGCCTGGAGCATCGACAGCGCCGGCCAGGTGGCGCTGAACGGCGTGGGCGATGCGACGACGTGGAACGTCATCGAACTGGCCTATGTGAACGGAACGATCTGGAGCGAGAACACCAGCG
>NZ_CAIWTY010000042.1 GCF_903915725.1 uncultured Rhodopila sp.
ACAGATTGATGCAGCTCCTTTCGGTGACAATCTTCGAAAAAATGCCGTTGCAGACTGCATTGTCGTCGGACGAGCCCAAAAGCGATACTTCAATAGATTCCAACCAATTGAATTTGTTCGGATTTTAACCGGACGCTAGTGTCAGCACGCGCGTATCCATGCGAGCAACGATTTGTCCGCGCGTGACGAAATCGCCCTCGTTGACGAGAATATCGTCCAGCCGCCCTGGCGTTTTCGCTGCAACGTCGATCTCCACCGCTTCGATGCGGCCGTTGCCGCTGGCGAAGCCGGGTTCCAGTCCCTTGGGTTGCAGCAGCCACCAACCGGCCAATCCAAGCCCCGCTGCCGACAGGACAAGGGCACCCCCGAGGATGAACCTTTTCCTGGCCGGCGCCCGCTTATCGACGCCAGCCCTTTGTGCGACCTTGGACTTTCCAACCATCGTTGCCGTATCGATCATTGCGCAGGCCCGTTCGTTTCAGGGATGATGGCGGAGGCGGCGGATTCAGATGGATCATCCTGTCCGCCCCCCAATGCCGCAAACAGATTGACCTCGGTCGACAAGCGGAAACGCCGTGTCTCGACCAGTGCCTGTTCGGCTGCAAAAAGATCCCGTTGCGAGTCGAGCACTTCCAGATATGTCGCGGCGCCGGTGCGATAGCGCTCGCCGGCAAGCCTCGCCCGTTCATTAAGCGCCGCCAACGTTCTGCGCTGCGTCTCGATCTGAAGACCGAGCCAACGTCGTGCCGCGAGGGCATCGGCTACGTCGCGAAAGGCGGCCTGGACCGTGCGCTCATAGTCGGCGACAGCCATGCCGCGGTGCGCCTTCGCGCCCGCCAAATTGCCAAGGAGATGTCCGCCGTCAAATACAGGCGCCACGGCACTTCCACCGAGAATCCATAGTCCGCTGCCCGCCGCGAACAAACTGTCGAGTGCCGTGCTTGCAGTGCCGTAGTCGCCGATCAAAGAGATGCGGGGAAAGAATGCGGCGCGCGCGGCACCTATGTTGGCCTCTGTTGCCCGTAAGCGATCCTCGGCACCACGGATATCCGGCCGTTGCGTCAGCAGACCGGACGGCAGGCCGGGCGGCAAATCCCGCATGACTGCGGCATCCTCGACCGCGGACAATTTCGTCGTTTCGTCCCCGGATTGCATGCCGGTCAGAACCGCGAGAGCGTTGCGTGTCTTTTCCCGTTGCTGCTCCAGCGTTATCAGGGCGCTTTCCGCCTGGCCAAGCAGGGTCTCAGCCTGCGTGAGGTCGATGCGTGCTGCGGCGCCGACTTCAAAGCGCCGGCGCGCGATACGGGCCGATTCGCGGCGGCTGTCGATGGTCTGGCGGGCCAGTGCGATCCGCTCGTCCAGTTCACGCTCTGCCAGCCATGTGTTGGCGACTTCGGCAATCAGGGACAACGTGATCGCTCCACGCGCCTCCCGGGTGGCGAGCCAGGTGTCGAGGGCGGCGGCGTTGAGGTTACGAACGCGGCCCCACAGGTCAATCTCCCAGCTTACGTCCAACAGTCCGCCGAACAGATTTCCAGTGGAACTTTGTCCCGTTGCCGAAAGAAACGCCGGGGTCTGGTCGCGTAAGCCCGCCGCGCCGGCGTTGATCTGAGGAAAGAGCTCGGCCCGTTGGCCACGATATTGGCTGCGGGCCACTTCGACCCGCCAGATGGCGATGCGAAGGTCGCGATTGTTATTGAGCGATGACGCAATAATTTTCTGCAGCGCCGGGGCAAGGAAGAACTGGCGCCAGTCAGCCGGGCGCGCGGCATCCGCGGTGTCTCTGTCGGCCACCGTCCATGCAACGGGCACCGGCATCGGTGGCCGAACGTGTTTGGGCGCCAGCGAACAACCGCCGAGCAGTATCGCCGCCAGCACCAATGCGGCCTGGTGTCGTATCATCTAGTATCCCCGTCCGGGAGCCATCGCGGCACGTCGTTATGACGGGCTTACAAATGAAGTAAGGCTGCTGGCGGTGCCAGACTCGGAAACTACTCAGCGGCGATATCATCCGCCCTGCGCGCGACCTGATGGCACATGTCGGATTGGAGGATTTTGCTAATGACCTCGCGATGAACATGTCGGGGGGTCAGCAGCAACGCGTTGCCATCGCCGGCGCTCTGGCGATGAACCCGGACCTCGCCAGGCGGTGCGACAGGAATCATCGATGTGGTAGACGGGCGAATCGCGAAATAGTAATGCCGCCGGGCCCGTGCACCCCGCTGATATGGGTAGTTTCCGATCCTTCGTCAGCAGTATCGCTTGCGATATCCATACGTCGGCCCGATTCCGGCCGAAAGAGCAACCTTCGATTGGATCGGAGGCGGCATATCATCATCAAACGGAGTGACGATAGCATGAATAAGGATCGTATAGTCGGCGCGGCGAGGGAAGCCAAAGGTGACTTGGAGGAAGGGGTGGGCAAAGGTCTCGGCGACGCGAAATTGACGGCAGAAGGTAAGGCCGACAAGACCGAGGGCAAGGTCCAAAACGCTTTCGCGGGCCTGAAAGATACGCTGAAGCGATAGCGGAGGCCACTATCGACAACCACAGTTCAAAGGAGCTACGCGCGTGACAACTCGAATTACATTTCTGGCAAGTGCTGCCCTGCTCATGACATCACTGAGCGGCCCGGCCCGGGCGCAAGGTGCGCCGCAAACGATTGCCTTGGTGAAGGTCGACATTGCAACGCTCGCCACCGGCTACCGGACATCCAAGATCGTGGGCAGTGCCGTCGTCAATGAGGCTAATCAGACCATCGGCACGGTCGACGATCTGATTGTTACGCCCGGCGATCACGTGCCCTTCGCCGTGCTGTCGGTCGGCGGCATCCTGGGTATCGACACAAAATACGTTGTCGTGCCTGCCAGCTCGCTGCAGGTGAAGTAATAGGGGCAAAATGCCGGGCGCCGCTGCCGATCAGGCGGGCCGGATCTTCGCCCTGACGTAATGGTCGAGCGGCGCGATGAGTGCGTGCCCCGCAACCTTGAATCTGCTGCCCAGATAGTCCCAGACCGCGATGCCGA
>NZ_CAIWTY010000043.1 GCF_903915725.1 uncultured Rhodopila sp.
CTTCCCCCCGTCATGCCGACGCAGGTCGGCATCCACGCCGTTGCCTAAACCCGCACCGCAAGGCGTGGATGGTGCGCCTCCGCGCACCATGACGGGGGACAAACGCAGCTGCTGCGGACTATTTTAACGCCTATGGGGCCTTCGCCCGCCATGACGGCAACGGCGACCGTGCCGATGTGTCAATCTCAAGACAGACTGGTATAACGCACGCTTTCGCGGCGGTTGCTATCCGACCTTCTCGGTGGACGCGCGATAGATCTCGTCAATCGATTCAGCCAGTGCCGCGTCGAACTCCGCATCGCTCATGCCATGCGTCAGCCCTTCGGTCAGCGCGCGCGAAAAACTCGCGATGATGCCGTGATTGGCCGCCAACCGCTTGCAGGCATCCGCCCGTGTGTAGCCGCCCGACAGCGCCACCACCCTGGCCACGCGCTTGTCCTTCACCAACCCCTCGTACAGATCCGTCTTGTCCGGGATCGTCAGCTTCAGCATCACCTGGCGCCCCGCCGGCAGGGCGTCGAGGTGCTTGTTCAACTCCGACAAAAGCACGGCCTCAGCCCCCGCCTTGTCCGGACTCTTGATCGACACTTCCGGCTCGATGATCGGCATCAGCCCGTGCGCGGCGATCTGCGCGGCGACCTCGAACTGCTGTTTCACCACCGCGGCGATCCCCGATTTCGACGGCAGGTTGATCACCGAGCGCATCTTGGTGCCGAAAATCCCCAGACCTACCGCCCGGTCAAGCAGCGCATCCAGCCCGGGATTCGGTTTCATCAGGCTGACGCCATCGCTTTCGGGTTCCAGTCCCTTGTCCACCTTGAGGAACGGGATGACGCTGCGGTCCTCCCACAGGAAGGACGGCACCGGCTTGCCATGGGCCTGGCCGTCCATCGTCGCCTCGAACAGGATGGCGGCGATCACCTTGGCCCCGGTGAACGCCGGGGCGGAGATGATGCGCACCCGCATCTCATGCATCAGCTTGAACATTTCGGCATCGCCATGATAGGCGCTGTCGGGAATGCCATAGAGGCGCAAGGCGCCGGGGGTCGATCCGCCACTCTGGTCAAGCGCGGCGATGAAGCCGCCTTTGCCGGAGATCTGAGCTAACATCTTGTCATTGGCCATGATCTGCATCCTTTCTGGGGACCGTGACGCTTCCCGGAAGCGCCTGCGGTATCGACCGGTTGCCTCGCGCCGCCGACAGTATTGGCTTGGCCGCGGAGATCAACGCAATTTTCTCCGCCGCCCCGTCATGGCCCAGCCAGCGGGCTACTGCATCGATATCACCACCGCATCGCCGCCCAGGCTGAGCATCAGGCCGGAGCGCTTGGCCTTCAGGTGCATGATCACCCCGGACTCGTTCTGCAGCCACAGGTCGCCCATGCTCGCATTGCCGAGCGCCAGCCCGTAGCGGGCCTGGCCATAGGCGCCGGGAAACATGCTAAGACTGTTCAGCTTGTAGACCTCGCCTTGTGCGCTGATCGTCGAGGCGCCGATGCCGCCGACGCCCAGCCCGCCGACGGCGAAAGGATAGGCTTGCCCCTGGTAATACAGTGTGCCGCTGCCGCCGCCGCCACTGCCGATATAGGCCACCTGGACCTCGTCCATGTTCACCGTCCCGCTCGGGGTCAGCCCCGCCACGGCTTGCGGGCCAACCTGGACCGAACTCTGGCAGGCCGCCGGCAGCAGCACGGCCAGCACCAGGCAGGCATTTCGGACCATCCACCCGGTTCGGCCGCGCTGGCGCGTCGCCTCGCCGGGCTCGTGTTCGCCCGCCGGGCGCTCATTCGGTCGCATGGTCGATCTCCAAGGTTCTTTGCAACGACAGACGATACGGCAAGACAACGCCGAAGCAAGATGCCGCAATCGCCGTCAGGCTAAGCGCCCCGGTCAATGACGGCTATGCAATTTCGGCGGGCGGCCGGCGCCCCATCACTGCTACGAAAATGGATCGCCCGGAGTCCGCCGGACTCTCGCGCACCGGTCCGGGAGACCGTTCCGGCGATGGTCATCGATGTGGCCGCGCAACACGGGGGTTCGATACCTGGCCGCTGGCGGGGTTGGACGCAAAGCAAGTTGTGACACGGATTAGCAGGATTAAGGGCACCGATTACACCGAATCGTCGAAACCGTCGGTAGTGCGTCCGTGCAAATCGGTGGCTTCATCGGTGTAACCCGTGAAACATCGTGCTTTCTGCAACTGCGAAACCGGACCGCTGTCCATCGCAGCACCGGGCGCACATCGCCGGCATCTTCGTCCGTGGTGGTGCCCGACCCGGCCCGGGAGACTGCGTCAGTGCCCGACCTGCTTTTCCAGCTCGAGCACCAGCATCCGGATCTGCGGATTGCCCGGATACAGCCCCGCCAGTTCCCGCGCGGACGTCAGGGCCGCCGGCAAATCCCCCGCACTTCTTGCCGTGGTCACCAGGGCGACCAGCACGTCAGGGTCCGCCGGATGCTGTTGGTGCAAACGTTCCAGCAGCGTCCGCGCCTGCTGCGGCGAACCGGTCGAGTTCAGCGCAATGGCGTAGACATAGCCGTAGCGCGCGTTGTCCGGCGCGAGTTCGGCCGCCTTGCGGAGCAGCGGCATCGCGTCGGCGTAGTTGTGCTGGCGGATCAGGACCAGCCCGAGGCTATGAGTGACGTCGGCATTGTTCGGCTCGATCGCCAGCGCCTTGCGCAGCAGCGCCTCGCCCTGCGCATCCCGGCCGCGCATCCGGTCCAGGTCCGCCAGGTTCATCATGGCCGGAACGAAATGCGGGTCGAGGCGCAGCGCCGCGTTGTATTCCGCCTCGGCGCCGTCCGGTTGCGCCCGCCGCGTATCCAGCAGCCCCAAATTCAGATGCGTCTCCGGCCGATCGGCGTTGACCAGCTCGGCGGTGACCAGTTCGTCCTCGGCGGCGGCGAGGGCGGCGCGCTGGTCCGCCGGAATCGCCTGCGGGTCCACGCCCGACAGCGCCCGCGCCGCCTCGGTGCGCACCGCGCGGATCGGATCGCGCAGCAGCGGCAGGGTGGAGCGGACGATCACCGCCGGCGCGGCCGGCCCCAAGGCGCGCGCCGCCGCGGCGCGCACCAGCGGATCGGGGTCCGCGACCGCCGCGGCAATGGCGGGACCCGAAGCAGAGGACGCATAGCGCGGCAGCAGCGGCAAGGCGCTCGCCCGGGCTATCGGCGGCTGATCCGTGTCCAGGATCAGCGCATCCAACTGACGCTCGGCATCCGCGCCGCCGCTGCGGCCGACCTGCAGCGCGGTGCCATACTGCGGCCGGGTCTGGCGCCCGTTCGGGAACCATCCGGCAATGCTTTTCGCCGCCCAGTCGGCGGACCGGTCCTTATGGCACTGCGTGCAGGTGTTCGGCGTGTCGAGCGCGGCGGACAGATCCGGCCGCGGCACCCGGAAGCTGTGGTCGCGGCGCCCGTGCACGACCATGTACGTCTTCGAAGGCATATGGCAGTTGACGCACTGCGCGCCGGTGCCTCCGGCCTGGTGGTGCGTATGCTCGGGCACGTCGAACTTCGCCGGCAGGTGGCATTGCGCGCACAGCCCGTTGCCCTCGGCGCGCAGTTTCGCGCTGTGCGGTTCGTGGCAGTTGGAACAGGTGACACCGGCCTGGTACATGCGGCTTTGCAGGAACGATCCGTATTCGAACACCTCGCCGTCGATCTGGCCGTCGGCGTGGTACATCCCGGGTTCCAGCAACGCCGGCAGGAACGAGTCGAGAAACGGCCCACCGGGCGGCGGCGTTTGGGCGATGACGCTGCGCCGTGCGTGGCAGGCGGCGCAGGTGTCGATTTCGGTGGAGACAAGCTTTTCGCTGCGCCGGGCGATCCCCGTTTGCGGGTCCATCTCCCACCGTCCGTTGCCGGCTGGCCTCAGCCAGTTCGTCAGCCCCAGCCGCCCGTCACCGGCTGCCGGCTTATGCGCCGCCCGGGCCACGTGGCGGGAGCCAGGGCCATGGCAGGCCTCGCACGACACATCCACGTCGGTCCAGCTCGTCCTGTAGCTGTCGGTGGCGAGGTCGTAGCCCTTTTGCAGGTTGGTCGAGTGGCAGGCGGCGCATTGGTAGTTCCAGGTCTGGTCGCGCCCGGTCCAGTGCACCGGATCGCCCGGCGGCGGCGGATTGTCAGGGTACAGGTGGAACCACCGTTGTCCCCCCTGCTCCTTCGGGCGGCTGTCCCAGGCGATCCCCAGTGCCTGCAGCCGCCCGCCCGGGAAGGCGATCAGGTATTGCTGCAGCGGATCGACGCCGAACGTGTAGGCGACGGCGTAGTCCTGCGGCTTGCCGTCCGGCCCCTCCGTCCGCACCCGGAAGCTGTCGCCGGAGCGATGGAACGTCGTGGTAACGCCGCCATGCACGAACGTCGTATCGGCGAAGTCGCCCCGCACGGTCGCCGGCGTGGCGGGTTGCATCGCCAGCGCATGGTGGGACGTTTTCCACAGCGCCGCCTCGGCCTTGTGGCAACCGGTGCAGGCAGCGCTGCCCGTATAGCTGGCCGCTTCGTCGGCCCGGGCGGGCGCGAGCGCCAGCATGACGGCGAGGCAGAGCGCCGCCATAAGACTAAGGAGCGTGGCGTGGCCGCGCGCGCAGACCATGGCGGTCATCGCCTCAGCTCTTGCAGATGCCGAGCTGTTGCAGACGGGTGACGAACTGCTTCGACCAGGCCTGGAACGCGTGGTGCACGTCAAGCCAGGTGTCGAGCGTGTCCTCGGCCGCGGACGTGGTGCCGCCGCGCTTGTCCACCGCCTGCCAGACCACCGCGCCGCTTTCCGCATCGGTCGCGAAACTTTCCGCCGTCGCGGTACCGGCGAAGTATCCGACCCCGCCGTTGAAGGCGAAGGAGGCGAGGCCGTATGCGGCACTCTCATACGGCGCATAGGTCGCCACGGTATTGACCGCGGCATTGGGAACCTTGGCGTCCACCAAAGCAAACCGCACCCGCAGCGTGTCCGCCCCGGCGCGGCGCGCCATCCGGCAATGCGGCTTCATGGCGGCGTAGAGGTCGGAGGTGAACGTATTCGCCACCGCCTGCCGCTGCTGCAACGGCACCGCGGCCAGATCCGACCCGGGCGCCGTGTAGACCGTTACCGGCTGCAGCCAGATCCGGCTGTTGGCAAAGGCCTGCATGTCAGGGTTGAGGTAGACCAGATCGACCTGGCCGGCTCCACCCCGCCGCAGCAGCGACGGATCGGGCAGGAATCCGGCAACCGGCCGGACCTCCCGGACCTCGATCGTGCCACCGCCGATGACCTGGCCGGTCTGGATTTTCCCATTGTCCAGACTGAGGTTGCTCACACTGCCGCAGGCGGAGAGCAGGCCGGCAAGCGGCAAAATCCAGCGGACACCCGGTATCATGCTCTGCCCTCATTGTTCAGCGAACCTGGCGTCCGCATCCAGCCCTGCGGCCCGCGGACCGTCTCCCACGGCTGCCCGGACCGCGCTATGCATTTCCGGCCCGCTGGATGCGGGACGCGACGCCTACCTGCCGATTTGCGTCAGCGCATCGCGCAACGGCGCATCCGACACCCGCATGAAGCCTTCATAGGGCCGGCTGAGTTCCAGGATCAGGAACACCGCGCCGGCCACGGAGACTGCTCCCACCAGCAGCGCCACCAGGACCGTCGCATTGAACCGCGCAAACAGGCCGAAGCCCAGAAACAGCATGCAGATCCAGAACACCAGCACGGTCAGGAACGGCCAGGAGATGGACGATCCGTGCTGCTCGAACATCAGCAGCCGGGTTTGCCCGACACCCTGCCCCAACTGCAAAGCCTGGCTTTGCAACATCCGCTGCGCGTCGGTTGCCGGTTTGAGGCTTTGCAGCCGCGTGACGAATGCATCCGACCGCAGACGCGTTGTCCTCGGGTCAAGGTTGGCCGCCCGCGGGCTGTCCGACGGCCAGATCTGTTCATGCAAATCGGCCGCAGCCTCCTGCAGCGCCTCGCGCGCCGGCTGTGCCTCGGGACCGTAGAAGGCCAGCACGCGGTCGAGCAGGATGACGTTGGCGGCGAGCGACTGCACCTCGCTCTGCTGCCCATCGTAGGAATTGCTGGCGGATGCGATCAGCAGGCTGAGCACCAGCGCGGCCATTGTCGCGATCAGGCTCATGATCAGCTTGATGACGTCCTTCGACGCTTCGTCGACATGATGCGAGGGCAATCTTGTGTGCAGCAGCATGCCCGCGATACCGGTGCCGAACGAGCAGCCCGCAACGATCAGGGACGTATCGAACGACGTCATCGGCAGCCTTGATACGGGAGGGACCAGCCAGCTTGGAGCACACCTGCCGTTGCGAATGACAGGTCCACTCAGCTTGTGCGCCGATCATGGAGCGCCGTCGCCGATGGAGGGCGTGCCGCAGCCTTGATGGGACCCGGGCCGAAAAACAGCCTCCTGATCTCGCTCGCGCCGAACACCGACGTCAGTTCGGCGGCGGTCGTGTAGACCAGGAACAGGGTGAAGATCCAGATCTGCACGGCAGCGAACTGCGACCAGGGATAGTGGGTCTCGCGGTATTCGCGCATGCCTCCCAGCCGTCCCCCGCTCGCCCAGTATTCGATCAGATGTTCAGCCGCCCGAAACAGGAAAACCACCACCCAATAAATAAATGTTTTGAAAAGGATCGGCCGGATCAGCGGGGCCGAATCGAAGCGCCGAAAGAACGGCAGCGCATTCGCCACCAGCACGGCCTTGCCGACGACCAGTGCCCCGACCACCGCAACCATGTAGTTGAGCGTCCGCTCGACGTAGCTATCGAGAAAAAGCTGCGTGGTCAGCTCGATCAGGCTGAACCCGGCAGCGAAGAAAATGACCGGCGGGAGTGCCTCCTCGATCTCCTTCAGAATGAAGGAGAACACGCGCGATACCTGCATGAGAGCCAATCCCTTGATCTGTCGACGCGTCCGAATGAAAGCGCCGGATGATACCGGAGCCAGCCGGCGGCAGCCAGCCCGGTGCGGTTCGCGGCTTCCTCAGTCCGCTTTGACTTTGACACACCGGCACGGCCTCTCGACCGTCTGGCGGGCGGAGGCCCCACGGGCGTTCAATGAGCGGTCCGGCGGCTGCGCGTTTCCCCGTCATGGTACGCGCAGGCGCACCATCCACGCCTTGCGGTGCCGATTGCGGCAAAGGCGTGGATGGCGGCCTCCGTCGGCATGACGGGGCGGCGTGGCCGGAGAGTCGCTGTCGCGGCGGTCTGGTATTAGTCCCAAACGGTTTGGCGGAAGCGCCTACAGCGTCCGGATCGCCTGCGCCGGCAAATCCGCCAGAAGTTCGGCGGCGGTCCGCCCCAGGACCGGATGCCGCCAATCCGGAGCCACCTCGGCCAGCGGCGCCAGTACGAACGCACGTTCATGCGCGCGCGGATGCGGCAGGATCGGGTCCGGCCCGCTGCGCACCAGCCCGCCGATTGCGATGATGTCCAGGTCGAGAGTCCGCGCCGCGTTCGCCACGCTGCGCTGACGCCCGAACGCGGCCTCGATCCGCATCAGCCGCGCCAGCAGATCCGCCGGATCGATCGCCTGCCCCGGCTGATGCCGCAATGCGGCAACCGCGTTGACATAGTCGGGCTGGCCGGACGGAGGAATCGGCGCCGTAAGGAACCATCGCGAAACGGCAGCCACGCGCAGACCCGGCAACAAGTCCAGGCGTGCAACGGCCTGACGGCAGGTTTCCAGCGGTGATCGGCCATCCGGCCCGGGGATATTGGCTCCGACACCGATTAGCGCCATAGTCATCGCAAATCCATCATCACCGTTTCGATATTCACAAAATTCGTCCATGGTTATAGTGTTTCTGTTCCGAGTCTTTCGTCCAGCCGGGGTGTGCCCTTCTCGGCCTGATTCCACCCATTTTACCAGTTCACAAGGTTAAGACGATGTCTTTTCTACCCAACGAACGTGTCGCCCTTTTCATCGACGGCGCAAACTTGTACTCCGCATCCCGCAATCTAGGGTTCGACGTGGACTATCGCAACTTGCTGGAATCCTTCCGGAAAAAGGCGAACGTGATCCGCGCGTACTATTACTCGGCGGTGCTGGAGACGGAGGAATACTCGCCGCTGAAGCCGCTGACCGACTGGCTGGCCTATAACGGCTATGCCCTGGTCACCAAGCCGGCCAAGGAATTCACCGACGCAACCGGACGCCGCCGGGTCAAGGGAAACATGGACATCGAGATCGCGGTGGACATGTTGGAACTCGCCGACAAGGTCGATCACGTGGTTTTGTTCAGCGGCGACTCGGACTTCCGCCGCCTGGTCGAGGCTGTGCAGCGCAAGGGCGTGAAGGTCTCCGTGGTGTCCTCCGTCCGCACCAGCCCGCCGATGGTCGCCGATGAGTTGCGCCGCCAGGCCGACGATTTCCTCGAGCTGGCGGAGATCGCGCCGGAGTTCACCCGCCGCCAGACCGAGCCGCGGCCCCGCCCCGGATCGGTTAACGGTCCGGTGCGCGGCACCCCGGCCGAACCCTACGCCGATCCGCATGACGCTGTATGAGCGGATATCAGGCGCCCCCGCCTGATTGCAGACTGTGTCCAAGGCTGGCCGGGTACCGGGACGCCAACCGCGCCGCCAATCCGTCGTGGTACAATGGCGCAGTGCCGAGCTTCGGGCCGCTCGACGCCGAATTCCTGGTGGTGGGACTTGCCCCCGGGGTGCGCGGGGCGAATCGGACCGGACGGCCGTTCACCGGGGACTTTGCCGGGGTGCTGCTGTACCGCACCTTGCTCAAGTTCGGCTTCGCGGAGGGCGACTACGCGGCGGACCCGGCGGACGGGCTGGTGCTGAAAAACTGCCGGGTGACCAACGCGGTGCGCTGCGTGCCGCCGGCCAATCTGCCTCAGCCGGCCGAAATCAACGGCTGCAACCCCTTTCTGGCCGGGGAACTGGCGGCGATGCCGCGGCTGCGGGCCGTGCTGGCGCTGGGCGGCGTTGCTCACAAGGCGGTGCTGAGGGCGAACGGCTTGAAGGCCAGCCATGCGCCGTTCGCGCATGCGGCGGCGATTCCGCTGCCCGGTGGACTGTTTCTTGTAGACAGCTATCATGTTTCCAGGCTGAATACGAATACAGGCAGGCTGACCACCACTATGTTCGAGGCCGTAATCTGTGATATAATGTTGCGCTTGAACTCACACCAATTGCCACCATAGGGCTATTATGCGGCTAACCACCTTCTCCGACTTCACGCTGCGCACGCTAACATACCTCGCGCTGCATCCCGACCGGTTCGTCACGATCAATGAGATCGCGTCGGCCTATTCCATCTCGGCCAACCATCTGATGAAGGTGGTGCAGGCCCTGGCCACCACCGGCGACGTCGTGACCCTACGCGGTCCGTACGGCGGATTGCGGCTGGCGCGGCCGCCCGAGGACATCAAGCTCGGCGACGTCATCCGCCGCACCGAGTCGGACGCGGCACAGACCGCGTGCTTCGGCACGCCGGAAACCTGCGGCATCCAACCGGCCTGTGTGCTCAGCGGCATTCTGACCAGTGCGCTCAACGCGTTCATGGCGGTGCTGGACAGCCATACGCTGGCGGACCTGATCGTCGAGCCCGAGTCGCTGCTGGTGCTACTGGACAAGACCGGGCCGTCAGCCCGTCCGTGCAAGCTCACCGCCAACGGCGCTCATCAATAAGGCTCCGCCGGGTTCATCGGCGGAGCCGAATGTCCCGGCGATGCGTCCGTCCCGGCCGATCAGCACCTTGTTGAAGTTCCATTCGGGCTGCCAGTTCCGCTGCGCGCGTACCCAGGCGTAGAACGGCGCGGCGCTGGTGCCGCGCACGTGGGATACCGTGGTCAGCGGGAAGTCGATGTTGAAGCGGGTCTCGCAGAACGTCTTCACCGTCACGTCGTCAGGCGATTCCTGGTGGAAGTCCCGGCTGGGAACGCCGATGACGGTCAGGCCGGCGGGCGATTTGTCGGCGTGCAAGTGCTGCAGACCCTCATATTGATAAGTGTAGCCGCAAAAGCTGGCGGTGTTGGTCACCAGCAGGACCCGGCCCTTGAACGCGGCGAAATCCAGCGTGCCGCCCTCGATCGCCGGAAAACCGAAATCCCAGGCGGTTTGCTCCGTGCCGGCCGCCACCGTCAGCACTGCCATGCCCGCCAGCGCCACCCGTCGCGTCACATCACCCATAGCGCTCCTCCATCCAGGGATCGGCGTTGTTGTGGTAGCCGCGGGTCTCCCAGAAGCCCGGATGATCGCTGATGGTGAAGTGGATGCGGCGCAGCCACTTGGCGGACTTCCACAGATAGAGCTTCGGCACCAGCATGCGCACCGGCCCGCCATGCTCCCGGGTTATCGGCTGGCCCTCCCATTGGTGCACCAGGAACACATCCGGCTGATCGAACTGGTCGAGCCGGATGTTGGTGGTGTAGCCGTCATAGGCGGTGAAGATCACGTGCCTGACGTCCGGGTGCGGACGCACGATCTCCAGCAGCGCCCGCGCAGCCACGCCGCGCCAATGGTTGTCGTAGCGCGACCACTGGGTGACGCAGTGCATGTCGGAGACGTCTTCGGACTGCGGCAGCGCCATGAACTCATCAAGCCGGAGACTGAGGCGGTTTTCCACCGCGCCATCGACATCGAGGCGGAACTTCTGCTCGGTGACGTGCGGCTGCTGGCCGAGGTCGAGAACGGGCCAGTCCCGCACCAGCCGCTGCCCGGGCGGCAGCCGGACCGTCTCCGGATCCGCCGTCGTGCCGGTCAGCAGGCGGCCTTCCCGCGCCCAGTCCTGCTTGCGGTCGATCAGCTTGTCCCGGATCGTCCCCGTCATCGGTATATCGTCTTCCGCCATGCCTGCCCTGGTCGCCAGTGACCAGGGACAAACTGTGGGTTTCCGGCGATGTTACAAGTGGCTTTCCGCTCGGGGACGCAGTCCCGGCCCGAAAATCCGTACCGGGACTATGTTACCATACGGCCGCCGCGTCGGGGCACGGCCCGATCGGCATTAAAAATAGCGCTCCGGCGGCGATGGGGTGGACAGGTTGTTAAACCGTTCATTCCTTGCCTGAATAGAGAAAGCAAAGCGGTAACACGGACTTTCACCGATTAAGCGCACGGATTACAGGGATTGAGACCTTGGCTTCTATCGTGCCGCTGCTCCAGACCGAAACGGGCGCACCGGCGACGGAACCTGATCGAAACCCCGGGCAGGCTGGCTGCGGCCCGGCGCCGTTTTCCGTGTAATCTGTGCGCTTAATCAGTGAAAATCCGTGTAACATCTTTCTTGCGTCCGGAGCCGCCCCCGAGGCCGTGGACAGGAGGCGCAACGGCCGGAAACACCGTCTCGGCTCCGGCCCGGTGCGCAGAAAAGTCTTCCACGCCTCTGTTACAAAGCCGAGCTATCGCACAGCCGGCTTCGCGCGCCACGACAATGGGGCCGCCCCCCGGCCTTCGCCGGGGCATGCTCCGCCGGCATGACGAGCCGGCACGGCCGGAGATTGTATTCTATCAATGCTTCCCCGCCAGCGCCGCCTTCCAGTCATGGTAATAGTCGAGATCCTGGCTATCGGGGTACCACAGCAGCCCCGGCGTATGACCCCGCGTATCGGTCTTGCCGTATTGCCAGATGAACTCCTTGGACTGGCGATCGATGATCAGCACGCGTTCGCGATGGTCGTCGTTCAGCAGGATGTTGCCGTTGGGCAGTTCCTCCGCCAGCGACGGATGATCGAGCATCTTCTCGCCCTCTTTCACCCGGTATTCCCAGACCACCTTGCCGGTCGCCGGGTTAAAGATCACCACGCCGCCCGGCTTGGTGAAATCCGCCACGATGACGTTGCCGTCGCTGGCCGCCCTGGCGTCCGACGGATAGCGCAGATGCGGCCCCTTGACGCTCCAGACCACGTGGCCGTCCTTGCCCAGGCGGGAGATCCAGGCATCCGGGATTTCCGTTACCAGGAAGTCGCCGTTGTCATAGTAATTAATATCGTTTGGAAAAGCGAACGTCTCCGGCGGGTTATGCTTGCAGACGCCGGGCTTGCCCCATTGCGCCAACGTCTTGCCGCTGTCGGGATTGATGAACAGCAGGCGGCAATTGCGGATGTCGGCCACCGTCATCCGCCCGTCCGGCAGCAGACGCGCATCGTCGGGGAAGTTCAGGTAGCCCTCGCCCCGGCTCCAGGTGTCCGACACGCCATAAGTCCAGGTCAGCGCCCGGGTCTGATAGTCAACGAAGTGGATGTCGTAGTTGTCCTCCTCATTGATGACCAGGGTCTTGCCGTCCGGCGTGAAGTTGACGTCATCGTTGCCGCGATAGATCTTCAGGTTCGGCGAGGGGAACTCCCACACGATCCGCTTGTCCGGGGTCACCTCCAACAGCCGGTTGTTCCGCCGATCGGCGATCAGGATGGGCCAGGGCAGCGGGCTGTCCCAGGCGGGGACGGGGTGCGCGCGGGAGCCGGTCACCGGCGGCGGCGGCGGCAGCGTCACGCCGCTGGACACGATGCCCGCACCGGTCATTTCCTCGGTCACCGTGACCGGGTGCACCGCGGGCTGCTTGGTCGTTTCGCCGGATGGTTCGGCCGCGCTCGCCGCGAAGGCGAAGCAGGCGGCCGCGGCCAGCAGGGATGCGCGCAGCGGCGCGGCGGCGGTAAAGCGAGACAGCATCGATATGGTTCTCCTTCGCTCCGCCCGGGGCGGAGTTTTGTGGAGGCTCTAAACGAATGCGTTCCAAGGGGCTAGCGCAGCCTCGCGGACGACTCGGCGGATCGGGCAGTTCTGGATGGCGAAAAGATCATGACGGCAATGTTGCCGTTGCCGTCATGGCGGGCGGAGGGCCGCCATCCACGCCTTTGTTTACACAACGAAAAGGCGTGGATGCCGATCGGCGCCTGTCACCGGGATCGACCCGGTGATCGGCATGAGGAGGTGGCGCGGCTGGAGAGTCGCTCTCACGGCGGATGATATTATTGATAGTCCAGACTAATTTTGATCAGACAAGAACCGTTGCCGGCAGACCTTGCTTTTCGAGCAGCGCGACCGCCTTCCTGTCGAACGAAACGAAGGTTTCCCCGCCGAGCCATCGCGCCTCGAAGGCTATCACGCCGTCGGCGAAGTCCCCGCCCGCGTCGAGCATGGCCAAACCGGCATCTGCCGCTGATCGATTCACGGCGACATTTGCCGCGCTCAACAGGGCATGCAGGGCAGCATGAATATCCTTGCGGCCAAGACGATAAACCCGTCGCAGCACCCAAACGAATTCGCACAGGCAGGCCAGGGGCACGGCAATGACTTCAGCATTCTTTAGCAGTTTGGCGGCGGCCTCGGCCTGCTTTGCATCGTCCCGCACCACGGCCCGGATCAGGATATTCGTATCGGCCGTAATCCTCATTCCGTCCCGGCCCAGCCGGCAGCAGCCGCCTCGTTGATCTCATCGAGCGTGGCAACCTTGTTCGTCTTGCCTGCGAGGAGGCCAAGGAAGTCGTCTATCGTGCCTGGCGGCTTTGCGGCACGCAGCGCTACCCGGCCATCCGGCAGCTTGTCCAACTCGATTTTATCCCCCGGCTTGATGCCGAGGTGATTCAGCACGTCCTTGCGAAACGTGACCTGTCCCCGTGCGGTTACGGTCAGGGTGGTCATAGTGAGTTGCTCCTATCCGGGCGATAGGATAATGCATTTTTCCATTATTGTCGATAAGCTCCCGGCGACTCGGGGCCTTGTTCCGGTCGTGCCGGGCACGCAACCGCTACGCCCGGATCTCGACCGAAACGTCCATCCCCAGAAAATCCCCCGGCTTGCCGACGAAGCTGCCCCACAGCGGCACCGCCTGGGACGGATCGCGGGTCACCGCCACGCGGATCAGGTTGCGGTCGCTGATCAGCCCGTTGGTCGGGTCGAACGGCACCCAGCCTGCCCCCGGCAGATAGATCTCCGCCCAGGCATGCGTCACCCCGCCGCCGATCAGGGTGTCCGCGGCGTCCCCAAGCTTGCTGTCGTCATACAGGTAGCCGGAGACGAAGCGCGCGGCGAAGCCCAGGCTGCGGGCGGTCTCCATCATCAGCAGCGCATAGTCGCGGCACGTCCCGGCCTTCGCGGTCAGGGTCGTCACCGGATCATGCGTGCCCATCTCGTCGCGCGGATTATACGTGAACTCCGCCTTGATCGCCTTGGTGATCGCCGCGAGGATTCCCAGCGTGTCCTGGCCGGGCGTCGCTTCCAGGAACCGTCTGGCGAACCCGTCCACGAGATGCCCGGGATCGGCGTAGTGCCGCTCCGCCAGGCGGCCGATATCCGGCGCCTCCGACACATCGTAGCTGAACGGATAGCGGCGGGCGTACTCCTCGATCACCACCGAGCCTTCCGGCAGCGGAAAATGTTGCGCCTGGAACATCGACACCACGCGCAGTTCCTCGGCCGGCTGCCTGAACCGCGCGATGCCGACGGAATTGCCGAACACGTCGTGAATCCAGCGCACCGAGGCGGCGGGATGCAGCGTCAGCGCGGTCTTCAGCAGCCGCAGATCGTGGCTGTCGCGCGGCCGCATCATCATCCGGTGCTCGCCGAACACCACCGGGTTGGCGTAGCGGTAGATCGTGGTGTGGGTGACGGTCAGTGCTGGCATCGATGTCCCGGGCGGAGCGGTTGGCCGCACGCCAACGAGTCACTCCGCTTTCGGATGCCTGTCCACCCCATTTGTGTTGCCTGGCCATGATATCCGCGCCAGCGTCGATCAAGCCGCTTGCAAACATGCAGATATCTTTATATGACGCCGCCACCTATTCAGGAGCTTCAAAGCATGGCAAACGCGGCATTCAACGACTTCAAGGTCAAGGACCTGTCCCTCGCCGCCTGGGGGCGCAAGGAAATCCATATGGCCGAGACCGAGATGCCCGGGCTGATGGCGATCCGCGAGGAATACGGCAGCGCCCAGCCGCTGAAGGGTGCCCGCATCGCCGGCTGCCTGCACATGACCATCCAGACCGCCGTGCTGATCGAGACGCTGGTGGCACTCGGTGCCACCGTGCGCTGGTCGTCCTGCAACATCTTCTCCACCCAGGACCATGCCGCCGCCGCCATTGCCGCCGCCGGCATCCCCGTCTTCGCCTGGAAGGGCCTGAACGAGGAAGAGTTCTGGTGGTGCATCGAGCAGACCGTGCGCGGGCCCGCCCGGGGGAGTGATAAAGCCTGGACCCCGAACATGATCCTCGATGACGGCGGCGACCTGACGGTGCTGATGCACCAGAAGTATCCGGAAATGCTGGCCGACGTGCGCGGCATCTCCGAGGAGACCACCACCGGCGTGCACCGGCTGTGGGACATGGCGAAAGCCGGCACTTTGCTGACCCCGGCGATCAATGTAAATGATAGCGTTACCAAGTCGAAGTTCGACAATCTCTATGGCTGCCGTGAGTCTCTTGTAGACGGCATCCGCCGCGGCACCGACGTGATGATGGCCGGCAAGGTCGCCGTGGTGAACGGCTTTGGCGATGTCGGCAAAGGCTCCGCCGCCTCGCTGCGCAACGCCGGCTGCCGGGTGATGGTCACCGAAGTCGATCCGATCTGCGCGCTGCAGGCGGCGATGGAAGGCTACCAGGTGGTGACCATGGACGATGCCGCACCCATCGGCGACATCTTCGTCACCGCCACCGGCAATGTCGATGTGATCACGATCGACCATATGCGCGCCATGAAGCACCGCGCCATCGTCTGCAACATCGGTCATTTCGACTCCGAGATCCAGATCGATGCGCTGCGCAACTATACCTGGGACAACGTCAAGCCGCAGGTCGATGAGGTCATCTTTCCCGACGGCAAGCGCCTGATCGTCTTGTCCGAAGGCCGCCTGGTGAACCTCGGCAACGCCACCGGTCATCCCAGCTATGTCATGAGCGCGAGCTTCAGCAACCAGGTGCTGGCGCAGATCGAACTGTACAACGCGCCTACCGGCAAGTATGAGCGTACCATCGTCTATACCCTGCCGAAGCACCTCGATGAGAAGGTGGCAGCATTGCATTTGGCGAAAGTCGGCGCCAAGCTCACGAAGCTGTCAGCGAAGCAGGCGGAATACCTCGGATTGCCGGAGCAAGGGCCGTTCAAGCACGACCTGTATCGGTACTGAGTGTTTCTCCGTAACCTAATTCACCCCCTTGTCACCTTGTTGTGCTGGTGAATCAGGTCTACACTCCCTAATTGGATGCCACGCGGCTTATGCCACCCGTCTCCCGGTCTTGAACCGGCGGCGGGTGGTTAGGAAACGCGCGGTACCGTTTATGGGAAATGTCTGATGTTAACCGCGTTGAACGTCTTGAGACCGCCTTACACTCAGGCCGTGCGTAAAGCGCTACAAGAAGAAAACAATTCTGGAAAGGAAGCAGATCTGCTGTTTCTCGAAGCCTGGGAGATGCGGCCCGAACCATTGCTCGGGGCCACGCTTCGCGCCTCCCAGATCCGCCGTGCCAATCCCGGCCTCGCCGCCGCGATCGACGCGGAATTGAAAGGCCGCTGACCGCTTACCGGCGTCAAAGCCTGCGTGCGTCAAAGCCTGCGTAGGGGCAAAGTCGCTGCGCAGGCGACGATCGTCAGGGAAAAGCAGGCCACCGTCAGGAACACGCCCCTGAACGCCGCCGCGATGTCCGCCCGGGCCGCTTCCTGCTGAGCCGCGGACACCCCCTCCAGAGCGCCCGCCCCGTGCCGCAGCATCTCGAAGAACAGGTCCGCGGTCGCCGGATGCATCGCCGACAGCAGCCCGAACAGCACCGCCCCGGCCGCCGCGGCGCCGAACGCAGACCCCAGGGAACGCGATAACTGCACCGACGCGGCCGCGGCACCAAGCTGCTGGAACCCCGCCACCGCCTGCACCGTGATCTGCGCCGTGATCATGGCTGACCCCTGCGACAGGGAACCGAACGCCAGCAGCCACGCCAGTTGCGTACGGCTGAGCGACGGCGCCCAGATCGCCAACCCGATCAAACTGGCCGCGGTGATCGCCAGGCCGAAAGTGGGGAAGACCGCGGTGCGGCCGGTGCGGGAAATCAGCCAACCGGTCAGCACCGAGCCGAGACTCACCGCCCCCGTCAGCGGGATCAGCAGCAGCCCGGACTGCGCGGGCGTCGCACCGGTGACGACCTGAAGGTATATCGGCAGGAACGTCATCATCGCGGTCAGCGACGCGCCGGAGCAGGCGCCCATCACATCGGACCGCCAGAACGCCGGAATTTTCAGCAGCGGCAGCGCCAGCAACGGAGCGGCGGCGCGGCGCTGCTGCCACAGCAAAGCCGCCAGCGCCACCGCGGCCAACGCCAGCCAGGCGCCCAGCTTCGGCAGCGCGGCGGGACTCATCCGCTGAAGCTGCGACACCGCCACCAGCAGCGGCACGATGAAACCGGTCAGCATCGCGATGCCGGCGATATCAAATCCGCCCCTGCTGCGCCCCGCCGTGCCGCGCGGCAATCTCCAGACCAGCACGATGGCGATCAGGCAGAGCGGCAGATAGGCCAGGAACACCGCGTGCCAGCCCCAGGCCTGGGTAATGAACCCGCCGGCCACCGGGCCGATGGTGGAGCCGGCGACGATGTTGGCGGACAGATAGCCCTGGTAGCTGCCGCGCTGCCGCGGCGGCACATTCTCCCCCAGCAGCGCCTGCGCCAGGGTCATGAGCCCGCCGCCGCCCAGGCCCTGCAGCACGCGGGCGGCCAGCAGGCAGCCGAAACTCGGTGCCATCGCGCACAGGCCGGACGCGGCCATGAACAGGCAAAGTGAAATCAGCATCATCCGCCGCCGCCCGAACAGGTCGCCGAGGCGTCCGTAGGCGGGGGCGGCGACCGTGCCGGCAATCAGGTTGGCGACGACGACCCAGGACAGATTCGCCACTTCGCCGAAGCTGGCGGCAATCGCCGGCAGCGCCGTCGCGACGACGGTCCCGTCGGCCGCCGACAGGAACACCGGCAGGATTATCGGCGGCACGACCAGTCGGAACAGGTGTTGCGGCGCCACCGCCCGAGGCAAGGCCGGTGAAGGGGGAGCGGACGTTTCCATTGGCCCCCGATTAGTGGCACGGCACCGGATGCCGCGCCATCGCCGCCAATAGACAAACGCCAATTCCCCGCACCCGGGTTTGCCGCTAGGAACGCTCGCCAAACCGCAGCAGGAGCCGATCCGATGACCAATCCGAACGTGGAACTGAAGATCCTGGACGATCGGCTGAGAGCCTGGGGATTGCCGCAGTATCAGAGCGAGATGGCGGCCGCCATCGACCTGCATGCCTGCATCGACGCGCCGCTGGAACTGGTGGCGGGCGCCGCGGCGGTTTTGGTGCCGACGGGAATCGCCGTGCACATGGCCGATGACGGGATGGCGGCGCTGGTGCTGCCGCGCTCGGGGCTCGGACATCGCAAGGGCCTGGTGCTGGGCAACTTGGTTGGCCTGATCGACGCCGATTACACCGGCCCCGTGCTGGTCAGCGCCTGGAACCGGCTCGCGCCCGGGTCCGGGGCCATCGTGCTGACGCCGGGGGAGCGCTTCGCGCAGATGGTGTTTGTCCCGGTGCTGCGGCCGCGGTTCGAGATTGTCGAGTCGTTCACGCTGGTGTCGGCCCGGGGGGCCGGCGGGTTTGGCTCGACCGGCTCGGTGCATGCGCCGGGGGCGGATCGGGCGGGGTGAGGCAGGCGGCGTTTGCTCGCAAGGTGTTGAATGAAATAAATGGTCCGATTTGCCACATGTTGCTATAAGGTAAGTGTGTCGTCGTCGCACAGACAACATCACCAAATCCGGAGGATCGGACATGTCCATCCATGTCGCCGAGGCCGAACTGCTCGTGCCGGAGCCTGCCCAGCCCGCGCCGCCAAGCGTGCAGCGGTTCGACGACGACATCGAGGCGGACGACAGTGATCGTCTTGCCGTTGCCAGAGGCGTGGCAGCCGCAGTGATAATATCGGCACCGTTTTGGGTTCTCATCGGCTTCACATTCTATATGCTGCTCTAGCGGCGTCGCCGTAAGCCCCGCGAACCGCTCAACAAGCACCGCCGCTATCGGCGCACGCGGCATAATCCTCCGGGCGAAGCGTGCCGCAGTTCGCGGCGCGGCCGGCATAGGCCACAGGCTCCGGTAACAAAATCCCGATTGACCGGCGCGGGATTGCCGGTGTTCTGGTGCCAATGCGGCACGTCCTGGTCCTGCTCTCGAGTCTCCTGCTCAGCCTGACCGCTGTCGCCGCCGCGGCGCAGCCGTCGCGTTCCGCCCTGCCATCCTATGTGGTGGACCATTTCTTCCAGACCACCGACGGCGTCCGCCTGCATTACCTGGAGGCCGGACCGCCCAACGCACATACGCTGGTGCTGATCCCCGGCTGGACCATGCCCGCCTGGATCTGGATGCCGCAGATCCTGGCCTTCTCGCAGCGCTACCACGTCGTGGCGTTCGATCCGCGCGGACAGGGCGATTCGGCCGCCCCGCCCGGGGGCTATGAGCCGATACGCCGCGGCCGCGACATCGCCGAGCTGATCTCCAGCCTCGATGCGCGCCCCGTCGTCATCGTCGCCTGGTCGCTCGGCGTGCTCGACACCCTGGCGTCCCTGCATGAAGCCGGCGACCGCCGGATCGCCGGCCTCGTGCTGGTCGACAACTCCGTCGGCGAGGACCCGCCGCCGGTGCCGCTGCCGCCCGGTCCGAGGCGCCGCGGGCCGCCGGTCGATCATGCCAGAGCGATGCAGGCCTTTGTGCGCGCGATGTTTCATCGGCCGCAGCCCGCCGCCTACCTGACCCGCCTGACCGAGGCGTCGCTGCGCACCCCCGAATCCGCCAGCAAGCTGCTGCGCGCCTATCCGGAGCCAAGGTCGTACTGGCGGGACGCGGTCTACCAGACGAAAGTGCCGCTTCTCTACGTCGTGCGCCCGCGCTGGGTTGCGCAGGGGGAAAACCTCGTGCGAAACCGCCCGGACACAGAGATGGAAGTGTTCGATGACGCCGGCCATGCGTTGTTCGTCGATGAACCCGCCCGATTCAACAGCGTGACCGAGCAGTTTTTGCGGCGCCACGTCTGGCCATGACCCTCTGGCCATGAACCTGTTTCCGCTGTTCCTCGTCTCGTTGGCCGCCGTCGGCTACGAGACGGCGCTGACGCGCTATTTCGCCGTCGCGAAATGGTCGGAGTACGGCTACTGGGTGATCTCCATCGTCATGGTGGGGTTTGCTCTCAGCGGCGTCGTGCTGGCGCTGTGGCGCGATGCCTTTGCCCGCCGCGCGGCGCTAATGATGGCGGCGCTGCCGGCGTGTCTGGTGATCACCGCCGCCGCCGGCTACCATTTCGCCACAACGAACCCGTTCAACCCGCTGCAATTGCAGAATCCGGTGACGTGGCAGCCGCAGATCTGGAACATCGCCGGCTACTATGCCGCGCTGCTGCCGTTCTTTTTCCTCGCCGGCCTGTTCATCAGCCTGAGTTTTGTTCGCAACGCCAGCCGCATCGGCCTGGTCTATGCCTTCGACCTGACCGGCGCGGGCGCGGGTGCCGCGGGCGTGCTGGCGGCGATGTATCTGGTCCACGCTTTCCAGCTGGTGCCGTTGCTGCTGGTGCCGCTGGCCCTGGCCGCGCTGTTCATGCGCGGGCCGCACCATCTGCGCTCGGTGGTCGCCGCCATGCTGGCGCTGGGCGCGGCCGAGGCGCTGCTGCTGCTCGACGACGAAGCCGCATACAATGATTTCAAGGCGATATATGCCCCGCTTCACACACCGGATGCGAAGATCATCGCCTCGGTGAACTCACCGCGCGGCAACTACGCGGTGCTGGACGATTTTACCGAGCGTGTCGACACCGACATTTCCAATAATGCCGGCATGCTGGGGGTCGAGGGTCCGCCGCGCTCCTATGGCCTGTATCGCGACGGCAACCGCATCGCCGCGCTGCCGTCGCGGCCCGGGCCGCTCGGCTCCGACTACGCCGCGGCGGCGCTGGATGCCCTGCCCTACACGCTGATCCCGCACGCCCGCGTCATGCTGGCCGGAGCGTCCGGCGGCTTCCGCATCGCCGAGGCCGCGCGCCTGGGTGCCGCGGAGATCCGCGCGCTGGAGCCGGAACCGGTGCTGTTCGGCATTCTGCGGCACGGCATCGGCCCCGTCGCAGCGGCGCCAGGGATCGCCGGCACGACAATCTCCGGCTCGGCGCCGCTGGCCGCCATCGGCCACGGGCCGTTCGACATCATCGACCTGTCGGCCGATTTCCTCGATGCGGCGGAAACCAACGCGACGGCCTTCAGCCGGGAGGCCATCGTCTCCTACCTGCGGGACCTGGCGCCGGGCGGGATGGTGTCGATCCCGGTCTCGATCCGCGATTTTCCGGTCTACGCGCTGCGCATGCTGGCCACGGTGCGGGCAGCGCTGCTCTCGGCGGGCATTGAGGACCCGGCCGCGCATGTCCTGGTCTACCGCTCCGCCTGGAACGTCCGCATCCTGATCGCGCCCGGCGGCTGGGACGCCGCCCGCATCGACGCCGCGAAAAAGTTCTGCGACGACCGCTCCTTCGACATGGCCTGGTATCCGGGCATGGATGTCAGCAAAGCCCGCGACAGCATCTACAACGACCTGCCGGCTGTCTCCTTCGACAAGGGCGAGGTCGAATCCGGCGGCCCGGACGACGCCATCGCCGACGAGGCGCAGGCGGTGCTGTCGGGCCAGCCGTCGCCCTCCCGCGACCAGTTCAACCTCTCGCCGATAACCCTGGACCGCCCGTTCTTCTACGCCGTGCTGCGGCTGGACCGCATTGGCACGGTGTTGAAGCGCCTGGAAATCCTGCCGCAGGCTGAGGTGGGCGCGCTGGTCAACCTCGCGGTGCTGGCGCAGGCGGCGGTGATCGCGGTTTTGGTGCTGATGGTGCCGCTGCTGGCCCCCGGCCGGATTCGCGCGCCCGGCGCCGGGCTGCTGCGCGCGGTGGTGTATTTCCCGGCACTGGCGCTGGGGTTCCTGTTCATCGAGATCTACCTGATCGAGAAAGCCAGCTTCTGGCTGTCCGACCGCACCAGCGGCTTTGCGCTGGTGTTGACGGGAATGCTGATCTTCTCCGGCCTCGGCAGCCTGCTGTCGGAGCGGATGGCGGGCGCGCCGCGGCATTTCATGGGCTTGGCGGCTCTGGTGGTGCTGATCTGGTGCGCCGCCGCCGCGGTCTTCCTGCAGCCGCTGTTGCTGGCGACGCTGGACTGGCCCATCGGCGTACGGGTGGCGCTGCTGCTGGCGCTGACCGCTCCGGTGTCGATCGCACTCGGCCTGCCGTTCCCGCTCGGGCTGAACCAGACCGGCTCCACCGGGTTTCTGCCCTGGGCCTGGGGCCTGAATGGAGCCTTTTCTGTGGTTGCGACGCCACTCGCCAACCTGATTGCGCGCGAAGCCGGATTCAGATGGGTTCTTTTCTGCGCGGCAATGCTTTATGGCATCGCTTTGATAACATTCCCGGCGATGAGGAAGACCTCGGTTTGGCAAGACAATCCAGCACCATCACCCGCCGGGGAGTAATTTCCGCCGCGGCCGCCGCTTCCATCCTGCCCGTGACCGCGCGCGCGGCTTCGGCTTGGACCAAGGCCGCGTATGAGACGGCGATGCGCGAATCCGGCCGCCCGGTCAGCCTGACGGACGCGCAGTTCGACGCGATCCAGAAGCGCAAGCCGGCGGCGATGCGGCTGATCGAGTCCTACCTGAAGGAGCGTCTCGGCTCCGCCGACCCGGCGGTGCTGGCGGCATTCCAGGCGGTGCCGCGGGAATACTATCACTACGAATACCCGGAACACCGGGCGACCCCCGGCGATGCCTATGAAGACAATCCGAAGCCCTGGGCGCTGGGGTGGGGGTCCGCGCTGTCCGACTATCTGGGACAAGCCTACATGACCCAGATCTGCAAGCCCGCCCCCGGCGAAGTCACCCTTGAGATCGGCACCGGCAGCGGCTTCCAGAGCAGCCTGCTGTCGCGCATCGTGGCGAAATCCTACTCGATCGAGATCATCGAGCCGCTGGGCAAGGCTGTCGGCAAGATCTTCGCCCCGCTCGGCTACGACAACGTGCATAGCCGCGTCGGAGACGGGTACTATGGCTGGCCGGAGGTGCAGGGCGGCTTCGATATCATCATCGTCACCTGTGCGGCGACGTTTGCTCCGCCCGACCTGTTCAAGCAGTTGAAGCCGGGCGGGCGGATGATCATCCCCATCGGCCAGCCGTTCAAACGCGGCCAGGTGCTGTATGTCTATACGAAGGATGCCGAGGGGAAGATCCACTCCAAGCGCGATATCGGCGTGTTCTTCATTCCGATGACCGGGGCGATCCAGAAGAACCAGCCGGTGCGGCCGGAGACGGTGTCGGATCACGTGCCGGCGGCGCCTAAGCCTCCGGCGGAGGAGGCGAAGCCGCCGTCGGAGTAAGCGGGCGCCTGTTTTACCAGGCCCGGCGCGGCGCTCGGCGTTGGTCCGTGTCGAGCAGATAGGTCGCCACAGTCTCAGTCTTTGCCGCTGGCGTCCCGCATGGTCTGCAACCATTCCTCGCTTTCCTGCGCGTTCAGGCCGGTATCGAGGTTGGCCATGTCGTGCGCCAGGCTTGGTCGGCTTGTCATGAACATCTGCTTGGAGACCAGCACGAACTCCGAACCATTGCGCCGTTCGATGGTCTGGACCTCCCCGGTTGCCGCCCCGGCATTTTGTCACCGTCGGCGGCGCTTCTACACATCCACCTCTTCCACCGTCTTCGCCCGCTCCTGGATGAACGCGAACCGCAGTTCCGGCCGCCGCCCCATCAGGCTTTCCACCAACTCGTTGGTCTCCGCGCGCTGCTCCGGAATCGCCATCACTTTCAGCAGCGTCCGCTTCGACGGGTCCATCGTCGTCTCCTTCAACTGCGCCGGCGGCATCTCGCCCAGCCCTTTGAAGCGGCTCACCTCCACCTTGCTCCCCGTCTTGAACGCCCGCCGCATCTTCTGTTCCCGATCGGCGTCGTCCATCGCGTAGATCGAGCGTGCCCCCTGGGTCAGCCGGTACAGCGGCGGCTGCGCCAGGTAGATGTGCCCGTATCGCACCAGCTCCGGCAGCTCCCGGTAGAAGAACGTCATCAACAAAGACGCGATATGCGCCCCGTCCACGTCGGCGTCCGTCATGATGATCACCCGGCCGTAGCGCAACTTCGACCGGTCGAAGCGGTCGCCGACACCGCAGCCCAGCGCCTCGATCAGATCCTTCAGCTCCTGGTTCTGCCGCAGCTTGTCGGCCGAGGCGCTCGCCACGTTCAGGATTTTCCCGCGCAACGGCAGCACCGCCTGGGTCTCGCGGTTGCGCGCCTGTTTCGCCGAACCACCGGCCGAGTCGCCCTCGACCAGGAAGATCTCCGTCTCCGCCGCATTCTCCCGCGTGCAGTCGGTCAGCTTGCCCGGAAGGCGCAGCCGGCGGGTGGGCGATTTGCGCGCGGTGTCCTTGTTCTCCTTGCGGCGGATGCGTTCCTCCGCCCGCTCGATGACGAAGGCCAGCAGGTTGTCGGCGGAGTTCGGATCGCCCGCCAGGAAATGGTCGAAGCGATCACGCAGCGCGCCTTCCACCAGCCGGGTCGCCTCGTTGTTGGTCAGCTTCTCCTTGGTCTGGCCCTGGAACTGCGGATCGCGCAGGAACAGCGACATCTTCGCCGCGATCGGGTTCAGCACGTCCTCGGCGGTGATCTGCGCCGCCCGCTTGTTACCGCGCTGCTCGCCCCAGGCGCGCAGGCCTTTCACCAAAGCCGAGCGGAACCCCGCCTCATGCGTGCCGCCCTGGATGGTCGGGACGGTGTTGCAGTAGGAGTGCAGGAAGCCGTCGCCCTCCTCCAGCCAAACCACGGCCCATTCCAGCCTGCCGGTCGCCTCGCCGGGCAGCGCGGCCTCGCCCGCCCAGATCTGCGGCAACACCTTGGCCGCGCCGTTGATGTCGTCCTGCAGGCTGTCGCGCAGGCCGCCGGGGAAGTGCAGCACGGCCTCCGGCGGGACGTCGTCCTTGCCGCCCTTCAGCAGCGAAGGCGCGCAGCTCCAGCGGATTTCCACGCCGCGGAACAGATAGGCCTTGGAGCGGCACAGGCGGTACAGCCGGCTCGGCACCCAGGCCAGCGCGCCGAAAATCTCCGGGTCGGGCTTGAAACGGATCGTCGTGCCGCGGCGGTTATGCACCGGGCCGGCATTGACCAGCTTCGTCGTCGGCTTGCCGCGCGCGTAAGACTGCTTCCACAGGATGCGGTCGCGCGCGACCTCCACCTCCATCACCTCCGACAGCGCGTTCACCACCGAACTGCCGACGCCGTGCAGGCCGCCCGAGGTCGCATAGGCCTTGCCGCCGAACTTGCCGCCCGAATGCAGCGTCGTCAGGATCACTTCCAGCGCGCTGAGGGCCTTGAACTTGGGATGCGGATCGACCGGGATGCCGCGGCCGTTGTCGCGCACGGTCAGCCAGTTGCCGTCCTCCAGCGAGAACTCGATGAAGCTGGCATGGCCGGCCACCGCCTCATCCATTGAATTATCGAGGATTTCGGCGGCGAGGTGGTGCAGCGCCGGTTCATCGGTGCCGCCGATATACATGCCCGGCCGTTTGCGCACCGGCTCCAGCCCCTCCAGGACTTCGATGTCCTTGGCGGAGTAGTCCGAGTCGTCGCGCGCCGGCAGCGCCAGGCGCTTGTCAGGCTCAGCCTTTGTGGGCTTGCCAGGCGGCTTCGGTCCCGATTTCTCGGACCCGGGCCCGAACAGATCGTTCATGCTGTGTTCCCAAAACTCAAGCGCACCCTACAGGGCGCAAGCCAGCGTCGGCAACAGATTTGCAGGAGTCCGGCGGGATATCGCAAGCGATTCGCCACCGCTCGCGGACGCTACGGCCGCCGCCGAACCGTCCGCGGCTGCGTGCCCCGCCCTGTCGCCCCATATTCCCCGGCATGAGCGACATTACACGCATGGCCGCGGTTGCCGCGCTGCTCGGCGATCCGGCGCGGGCCCGCATCCTGACCGCGCTGCTGGACGGACGGGCGCTGACCGCGAAGGAGCTGGCATTCGCCGCGCATGTCTCGCCGCAGACCACCAGCGGGCATCTGGCGCGACTGACCGACGCCACCTTGCTGGCTTGCGAAAAGCAGGGCCGGCACCGCTATTTCCGGCTGGCCTCGCCGCTGGTCGGGCAGATGCTGGAAAGCGTCATGGCGGTGGCCGGTCCGGAACCGCCTCGCACTGGCTCATGGCGCGGCGGCGAGGCGCTGCGCACCGCCCGCACCTGCTACGATCACCTCGCCGGCCGTCTCGGGGTCGCATTGGCCGACTCGCTGCACGCTGCCGGCCACGTGACGCTGGCGGCCGACGGCGGCGAGGTGACCGGGTCCGGCCTGGTCTTCCTGCGCGATTTCGGCGCGGAACCGCCACCGGGAAAGCGCGTGTTCTGCCGCCCGTGCCTGGATTGGAGCGAACGCCGCCCGCACATCGCCGGCCGCGTCGGCGCGGCCCTGGCGACACGCTGCCTGGAGCTGGGCTGGATCGCACGCCAGCGCGACTCCCGCGCCGTGACCATCACGGCCGAGGGACAGAGCGGTTTCGCGGAGAGGTTCGGAATTCGGCTGTAGCGCAAGTGGGGGGCTTCTGTTGCCCGGTGCCCCCCGAACCGCGCCTATCGCTTATGCAGCGACGGCGAGCGCCTGATTGTCATTGGCACTTGTAAATTAGCCCGATAACGGCGGTACAATGCCGGGCAAAAGGCGGGTCTTTACCACGCGTGTCGAACCTGTTTCGCCCCCATGCGCCCCGGACAATCTCGGGGTTGAATGGTGGAGGCGCCGGGCACTGCCCCCGGGTCCACAACGATTATTCCACGCGCCGTTTATCACCATAGTCAGCAAGCTGACGGACCAGCATGTAGGCCGGATGCGCCGCCGGTTCAAGCCCAATCGGCCGCGCGCGTCCTTTCCGTCACCGGCACGATTCGGTTAGGCTGAGGCCATGAGCCGAATTGCCGAAAGCCGCTCCGACCTGACCGCCGCGGGCGGCCCTGTGCCGCGCGTCAGCGTGCTGATGACCACCTATAACGGCGCGGGCTTCATCCGCGACAGCATCGACAGCGTGCTGGCGCAGACGCTGACGGATTTCGAACTGGTGGTCGTCGATGACGGCTCGACCGACGCGACGGCCGCCGTCTTGGCAGCCTACGACGATCCGCGGCTGCGCGTGGTGCGGCCGGAGCGCAACCTCGGCGTGGCGGGCGCGCGCAACTTCGGCCTGGAAGCCTGCCGCGGCGGCTATATCGCCGCGCATGATCACGACGACATCAGCCTGCCGGAGCGCCTCGCCGTCCAGGTCCGCTACCTCGATGCGCATCCCGAGGTCGTCCTCGCCGGGACCGAGGTGCTGCTGCGGCTGCAGGACGGCCGGATTCTGCCGACGGACCACGCGCCGGGAAGCTCGCCCGCGCTGGTGCACTGGATGCTGCATGTGGACAACCCGTTCACCTGGTCCTCGGTGATGATCCGCGCCGCCGCGCTGCGGCGTTTGGGCGCGTTCCTGCGCCCGGAGGCGGAACCGGCCGACGATTTCGATCTGTATCACCGGCTGCTGGGCATCGGTGCGCTGGCGCGGCTGGACGAGACGCTGACGATCTATCGCTGGCACGCCTCCAATACCACCTATGCGCAGAGCGAGCTTCTGTTCGCCAGCGCCTGCGCCATTCTGGCCCGGACCTATGAACCGCTGCTCGGCGCCGATTCCGCTGACGCCGCGCGGCTGGTGGTGCATCACCTGTCCGATCGGCAGCCAGTGCGGGACATCGCGACGCTGGAGCGCCTCGGCACCGTCATGGAACGTTTGCTGATCGGCTTTCAGGGCCTCTACGCCGCCGATGCCGCGGCGCTGAAGCAGATCGAGGCGCATGCCGGCCGCGTCTGGTGGCGGGTGGTGCGCAGCGCCATCCGCTCCGGCATGCCGCAGGCGGTGGCGCGGCATGCGGCGCGGCCCGGACTGAGGCGGGGCTTCAGGCCCTTGTGGCGCGATGTGGCCGCGTCGCTCGCGGTGGGGACCGTTCGGGCCACCGGCCTCGCCCGGTAGCTGGACGACGTTGGAGGCAACCCTGCAACGCATGGCGGCCTTCTCGCGGCACCGGCCATGTTCATGGACATGTGACAGCCCCGTTGCTAGAAGCCCGCTTGTTTTCCGGCGCACAGACCGGTCCGGCATTTCAACTCAGCGGCCCGCACTATGAAAATCGTCTCCTGCAACAGTAATCGTCCGCTCGCCGAGGCTGTTGCCAAGATCCTCGAACTGCCGCTGACCAAGGCGTCGATCCGGCGCTTCGCCGACATGGAGGTCTTCGTCGAAATCCAGGAAAACGTCCGTGGTGAGGACGTCTTCGTCATCCAGCCGACATCCTTCCCGGCCAATGACAACCTCATGGAGCTGCTGGTCACGCTCGACGCGCTGCGCCGCAGCAGCGCCCGCCGTATCACTGCGGTGATCCCGTATTTCGGCTACGCCCGGCAGGATCGCAAATCCGCCCCGCGCACGCCGATTTCGGCCAAGCTGGTGGCCAACCTGATCACCGAAGCCGGCGCCCACCGCGTCCTGACCATGGACCTGCACGCCGGCCAGATTCAGGGCTTCTTCGACATCCCCGTCGACAACCTGATCGCCGCCCCGCTGTTCAGCCGCGATATCGAGGAGCGCTATCACGGCGACAACCTGATCATCGTCTCCCCCGATGTCGGCGGCGTGGTACGAGCCCGCGCCATCGCAACGCGGGTCAACTGCGACCTGGCGATCATCGACAAGCGGCGGGAGCGTGCCGGCCAGTCCGAGGTGATGAACATCATCGGCGACGTCGTCGGCCGCGACTGCGTCATCATCGACGACCTGGTGGATTCCGGCGGCACCTTCTGCAACGCGGCGGATGCGCTGATGAAGCGCGGCGCCCGCTCGGTCAGCGCCTATGTCACGCATGGCGTGCTGTCCGGCGCCGCGGTGTCGCGCATCGCTTCTTCTCCCATTCAAATGATGACGATCACCGACTCGATCCTCGCCACCGCGGAGGTGAAGCGCTGCCCGAACATCCGCGAACTGACCATCGCGCCGCTGCTGGCCGAGGCGATGCGGCGGATCAGCGACGAAAGTTCGGTCAGTTCGCTGTTCGACTGACAGGCGGATTGGCAAAGTGTCAGGGGGCCTGGACGTCAGTCCCGCCTGACGGCATGGTCCGGCGCGATCACGGCCAAAGACAGACGCTTGTTTGTTTGCCAATCGGCTACATCTAGAACGTCAACGACCAGGATTAGCGACCAATGGACCACATCATCGGCCAGGCGGCCCCCGGCCAGCCCGCCGCGGCGGCCAACATCATCATCGACGGCGACCAGAAGACCTTCATGCAGGACGTGATCGAGGCATCGCGCTCGGTCCCCGTGCTGGTGGATTTCTGGGCGACATGGTGCCAACCCTGCAAGCAATTGACCCCGACCCTGGAGAAGGTGGTGAAGGCCGCCGGCGGCCGGGTGAAGATGGTCAAGATCGACATCGACCAGAACCAGGGTCTGGTCCGGCAGTTGACGCAGCTCGGCCTGCCGATGCAGTCGGTGCCGACCGTCGCCGCCTTCTGGCAGGGGCAAATCGCCGATTTGTTCCAGGGCGCCCAGCCGGAGTCGGAGGTCAAGCGCTTCGTCGAGGCGCTGCTCAAGAACGCCGGCGGCTCCATGCCGGCGGCGGATTTGCTGGCCGAGGCGAAAGCGGCGCTGGAGCAGGGCGATCCGCAGCAGGCGGGCGAGTTGTTCAGCGCGCTGCTGGCCGAGGAACCTGAGAACGGCGACGCCTGGGGCGGCCTGATCCGCGCCCTGATCGCGCTGGGCGACGAAGAGCAGGCCGAACACGCGCTGTCCGAAGTGCCGGAAAAGCTGGCCGAGCACGCTGAAGTCAGCGGTGCGCGCAGTGCGCTGGCGCTGGCCCGCGAAGGCCGCGCGGCGAAGGACCAGTTGCAGTCACTGCAAGCCCGTCTGGCCGCGGACCCGGCGGATCATCAGGCGCGCTACGACCTCGCCACCGCGCTGAACGCGATGAACGAGCGCGACCAGGCCGCCGAAGCGCTGCTGGAAATCATCCGCCGCGCCCGCGCCTGGAACGAGGACGCCGCCCGGCTGCAATTGCTGAAATTCTTCGAAGCCTGGGGTTTCGATGATCCCGCGACCTCCGCCGCCCGCCGTCGCCTTTCCGCGTTGCTTTTTAGCTGAATGACGGTGTTCCACCCCTACCCCGAGGATCTGCCGCCGGAGTTCGCGGTGTTTCCGCTGACCGGCGCGCTGCTGTTGCCGCGGGGTAAATTGCCGCTGAACATCTTCGAGCCGCGCTATCTGGCAATGACGCTGGATTCGCTGGCCTCGGGACGCATGTTCGGAATGGTGCAGCCGGACCCGCAGGCGCTGAAGCTGGAACATGGGCCGGGGCTGTATCGCGTCGGCTGCCTCGGCCGCCTGTCCTCGTTCAGTGAAACCGATGACGGCAAGCTGCTGATCACCCTGACCGGGCTGATCCGCTTCACCATCGACAGCGAGCTCGATCTGGTGCGCGGCTACCGGCGGGTGCGCGGCGATTTTTCCCGCTTCACCGACGACCTGGACGTGGCCGCGCCCGCGGTCGATCTGGAGCGGGAGAAACTGCTGGCGGCCCTGCGCGGCTACTTCGCCCAGCGCGGCGTCGATGCCAACTGGGACGCGATCCGGCGGATGTCGGATGACGCGCTGGTCGTCACCCTGGCGATGGCCTGCCCGTTCGAGCCGGTGGAGAAGCAGGCTTTGCTGGAAGCCCCCACCCCGGCGGAGCGCGCGGCCACGCTGCTGGCGCTGCTGCAAATGGGCGCCGCCGGCCCGGATCTGCCCTCCGGCCGTTCCATCAGCTGAACACAGAGGATTGGCGCCATGCCTGAACCCGTCTCCACCGCGTCCGCCACAGCCGAGGCGGCGGTCGATCCGCGCCTGCTGGAGGTGCTGGTCTGTCCGCTGACCAAGGCGCCGCTGGAGTATGACCGCGCGGCCAACGAACTGATCAGCCGCAAGGCCGGCCTGGCCTACCCGATTCGCGACGGCATCCCGATCATGCTGCCGGAAGAGGCGCGGACATTGGATCAATAATGCCGACGCCGACGGAAATCCGGCTGGACCGGGCGGCCCGGGTGCTCCATGTTTCGTTCGATGACGGAAAAGACTTCGCGCTGCCCGCCGAGTATCTGCGTGTCGAAAGCCCGAGTGCGGAGGTCCAGGGCCACAGCCCGGACCAGAAGCAGACGGTTGCCGGCAAGCGGACTGTCGGCATCAGCGCGGTCGAACCCGTCGGCCACTATGCCGTGCGGCTGGTCTTCGATGACCGTCACGACAGCGGCATCTACTCCTGGACCTATCTGCGCACGCTGGGGGAGGAGCAGCATCTCCGCTGGGCGGCGTACCAGGCCGCGTTGGCCACGCGCGGTTTGTCGCGGGATTCGGTGTAATCGCGTCTTCGCCGGCCCCGCCCTCTCGCACGCGTCATGGCCCGGCTTGTCCGGGCCACCTGTAGCGGCAGGTGCGGCGATAGGTGGCCCGGACAAGCCGGGCCATGACGCGTGTGGAAAGCTCGCGCCCCACCGCATCGATATCCCCGCCAGCCCATGCCCCCCCGCGCGCGCCGCCTGAGCGACGCCGACAAGGCGTCATGGGCGAACTACGCCCGGCTGATCGCGCCGCTTCCCGGTAAAGCCGGGGCGCCTGCGCCGGAATCCATGCCGATCCAACCGCCCCCAACACCAGCCGACATGCAGCTGCGCGTCCGGGTGCCGCCCGTTGTTGCCAAGCCGCGCGCCAAACCCCTGCTGCTCTCCGTCGGCGAACAGCCGGGCGGAATCGACAAGGCGACCTGGCAGCGGTTCCGGACCGGAAAACTGCAAGCGGTCCGCAAGCTCGACCTGCATGGCATGACCGCGCAGCACGCTTTCCACGCCCTCGTCGCATTTCTGCGCACGGCGCATGCCGAGCAGGTGCGCTGCGTCGAGGTGGTGACCGGGCGCGGCAGCGGGGAGACCGGCGGTGTCATCCGGCGGGAGTTCCCGCTTTGGCTGAACCTGCCGGACATCCGCCCGCTGATCCTTGGGGCGGCGCATCCGCACGCACTCAATCCCGGGTCGGTGCGGCTGATCCTGCGCCGCATCCGGTGACCCCGTTCGGCGCCCGGCTGCGCGTTTTGCGGGCGGCGCGCGGGGTGACGCTGAAGGATCTGGCGGAGGCGTTGCAGATCTCCGCCGCTTATCTGTCGGCGCTGGAGCACGGCAAGCGCGGCGTGCCGAGCGCCGGTCTGGTGCATCAGGTGAACGAGTTCTTCGGGCTGATCTGGGATGAGGCGGATGAATTGTCCCGTCTCGCGCGGCTGTCGAACCCGCGGGTCACGGTCAACACCGCCGGGCTGACGCCGGAGCAAACGGCGCTGGCCAACCGCATGGCTCAGGCGATCGACCGCCTGACTCCGGAGACGGTCGCCGCCCTGCATGCCGTGCTGGACACCACGGCGTTTCAGCTCAAGCCGCGGTCCAGGCGTGGTGCGGCTGCGGTAGGGCGGCATGTGAGGTAGAGGTCGAGGCACACGCATTATTCGTCATGGCCCGGACTTCGCCGGGCATGACGGTTACATTATGCCGCCAGCGGATGAACCCGTGCCTCGATCTCCGCGCCGAACTGAGCCTGCGCGTTCGACAGATCATACGCCGTTTGCAGACCCAGCCAGAACTGCGGGCTGGTGCTGAAGCAGCGCGCCAGGCGCAAAGCCAGATCCGAGGTCATCGGACCGGCGTCCGTGATCACCGGAGCAATCTGGCTGGCTGGAACGCCAAGCGCTTCGGCCAGTCCGGATGCGTCAAGCCGCATCGGCTCCATGTATTCTTCGCGTAACACCCGTCCCGGGTGCATTCTGCGTCTCGTGCGTCCCATTGGGCAACCTGTAAGGTTTTGGTATACATGAGACATTGCCTGCCGCTCATGGCAGCAAAAAGGCAAATCCGGATCTATCTTGCGGCGGAGCGATTTTTTTATCGCGCCGCAACACAGACCGCCCCAACAGGCGGCGGGGACTCGTCGATCCGGCCGATCAAACCGCCCCGGCCGCCCGCATCGCCGCGATTCGCTCGGGGGTGAAGCCGATTTCCGCCAGCACGGCATCGGTATGCTGGCCGACGGAAGGCACGGCGCCGGTCGCCGCCTCCTCATCGGCAAACGTGAACGGCGGCAGCAGACCGCGCACCGGACCGGCCTCGGTTTCGATCTCCCGCCACCGGTCCCGCGCCGCGAACTGCTCGTGGTTCCAGGCGTCTATCGGCTGGTTCAGCCGCCCGTTGGCGATGCCGGCTGCATCCAGCAATGAAGCGGCCTCGACCGACGTCATACCGCTGAACCGGTCCTCGATCATCGCCGTCAGCGCCGCCCGGTTTTCCCGCCGCGCCGCCATAGTGGCAAAGCGCGCATCCGCCGCCGCCTCCGGCCGTCCCAGCACCCGGGCGCAGAACGTGGCCCATTCCCGTTCATTCTGGATGCCCAGGATCACCTGCCCGTCCATGGTCCGGTGCGCCCCATACGGAGCCAGCGCCGGGTGGCTCGCCGGCATCCGGGGCGGCGGCGAGCCTGTGTAGGCATGGCGCAGCATCGGATACATCATCCACTCGCCAAGCGCGTCCAGCATGGCGACCTTTACATTGGCCCCCTCGCCCGTCCGCCCGCGGCGCAGCAGGGCGGACAAAATACCCGTCAGCGCATACATCCCGGTGGCGATATCGGCGATCGAAATGCCCACCCGCGCCGCTTCGTCCGCGGTGCCATTGACGCTGATCAACCCGGCCTCCGCCTGGATCAGCAGGTCGTAGGCTTTTTTGTTCATGAACGGCCCGCTGTCGCCGTAGCCGGAGACGTCGCATATCACCAGCTTCGGGTTAACCGGCTTCAGCGCCTCATACGACAGGTCAAGCCGGGCCGCCGCACCGGGTGCGAGGTTCTGGATCAGCACGTCAGCACCCTCGACCAAAGCCTGCAACGCCGCGCGAGCCTCCGGGTGTTTCACGTTCAGGGTTACGCTACGCTTGCCGCGGTTCAGCCAGACGAAATGGCTGCACAGGCCGTTGACGTGATCGTCGTAGGCCCGCGCGAAGTCCCCCTCCCCCGGCCGCTCAACCTTGATAACATCCGCCCCCAGATCGGCCAGATGCCGCGTGCAAACCGGCGCCGCGACAGCGTGTTCCAGCGCGATCACGCGCATGCCTTCCAGCGGGAGCATTCGGGCGTTTCCTTGCTTGTTCAGGCAAGCAAAGCGCCGGCGCGGACCGCTGTCAAAGCAGCGAGGCGGCCGGCACCGGCGACACCAGGACGGCAGCGACGAGCAGCGCACCCGCGGCCAGCAGCGAGGGCAGCGCGAAACTGCCGGTATGCTCCGACAACAGGCCCGCCAGCACCGGGCCGGCAATCTGCCCGAAGCCGAAGGATGCCGTCATCATCGCCAGAACGGGGCGCGGGTTTGCGGGCGCGAGCCGCCTCGCCCCGGACAGCCCGAGCGCCGTCAGGCCCATGAACGTGCCGCCCAGCAGCGCCGCGGCCAGCAACGCGCCGGTGACCGATGGCCATAGCACGCTGGCCGCAACGCCCACCGCCTCCACCACGCAGGCGATCGAAAATGTGCGCGGGATGCCGAGCCGCAGGCTGGCCCGCGCCCAAAGCGCCACCGACGGGGCGGCGGTCAGTCCGACGATCAGCCAGACCAGCGGTTCCACGCTGCGCAGCGGCGGCGAGGCGCGCACGATCGCGACGAGGAAGGTCGCGGTGATGACGTAGCCGAAGCCGAACAATCCATAGGCGCAGACCAGTGCCGGCAAGCCGCGCCGCGGCGCCGCGTCCGCGATCGAACCCGCCCCCCCGGCGTGCGGCGGGTCCGCCGGCGGGATCAGCCACGCCACCGCCGCCGTTGCCGCCAGCGACAAGCCGCCAACGGCATACCAAAGCACGCTCCAGTCTTCGCCAAACGCCTGTAGGACGGAGACGACGAGCGCGGAAACCGCGATGCCGGCACCAACTCCGCCGAAATGCAGTGCGAACAGGCCGGTGCGCCCGGCTGCTGCCAGACGATCGAGCACCAGCGCCGAGGCCAGGACCAGCACGAAGGCGCTGGCGGCCCCGCCGGTGGCGCGCAGGATCAGGAAGGCCGGCATGGACGTCGTCAGCCCCATGGCCGCGGTTGTGACCGTACTGACGGCGAGAGCGCCCAGCAGCCAGGTGCGACGATTACCGCGCAAATGCGGCGTGGCGGCCAGCAAGGCGCCGATGAGATAGCCGAGGAAATTGGCCGAGGCGATCAGTCCCGCCTGCGCCTTCGAAAGGCCCAGCGTCTCCGCCATCACCGGCAGGATCGGGGTATAGACGAATCGCCCGACGCCCATGGCGGCGGCGAGTGCGACCAGGCCGCCAAGCGCCAGCGCCACCGGGCGGGAAGCGGAGTCTACGGGTGGGCGCAGCATGCTGAACTCCGCTTGGGTTGGTCGCGGATGTAGCATCATTGGAAATGGGAATGGAGGTTGGGGCTGCCCGCCGGAAAAGCGTGCGGCGTTCGTTCCTCCAAACGAACGCCGCGTTTAACGTCATTGCGCTTATTGATCAGCGTCAGCTGTGCTTGACGCTGAAGGTGACCCCCAGGCCGTCGGTGTTGCCGTTTGCGTCGAGATAGAAGCCGACGATCTGCCCCTTGTCGTTGATGCCGTTGAGCACCGTCATAGCACCCGGACCCTTCATGGGGTTTTGTGTCGCGTCAATCGTCGCGTAGGTCTTGGACTGCTCGTCGAACAGGAAGCCGTGCATCGCGCCGGCCGCGTCGGTGTAAGACCCGACGACCTGGTCTTCGTTGTTGAGGCCAAGAGCCTGGACCGAAACGGCGCCTGTCGGCCCGGTCAGCCAGTCAATCGTGCTGCCCTCCTTGATGAAGCTGACGTCATTGCCACCGGCGCCGACGACGAAACCGGCGATGTCGCCCGCGTTGTTGATCGCGGTCGTCGTTGTGCTGGCAAAACCCGTGATATTCACCTCCGCGAAGCTCTTCGAACCGATGTCATAGGTAAAGCCATGGTTGTTGCCGTTTGCGTCGGTCCAAAAGCCGACCGCCTTGTCCTTGTCGTTTACGCCGAGCAACTGTTCGACAGTCATGCCGCCGCCAGCCTTGCCCACTCCGTTGGGGTCGTCGACCAGGCTGAGGACACCGTTGTTGTCAACGAAGCCGAAGTTGCTGTTGACCATGTTGGCGTTGTTGCTGTTGGCCCAAAAACCGACCGTCACGCCCTTGTTGTTGATGCCGGTGACCTGGGTCTGGACTGAACCGGCGAAGTTCTCGTCGTGGAAGTTGGCCTGAGTGTATGGCGGCGTGAAGGTGTAGCCCTTGTTGGGATGGCCTGCCGCGCCGCTGCCGAAGTAACCGGCGATCGTTCCTTCGTTGTTGATGCCCAGCAACTGGTTGAAGGTCGGGTCCTTCGGGTCGACTGGGGCGGTCTGGATGGAGTTAACCTGGATCTTCGTAGCCATTGATAGTCTCCTGTTGTGTTGCGTTCATTTCCGGATTTCGTCCGGGTCATGCCTCTAACTGAACCGGGTAAGTCCGATGCAGTTGGCGAGACGGAACTTGCCCCGGGCGGCAAGATAAGGAGGTGACCATGGTCACGTTTGACTTCGATTGCCGAAAATCCCGGTTTCCCCGGCTTTTGTGCCCGCGGTCACTTCTCGTCTTCCCGTTGCATGGCACTGACCACGCGGAGGCAGCCACGGGGCTGCGGCGATCAGGGAGACACGGCAATGGACACAGGCAACCTCGAGCAACTGGAACAGGCGGGCATTCCAGCCCCGGGTGGAGAGCTCGCGATTCGCATCCGGCTAATGGCGATCGCCGCGGCGGCCCGCTTTCATGGCGCCGAACTGGATCGCAGCGATCTTCGCGTGCCTGCCGGCGAAATCCCGTCCCCGGCCGCTCTGTCGGACTGGCTGCGCAGCAGCGGCCTGTGGGCGAAGGCGGTCCGGTTGCCGTGGAAACAGCTTGTCGCGCTGGACGTGACCACGCCGGTCGTTCTGCTGCTGAAGGACGGCAGCGCCGTCATGCTGGTGGCCGCCGACAGGAAGCGCGACCTGGTGCTGCTGCGGCATTCCCGCCTGGGTCCGAACGACCCGCCGGTTGCGGCGACCGAAGCCATGTTGTCGCCGCTGTGGAACGGCGAGGCCGTGCTGATACGCGCCCGCCGATCGGCTGCCCGGGAGGACGCGCCGTTCAATATGGCCTGGGTTGCGGACCTGGTCTGGCAGGAGCGACGCCTGATGCGCGATGTCGGCATCGCCTCGGTCGTGCTCAGCCTGCTGACGGTCATTCCGGCCCTGACGGTGATGACAGTGATCGACGAGGTCGTCACCCATCAAAGCATCTCCACCCTGATCCTGATGGCGCTGCTCATCGGCATTGCCCTGCTGTCCGAAACGGCGTTGGGATTTGCCCGGCGGCAACTGATCCTGATCGTCGGTGCACGGGTCGATGCCAAGCTCAACCTGCATGTGTTCGAGCGGCTGCTGCGCCTGCCGCTGGATTATTTCGAACGCAACCAGGCCGGCACGGTCTGGTCGAACACCGGCTTGCAGATCGCCAAGATCCGCGAGTTCCTGACAGGCAAACTGCTGACCACGATGCTCGATCTGGTCACCCTGATCGTCCTGCTGCCGATCCTGTTTTACCTGCAACCACTTCTGGCGCTGCTGGTGCTGGCCTCGGCCGGCGCCATCGCCGGGATCATCGTGGTGTTCATGCAGCCGATGAGCAGCCGGGCCAAACGTTTCATCAATGCCGAAACGGCGAAGTCCAGCATCATGGTCGAAACGTTGCACGGCATCCGCACCGTCAAGACCCTGGCGCTGGAACCGCAACAGCGCGCCCTGTGGGACGAGCGTGTGGCCGAGGCGACGAAGGCGAAACTAGCCGCCGGGAGCCTGGCGAATCTGCCGCAGATGCTGATCACGCCGCTTGAAGGGTTCATGCAGCGGGGCGTGCTGCTCGTCGGCGCCTACATGGCGATCACCGACAGCGGAACGGTCGCCGTCGGCGCGCTGATCGCCTTCATGATGCTCAGCGGACGCGTCGCCCAGCCGCTCGCCGGCCTGGCGCGGCTGATGGAGGATATCACCCAGGTGCGCACGGCGACGACTCTCGCGGCTTCGGTGCTCAACCAGCGGCCCGAGACGGCCGACACCGCCAGCGGCGTCCGGCCGCAATTCCAGGGTGGGATCGCGTTCCGCAACGTCGTCTACAGCTACCCGGGCGCCGCCAATCCGGCACTTGACCGTATCGGCTTCGGTATTGCACCCGGAACGGTGCTCGGCGTCGTCGGGCGCAGCGGATCGGGCAAGTCCACCCTGACCCGCCTGCTGCAAGGCATCAGCCGCGACTACACCGGCCAGGTCAGCATCGACGGCATCGACATCAAGGACATCAACCTGGCGCATCTGCGGCGCAACCTCGGCGTCGTGCTGCAGGAGAACTTCCTGTTCCGCGGCACCATCCGCGACAACATCCTGGCGGGTCGCCCCGGCCTGACCCTGACCGACGCGGTGCGGGCCGCCCGCCTCGCCGGAGCCGCCGAGTTCATCGAGCGCCTGCCCAACGGCTATGAGACGATCATCGAGGAAGGCTCACCCAACCTGTCCGGCGGACAGCGGCAGCGCCTCGCCATCGCCCGCGCCCTGGTGCACGACCCGCGCATCCTGATCCTGGACGAGGCCACCAGCGCGCTGGACCCGGAAAGCGAGGCGCTGGTCAACGCCAACCTCGCCCACATGGCCAAGGGCCGCACCATGGTCATCGTTTCGCATCGCCTGTCCTCGCTGACCGAATGCGACGCGATCCTGGTGCTCGACCAGGGCCGCGTCCTGGATATCGGACCGCACGCAGACCTGCTGACCCGCTGCGGCACCTACCAGCAGCTTTGGCACCAGCAGAACCGCCACTTAATCGCCAACCAGGGAGTTTGAACCATGTCCGTCACAACCCAATCCATCCTCGAGTTCCAGTCGCCAACCGCCGCCGTCATCGCGGAGCGCCCCTCCGTCGCCAGCCGGGCAACGATCTGGGTCATCGGAGCGGCGATCGTTTCTTCCATCGCGACCATGGGTGTCTACCCGGTCGATCGCGTGGTCGCCGTCCCCGGCAAGGTCGTTTCCAAAACGGCCAACCTGGTGGTGCAGCCGCTGGATACTTCGATTGTGCGCCGGATCAACGTCCGGGAAGGTCAGCTCGTTCATGCCGGCGACTCGCTGGCGATGCTCGACCCGACCTTCGCCCAGGCAGATGCCGGCTCGCTCGACGCCCAGGTGGCCAGCCTGCAAGCCGAAGTCGATCGCCTTGAAGCCGAAACAAACGACCGCGTCTACAGCCCGGACGGCAGCCCCGCCAGCCAGTTGCAGGCGATGATCTTCGCCCAGCGCCATGCCGAAAAGACCGCGCACCTGGAAAACTATCGCCAGAAGATCGACAGCGCGCAGGCGAAGATCGCCCAGACCACCAGCGACATCGTCAACTACGCCGAGGAGCTGCGCGCCGCGCAGGCCAAGGAAGGCATCCGCCGCCAACTGGAGAAACTGCAGCTCGGCAGCAAACTGAACACCCTGGATGCCGGGGCGCAGCGGGCCGATGTCAATCGCTCCCTGCAAGCCGCCTTCGCCGCCAATGCCGCGGCGAAAAGCGACCTGGAAGCGCTGATGGCGGAGCGCGACGGCTACATCCAGCAAACCCGGTCCGAAGCCTCGGGGCAACTCACCGAGCAGGGCCGCAAGCTGGCCGACGCAAAAGACCAGCAGGCCAAGGCGGCCCTGCGCCGCAAGCTGGTCGATCTGCGGGCGGACCGCGACGCCATCGTGCTGAACGTTGCCAAGGTCTCCGCCGGTTCCGTCGTGCAGTCAGGCGACGAGCTGATCACGCTGGTTCCGGCCGACGCGGCGCTGGAAATCGAGGCCAGCATCCCGGCCCGCGATGCCGGGTTCGTCTCGGCCGGCAACCACGCCGTGATCAAGTTCGATACCTTCCCGTACACGACCTACGGCTTCGCCACCGGCACGCTGAGCACGGTCAGCGCCGACAGCTTCTCCAGCGCGCGCGACAAGCCCGGACGCACGGCGGCGGCGCGGCAGGACGCGACCGAAGGCGCGGCATTCTTCCGCGGCAACCTCTCGCTGGATGAAATGAAGCTGCACAACCTGCCCACCGGCTTCCGCATGACGCCCGGCATGCCGGTGACCGCGGACATCAAAGTCGGCAAGCGCACCGTGCTGTCCTATCTGCTGGCGAAGGTGGTCCCGGCCCTGTCCGAGGGCATGCGCGAGCCCTGACCGCGATCAGGGGATCCGTTCGATGGCCGAACGGGTCCCCGCCGGCGGCTCACAGACCGAACGGCAGGCGTCCTTCCAGATACCCGTTCTCATCGAAATGCTGCTGTCCGGATTCCAGATTGCCCTTGCGCACGTAATCGGCGATGCCCGGGTTTTGCGTCAGGTAATATGTCTCATCGACATGGATCGGGAACGGCATCCGGCCCTCGAAATACCCGTCATTGACGAAGTGGGACTTGGCGGACTGCACGATGCCCTGCCGGATCGCATCGGCGATATCCGGGTGCCGTTCCAGATACCATGGCTCGTCCACCACGACCCCGGCGATAACCCGCCGGATCAACTGGATGAACTCCTCATAGCTGCAGGTGACGATCATGTCGCCTTTTTGCGAGGATATTTTGACGTAGGATTTCAGGACCTCGAAGGGCGGCAAATACCTCACCGTATCAACTCCAGCCAGTGTTCGGTCCGGTTGTAACCCGGACACCGGTTCAACCGCAACAAGACTGCTGGCGAAATGACGGCGCCGGGCGCATTTGTTGCGCGAACCACGCACAACCGCCGCCCCGCAGCCGAACCCGCCGGACTTGCCCGCATCCAGGACGGCGCACACTATGCGCCGCCGAGGACCTTGGAGACCATCACCGGATGCACGCCCACACCACCCCCGCAAGCAACCGGTTCACCGTCACCTACCGCGTCCGCGGCACCGCGCCCGAGATCGAGGCTCGCGCACTCGGTATCGCGGTCGAGCAGAGCGTCGAAATGCCGCTGGCCGCCATCGACGACGCAGCGGTGCTGTCGGATATCGTCGGCGCGGTCGAGGGGATCGAGGACACCGGCGGCGGCCTGTTCCATGTGCGCATCGGCCTGGCGACAGCCACCGTCGGGCAGGACGCCGGTCAGTTCCTCAACATGCTGTTCGGCAACACCTCCTTGCACGACGACGTGGCGTTGTGGGACGTCGCCGTGCCGGAGGCGCTGGCCGAAGCCTTCGGCGGGCCGCGCCACGGCATCGCCGCCTTGCGCCATCGGCTGAAGCTGCATGGCCGCGCGATGACCGGGTCCGCCCTGAAGCCGCAGGGCCTGCCGCCGGAGCGGCTCGCCGTGCTGGCCGAACATCTGGCGCGCGGCGGCCTTGACTTCATTAAGGACGACCACGGCCTGGCCAACCAAAGCTATTCGCAATTCGCCGAACGGGTGTGCGCCTGTGCGGCCGGAGTGGCGCGCGGCGTCAGGGCGACCGGGCATCCGACGCGCTATATACCCAGCGTCACCGGCGATTTGGACCAGATGCGGGCGCAAGCGGCCCTGGCGCGCGAGGAAGGGCTGGACTGCCTGATGGTGGCGCCGATGATCAGCGGCTTTTCGGCGTTCCAGGCGCTGGTGCGGGCCTTCCCGGAGATGGCGTTCTTCGCCCATCCCAGCCTGGGTGGCGCCGCCCGCATCGCGCCGGACCTCCTCATCGGCAGCCTGTTCCGGCTTATCGGCGCCGATGCCGTGATCTTCCCCACCTATGGCGGCCGCTTCGGCTATTCACAGGACACCTGCCGCCGCCTTGCCGCGAACGCCAGGCGATCGGATGACGGCATGAAGCCCGCTTTGCCCGTGCCGGCCGGCGGCATAGGCCTGGAGCGGGTCCGCGAAATCCTTGATTTCTATGGCGAGGACACGATGTTGCTCATCGGCGGCAGCCTGTTGCTGGCACGCGAGCACATCATTCAGGCAACCGAGCAATTCACCCGCGCCGTCGCCGATCACGCGCTGATTTAGGACAGGATATGGATATCGAGCAGCCCCCGCTTTTTCGGTCCGCGCAGGAGGGCTTCCGCTGGGACGCGGTGGCGCACCAGCCGTACAAGCAGGACGGCAGCGCGCCGTTCAAGGACATCTCCCGCCAGGTGCTGTTCCACCAGGATGATCTCGGCTGCGAATTGCGCTACTTCGAAATGGATGCCGGGGGGTATTCGACGCTGGAGCGGCACGAACATGCGCACGCCGTGATGATTTTGCGCGGCCGGGGAGAGTGTCTGCTCGGCGCCAAGGTCCGGCCGGTGCGGCAGTTCGATCTGGTGTCGATCCCGTCCATGGTGTGGCACCAGTTTCGCGCCAGCAACGGTGAACCGCTCGGCTTTCTCTGCATGGTCAACGTTTTGCGCGATCGTCCGCAGCTGCCGACGGACGCAGAACTGGCGGAAATGAAGGCGGTTCCGGCGGTCGCCCGTTTCCTGGAGCGCCGGTAAAAAAGGGGAGCGCGGCTGCGCTCCCCTTGGATTCGAATTACTTCTTGACCCAGTCCCTGACGGCATCCTTGGCGCCGCCGACGGCGTTCTGCACCTTGCCGGCTGCCTTTTCCGAGGTGCCCTCGGCCTGGGTTTCCTTGTCGCCCGTCACCTTGCCGACGGCTTCCTTGACGGTGCCCTTGGCTTCGTGGCCGGCGCCTTCAACGCGATCCTTATCCATTTCCATCTCCTGATTGTTTAGGGTCGTGCTGCCTAAACGAACCAGAAGGCGGCGGGTTGCATCGCGCCGCTTGCCACTCAGCGAGGCGTATGCCGGGGGCTGCGCTTCGTGTAAGTCCGCGGCCCGTCGGGTCTGCGGAACTGCCGCACCGGCATCGGACCCTGGCCCGCCTGCGTGATGCGCGGCTCTTTCGCCGGCAGGTTGGCGGTCGCCTCCGCGAAGGCGTCGCTGACTTCGCGCCTGACCTCGAAGCGGGAATCGGTATCGAAGATGCGGATGCCGCCGACATCGCGCTTGGTGATGCCGCCGACGCGGCAGATCAGCGGCAGGATCCATTTCGGATCGGCCTTGTCGTTGCGCCCGACCGAGATGCGGAACTGCACGAAATCCCCCTGCTCGCGCGGCGGCCGAGGCGCCCGCGGGGATTCGGCCCGGGGGGATTCGGTTCTTACCGGTGCCGGAGGCGGCGGCTGACTGACCAGCTCCGGCGGCGGCAACTGGCGGCGATACAGCCGTAGCAGTGCGGCGGCGATGGCGACCGGGTCGTGCGCCGTCAGCAACGCCTCGGCATCCGCCCGCTCCGCCCCGTCCGGCGCCTCCAGCATCGGATCGGTTAGCAGCCGCTCCCGGTCGCGGCCGTTGATGTCGTCCGCATTGGGTGCGCCGGACCAGGTGGCGCGCACGCGGGCGGCGTTCACCACCTGCTCGGCCCGGCGGCGCTTGGAATACGGCACGATCAGCACGGAGACGCCTTTTCGCCCCGCCCGCCCGGTGCGCCCGCTGCGATGCAGCAGAGTCTCCGGGTTCGTCGGCAGTTCGGCGTGCACCACCAGGTCCAGTTCCGGCAGATCCAGCCCTCGGGCGGCGACGTCGGTGCACACGCCGACGCGTGCCCGGCCGGAGCGCAGCGCATCCAGCGCCGTGGTGCGTTCGTGCTGGCTCAGCTCGCCGGACAGCATCACCGCGGCAAACCCGCGCTGTACCAGGGCGAGGTGCAGCCGCCGTGTCGTCTCGCGCGTGGCGCAGAACACCAGCGCGCCGGGTGCTTCATACCAGCGCAGAATGTTGACCAGCGCCGCCTCGGTCTCGTGCCCGGCGACGGTGATGGCGCGATATTCGATGTCGCCATGCGGCTGCGTGCGGTCGATGGTGTCGATGCGCAGGGCGTTGCGCTGATACTTGCGGGCGAGGCTAACGATGTCGTGCGGGATCGTGGCCGAAAACAGCAGTGTGCGGCGCTCCGCTGGCGTCGCTTGGAGGATGAACTCCAGCTCCTCCTGGAAGCCGAGATCGAGCATCTCGTCGGCCTCGTCCAGCACGACGACCTTCAGCGCCGACAGGTTCAGGTTGCCGCGGCGAAGGTGGTCGCCCAGCCGGCCGGGGGTGCCGACGACGATGTGGCAGCCGGAAAACAGCGCCCGCGCCTCGCGCCGAATGTCCATGCCGCCGACGCAGGCCGCGACCCGGGCATCGCGATACAGCCAGGCGAGTTCCGCCTGCACCTGCAGCGCCAGCTCGCGAGTCGGCGCGATCGCCAGGGCAATCGGCGCGCCGGGGGCGGGCATTACGCCGTCCGGCATCAAGGTCGAGGCCGCGGCCAGTCCAAAGGCGACGGTCTTGCCGGAGCCGGTGCGGGCGGAAACCAGCAGATCGCGGCCTTCCGCCTCCGGCTGGAGAACAGCGGACTGCACCTCCGTCGGCTCGGCATAGCCGCGGGTGACGAGGGCCGCATCGAGCAGCGGGTGGACCGGGGGAAAGGGCATGCGCGGGACGTAGGCCGATTGCGCGAGCAACGCCACCGGTTGCACGCGTCCCGGAGTGTTACCGGCCGGTTTTTCGCGGCAGCCAGGCCATGAAGCGATTGGCGTTGTCGATCGCCTCGCGTTCGACCTCAGCGCTGTCGCGGACATAGCGATCAGCGAAGCCCTCGATCCCCCAGCGCTGATACTGCATGACGTGAGTCAGTTCATGCGCCCAGAGCTTCAGATCGTTTTCCGCCGCCCGCGCGGTCTTGAACAGGATGACATCGCTCAGCGTCATCGCCAGCGCATCGCCGTAGGAGAACGCCAGCATCGGCAATGACAGCTTGCGTGTGCCGCCGACGGCATAGCGCACACGCTGCAGCAGGGCCGCCGGGAAGTAGCCAAGCAGAGCACGATAAACACCGGGCGGCAGCGGACGTACGCCGTCGGCGATCGCCTGCTGCCGGGCGCTGTCGATCAAATCGCCTAGCGCGGTGCCGGCATAGTCCAGCAGGCCGGGCGGAATAACCGGTTGAGCGCGCGCCGGCAGCGCGCGGGCGAGTGCGGCTAACATGACGGTTCGGCGCAAAAGCATGAGGTTGAACGGTTCATAACAGGACTTTAATCATCCTATCGCGTTCAAACCGAGCCGGAATTGTGGCAATAAGGAGGAATACACCGGCCGGCCTTGAGGGCATGTCTTCGCCCGGTAGTACCAAAACAGGCGGTTCCGCCCCCGTGTCATGGCCGGACTTGGTCCGGCCATCCACGACTTGCGGTCGTTTGTGGCAGCAAAGTCGTGGATGGCCGGGCCGAGCCCGGCCATGACACAAAGGGAACGCACGCCGCTGGCCGACTAATTTAACGCCTATGGCGCCTGCGCCCGCCACCCACGCCTTTCCCTAAGCCCGCACCGCAAGGCGTGGATGGCGCGCCTTCGCGCACCATGACGGGGGACTAACGGAGCCGCCGCAGCACGATTTAGCGCCCACCGGGCCTGCGCCCGCCATGACGGTGTTGGCGACCGTGCCTATTTGTCAAACTCAAAGCGGCCGGTGCTATACCCGCTCGCTGACCGCAATCGCGGCCCGGCAACCGGCCTTGATTACCCGCGACAGCAGCCGATAGCCCGGAGCCTGTTCAGCGCCGTTGGCCAGGCCGATATCGCGATGCTCCAGTTCCTCGGCGCGGAACCGCTGCAGCGTGTCCTGCAGGTCCGCCTCGCCGGGGCCGATGGTCTCGATCTGCCCGCTGTAGTGGGCGTCGATGGTTTCCTCCACCGCCACGGTGCAGGCCATCGCCGCCTTCTCCCCCAGCGCCGCGGTCACCGCACCCAGCGCGAAGCCGGCCAGGTGCCACAGCGGCAGCAGCGCCGTCGGCCGTACCCGGCGGTCCGCGATCAGATCCTTGAAGGTGCGCAGATGCTCCTGCTCCTGCGCCTCCATATGGCGCAGCAGGTCGCCCTTGCTGCCGCGGCCGAGCACGGCAAGCTGGCCGGCATAGATCCGCGCCGCGCCGTATTCGCCGGCATGGTCCACCCGGATCATGCGCTCGGTGCGCGCCCGGGGGCTCAGGTCGCCCGGGAGTTCGGCGGTTGCGTGGGTCATCGTCTGGAGGATCTCCTTTGCCCAAGCAAAATGGCGCTGCCGGCGAATAAAACCAGGGCGAACAGCATATTCAGCGCCGCGATGGACAGCGGCACGCCGGGGATCAGGAACGTCGGCTCGTCGCACGGTTTGGCAGGCCGCGACGGCATGGCGGCGAGGCGATCCGCGATAGACCCGCCGGAGAAATGCGGCGCGGCGCATTCCGGCAGCGGGCTCGGCCACCATTGCAGCTCCACCCCGACATGCACGGCCGCGATCGCGGCATCGGCAAACAGGCACGTGATCGCCGCGATCAGCAACGGCTTGACCAGGCCGCGCGGGGCGATGGCGGCGACCAGGCCGAGGACGACGACGATGCGATACGGCCAGCGCTCCAGCAGGCACAGCGCGCAGGGGACGAGTCCGCCCCAAGTTTCGGCGGCATAGGCGGCACCGAGCGCCGCCGCCGCCGCAAGGGCGATCAGGACGGCCAAAGACCGCGGCGGCGCGCGGCGAGCTGCATGGCGGTACATGGTGTCCGTGTGCCCCGGCTGTGCGGTTCGTGCAAGTTGCCGGTTGGTGTCGGTCCGATTAAGCTGGAATCGTCGGAATACAGCGATTGCGATCAGACCGGAGGAAACCATGACTGACACCTCGCACCGCATCGTCTGGGGCCGCACCACGTCCAGCAACGTCATGAAAGTGCTTTGGTGCCTGGTCGAACTGGACCTGCCGTTCGAGCGCATTGATGCCGGAGGCACCTTCGGCAAGACCGACACAGACGAATACCGCGCGATGAATCCCAACGGCCTGGTGCCGACATTGCAGGAGGGATCGTTCTCCCTGTGGGAGAGCAACGCCATCCTGCGCTACCTCGCCACGGTCCATGCCGGCAGCGGTGCGTTCTGGCCGGCGGACCCGCACGTTCGCGCCGACATCGACCGCTGGATGGATGCGCAGCAGACACTGCTCAACCGGCCCATGAGCGCGGTCTTTTGGGGCCTGGTGCGCACCCCGCCCGACAAGCAGGACCTGAAGGCAGTGGCCGCCGCGATCGAGGAAACCGCCAAGGTTTGGAGCATCCTGGAGGCTCGGCTGACGCAGCACGACTATATCGCCGGGCCGGACTTCACCCTGTGCGACATTCCCTGGGGCGTGCACGCGCATCGCTGGTTCGGCATGAACTACCTCGGCCTGAGCCGTCCCGAACTCCCCGCGCTGCGCGCCTGGCACGATCGGCTATGCCGCCGGCACGGCTACCAGCGCCACGTCGTCGCAACGCCGATCGTCTAGCGCCCGGCCGGACAGCGCCGTTACGCCCGAGGAACGGCCGCCCGCCACACGCTGCCGCGCAGTCCCGCCAGCAGGCTGAGCATCCACAGCCCGCCCGCTGTCAAGACGATCGCCGGGCCGGCCGGGATGTCGAAATTGTACGACAACTCCAGCCCGCCGACGGACGACACGCAAGCCAGCGCCACCGCCACCCGCACCTGGCCGGCCAGCGAATCGGACCAATGCCGTGCGGCGATCGCCGGCAGCATCATCAGTCCAACCGACATCAGCGTTCCCAGCGCGACGAACCCGGACACCACGCACAGCACCACGAGCATCAGGAACACGAGGTGCCAGAGCCCGCCCTTCCCCGCGGTCGCCGCCATGAATCCGGGGTCCAGGCTCTCCAGCACCAGCGGCCGCCAGATCACCGCCAGCACCGGCAACGTCACCGTCGCCACCCCCGCCATCCCGAGCAGTGCCGCCGTGTCCACCGCCAGCACATTGCCGAACAGCAGGTGCGTCAGGTCGATGCTGTGCCGGGTGGAGATCAGCGCCACCCCGGCCGCCAGCGCCACCAGGTACATGCCGGCAAGCTGGCTGTCCTCCCGCCCGCCGGTCCGCCGCGCCAGCCAGCCGGCCAGTACCGCGACCAGCAGCCCGGCCACCACGCCGCCCAGCCCCATTGCCCAGACCGACAGCCCGGCGAAGATCGCTCCCACGGCAATGCCGGGCAGCACGCCATGCTGCAGCACGTCGCTCATGAGGCTCATGCGGCGCAACACCAGGAACACGCCCAACGGCGGCGCGGCGACGGACAGTGCGATGCACCCCGCCAGCGCGCGGCGCATGAAGCCGAGCGCGAACGGCTCCAGCAGAAAATCGAGCATCAGGCCGCCTGCAACCCCGCATCGGGCTGGATGCCCCATACGGCGCCGTCCGCCGTCAGGCTCAGGGTGCGGGGGAAGCACCGCCGCACGATGTCCATGTCGTGCAGCACGGCGATCACGGTGCGGCCCTGGGCGTGCCATGAGCCGATTACCGACAACAGCACCCGCGTCGTCGCGGCATCGACGGCGGTGAACGGTTCGTCCAGCAGGATCAATGAGGCGTCCTGCAGGATCGTCCGGGCGAACAGCACGCGCTGGAACTGCCCGGCCGACAGCGCCTGGATCTGGCGGTTGGCCATATCCGCCAGGCCCACTCGCTCCAGCGCCGCGCGCGCCGCCGCCATCCGGGCGACGCTGACGGCGCGGAACGGACCCAGCCGGTTTGTGGCCAGCGCCACGACATCCAGGCAGGTGATCGGGAACGACCGGTCGAGGTGGCTGCCCTGGGCCAGCAGCGCGATATCGCGGGCTTCCAGACCGCCGTTGTTGATGCGGCCCGCCGCCAGCGGGTGGAGACCCGCCAACGCGCGCAGCAACGTCGTCTTCCCCGCCCCGTTCGGTCCGATGAGCGCGGTCAGGCTGCCGGGGTCGAAGGTTCCGGAAAGGCCGGACACGATCACCCGCCGCCCATGCCGCAGTTCGACCTGATTCAGCGTGACCGCGGGAACCGCCTTCATAGGGCCCACAATACCGTCAGCCACACCACGGCAAGCACCGCCCCTGCCACATACAGACGGGCGGCCGCTCCGGCGGTCGGGGATAACGGATCGATCATGGTTACAGTATAACATTGCGTCCGGTTGGACGGAAGAGCCGCACGCGCCTAAACAGGAGGGGCATGACTGAACCTGATCCCGATACGCTCGCCAGGGAATCCTTTCGCCGGCACCGGATGTTCGCGACCGGCCTTCTGGTGTTCATGGCGGCGCTGACTCTTTACAGTTACAAGCTCCCGCAGGACTGGTGGAGCGGCCTGCTGCAATCCGCTGCCAAGGCCGGTTTTGTCGGCGGCATCGCGGATTGGTTCGCCATCACCGCGCTGTTTCGCCACCCTTTGGGCATACCGATTCCGCACACCGCCATCATCCCGAACCAGCGCGAGCGGCTCGGCCGGGCGCTCGGCCGATTCGTCGCCAATCACGTCTTCACCAGTGGCGAAGTCTCCAACGTCCTGGCCAAACTTGACCTGCCGGGAATCGTCCACCGCTTCCTCGCGGACCCTGCGGCGGCGCATCCGGCGGCCGTCGGCCTGGCGGGCATGCTGCCGAAGCTGATGACCAGCGTCGAAGACGGGCGGGCGCGGCGGTTGATGACCCGCATGACGCCGCGCATCCTCGGCGGCGCCGGCGCCGGCCAAGTGGTGGCCCGCGCGCTGCACAACCTGGTCGATGGCGGGCGGCATCAGGAGATGTTCGGGTTCATCCTCGGGCAAATGAAAACCACCCTGGCCGGCCGGGAAAGCGCCCTGCGCCGGGCCGTCCAGGAGCGCGTGCGCGAACAGGGCGGGCGGCTGGCCGGATGGGTGCTCGGCGCCTCGATCGCCCGCCGGGTGCTCGGCCTGGTGAATGCCGAACTGGACAAGATGAGCCCCGACGGGTCGGAGCTTCGCCTGGCCTTCGACGAATGGGTGCGGCGCGAAATCAACCGCATGGAAACCGATCCCGCCCGCGCGGCCGAGGTGGGTGCGGCGATCCGCAAGGTGCTGGCGCATCAGACGGTGCAGACCTGGCTGTGGGACGTCTGGGCGCGCCTGAAGCACGCGCTGGAGGACGATCTGGCGCGACCGAACAGCCGCGCCGTGGCGCAGCTCGAGATCGCGTTGGGCAATCTGGGCACCATCCTGGAGGAGGACCCGACGGCGCGGGCGCGCTTGCAGGTGGCGGTTGAGAAGATCATCGCCTCGCTGCTGCCCGCCGCGCAGACCCGCATCTCCGAATTCATCGCTCAGGTGGTCGCCAACTGGGATAGCGATACGATCACCGACCGGCTGGAACTGCGCATCGGCAAGGACCTGCAGTATATCCGCATGAACGGAACCATCGTCGGTTTCCTGATTGGCGGTCTGCTGTATGTGGTGCTCGGATCGATGTTCGGTCATACCGCTTTCTGAGAGGCTGCCATGGTTCGCCTATCGGTCCTGGATCAATCCACCGTTGTCTCCGGACGATCGCCCGACACTTCGATTCGCGAAAGCATCCGGCTGGCGCAGCATTGCGAGGCGCTGGGCTACGCGCGGTATTGGTGCGCCGAGCACCATAATTCCGACAGCCAGGCCGGCACCGCGCCGGAGATCCTGATCGCCGCCATCGCCGCCACCACCAAAACCATCCGCGTGGGATCTGCCGGTGTGATGCTGCCGCATTACTCGGCGCTGAAGGTCGCGGAACAGTTCCGCGTGCTGGACGCCATCGCGCCGGGGCGGATCGATCTCGGCCTCGGCCGCGCCCCGGGATCGGACGGGCGCACCGCCTACGCGCTGAACCCGCGGGCCGACGCGGCGGCAGACCAGTTTCCCGCCGCGGTGCGCGATCTGCTGGCCTGGGTCTCGGGGGAACCACTGACGGAGGGCCACCCGTTCCGCGATATCCGCGCCCAGCCGAACGGCCCGACGACCCCGGAGGTGTGGATTCTCGGCAGCTCCGACTATGGCGCCCAGGTCGCGGCGCATTTCGGCCTGCCCTACTGCTTCGCGCACTTCATCACCGACGGGCACGGCGTTGACCACGCGCTGGCGGCGTATCGCGACGGCTACCGGCCGAGCGCACGGCATCCGGAACCGCATGCCGCGATCTGCGTCTGGGCGATGGCGGCGGAAACGCAACAGGAGGCCGCCTGGTTGTTCCAATCGCGGGAAATGTGGCGGCTCGGCCGCGACCGCGGCGTTTACACTGCCCTGCCATCACCGGAGGAAGCGTCGGCCCATCCGTATTCGGACGCCGAAAAGGCCCGGATCCATCGGCTGCGGCAACATGCCTTGTTCGGCACGCCGGACGCTGTCGGCAGCCGGCTGCGGGCACTGGCGGCTGAGCATCTTGTGGACGAAGTCGCCATCCTGACGACGCTGCACGACCCGGAGGCGCGCCGCCGCTCCTACGCGTTGCTGGCGGCGGAATTCGGTCTACGGGCGCCGCAGATCCTGCCCGCCGATTGAAGCGCCAGCCCGCCACAGCTTGTACCGATACAGGATATAGGCCACCGCTGCGGCGCCGATGGCCACCGGCAGGATGCTCAGCGCCAGGGTCAGGGCAATCGCCGCCAACGAGGCCGCGCCCGCGATCACTGCGACAACCACGGCCCAAAACAGGATGCGGGTCGAAACCGGCGGCACCGGTGGCGAGACGAACTCGCCATCGAGGGTCATTTCCAGTTCCGGAGGACGGTTCTTATCCATAACTACAATGTGGACCACCATTGGCCGCGGTTCAAGAGCGCGCCTTATTCCGCCGCCGCCGGACTTGCGCCGAGCCACCGCATCGGGTTCCAGTGGCGCTATGGAGCTTGAGACGCCCTCCCGCCTGGCCGCCAATGTGATGCACTTCGCGCGCCTGCTGCGGCGGGCGGGGCTGCCCGTCGGACCCTCGGAATCGATCGCCGCGCAGGATGCGCTGACCCGGATCGACATCGGCTCCAGGACCCAGGCGCAGACCGCCCTGCGTTCGGCGATGATCCACCGGCACGAGCACCGGCAGGTGTTCGACCATGCCTTCGCGTTGTTCTGGCGCGACCCGTCCGCCGCCGAACAGGCCGCCGCGATGGCGCTGCTGGACGCTCAGAAGGACAAGAAGCCGGACCGCCCGCCCCCGGCGGCGCGGCGCGTGGCGGAAGCGTTCGCGTCGAAAAGCAACAAGCCGCCGCAGCCGAAGGACGAACCGCCCCGCGTCGACATGACGCTGACGGTGTCCGACCAGGAACGCCTGCAGCAGATGGATTTCGAGGCCATGGGCGCGGACGAGATCGCCCGCGCCAAGCAGGAGATCCGCCGCCTGGTGCTGCCGCTCGATCTGCGCCGCACAAGGCGCACCCGCGCCGATCAGAGCGGCCCGCTGGCCGATTTGCGGCGAACGATCCGGTCCAGCCTGCGGCAGGGCGGCGAGATCGTGACCATCGCCCGCAGCCGCCGGGTGACCCGGCCGCCGCCGCTGGTGGTGCTGTGCGACATTTCCGGCTCGATGGCGCGGTATGCGCAGATATTGCTGCACTTCCTGCACGCGGTGACGAATGACCGCGACCGGGTGCACATCTTCCTGTTCGGCACCCGCCTGTCCAACGTCACCCGCCAGTTGCGCGCCCGCGATCCCGAGGTCGCGTTCCAGATGGTCGCCCACGCGGTGCCCGACTGGTCCGGTGGCACCCGTATCGGCGAGGCTTTGGCGTCGTTCAACCACCTCTGGGCGAAGCGGGTGCTCGGCCAGGGCGCGGTGGTGCTGCTGATCAGCGACGGCCTCGACCGCGACGGCGCGCACGGGCTCGCGGAGAACATGGATCGCCTGCACCGATCGTGCACGCGGCTGATCTGGCTCAATCCGCTGTTGCGCTGGAGCGGGTTCGAACCAAAATCACAGGGCATCCGCGCGATGCTGCCGCATGTGGATGAGTTCCGTCCGGTGCATAACCTGGCCAGCCTGCGCGGCCTGATCGATCTGCTGTCCCGGCCGGCGCCGCTGAAACCGGCTTCGGCCGGGCGATTTGAAGGGACAGTATCGAGGTGACGGGCCGGTATTTTTTGCGTACGATACGGACAAAACGTAACGTCGGGAGCTTATGAATATGCTCACCGTAACCGCCGCCGAGTTCCAGCGCGATTGCGGGCGCTATGAGGACGAGGCGTTGAAGCAGCCGGTCTCCATAACCCGCAACGGCCGGGACCGTCTGGTCGTGATAGCGGTGGAGGAAATACCACCGTCTCAAGCGCCGTGACCGTGACGTTATCAGGACCGAGGATCTAACCGCGCACGAACTGCGCGCGATCACCGAAGGCGGCATGGACCCGCGGCACGACCACCTGAACCTGGAAATCGATTAGTCCGCGCGGCCCTGCCGTCGCCGGAGCGCGGCCTGGTCATCGCGTACGCCTGTCTCTGGCGGGCGGAGCATGACCAGGGACGCGAAGAAGGGATCAAGGCGCGGTTGCGCTGGAGCGGCATGAAACCAAGATCTGCGATACTCCGTCGCCCCGCATGAGCGACCCTGATCCCACCGGCCGGACGTTTTGAAAGGTAACGAACCGCATGAGCACTTTGGAAGTCGAAGACATCCTCGGGACCGCCGCCACCTGGCGCGCCGCCGGGGAGCAGGTGGCGCTGGCGACGGTGACCGAAACCTGGGGCAGCTCGCCGCGTCCCGCCGGCAGCCAGATGGCGGTGACGAAATCCGGCCGCATGGCCGGGTCGGTTTCCGGCGGCTGCATCGAAGGCGCGGTTGCCGATGCCGCGATGAAGACGATCGACACCGGCAGCCCGCAACTGCTGGATTTCGGCGTCAGCCACGAACGCGCCTGGGAAGTCGGGCTGGCCTGCGGCGGCAAAGTGAAGGTCTTCGTCGAAAAGCTGGTCTGAGCGCCCCGGCACGTGACCGCTGACGGCGGCGCAACCCGCCCCACATGCGTGCGATGACACAAGCCTCCGACCCGCCCGTCATCCTGTGGTTCCGCAACGACCTTCGCCTCGCCGACCACGCAGCCCTGCAAGCCGCCACCGAGATCGGCCGCCCGGTCCTGCCGGTCTTCATTCTCGACGATGCCGCCGCCGGCCCCTGGAAGCTCGGCGGCGCCTCCCGCTGGTGGCTGCATCACAGTCTGGACGCGCTGCGGCAGTCATTGCAGCAGCGTAGCGCCGATCTGGTGCTGCGCCGAGGCGACAGCGTCACGATCATCGCCGGGCTTGCCGAACAGACCGGGGCATCGGACGTCTTCACCGGCGGGTCTGCTGATCCATGGTCGCGGCGGGTAGACCAGGCGGCGGCGGAGGCGCTCGGCCGGGCGGGCGCGAAACTCCACCGCATGCGCAGCACGACGCTGTTCAACCCGGATTCGATCCGCACCAAATCCGGCGGCGCGTATAGCGTCTACACGCCCTTCGCCAATGCCTGCCTCGCGCTCGGCGGCCCGAAGCCACCGTCCCCGGCACCCGAGGCCATAAGCTGCGCGGACTTGCCGGACTCGGACACGCTTCAATCCTGGGACTTGCTGCCCTCCAGGCCGGATTGGGCGCAGGGCCTGCGCGATACCTGGACCCCGGGAGAAGCCGGCGCCATGGAACGCGCCGAAGCCTTCCTCCAGCACGGCCTCGACGCCTACGCCGCCGCCCGCGATCGTCCGGCGGACGACGGCACGTCGATGTTGTCGCCGCACCTGCACTTCGGCGAGATCTCGGCGCCGCAGCTTTGGCACCTCGCGCATCGCCGTCCGAACGGCAAGGGCCGCGAGATTTTCATCCGCGAACTGCTGTGGCGGGAGTTCTGCGCCAACCTGCTATGGCACAACCCCACCCTGCCCGACTCGCCGCTGAAGCGGGAGTTCGCGGCGATGCCCTGGCGCGACGACAAGCCGGCGCTGAAAGCGTGGCAACGCGGCCTGACCGGCGTGCCGATTGTCGATGCCGGGATGCGGCAGCTCTGGCAAATCGGCTGGATGCACAACCGCGTGCGGATGATCGTGGCCAGCTTCCTGATCAAACACCTGATGATCCCCTGGCAGGACGGCGAGGCCTGGTTCTGGGACACGCTGGTGGACGCGGATTTGGCGAGCAACGCCGGGAACTGGCAGTGGGTCGCCGGATGTGGCGCCGATGCGGCGCCGTATTTCCGGATTTTCAATCCTGTTCTGCAGGGCCGCAAGTTCGATCCGGAGGGCGACTACGTCCGCCGGTTTGTGCCGGAACTTGCGAACGTCGATTCGCGACATGTTCACGCGCCCTGGGAAGCCCCCGCGGAGGCCCTGGGCCGCGCGGGCGTGACATTGGGGCGCAGCTATCCCTATCCGATCGTCGATCTGGCGGAAGGCCGGGCACGGGCGCTCGATGCCTATAGCCAAATCCGCTCCGCTGCCTGACACAAGGTGTCGCGGCCAGTTGCCTGGACACCGGGGGCGTCCTATCTCATTGACACTTCAATGACGATGCCCGGAATACCCCACGGTGCGAAGGTCCGCGTTGTCGGCGACGTCCATGGGGACGCCGCCGGTTTTGCGTACGCGGTCGCAACCGACCGATTTATCGTCCAGCTTGGCGACCTGGTGGACCATGGACCCGACAGCGCCCGCGCGCTGCGCATGATGTTCGAACTGGTCGAGAGCGGCCGCGGCCTTTTCATCCTGGGAAATCACGATCTCAAGCTCGCCCGTGTGCTCTCCGGCGACCACGTTCGCGCCGATCCCGCCGTGATGGCAACCATCGGCCAGTTGGACGATGCCCTGAAGCAGCAGGCGATGCGGCTGATCGCCGAGGCCCCGGCGTGGGTTGGGCATGGCTGCTCGCTGTTCGTCCACGGCGGCTTTCACACCGCGATGCTGGAACAGCCGCCACCGGAGCACGGCCTGCACCGCCCGCAAGGGGTGGTCGCGCGTGCTTTGTACGGGGAGCCGACGGGCCGTATCCAGCCGGACGGCTATCCGGAGCGAAGCCTGCGGTGGGTGGACCGGATTCCCTCCGGGCTGACGGTGTATTGCGGCCACGACCGCCGCAGCTCGGACGGCCGGCCCTATGTCCGGCATGGGTTGCTCGGCGGCAAAGCGGTGTTTCTCGATACCGGCGCCGGCAAGGGCGGTCATTTGTCCTGGATCGACCTGCCATAGGCGACGCCGGGCAATCACCGCCCGATGGGACAGGTCCCGCGCGGCGAGACGGGTGGCCGCCCACCTAATCACATTTTTGTGAATACACATGATCTGAAATATTATAATATCATTATTATCTCAGTATTTCTACATGGGCTAAAGCTGCTCCCTGCCTGAAGGACTTTCGATGAGCCACACACTGGAATCGCAGTCGCAGTCATCTCAAAAGATCGCACTTTTGATCATGGGGGTCGGCCGCTCCGGCACCTCCGACCTGACCCGGGTTCTGAACATGCTCGGGGCCGCGGTTCCGCAGGAGGTCACGCCGGCCGACTGCGACAACGAGCGCGGCTACTGGGAACCTCTTAGACTGGTTGAACTCAACGAAGACATTCTCAGGCTGAACGGGCGTGACCAGTACGACAGCAGGCCGTTTCCGGTGGAATGGTTCGACAGCGCGGAAGCGGCGGCGTACGTTGAGCGTGCCGCCGCGCTGGTCGCCAACGAATACCGGGATGCGCCGCTGATCGCGATCAAGGACCCGCGGCTTTGTCGGCTGGCCCCGTTATATCTGGCGGCGCTCAACCGTCTGGGCTACCAGCCCCGCGTCGTCATGCCGATACGTCACCCGAGCGAGATGATGGAGTCGCTGCAGCGGCGAAGCGGCATCGAGTCGCGATACGGGGAACGCATCTGGATCCGCAACATGCTCGAGGCCGAAGGCTGGACACGCCGGTATCCCCGGGTGTGGGTCGGCTACAACGAGTTGCTGGAGGATTGGCAAAGCCTGCAGGCCAGGATCGCCGTCGCGCTCGATCTGACCTGGCCGAACACCGCGGAGTCGGTGGCGCGGGACGTCGAAGCCTTCCTCGATCCGGCGCTGCACCGCTTCGATCCGATCAGCGGCGTGGCAACCGAGCCTGCCGGTCCATTGGCGATCCGCCTGTGGCAGATCCTGCAGGCCGGGCCGATCGGCGATGAAACCGCGCTGCGTCGGGACTTTGATCGAATCCGCCAAATCACCAACAGCGTCTATCTCGAAAGCGCGGCGGCCGCTTAGGTTCGCCGGCCAGCCCTTAGGTGACGCCCAAGAATTGCCGCTTCAGCCCATCGTCATGGCCCGGCTCGTCCGGGCCACCTATAACCGCACCTTGCCGCGACAGGTGGCCCGGACAGGCCGGGCCATGACGGAGTAAAGTCAGCCGACCGATTCGCTTATTCTTGAGCGTCGCCTTAACGGGGGCGGCCATCTTGTGCCCGCGCGGTCTCGCTGGTCCTATAGGCGGCCGCGATCACCGGGAGATAACGGGATGAAGCCGAGGCTGGTGCTGGCCTGTTTGACCACAACCGCCGTCATTGCACGCGCACGCGCCGAGTTCGATGCGATCGTCCTCCCCGGCCCCGGCGACATGACGGTGGCGGAGGTCACCGAGGCCGCCGTCCGTCATCGTGCCGAGGCCATCCTGTTCACCAACACCCTGCCGCTATCCGCCGCCGCCATCGCCGGGCTGCCGGACTCGGTCCGCGTCGGCGCGACGATCAGCGTCGGCCACGACCATATCGACGTCGCAGCGGCCCGGGCGCGCGGCATCGCCGTGACCAATACGCCGGGCGTCCTGGACGACTGCACCGCTGATCATGCGATGATGCTGCTGCTCGCGGCCGCTCGGCGCGGCATCGAGTATGATCGGATCATGCGCCGGGGCTGGCGCTACCGCATCGGCCAGGGCGATCTGCTCGGCGTGCGCGTCAGCGGCAAGCGCGTCGGCATCCTCGGGATGGGCCGCATCGGCCAGGCCTTCGCCCGGCGCGCCCGCGGCTTCGACATGACCGTGCTGTATCACGGCCGCACCCGGCTGCCGCCGGAGCAGGAACGCGGCGCCAGCTATTTCCCGGACTTTCATGCCATGCTGCCGCAGTGCGACTTCCTCTCCGTTCACGCCCCGGGCGGTGCCGCAACCGACCGGATGATCGACGCCCGCGCCCTGTCGCTGCTTCCGGACGGCGCGGTTCTGGTGAACGTCGCACGCGGATCATTGATCGATGAGGATGCGCTGTTCGACGCGCTGACATCCGGCAAACTGTTCGCCGCCGGGCTGGACGTGTTCCGGGACGAACCGGCGTTCGACCTGCGCTTCGCCGCGTTGGACAATGTGGTCTTATCGCCGCATGTCGGCAGCGCGTCGCGTGAGACTCGCGACGCGATGGGGTTCCGCGCGTTGGACAACATTGCCGCCGTATTGTCCGGGCAACCCGCCATCGACCCGCTATGGAGTATGTGAACATGACGAAACCGGTGCTGTTCGTGACCCGGCGCCTGCCGGCCTCGATCGAGGCTCTGGCGGCGCGGGATTTCGATGCGCGGCTGACGCCATCGGACGTCGCGATCCCGGACCTTCTGGCGCGGGCGGCCGGAGCCGATGCCATCCTCTGCTGCCCCGGCGACGTGCTGGACGATGAGGTCATCGCCGCCCTGCCCGAGACGGTGAAGGTCATCGGCACCTTCAGTGTCGGCTATGACCACATCAACATGGATGCGGCGCGGGCGCGCGGAATCAAGGTCTGCAACACGCCGGACGTGCTGAGCGTGGCCACCGCCGAATGCGCCATGCTGCTGATCCTGGCGGCGGCGCGGCGGGCCGGTGAGGGCGAGCGGCTGCTGCGGTCCGGCGGATGGCAGGGCTGGGCGCCGACGCAGTTGCTCGGGACGCAGGTGTCCGGGCGGCGGCTCGGCATTTTCGGCATGGGCCGCATCGGCCGCGAAATCGCCCGCATGGCGCGGGGCTTCGGCATGGAGGTCCACTACCGCGATCAGGCCCGCCTGCCGCGGGACCTCGAGCAAGGGGCGTTCTATCACGACAACGACGACAGCTTCCTGCCGGTATGCGAGGTGCTGTCGCTGAACGCGCCCGGCGGCGAGGCGACGCGGCACTGGCTCAACATCGACCGGATCGCCAGGCTGCCGCAGGGTGCTATCGTGGTGAATGCCGCGCGCGGTTCGTTGATTGACGACACGGCGCTGATTGCCGCATTGCGCATCGGGCATGTCGCGGCGGCCGGACTGGATGTCTACAACGGCGAACCGAGCGTCGATCCCGGCTACCTGTCGCTGGAGAATGTCTTTCTGCTGCCGCATCTGGGCAGTGCCACGATCGAAACCCGCGAAGCCATGGGCCGCGTCGTGCTGTCGGGCATGGCGGCGATCCTGGCGGGTCAGGCTCCGGCGAATAGTGTCGGGTAAAATCGACGGAATGCTTGCGGCGAACCGCCGCTCCGGTTAATCGGACTTTAACCGGAAGGACCATTCACAGTAGTGGCACTGCTTAACCAGGAGATGGCGGCGGCGGGGCGGAGCGATACATCCGGACTGCTGCGCTTGGCCATGGCGATCCTGGCCGGGATAGCGCTTTTCCTTGCCATCGACCGCACGGTATTCGGTAGTGCGCTTTACTTCCGGTGGGTGGCTCCGACATCCGGACTGGGCTCTATGGCGCAGGCCCTGGAGCGGGTTGCGGTCGGCCCGCAGGATCGTTCGGCGATCGTGGTCATGGGCGATTCGCGTGTTGGCGAAGGATTTTCGGCGGAACTGGCGACCCTGGAAGCCCGCCGGCTCGGGTCCGCCACCAACTTCGTCAACGCAGCGGTGGCGGGATCGCCGCCGCGGGTATGGTATTACATGCTGCGCCGGGTTTTTGCCGACGGCCGGAAGGTGGCCGGGGTCGCCATCATGCTGACGTCCTACCACGACAACGATCCGGAAAACACGGCCGATTGGCGGCCGGATATCGTGTTCGTGCATCCGCTGCTGTCGCCCGGTGACATCGTCGACTTTCCGGAATCCTTCGTCTCCGCCCCGGCACGCATCGAAGCGGTCGAGGCGATTGCGTTCCGGGGCTGGTTCTACAAGAACGATGTGCAGGATTTCCTGCGTGCCCCGGAGCGGCGCATCCGCGACGTGCTTGCCTGGCGGGCGTATGGTCCCGCCTGGATTGCGGCGTATCCGGGCCGGGATACCTCCCTGGCGGGTCTGACATGGGACCTTCAGACCGGTCAACTGAGCATGCCGCCGGGGCGGAACGTGCCGGCTGACGCCTCGATCGCACCCTACATGGCGGGTCTCCGGCAGTTTGGCGGGCGGCCTCCCGACAATCAGGTTGCGGTTGCCTACCGGCAGGAATGGCTTGGGGGAATCGCCGAACTGTGCCGGCAGGCGGGGGCGACGCTGTATGTGTTTCGGATCCCGCGCGGACCGCTGCACGCCTTGGCCGATGCGGACGACGAGCCGACGGGGGTGGTGGCGGAACTCGCGCGCGCCGGGCGGATCGTCTTGCTGCCGGCGGCGACCTTCGACGACCTGGAGCGGCCGGAGTTTTTCTTCGACGCGCTGCACATGAACCGTGCCGGGCGATCCCTCTTTTCGGCCGGAATCGCAAAAGCGATACGATCGGCCGGATAAGCCTGGCCGCCGTCATGCTGTTCAACTCGTTTGCATTCTGGATATTTTTTGCCGCTGTCATGACAGCTGTCTATAGCCTGCCGGCGAGATGGACGCAGGCGGTTCTGGCGGTGGCGAGTTTCGGGTTTTACGGGCTATGGAATCCGTCGCTGATGCTGCTGCTCGGCGCCTGTGTCGTCTGCAACTTCGGCACCGGACTTGCCATCGGCAACTGGCGCGGATGGCGGCAGCGGGCCGTGCTGACATTGGCCGTCGTCGCCAATCTCGGCGTGCTCGGCTTTTTCAAGTATTACGGGTTTGTTTTGGGCACGGTGACCAACCTGCTTCACCTGCAGGTGGATGCCTGGGCGTTGAGCATCGTTCTGCCGGTCGCTGTTTCGTTTTACACGTTCGAGGCGATTTCCTACAATGTGGACGTCTTCCGGGGCGCGGTGCGAGCACGGCATGATCTTCTCGGCTTCGCGCTGTTCATCTCGTTCTTTCCGCATCTTGTTGCGGGGCCGATTATCCGGCCGGCGCATTTTTTTCCGCAGTTGGAAGCGCGGCGGGCGCTGTCGGGCGAGGCGTTGGCGTGGGGCATGGTGCAGATCGTCAAAGGCCTGATCAAGAAGACCGTGTTCGCCGACAATTTCGCCGTCATCGCCAACGGCTATTTCGACGGGTCCATCGGCCATGGCGGAGCGGCGGCCGCCTGGGTTGGCACGCTGGCGTTCTCGATGCAGATATACTTCGATTTCGCCGGCTATACCGATATCGCGCGCGGTTGCGCCCGGTTGCTGGGCTACGAGTTTCCGCCGAACTTCGAGCGCCCGTATCTGGCGCGGGACATCGCCGAATTCTGGCGCCGCTGGCATATTTCGCTTTCGACCTGGCTGCGCGACTATCTGTACATTCCTCTCGGCGGCAATCGCCGAGGCGATGTGCGGACCTATGTAAACCTGCTGATCACCATGGGGCTTGGCGGGATCTGGCACGGCGCGAGCTGGAATTTCGCGGTGTGGGGACTCTACCATGGCGTCTTGCTGGCGCTGCACCGGCTGTGGCGGCGGATGCGCGGGGATGCGGCGTCGGGATGGGCTGGCCGGGCGGCTTCGGCCTGCCTGACGTTTATCCTGGTGACCTTGGGTTGGGTGATGTTCCGTGCGCCGGATTTTGCCACCACGTGGCGTGTGTTCGGGGACCTGTTCGGCGGCGGCTGGGACGTCACGGCCGCAACACCGGCAAACTTCCTGGTGCTGCTTGCGGCTTCCGGGCTTTGGCTGTTGGCGGATCGCCGCCGCCGGTTACAGTACTGGTTGAGCGACACCAGGGGCATGCTCGGCGTGATGAAGGTTTCGTCCGCGCTGGCGCTGGCTTTGCTGGTGCTCGAGTTGTTCTCGCGCACGGATATTGCCGTGCCGTTCATTTATTTCCGGTTTTGAGGGGCAGCGAGTGCGCGGTTGCCGGATCGCCATCGCTCGAGGTGCCTTGAACGCGCCGTCGTTTACTGCTTGCCCGTCTGTTCCAAATAAAATCGCGTAAGATACTCAGTCCGTTGCTTCAGGATGCCGATGAGGCAGGCCGGGTATTGAACTGAAGTACCGAGTGATCCAAATCCTTTATAATAGTATAAACAAGCCGATTCCTTGAAGGCATTCCATTTGCGTTGCTCATCGAGCAGCGCCCTATACGCATCGTCGCTCTCGGATTTCAGGCTTTCAGCCAAACGCCGCCAGGCATCGTTGAGCAGCCGATCCTGCCGTGCGATTTCGGCTGCGCCGCATTCTCGATAGGCCATGCTGTTTTGAGCGCTGGCCATACAGACGTCATACGGCGACTGCGGTTCCCCGGCACAGGCGCCGATCGGCGGTATCGCCATGATCATAAGGGCCATGGCGCCGGTTTTCCATGTCGCGTTGAATGCATACATCGCTCCGCCCGCTATACTGTTTCGCACCCAAAGCTTGCGCTGCAGGAAAACGGATCTTTCCATGTTGGTTCTGCTCGGCTGACGTGCGATATCGCCATCTTGCCGCGCGGCATCAAAGGCGGTGTCGGGAAAATGGTCACTTGCCGCCCGGGAACGAAATAGCATACCCCCCTATCCATGACCCACACGATCCGGGAAAAGCAGAAGCTCCTCGCCCGTGTCCGCCGCATCCGCGGCCAGATCGAGGCGATCGAGCGCGCCCTCGACAGCGAGTCCGGCTGCGAGCAGGTCATGCACCTGATCGCGGGGGCCCGCGGTGCCATGGCCGGGCTGATGGCCGAGGTCGTCGAGGACCACGTCCGCACCCACCTCGTCGATACCGATGCCCATCCGGGATCGCTGAACAGCGATGCTGTGGAGCAGTTGCTCGAAGTCGTCCGCACCTATCTGAAATAGGAAAGCACATGGAAAACCACAGCCACGTCTTCCTGGGCGAAGGCCACGAACATGCCGAGAAACGCACCTGGTGGGTGATCTGGCTGTGCGGCGCGATGATGGCGCTCGAGATCGTCGGCGGCCTGCTGTTCGGCTCCATCGCGCTGGTCGCCGACGGGCTGCACATGAGCACGCATGCCGGCGCGCTGCTGCTGTCGGCGCTGGCCTACAGCTACGCCCGCCGCCATGCGACGGATGCGCGCTTCACCTTCGGCACCGGCAAGCTGGGCGACCTCGCCGGGTTCACCAGCGCCATCGTGCTGGCGATGATCGCGCTGCTTATCGGCTGGGAGGCGGTAACCCGCTTGCTGGCGCCGGTGCCAATCGCGTTTGCCGAGGCGATCCCGATCGCGGCGCTCGGGCTGGGCGTGAACGTGGCCAGCGCCTGGCTGCTCAGCGGCGGCCATCACCACCATCATGATCACGGGCACAGCCACGACGCTGAAGCGCAGACCGTCGAACTCGGCGGCGTGCCCGTCACGCTGGAGATTTACGAAGACGGCGTGCCGCCCCGCTTCCGTGTGCGCGCCGATATCCAAGCCGCGGCCCTGAGCGCAGAAACCGTCCGCCCCGGCGGTGCCCGCCACACCTTCGCTTTCCGCTCCATTGGGGGCGCCCTGGAGAGCATCGACGAAATCCCCGAGCCGCACGAATTCACGGTGCAACTCCGGCACGGCGCGGCGACTGCGGCCGCGGTGTTCGAGGAGCATGACCACGGCCATGCATCCCACCGCGACAACAACATGCGCGCCGCCGTCGTCCACGTCATGGCGGATGCCGCCGTGTCCGTGCTGGTGATTGTCGGGCTGCTGCTGGCGCGGGCGTTCGGCTGGCTGTGGATGGACCCGCTGGCCGGCATCATCGGCGCCTGTGTGATCGCAAGCTGGGCCTGGGGTCTGGTGCGCGACACCGGCCGCATTCTGCTCGACATGAACCCGGACCCGCGCCTGACCAGCCGGCTGCGGCAGGAAATCGAGTCGGACGGCGACCGCCTGACCGACCTGCATGTCTGGCGCCTCGGGCCGGGCCATCTCGGCGCGGTGCTGTCGGTGGCGACCGGCAAGGACCGCCGGCCGGAGGACTACCACCGGCGCCTGCGCCATTTTCCGTCATTGTCGCACGTCACGGTGGAAGTGCAGACGCAATGACCGCGGACGCCCGGTTGCAGGCGTTTGCGGACCTGCTGCTGCGCTGGAACGCCTCGTTGAACCTGATTGCGCCGCGCGACGCCGACGTGCTGTGGGAACGGCATATCGCCGACTCACTGCAGCTTGTGCCGCTGATGCCCGCGGGCGTGGCGCGCGGCATCGATCTCGGCACCGGCGGCGGTTTCCCGGGCCTGGTGCTAGCGATCGCCACCGGCGTGCCGTTCGACCTGGTCGAGTCGGACCGGCGCAAAGCATCGTTTCTCCGCACTGCCGTGCTGGAAACCGGCGCCCCCGCCACGGTGCATTGTTGCCGCATCGAGGATGCCGCCGTGCCCGCCGCGCCTCTGATCACCGCGCGCGCCCTCGCCCCCCTGCCCCGCCTGCTGCCGCTGGCGGCCCGGCTGCTGACGGATGACGGTGTCTGCCTGCTGCTGAAAGGCGCCAAGGCGGAGGAGGAACTGGCGGCGGCGGAAAAAGACTGGGCGATGGAGGTGGAGCGGGTGCCCAGCCGGACGAATCCCGAGGGGGTCGTCTTGCGGCTGGCCGGGCTGCGGACGAAGCGGGCGGGGTAACATCCATCGACGCGAGATCGGCTCTTCGGCCCGCCGCCTCGTCATGCCGACGCAGGTCGGCATACACGCCTTTGCCCGCACAAGCGAAGGCGTGGATGGTGGCCCTTCGGCCACCATGACGGCAGAGATCGCCCGACCATGTCTCACCACCTCGGCATCAATTTCGGAACAGTTTGTCTCGCGATTCAACCGCGATGCGCTACATGCTGCTGCCGGGCCAAGGTTCGGGTATGCACACCCCTTCCGACGCCATTCCAAGCGGGGTGCAGGCGCCAGAATGTCGAAGTTGAAGCCGGCGAAGAAGACCAAGCAAGCGCCCGGGAAGCAACAGTATGCCGCCCTGCCGATCCGCGTTAAGGAGGGCGGAGATCTGGAGGTTCTGCTGCTAACGTCACGCGATACCGGTAGATGGATCATCCCGAAGGGATGGCCTGGACGGAGATTGACGCCTCGCGCCGCCGCTGCGCGTGAGGCTTATGAAGAAGCCGGCATCGAAGGCAGCATCCGGCCGCCCGGCCCCGTCGGCCTCTATCACTACGCCAAACGGCTGGAGTGCGGCGAGATCAGGATCAGGGTCAAGGTTTTCCTGCTGCACGTCGAACGGCAGCACGACAGCTGGCCGGAGCAGGATCAGCGCAGGACGCGCTGGCTCAGCCCGGAGCAGGCGGCGGAACTGGTTGACGAGCCGGAACTCGCCGCGATTCTGCGGGCCGCACGGAATCTGGCGGAACGGGGCAAATCATGAAGCGGGGCAACATCCTGATCCGGGCCTTCCGGTCCATGCTGCCGCGTGACGAACGGTTCATCGAACGCTTCTGCGAGCACTCCGCGCTGATCGTCCCGGCCGCCGAGGAGTTCCGCGCACTGATGTCCGGCGACGGCAAGGCCGAGCAGCACGCTGCGGAGATCAATCGCCTGGAACACGCCGCCGACAAGGTGACGCGCGAGACGGTGCTGGCGATCCATCGCACCTTTGTCACCCCGTTTGACCGCTCGCAGATCCTCGACCTGATCAGCGCGCTGGACGACACGATCGACCTGATGAAGGACACCGGCCGCCGCATGCTGCGCTACGGCGTCGGCTTCACGCCGGAGATGCACGGCATGGCCGACTGCATCGTCCGCCAGGCCACCGCCCTGCGCGACGGCATGCCCCTGCTGGCGTCGATCGACCGCAATGTGGAGCGGCTGAGCGCAATGTCCGTCGCCGTCCGCCACATCGAGGAAGAAGGCGACCAATTGCTCGACCGCGGCCTGCGCAAGCTGTTCGCCAGCGAAGGCTCCGCCGGCTACAAGCTGACGGTCGAGAAGGTCTACGACCTGGTCGAGGCGGTGGTGGACCGCTGCGAGGACGTCGTGGACGTCATCGACGGCATCGTGGTCGAGCAGGTCTGACCGCCGCCGTGGACAGTTTCCTTATCGGCACGCCCGCGCTCGCCGGCCTGGTTGGCGTGGCCCTGCTGTTCGACTTCCTGAACGGGCTGCATGACAGCGCCAACTCGATCGCGACGGTGGTTGCCACCCGGGTGTTGCGGCCGTTCACCGCCGTGCTGTGGGCGGCGTTCTTCAACTTTATCGCGTTCACGGTGTTCGGGCTGCATGTCGCCTCGACGATCAGCAGCGGCGTGGTGCATCCGGCGCTGGTCGATCCGCTGGTGGTGTTCGGCGCGCTGTCGGGTGCCATCGTCTGGAACGTGCTGACATGGTGGCTCGGGATCCCGTCCAGCAGCAGCCATGCGCTTGTCGGCGGGTTGGTCGGTGCCGGCATCGCCAAGGGCGGTGTGTCCGCGGTGGTCTGGGGTGGCCTGGCGACGATCGGTTCGGCCATCGTCTTGTCGCCACTGATGGGGCTGCTGCTGGCGATGACCTTGGTGCTCGCCGTCTCCTGGCTGGCTGTGCGGTCCACGCCGTTCGTGATCGATCGCCGGTTCCGGGTGCTGCAGTTCGTGTCGTCCTCCGCGCTCAGCCTGGCGCATGGCGGCAATGATGCGCAGAAGACGATGGGGATCATCACGGTGCTGCTGTATTCGCAGGGGCGCCTATCCGGCGGGTTCGACGTGCCGCTGTGGGTGGTGCTGAGCTGCCAAAGCGCCATGGCTTTGGGGACGTTATTCGGCGGCTGGCGCATCGTCCGCACCGTCGGCGTCCGGATTACCCACCTGACCCCGATGCAGGGGTTTTGCGCCGAAAGCGGCGGGGCGCTGGCGCTGTTCGGCGCCACTTGGCTTGGCATCCCGGTATCGACGACCCACACCATCACCGGCTCGATCGTCGGCGTTGGCGCGGCGCGGCGGGCCTCGGCGGTGCGCTGGGGCATTGCGCGCAGCATCGTCGTGGCATGGGCGATCACCTTGCCGGCTTCGGCGCTGGTGGCCGCGGGGTGTTACTTCGTGGCGGCCGCTTTGTTCTGAGCCGTTGAGTGAGGCAGCATTCGCCCAACGCGTCACGGCCCGGCTTGTCCGGCTTGTCCGGGCCATGACGATTAAGTTTGCTTCCACGATCCCGGTCAGCCTGAAAATGCTTTAGTTCAGGATCGTTACGACACCGCTGCCGATGTCGTAATAGCCGGCTACCACCTGCACCTGCCCCTTGCCTGCGTATTCAGCCACCACCGGCGATGCCGTACGCAAAATATCGGCTTGGATCTTCGCGTTGGCTTTGATTGTTGACTCGAGATCCGGCCCGGCCACCTCGACCGCTCGGCTTATCGGCGCATAGAGCGCACTGATCTGACCGGGCACTGCTTTAGCGGACAATGTCGCCTTCACCGCTCCACAGGCGCTATGCCCCAGGACCAGAATCACGGCGGTTCCCAGCACCGCGACGCCATATTCCAGACTGGCGATGATTTCCGGCGTGCAGATGTTTCCCGCGACCCGGGCAACAAAGACATGGCCGATGCTCTGGTCGAAAGCCAGTTCGACCGGAACCCGCGAATCGGCGCAGGATAGCACGGCCGCGAAAGGCTCCTGCCCCGCAATGTTGTTTTGCTTCAGGATGTCCAGGTCCTCCTGAAACGAGTCAAGTTTGCCCGCGACGAAGCGGCGGTTGCCTGCCATCAGCCGCTCCAGCGCCGCATCGGGCGTGATATCCGTCCGAGCCCGGGCGCTACCGGCCGCCGCGCCGGTCAGGAATCCGGCGGCCGCGGTGGCGACGAGGCCGCGGGACAGCAGGCTCCGCCGGGTCATGGCAATCGCGCCGGGCCGCCGGCAAGCCCCGCATGGGCACCCTGCGGCTTCGGGCATGTGCATCGCAGCGCGTTGCGTCATGATCGCGACCTCCTGTTATTGCAGGAACGAGCGTCCCGTACCGCGCAGGATACGTCCAGTCGTATCGGCGGCGGTTCAGCACACCTTTAAGGCCTCCGGCTGCTCCACCCGACCGATTTCGGTTTGTGGCTGCCGGGCGTAAAGACCCTTGATATGGTCCGCGAGACGGAGAGCAAGCGCCACGATGGTGATCGTCGGCATGTCGGAGCCGCAGGTCGGAAAGATCGAGCTGCCGGCGATGAACAGGTTCTCCATCCCATGCACCCGGCATTGCGCATCGACCACCCCGGAGCGCGGATCATCGGCCATGCGCGCCGTGCCCATATGGTGCCAGCAGCCGCGCAAGGTGTCCGGCCACTCCTCGTCCTGGCCGGGAGCGTCCACGCTGACCACGCCGCTGCCGGCACAGGCGATTTCCTCACGCAGGATCTCCTGCGTGCGCCGGATGGTGCGCTTTTCCAGGTCACCCAGCCGCCATTCGACCTTCACCCGGGGCATGCCGAGACCGTCGCGTCCGTGGCCGAGGGTAACCCGGCTGTCCGGCAGTGGCGTCGGCTCCACAACGGTTTCCAGCGCGTAGCCGCGCGCCAGGAACGGCAGCCTGAGCTTGAGTCCGGCCGCCAGCACGGCCACGCTCGGCAACTGCTTGACCATATTGAAGATGTCCGCCCGCGAGCGATCCAGCAGGGAGCCGGCGCCGTGTACGGCCTGGCGGATATGACTGACCGCGGTGTAGGCGGCGGGATCGTCGCCGACAAAGCGTGACACCGCATAGCAGCGGGTATTGGCAATGCGCTCCCGGCGCTGCGTCTCCGGCGTCAGGCCGAAATAGGCCGCGATTTTGACGCCCCGGGCGGTGACGCCTCCCGGAAGCGTGAAGTGCAGATCATAGATCGCGCTGTTGGCCGCCGGATCGCGGAACAGGATCGCGCCGCTGCGCAGGCGCGGATGGTCCATGAAGTACCGTCCGACCAGATCGTGCTGGTTGCCGATTCCGCGCGGCTGATAGCGGTTCGAGGCGAGCAGCAGGCGCGGCGTCTCGATGCCGCCGGTCGCCAGAATATAGGTGCGGGCGGTGACCTGGAACGTCCCGCCGGCCAGGGTGCGGACGCGGACCGAGGAGACCTGCGCGCCATTGCCGGGTGTTTCGATCTCCGTCACGTTGGCGCCGAGATAGGTCACCACGTTGCGCGACTGCAGTATCTCATCCCGGTAGTGCCGCCCGAAACGCGTGGGCGGGCTGAGCTGCGAAATGATGTTCATCGCCCGCTCATGCGGCAGCGGCAGCAACCGGGCGTCCTTCCGGCCGATCCAGCTTTCCCACACCTGCGGGTCGTATTCAAACGGACCGAGTTGGAGCAAATCATGCGCCCGCTTGTAGTACGGCATCAGCTCGGGGCGCTTGATCGGCCAACCGCTGTTCGGCACCCAGTCCCGCACCTCGAAGTCGTGCGCGTCGAGCGGGCGGCAGAACCCGCCCCAGCAGTTCGAACTACCGCCGAAATAGCGCGACCGGGCCTGGTCCAGGTCTTCATAATGAAGGCCGATGTTCTCACCCTTGTAGAGCGCCTGCCCGGCGCGGTTGCGCTTCAGTCCCCCGGATTCAAGCAGGATGACGCGGAACGGCTTGTTGTCGAACTCCCGCGCCAGGCTGATTCCCGCCGGGCCGGCCCCGATGATGCAGATGTCGGCGTCCAACGTCGTGCGGCGAGGCACATTGTTTGCATCTATGATCAACGTGGGATGTCCCTGATAAAACCGGCTGTTCGAGACCATGGTTAAATGGCCGATCCTAAGACGCGCAAATAACATTGCGTAGATCGGACGATAGGCCGGGAATTTCCCACGCCCGACCTTCCCGTGATGCGGCGCGGCGCATCCGAATTAACGACTCCTGGCTGTGCCATGGCCAAATGACTCAACTAGCTGGAACGGGGCCCATTGCGAGTATGGTACACCCGCGACTGTCCTGAGCGCGTCTGCAAACGAAAGACGGTTTTGATTGACAATCGCGCTATCTACCGGGGGCAATAGCGCCCACGCTTTCGCTTGCCGGCATGCCCGCGACGGCGGCTTTCCGGCCGCCGGTCCGGCAGGCAGTGGATTGCCGCGATGCACGGCCCCGCACTTGTGTACGGCGGCTGGCGTACTTGCCAATACAGCCAACCGCCTCACAGCGCACTGTTGTAGTCCTGACAAGACCAGGCCGGCCGTCTGGCAGATTCCGCTCAGCCCTCGCCCGTCACCCGCCAGATCACGTCGCCCACGTCGTCAGCCACCAGCACCGAGCCGTCCGGGCCGATCTCCACCCCGACCGGCCGGCCGTAGGACTCCCGCTCATCCGGAGCGAGGAATCCGGTCAGTATATCGCGTGGCGGACCGACCGGGCGTCCGTCGGCGAACGGCACGAAAACCACCTTGTAACCGCTCAGCGTGCTGCGATTCCACGAGCCATGCTGCCCGATCGCCATGCCGTCCGGAAAGCCCGGCAGCGTCCCGGCCGGCAGCCAGCACAGGCCCAGCGACGCCGTGTGGCCGCCCAGCGCATAGTCCGGTTCGATGGCCGTTGCGACCGCGGCCGTATCCTGCGGCACCCGGTCATCCACCGTCTGACCCCAGTAGCAATACGGCCAACCGTAGAATCCCCCGTCGCGCACCGAGGTCAGGTAGTCGGGAGGCGTCTCGTCCCCCAGGCCATCGCGCTCATTGACCACGGTCCAGAGCACACCGGTGGAGGGCTCGAAGGCCATTCCCACGGGGTTGCGCAATCCGGACGCGACGATGCGGCTCGCGCCACTGGCGAGATCGAGTTCATGGATGGCGGCGCGGCCCTGCTCGACCGCCATGCCCTCGCCGCCAATATTGGTCAGCGAGCCGACACCGGCAAAGAGTTTCGTCCCGTCGCGGCTCGGCAGCAGGCTGCGCGTCCAATGCCCGTCCGGCTTGAATGTGACCAGCTTCCGTCCCGGCGCGGTGATCCGGGTCGAGCCGGCCGCGTAGGGAAAGGCGACGATGCCGTCGGTGTTGCCGACGTAGAACGTATCGCCCAGCAGAGCCATGCCGAACGGCTGGTTAAGTCCTTCCAGGAATGTCTCACGGATTTCGGCCACCCCGTCCCGATCCGCGTCGCGCAGCAGCGTGATACGGTTCGCGCTGACCCCCATGGCGGCGGCGCGTTTCATGGTGCTGACCATGGCGTAGTCGAAGACGGACCTCGGAGGCCGGTTTTCGATCGCAGCCTCGGCGACGAGCACGTCGCCATTCGGCAGCACGTGGATCCAGCGTGGATGATCGAGACCGGCCGCGAACGCATTGACTTTAAGCCCCGGCGCAGCGAGCGGCGTCTGCCCGCTTGTCCATCCCCTGGCGGTCGGCATCTTGAGGGTTGGCACGTAACCCTGCGACTTTGCCGGCGGTATCGCCGGCGTAGCGCCCCAGGCCGGCGGAGGCGTGGTGCCGGTCAACCGCCGAAACAGCAGCGCGGAGGCACCGATCATGGCGACCATTCGTGCAAACAAATCCGAACCGTTCAAGGCATTTTCCCCTTGGCTGCGTGCCACGCCAGCCGATCGGCCATCCCGCCGGCCGGGGTGATGTCCCGGCGTCCAAGAACTAATCAGTCCGTGCTTCCTGAGTAATAGCAACCGGCGATGAGTTTGACGCTCGGGCGCAGCCGCCACGTCATGCCGACGGAGGTCGGCATCCACGCCTTTCCTCTATGTAACCAAGGGCGTGGATGGCGGGCCTGCGCCCGCCATGACGATACGGGCGGCCTGCCCACCGGTCAAAGTCAACACCGGCTGGTATAATAGCCGGGCGCCCGGACCGCGACGTTTTCGCCGGCATTGCGGATGCCATGGTCCCGGCGTCCCTGCCATAACGCCATAACCGCGGCGCCGGCATCCATAAACACACGGTACGGTGCGGCGTGCTACTATGGGCGGAGACGGATCATTGCGGAGACTCGGACTTGGCTCACGCCATCGTCTGTCGCGCTGTGATCCCGCGGGGTGTTCATGACGGGATGCTAAACCGTCGATGATGGCGAGGCCCGGCTTCTCGGGCGACTCGCCGCCCGGCATGGCGCAAACCGCGCCACGCCAAACCACCGGCTGCTTGGAAAGGTCTCCTGCTTGCCCGATATCATGCTGGCCGTGGCGGCGATCCTGATCGTCGTCAGCGCCATCCAGGCGCTTGCGCGGCGCCTGCTCGTCTCGGATGCCGTGTTGCTCGCGCTGATCGGCATCGCCATCGGCTCCGCCGCCGCCTTCCTGCTGAGCCAGGGGCCGGCCGGGGATTTTTACCAGGTGGCGGTGATCTTCGCGCACTTCCCCGTGCACGCCCAACTTTTCCTGCTGGTGTTCCTGCCGGCGCTGGTGTTCCAGGGTGCACTCTCGATCGACGTGCGGCGTCTGACGCGCGATATCGCGCCGGTGCTGCTGATGGCGGTCGTTGCCGTGCTGGCGACAACCGCCGCGGTCGGCTTCGCCTTGCAGCCCATCGGCGGCCAGCCCCTCATGGTCTGCCTGCTGCTGGGCGCCATCATCTCCACAACCGATTCCAGCGCCGTCATCAGCATCTTCCGCGGCACCGGAGCAGACGGACGGCTGACCCGGCTGGTAGAGGGCGAGAGCCTGCTGAACGACGCCACCGCCATCGCGCTGTTCACCGTCCTGCTGGCGGAAACCACCCATCAGGCAGGGTCGGGTATCGGCACGATCTGCCTGACGCTGGCGATGCTGTTCCTCGGTGGCATTGCTGCCGGGCACATCCTGGCGCGGCTGGCACTCGCCGCGATGCCGTATATCAGCGGCAGCCGCTCGGCCGAGGTAACGCTGACCCTGGCGCTGCCCTATGTGAGCTATATTGTTTGCGAACAGTTCCTCGGGTTTTCCGGCGTGATCGCCGCCGCCTCGGCCGGGCTGACCTTCAGCGCCATCGGCCCGTCGGTGCTGCGGCCGCGAAGCTGGTCGTACTTGCTGGATGTCTGGGCGCAGACCGCGTTCCTGGCGACCTCCCTGGTGTTCGTCCTGGCATCCATGCTGGTGCCGAGGCTGCTGCTTGGCATGCGGCCGCGCGATCTGCTGCTGATCGCGGCCGCGCTGGCGGCCGCCCTGGCGGCGCGCGCGGCGGTGCTGTTTCTGCTGATGCCGCTGCTGCGCTACACCCGCCTGGCGCAGCGCATCCCGCTGCCGTTGAAGCTGACCATGCTGTGGGGCGGGCTGCGCGGCTCCATTACGCTGGCGATGGCCCTGGCGGTGACCGAGAACCGCGACGTCTCCGCCGACGTGCAGCAATTCGTCGCCATCCTCGCCACCGGCTTCGTTCTCTTTACCCTGCTGGTCAACGGCACCACGCTGCGCATCCTGGTGCACTGGCTCGGGGTCGACCGGCTCTCGCCGATCGACCAGGCGTTGCGCCATCAGGTCGTTGCGCTCGAACTCGCCGGGGTGCGCGACCGGCTGCGCAGCACCGCCGAAGAGTTCGGCTTCCTGCCGGAGGCGAAACAGCGCGTCGTCGATCTCTATGCGCACCGCATCGAAGCCGAGGCCGCTGCGAACACCTTCGACGCGTCGCTGACCGATCGCGACCGTGTCCGGCTCGGCCTGCTGACCTTCGCCTCGCAGGAGCGCACCATCCTGCTGGAGATATTTCGTGAGCGCGGCGTGTCGTACCGCATCATGGAGCATCTGCTGCGCACCTCCGACGCGATCATCGACGCGACGCGGGCGGACGGACGCCTGGGCTATCTGCGCGCCGCCAAACGCCGGCTGCGCCCGGGCATCGGCTTGCGCCTGGCAGCCTGGTTGCATCGCCGCCTGCGTATCGACCGGCCGCTGACTGGTCTGATGGCACAACAGTTTGAAATGGTCCTGGTGATGCGGCTGGTCTTCCTGGCACAGCTTCGTTTCATGCGCGAGCGGATGACCCCCGTGCTGGGCGCCCGCGTCACCGGAGTGCTGGGCGAGATCGTCGAGCGCCGCCGCGGCCTGCTCGACGACGCGATGGAGGCGCTGGGCGTGCTGCATCCCGCCCACGGCGAAACTTTGCAGAGCAAGATGCTGCGCCAGATCGGCCTGCGCTTCGAGATGGACACCTATACCGCGCTGCGCGGCGAGGCATTGCTCAGCGATGAGCTGTTCGTGGAAATCCGGCGCGACGTGGAGGCCCGGCGCGACGCCATCCCCCGCCCGATGGTCCTGGATCTGCGCACCGCCTTGCGCCTGCGGCTGCAGGAGTTTCCGCCGTTCGACCGGTTGGCCGAACCGGAACTGGACCGTATCGCCAGGCGGATGACGATGCGGCTGGTGCTGCCGGGCGAGCGCATCCCGAACCGCCGCGAAGGGTGCGTCTATCTGATCAGTTCCGGCGAAGTGGAGATCGAGCAGGACGGCAAACGGCTGCGGCTCGGGCGCGGGGCGGTGTTCGGCAAGACACCGGGGGCGGTGACGGCGGTGAGGTTTTGCCTGTTGCTGGCGCTGCGGGATCCGGACCTCCATGGCATGCGGGAACCCGCGGCGTGAGTAATTTCCGAACCTTTTGGCGGCAACCGATCCGGCGGTAGGTTGCCGCTGCACGAACGATGTGACCAAGGGGATCGGCATGACCGCCAGCCAATCAGCCGCGGGGCACCATGCCTCCGCGGCAATGCATCACGGACACGCGGCGCAATTTTGCCGCGCCGCGTCGCGACACTATCAGATCGGCAAGGACTACGCCCACGCGGCGCATCAGGCCCTTACTGCGCATGGTCATGCGCTTCGCGCTGCGCGGCACCATGAGCAGGCGGCGAAACATGCGGACGCGGAGCACTATGTCCGGGCCGCCCACGAAACCAGGATTGCGCTCGACCACGGAAAACATGCTCTGTTTCACGACGATCAGACGGCAATGCATCACATGGAGCACTACGGATGTCATCCATCGGCCGAACTGATATGAGCACGGAAATTTCCCGGTTACAGGCCGGTTTTCCGGCACCGTCGGAATGCACCAGGATTCTTTTGGGGGTCATTATGGCGTCCCGGACCGACCGGGACGTCCAGGGATCCGATGCCGGTTACGATCCGTTCTCCGAGCCGCCTTGCGGGCCTGACAAGCCGGCTTCAATAGCATCCATCGCCTTTCGAATCTCGGCCAGGATGAGTTTGTCGGCGACCTGCTGATCGATATCCGGTACATCCCAGTCGAATATCGCACGATATTTGTCCACTAATTTTCCGACGTCAGCGATGATCTGAGCGCGATGTCCTTCGAGTTCTTTCTGTTCGATCCCGGGCACTTCATTATCTCCTTGCTGGGCATGTGGCGGTGTTTGGCTCCTTCGCTACAAATTGGGCCGCCTCGCGGCGATGCAACTATAAATCGCCGAGCTGAGGAGTTTCTTCAGGGCCACGGAACAAGCGCCCGCAAAGGTCTGTCTCGTGGCCGGTCCCGGATTGCGGATCGATCCGGATTGTCGCAAAGGCATCATCGGCGGGACACACTGCTGAAGGGCGATTTCGAGTCTCTGGACGGAAACACCTAGGCGGTCCATGCAGGCCGTCCGGCATTGCCGACCGAGAGACCCGAGCGGGCGCCGAAGGTTATGGCCGGGTGGCGCCAGGAGCATCCAACGAAAAGACAACGGAAGCTGTAGCAATGAACGATCAAGTTGCCGAACTGCCCTCTGGCGAACCCGAACCCGAACAGGTCTGGCAGGAGCCCGCCGATCGGCTGCTGACTCGGTTGCGCACCACGCCCGCGGGGCTGGATGGGGATGCGGTGCGGTCCCGGCTGGCAACCTACGGACCCAATGACGCGGCCACCGTCAAGCGGACGCCGCTTTGGCTGCAGTTCCTTGCCCGTTTCGGCAACCCGCTGATCATCATCCTGCTGATCGCCAGCGCGGTGTCCGCGGCAACCGGCGATATCGCCAGCTTCGTCATCATTTTCTGCATCGTGATGCTCAGCATCATCTTCGATTTCGTTCAGGAGGTCCGCGCCCAGAACGCCGTCGAGGCGCTGCGCCAGTCGGTGGCGGTGCAGGCGACGGTGCGGCGCGACGGCGCGATCGTTTCCGTGCCGATCCACGAGCTGGTTCCCGGCGATATTGTCGAACTGATCGCCGGCGATCTGGTTCCGGCTGACTCGCGGCTGCTCGAAAGTCGGGACCTGTATGTCAACGAGGCACTGCTGACCGGCGAGCCCTATCCGGCCGAGAAACGTGTCGACGATCTGACGGCCGCGGCGGCGACGCAGGCCAGCGCCTCCAACTCGGTTTTCGCCGGCACGTCCGTCATCAGCGGCACCGCGACGATCCTGATCTGCCGGACCGGCAGCAGAACGGCGCTCGGCCATCTCGCGACCAGCCTCGCGGAAAAACCGCCAGCCACCGCTTTCACCCTCGGCATCCGCCGCTTCGGCATCCTGATCATGCGCTTTACCGTGTTGATGGTGCTGTTCGTGATGGTTGTGAACATCGCTTTCCATCGCCCGATGCTGGAATCCCTGATGTTCGCCGTGGCACTTGCCGTCGGCCTGACGCCCGAGCTTCTGCCGATGATCGTTACTGTCACGCTGGCCCGTTCCGCGATGCAGATGGCCAAGCGAAAGGTCATCGTGAAGCGCCTGTCGGCGATCCACGACCTCGGCGCCATCGACGTGCTGTGCACCGATAAGACCGGGACGCTGACCGAAGCGACGATCAAGCTGATGCGTGTCATCGACGGCCACGGGGCAGAAAGCGCGCACGCCTATTCCTACGCCTATGTCAACAGCCAGTTCGAGAGCGGGATGAAGAGTCCGCTGGACGATGCGATCCTGGCCGCCCATCCGTTCGACATGTCCGCCTTCACGAAGATCGACGAAGTGCCATTCGATTTCGAGCGGCGGCGAGTCTCGGTCCTGGTCCAGCATGGTGCGAAGCGGCGCTTGATCGTCAAGGGCGCGCCGGAGGATCTGTTGCGGCTGTCCGGGCAATACCAGGATGCCGCCGGCGAGCAAAAGCCTCTGGATGCGGCCACGCGTGCCGCGTTCCAGGCCACCCTGAACGATCTTGGCGCGCAGGGATTTCGCGCGCTGGGGATCGCCAGCCATCTGGCGGACGCGGCCGCGGAGACCGCGACGATTGCCGATGAGGCGGACCTCGTTTTTGCCGGCTTCGCAGTGTTCCTCGATCCGCCCAAAGCCAGTGCGGGTGCAACGATCCGGTCGATGGCGGAAGCGGGCATCGCCGTGAAGGTGCTGACCGGAGACAACGACCTGGTGTCCCGCCACGTCTTTGGCGAAATCGGTGTCCCGGTGACGGGGGTGCTGACGGGCGAAGCGTTGGAGCATATGACGGACGAGGCGCTAATCGGTCAGGTGCGCCGCGTCAACCTGTTCTGCCGGGTCAATCCGCAGCAAAAACATCGCATTCTACTGGCACTGAAGCGGCTGGGTCACGTCGTCGGTTACCTGGGTGATGGCATCAATGACGCGCCTGCGTTGCATGCCGCCGATGTCGGAATTTCGGTTGACGGCGCGGCTGACGTTGCTCGTGCCGCAGCCGATCTGATCCTGCTGGAACATGATCTCTCGGTGGTGCGGGATGCGGTGACCGCCGGACGCGCAACGGTGCAAAACGTATCGAAATATGTGCTGATGGGTGCGAGCTCGAACTTCGGCAATATGTTCAGCATGGCCGGCGCCACGCTGATTCTGCCATTCCTGCCGATGCTGCCGATCCAGATCCTGCTGAACAATCTGATTTACAATGTATCGGAGATCGCGATTCCGTTCGATGGCGTCGACGCCGAGTCAATCGTTAAACCGGTGAAATGGGACATTCGGCTGATCGAGCGTTTCATGCTGGTGTTCGGGCCGGTCAGTTCGATCTTCGATTTCATCACGTTCTACGCCATGCTGGCATTTTTCGGCGCGGGCGAGGCGCTGTTCCAGACCGGATGGTTCATCGAATCGATGACGACTCAAACTCTGGTGGTTTTTTGCATCCGCACCCGGCGGCTGTTCTTCCGCAGCAAACCGTGCGGGTTCCTGATAGCCACGAACCTCGGTGCCGTCGCTCTGGCGATCGGCCTGCCGTTGGTTCCCTGGGGACGGTGGTTCGGATTTGTGGCGCCGCCCCCGATGTTCTTCGTGTTTCTGGTGGCGGCGACCCTGGCGTATCTCGGCCTGGTCGAAGTCGTGAAATCGATCTTCTATCGCGCCATGGCCAGGCGATGACTCCGGAACGGCACCGCACCGTGCATTCGCAGTCCACGTGAGTTGCTTCGGCGCGGAGCTGCCGCAGTCGCTCCTGAGTAGTTTCCGAGGATGCACCCGCCAGCCGGCACGGACTATGAATAAGCGCGCGCCGGGATTTCCGGCGACGCATTCGAAACCATTGGAGCCAAAATGCCGTTCGACAAGCAATTGCAGCAAGCCGTGCTGGCCGAACTAGGCTGGGATCCGAGCGTGACTGCTGCGCATATAGGCGTCAGCGCCAACGCGGGCGTCGTGACCCTCAGCGGCCATGTCGAAACCTACGCGGAAAAGCAGGCGGCCGAAACCGCCGCCCGCCGCGTCAGGGGCGTCAAGGCGGTCGCGGAAGAAATCCAGGTTGAGCTTCCGTTCGAGCGCATCCGCGGCGACGATGATATCGCCGCCGCGGCGATCGAACGGCTCGCCTGGGATACGTCCGTTCCGGCTGATGCCGTCACAGTGAAAGTCGAGCAAGGCTGGGTGACCCTGACCGGGTCGGTGACGTGGTATTATCAGAAAGAAGCCGCAGCGCAGGATGTGGCGAGGCTGCACGGCGTTGTCGGATTGTCGAACCAGGTGGTGGTGAAGCCGTCTGAGACTGGATCCGACATCACCGACAAGATACGTATCGCTTTGCGCCGGTCATGGTTGTTGGATGACCAAAATGTCATCGTAAGGGCCGATGGCGGCCATATTCACCTGACCGGAACGGTTGGCTCCGCGCATGAGAAGCAAATGGCCCGGGCGACGGCGTGGGCGGCGCCGGGCGCTACCGCGATTACCAATGATCTCGCGATCCTCTGACGCATGAGCAAGCGGAAAACCAATGGCAGCTCTGAACGTCCTCGTTGTTGAAGACGACGCGATGATCGGCATTCTCCTGGCGGAGATGCTGGGGGATTTGGGCTACAACGTGTGCGCGATCGCCGCCACCGAGGATGATGCCGTGACAGACGCGGCCCGGTGCAAGCCGGGCCTGCTGATCGTTGACCAGCAGTTGCGGGAGGGAAATGGCTCATCCGCGGTGGCGCGCATTCTGTTGCACGGCCCGGTTCCCTGCGTCTTCATCAGCGGCGCGCCGATGCGTTCAAGCCGGACGGCGAAAAAGGTGCTGCGGAAACCATTCGTTGAAGGTGATCTGATGCGCGCCATCCGCGACGTCGTTACCGTTGTGGACGTCCCGGCCGTGCGCGGTCACGCCCGCGGCAACGTTGTTATGAAAGAGTGACGGAGGTGTCCGATCGAGTTCCATCCGTTTCGGTTAGGTTATATCACCGGCTGGGTATTTTCCGAGACTTGGCAGCGTATCGCAACCGCAGACAACGGTCCCGAAGCGCCAATCCCGGGCGCGGCGGCCGAGGCCATTACGATGAAGGTCAGCAGCGCGGTGCCTGGCAGGATTGAACCTGGTGCCGGATCGTTCGTTGCGTATGGTTAGTATCGTCGGAACTGTTTTTTTCAAGGGAAATTGCCATGCGTAACGCGATTGCCATCTTGCTCGCTCTATCATTGCCGATCGGCATAGAGGCTTCTGCTCGTGCCCAGCCGGTGCCGCCCGACGTTGGCACGCACATGGCCGTCAACGCAGATTCGCCCGGGCGGAGGGATCTATACATTCAGAAGTCGGAGGAAGAACTCGACGATTGGCAGGCAAAGCTTCTGCGCTTTGATGAAGAAACCCATGCACGTATGCAGAAAAACAGGTCGGCGAGCCTCGCGGGACTGCTGGCTGCCCTGGATAAAGCCGAGGCAGGAGCATACAAGTTGCAGACCATCTCGGCGGATGGCTTGGAAGACGCGAAGATTTCGTACGAAAAGGCAACCAGCGAACTGGCGGATGCCTGGGGAAAGGTCCGGCCTGAGGACCACCGTTAGAAGGCGAACTGATTCGAAGCTATTTGCCATAATCGCATAGCCGGGACACCGCAGTGAGTGTTAAGCGCAGGGTATTCTCGGTTATGAGGGGAAGCCTCGCGGCGCTTCGAATGACATTCATTGCCCTGACGTCAAAACCGGCAACCGTCGCGGCAGGCACAAACCTGGCTGGAGCCGCGGCCGTATGCGCCCCAACCAGATCCCTGTGGGCTTCGCACGGCACTACCGCTCGCCCCGCTTTCGTTTGAGAAACGCCATGAAACGCCGCGTATTGCTTGCTACCGCCGGAATGATGCCGTTCGCCGCCTTCGCGGCAGAGTGGGATAAGCAGCCGGAAATCCGCCAGACCGACGCTGTCGTCGCGGCCGATATCAGAAGCGGCCCCCACTTCGCCCTCGGCCCAACCGTAACGACCCTGGCTTACCTGAACCGATACGCGGTCAACACCGACTACGGTCCGTTCATCGCCCCGAGCGATGTCAGGCTACGCCGCCTGATCCGCGAAATCGCCGCCATCGCGCAACTTCAGGCCATGCAGCAAACCGAGGCCTTCGAAAAAGCCGCTGTCGAGGCCGGAAAGTCCCCCTTCCGCAGCGCCAAAAACCTGATCGACGATCCGGTAGGCACGCTGTCCGCGATCCCTGAAGGCATCGGCAGCTTCTTCAACCGCGCATCCGAGCAACTGCACCGCGAAGGCCGCAGCCGATACGAAGACGGCCCGGCCAAACAGATCCTCGCAGTATCCGGCTACAAGCGGGAGTATGCGGCGAAGCTCGGCGTCGACGCCTATTCCAGCAACGAAGCCCTGCAGAAGGAGTTGGATCGGCTTGCCTGGGCTTCGGCCGCCGGCAACCTGACCCTGGGCGCGCTATCCTTCGTCACCGGCGCCTTGGTGCTCCAGGTCGCCAGCAACGTTCGCCTGCTGGAACAGGCGCAAAACCTGGTGGCGGCAACCCCGCCGAGCGAACTGTCGAAGCGCAACCGCGAGCAATTGCGGCGCATGGCGGTGCCGGACCCGGTGATAGACCGCTTCCTGCGCAACACCTCGCTGTCGCCGCGCCATGAAACGATCATCGTCGCCAGCATGGCGGCGCTGGGCGCAATTCCGGGACGCAGCCGTTTCATCGAGTACGCCACCGGCGCGGATACCGAAGACTCTGCCCTGTTGTTCCAGCAGATCGCCGAACTGATGGCGAGCTACAGCACGGTGGTTTCGCCCGTGCGCGGAATCTCGGTCGAATTCAACCTGCCGATCGTCACGACAACAAAAGGGTTGAATGTCGTTCTGCTGCCGATTGACCGGCTGCTTTGGACTGCGCGCAATGCTGAGATCGCCCGCGGGTTGGCCGGGACTCGGCCCGCTGTGTCCGAACTATGGATAACAGGCGATGCGTCGCCGAAGGCGGCGGCCGGGCTGAAGGATGCCGGTCTTGCGCTGACACAGTACTGTGGCAAACAGCTACCGCTGCTGGACTAATACCGAGTCCCGAGAATCTCGTGTCCGCCTGACCGCATGCCGAATCTGCATAGCCAATCCGGCAGAACGGTTGTTCCTGCTCTGCCCGGGACAATCCTCGGCGAGACACCCTGACCCGCCTGGCGATCAGGCAAAGACCGAAAAGGAAAAATGGATGCGTTCAATACTGGCCGCCTTCGCGCTGGCCGCGCTGCTCACCGCGCCGGCGTTTGCCGACGATGTGAAAAAAGGTAACGATGCCGATCCGGACTTCATGACGGGGGTCAGAAAGCTCGGGGTCATGTCCGGCGAAGCCTTCGCCTGCTCGCCCGAAGCCGATAAGCAGGGCATCGGGGAGGACGCGCTTTCGCTGGCCAATCAGATCGCGCTGCATTTCGGCTTGCAGATCGCGTTCATCTACAGCGGCGCATTCGGCTGGGGAACGGGGCACGATTTCGATCACAAGACCTGCCCTGAAACGCTGGCGAACTTCAAGGACACCCAGCACAAATACCTGAACAAGTGAGGCGCACGATGAAACCCTTCATCCGCCTCGCCGCCGCGGTGCTGATCGCCCCGCTGGCCGCCCCCTGGCCGTCGCAAGCGGCGCTGACAGCCTGGCACGCCAACGGAACGTCTGGGGCAACAAACGATCCGGCACTGATCCTGGTCAACGGTCCGCGCCACGGCGGCGGTGGAGGCGGCAGCCGCCAGAACTTCAATTCCAACAACTTCCACAGCAACGTCAGCCGCAACAGCAACGTCAGCCGTAATTCGAACGTCAATGTGAACCGGAACGCCAACGTCAATGTCAACCGCAACGTGAACGTCCACGGCGGTGGAGGCTGCTGCTACAACTACAATAGCGGGCCAGGTTGGGGAGGCGTCGCCGCCGGTGTCGCTGTCGGCGCGGTCGTCGGAGCAGCCGCGGCGAGTACGGTTCAACCGCCGCCGCCCTATTACCCGCCCGGAACCGTCTACGTGCCGGCCTACTGATTCGTTATGGCGAGCGGAGGCCGGGCCGATGCGCGGCCCCGTTCGCCTGAAATCTCACACCGAACCAGTAGAACGTTACATCGAACTCTCTCGCCGCAGCAGCGCAACCACGCGCCGAAACAGCATCCGCGCCTCGCTCTCGGCCGCTGCTTCGATCGCCACCTGCCCGACCTCCCGCCGCAGCACCGGCGCACCGTCCTCCACCGACAGCAGCACGCGGAACACCGCCCGGTCCGGCATCATCTCCCCCTTCGCATCCCGCCTGACCGCTATCGGCCCGTTATGCACCGACGCCAACTCCGGAGGCTCCAGCGTCCGCGTCGACGCATGCCCGATCGCTCGCACCCGAAGCCGCAGCGTCCCGCCTGCCGAGCGCACGAACCGCGCCGCCGCACCCTCCGATAGCCGCGGCAGATCCGCCTCCGACACATAAGCCTCCACCACCGGGTCAGCCGGGTCGATCAGCACCCCCAACGGCTCCAGCCGCCGCAAATCGGCCCCCGCGCCGACCCCCGGCGGGATATCCGTCAGCACCCCGGCGAATGGCGCCCGCACCACCAGATCGGCCGCCCGCGCTTCCGCATGAGCCAGCGCCGCCGCCGCTTCCGACGCCACCGCCAGGGACGCCTGTTGCGCCCGCCGCCGTTCCGGATCGAAGCTGCGGGACGCCACGTCCGCCTGAGCCTGGTCCAGCTCCGCCGCGGCGACCCGAACCGCGTGCGTAATCTCCGGCGAGTCCAGCGCGAACACCACCTGGCCCTCGGCGACACGCTCCCCCTGCCCGGCCGCGCCGATCAACCGCCCGGGTTCATTGGTATACAGCGTTGCCTGCCGGCCGGAGCGCAGCACCGCCGGCGCATCCACCCGGCCGCGCCACGGCACCACCAGCACCGCCAACCCGGTCAGCAGCACCAGCAAGCTGACCAGCATATGCGTGTTGATCCGCGTCCGCCCCGCCACTTTCGCCCAGACCACCAGTTCATCCACAATCGGCCGGGTGACGAAAAACCACAGCTCGACCCCCATCAGCACCAGCCCGAGCGCCTTGAACGTCATGTGGTAGACCAGCAGTGCGATGCCGGTGAACAGCAGGAACCGGTAGCTCCAGGCAGCGAACGCGTAGGCCAGCAGCACCCGTCCAATCGCCGGGGAAAACCGCTCCGGCGGCACCGCACGCGGCCGGAACAGCGCCTCGCGCACCGCCCAGCGGGCATAGGCGAAGCTGCGCGGCTGCAGGTTTGCAACATCCAGCGCATCCGATAGCAGGTAGTAGCCGTCGAACCGCATCAGCGGACTGATGTTGATCAGCAGCGTCAGTATCCATGTGGAACTGGACAGGACGAACACCGAACTCCGGGCCGAACCGTCGGGCAGCACCGCCCAGACGATGGAGGCAACCGCCGCGACGCTGATCTCGGCCAGCATCCCGGCGGCGTCGATCACCAGCCGCTGGCGGCGGTCCGTCAGCCGCCAGGCGTCCGTGGTGTCGGTCCACAGCACCGGCCACAGCACCAACAGGGCAATGCCCATCGCCGGCACCCGGCAGCCGAAGCGCTTTGCGGCAAAGCCGTGCCCCAGTTCGTGGATCACCTTGGTGGCGGACAGCGCCACGCCCATCCACAGCAGCCCGTCGATCGTGAACAGCTCCACCAGGCTGTGGGTGTACAGATCCCACTGCCGCGAGATCAGGAACAGCCCAAGCAGCGCCGTCGCCGCCAGCGCGCCCAGGTACCCCGGGGTGAACATCCACCGCACCAGGGGCAGCATCGCCGCCAGGAACCGGTCCGGGTTCACCAGCCGAATGCGCAGGAACAGGTAGTTGTGCATCAGCCACGATGCCGCCGATTTCTTCGCCGCCTGCCGCGCCGCCGCCAGCTCCGCCGTGTCACGTGCTGACGAGGCCCGCAGCAGGCCGGTGCGCCGCGCGAAGACTGCCAGCTTCAGGATATCGTCCTCGGCGGGCCGCAGCGTGGTTTCGCGCTGCAATGCCGCCACGATCGCCGCCGGGGTGCGCAACGCCCAGCGGCTGAGGATCTCGAAATCCAGCCAATCCAGACGGATGAAGCGGTGCAGCGCCGGGTCGTACAGCGTCCATGTCGGCGCCCCGTCGGAGATCGGCCCCGGCGCCAGCGACAAATCCTCGCGCAGCGGCGGCAGCGTCGCCTCGGTCACGCCAGCAGTTCCCGCAGCCAGTTCACCGGGCGGCGGAACAGCCACAGCGCCAACGGCCGCGGCGGTCCGTAGATTTTCGCGACTCCTTTCAGACCGAGCCGCAACGCCGTCCCCGACTCCAGGTCCGCCCGCCCGACATACGCGAGCACGCCGGAGGCGCTGAGCGAGGTCGCGTAGCTGGCGAACACCAGGCGGCCCTCGACGGGCCGGTCGGGGTTGATGTTGTCGAAGAAGACGACGCGGGCGCCGTCCTCAAGCGTTACCGTGTCGGCGGTTGGCAGTTCGATGTCGATGCGCGCCGAAGTCGGCGGGGCGACCAGCATGATGCGCTCGCCGGTTTCGACGGGACGGCCGATCCACTCGCCGGGGTCGTTGAAGACGGCGACGCCGGCGGCTGGGGCGGGAATGTCGGCGCGGGCCAACAGGCTGCGGCGGTATTCCAGGTCCGCGCGCGCTTCGTCCAGCTTGCTGCGGAGGACCGCCAGTTGCTCGCGGATGCGCGGGTCGCCGATGGCCTCCTGCGTCGCCTGGCGATACTGCGCGTCGGCAACGTCCACCGATTTGGCGGCGACGCTTTGTTGCATCTCCAACTGGCGGCGGTCGAGCCGGACGAGGACCTGGCCGGCGTGGATTTCCGCGTTCGGCGCCACCGCGATGCTATCCACCACGCCGGCAAAGGGCGCGCGAATGAACAGCGGGGTCGCTGCCGCAACCTCAGCCGGCGCGATCGACGTGGAACTGACCGGCACGGCACCGAGCGCGAGAATCCCGAGCACCGCGGCCGCAATGCCCCATCGCCGCAACCGCCGCCGGTTCGCGGGGGCGACCGGCAGGCGGCGCGCCCTCGCCAGTTCCCAGCTTTGGGCGTAGGAGCCGGACAAAGCGGTCAGCAACTGGGTTTCCGCCGCTGCCCAAGGGTCCTGACGGGCCAGCAGCAGCAGCGCGACGACGCGTCCGCGATCGGTCAGCGGGCAGGATAAAACGTGCGGCGGCAGGAACTCCGCCCATTCGGCTTCCAGACCGTCCGGCGAGGGTTCGTGCAGCGTGGCTGCATCGGTGGTGCGAATGATGCGGCGGCACAGGCGCTCGAGGAACGCGACATAGGGCGCGCCGGGTTCGGGTCGGGCAGCACCGGACAGGGCGGCGATGCGGCTGCTGCGGGCATCCCAGAGTGCTGCCTGCTCGTAGCCCGCAACCTGCATTGTTTCGTTAACGAGTATGAATGCCAGTTCCCCGGGTGGCGCGGTGCGGGCGCGTTCCTGCAATTGCAACACGCCGGCCAGGCGCATCACTTGCTGGTTCATTACGGCGGACATTGGAACATCCTTTGTGGACCGCGGCCGGTGCTACGGCGCGATCGGCAGGGATCACCGCAAGTTTTTATTAAACGCAAATAAACGCAGATAAACGCAGATGAACGCAGATAAAAGCCGCCTGGACGACGTGGGGACTCACCCGGCCGGGTCGGGGCCGATGACGGCGCAACGTCGATCCGCGTCCATCTGAGTCTATCTGCGTTCATCTGCGTTCATCTGCGTTTACATTTACCAACGAGCAACAAACGATCGAGGCCGTGATCCGCTTCGGCCGTCACCACCGCCCCTACCGCATCACTTCAGGGAAGCTGGCGCTCCCGCTCATGCCCGGCAGCAAGGCCGGACCGCCACCATCGATCCGGGCATACACCTTGATCGTCTGGCTAGCCGCATCCACCCGCCCCGAGAGCCGGGTGATCCGCGCATCATAAGTCGTCTGTGTCTCGCCGATGGAAACCCGCAGCGGCAGTCCCGGCTTCAGCCACACCAGCCAGCGCGACGGCACGATCAGTTCCGCCTCCAGATCATGATCATCCAGGATGTCCATCAGCGGCGCACCCATCTGCACGAACTGGAAATTATGCACCGCAATATTCGCCACCCGGCCGGAAAACGGCGCCTTGACCGAACAATTCGCCACCGTCGTCTGCGCCACCGCCAGCTCGGCCCGGGCCACGAGAACATCGTTCTGTGCCGTAATAAAATCCGCCCGCGAATACGTATTCAGCGCCTTCAGCGATTGCTGCGTGGACAGGATACCGAGCCGCTTTTCCACCTCCGCCCGCCCCCGTGCCGCCGAAGCCTCATACTGGTCGCAATTGAACCGAGCCAGCACTTGCCCCTGCCTGAACGTCTCCCCGTCCGTAAACGGAAACTCGACAAGCTGCCCGGCCATCGGCGCGCCGATTTGCGCCGTGGTATGAGCCACCACCTGGGCCCCGACGGAAGCCGGTTCGTCCGCCCGGGCACCCGCGGCCGCCAGCGCCGCTACCAGCGCCAGGCCCGTGAACGTGCGCATCTAGCTCTTGCCCGCAGGCACAACCGCGGCCACCGGCACAACCGGCAATTCGGGCATCCGCCCCCGCTGCCAGCCCTGGATCGCCCCATCCACCTGACGCGTCAGCGTCGGCAGATCGTTGAATTCCGCCCCTGCCGGAACCAGATCGGCACCGACAGCGGAATAAATATTGGCCAGCGACGTGTGCACCCGGGCCAACGCCTTGTCGCGATTGATCCGCGTCGCCAGCACAGTCATCTGCCGCCGGATACGGTCGGACTCCGACTGCGCGCCGGCCAGCGTCACGTTGTCCGCCACCACCGAAATCTGCTGCCCGACCGCATCGACCTGATCGGCGATCCGGTAGGCCTGCAGCGCGTTGGCGTATTCCTGCACGCTGAGATTCACCTGCCCCAGCATGGCAACGCTCAACGCCAGCCGCCGCTGATCGTCCTGCTCCACCGACTGCTTCGCCACCGCGATGGCGCGCGGACCCTGGACCATGTTGAACAGGTTGAACGTCGCCCGCAGCCCCAGCTCGCTCCAGACATTCTGGTACAGCAGATTGTTGCTGTCGTAATTGAAGCCGCCGAGGATGCCGACGCCCGGCATCATCTTGACGATCTCCTTGTAGATGTCCTGGCGATCGACCTTCTGCTGATACGCCTCGATATGCAGCTCCGGCCGCAACGCCAGGCTGATATCCTCCAGCTTATGGTTGTCGATGTTGGTGACCGGCTGCAAATCCTCCGGATGCGTGCTGATCTGCAACGGCGCATCCGGCGGCACGTTGATCAACGTTGCCAGCTCGATCTTCGCCGCGGCGAGTTCGTTGCGAATGTGCTGAAGCTCGCCCAGCACGATGATCATGTTCTGCTGGAAATCCAGCAACAGCAGCGGCGACTGCAGGTGATCGGCGCTCGCCTTGCGCGAGCGGTTCAGGATCACCTCCGCCTCGTCCAGCAGCTTGTCGATTTCCGGCAGCAGCTCCACCGCCGCGGCCGCCTTCCAATACGATGTCGCAGTGTTCTTGATGATGCCGTCTATCACCTTGCGCCGGCGCTCGACCGCGATCAGCACCCGGTAGCTCTGCTGCTTGGCCTGGAAATAGCTTACTCCCAGGTCCAGCGCGTTCCACGACAGCGTCAGGTCCGCGGTATTATGATCCGGCTCTTCGGAATACGACCAGGCCAGCGACTGTTGGCGCGTAATGACGTCGATGCTTTCGGCGGCGTTCGGAATGTTACGCCAGTTCATGCCCGCCCCGGCGGTCAGCCGAGGCAGCATCTGCGACATCGCCAGGTCGAGCTGCTTTTCCTGCAAGCTCACCTCGGATTTCGACAACAACACATCGTAATTGTATTTCAGCGCCCGGGCGATCGCGCCGGCCAGACTTAACGGACCGTCCAGCGGCACATAGTTCGCCTCGATTGCCTGACGATCAGCCGTCGCCCGCGCAACGTTTTCTTCGGGCGTCAGCGGCACCGGCGTCATCGTGCAGGCCGAGACAAGGACAAGCGACAGCGCGCAGGCAGCCAGCCGCACCGGACGCCTCAAGGTTCGTTTCATCGAAAGCTCCGGTAGCAACGCGGAAAAAGGGGTCATAGGAAAGGCCCGGTCAGCCCCGACAGCATCGCGCGGGCGCGCCCGAGCCGGCCGGCTGCGGCCTGCTCGCGCACCTGGGCACTGAAACCGGAGCGACCGGCGTGCACCCGCGGAGGCGCAGGCTTGTGCCGCACCGGGTCCGGCACCCGCAGCGGCACCGCGCGCAGGAACGGGAAAGCGACGCGCCGCTGCGACAGCGCGTGCATCAGGTCCTCCGTCGCGTCCACGTTGCGCATGATGATGACATGCACTTCCGCTGCCGCCTGGCGCCCTTCCCGGTCGCGCGCCACGACCCGCAGGTCCAGCGTGCCAACCGCGCTTTCCGGCGGCACGCCGGAGAAGGTCAAGGTGCCCGGATCGAAGTTCATCCACGGCGGCAGCGGCCCGCCGCTGGCGGTCGTCGCCTCGTAGCTGAGATATTCCGAAGCGCTGTTGCCATAGAAAGCATCGGCCGAGACGCCGATGACGCCCGATTGCTCCGCCACGATCGTGCGATAGACCATCGAACCCACCAGCCAGCCCGGCGGCATCCCGGCATCGCCGGTGATGCGCTCGATCGGCTCGGACGGCGGCGGCTTCGGGATCGGGTTATTGATCGCCACGACGAGTGTGTTGAGCGGCACTTGCTCCGCGCTCACCGCGGTCTTGCCGCCGTTGCCGGCGCCGGAGACGTCCACTCCGGCCACGGCGGTCGCGCTGCCCGCAAGCTCCGCGCCGGTCAGGGACCCGGTCAGCGGAACGTCCGTGGAGCTGTCGATCAGCCTGGCCTGCAACGGCGGCGGGCTGCCATGGAACGGCGCGTTCGGGAAGAACGCCAGCTTCGCCGAGGTCCCCAGCACCAGCCCGTTGCTGTCGGAAACGTCGGTGCCGATGCTGACCCAGGTCGCACCGCCATCGGTCGAATAGCGCCACGTGCCGTCCGCCGCCGGCGTGGTGTTGCCGACGATGACCACGCCAGCCAGGGAGTTCGCCACCGAACCGGTCGGGTTGATCGCGGTGCGCTGCTGGTCCGCCGTGTCGGAGAAAGCCGGCCCATACAGGTTCGCCACCGTATCTCCGGGCGGGTGCTGCTCCGTCGTCAGGACCGTCGGCAAGGAAGCGGACCCGTCGGCGATCGGTGCGTCGTTGATCGGCGTAACGATCTCGTCCAGCGGCACCGTGGCGGCGCTCAGGGCGGTCCGGCCGCCGTTATGCGCACCGGACACATCGACCCCCGCATACGCCGCCGAACCCTGCTGCAACGCCAGGCCGGTGACGCTGCCGGTGATCGCCACATCCGTGGAGTTGTCGATCAGCCGCTCCGTCAGCGGCAGCGGCGCACCGTTGAAGTCGGGCACCGGCAGGAAGTCGATCAGCGCCGAAGCCGGCAGGATCAGCGCGGAACCATCGGATACCGAGGTGGAGATCGCGGTCCAGGTGGCGCCGCCATTGGTCGAGTAGCGCCACACGCCTTCGTATGTCGGCGTCGGGTCGGCGATGATGGCGACTCCCGCGAGCGTATTGGCAACCGATCCGGTGGGGTTGGACGGCGTCTGCTGCTGGTCCGCCGTATCGCTGAAATTGGCCGCAAACAGCGCAGCCACCGTCTCGTTCGGCGGCACGGTGGTATCCTCCGGCTGCGCCGGCAAGGTCGTGCTGCCGGTCGCAATCGGCGCGTCGTTGATCGGATCGTCGATCACGTTCACCGACACGGTGGCCGCGGAATAAGCCGATGCCTGGAGGTTGACACCCGTCCCGAACGGCCCGTCGGTCGGCAGCGCCGACAGCGTGCCGTTTGCGACGCCATCCGCCTGGTCCCACGCCCGGAAGGTCAGCGCCGGGGTGATCGCGCCGTTGAAGTTCGGCACCGTCGGCTGGAAGTAGATGCGGGTCGAGGCATCGGCCGACAGATGCAGCGCGTTGGTGGCGGAGATCGCCGTCATCCCGCTGCCGGCGAACTCGGTCCAGGTCGAACCGCTGTTCGTCGAATACCACCAGTTGCCGACACTGGTATCCGCCGCGATCACCGCCAGACCCGCCGGACCGGGCGCGCTGCCGTCGTGCGCATTCGCGCCATCCAGGTCGCCGATGTTGGCGCTGTTCGCCAGCGTCGAAACCAGCGCGCCTGTCGCGCCGGAGGGCGGCGCCAGCGCATCCTCGGTCGCATGCGGCAGTGCCAGGGCGACCGCGGGGTCGAGTATAGGCGAATCGTCGGTCGCGCTGACGGTGATGGTGCCGTAGGTCTCGGTGGTCGTGCCGCCGCCGCTTGCGCTGGTTAGTGCGTAGGTGACGCTGCGCGGCGTCGTGTAGGGCTGGCTGGAACTGTCGTAATACTGGATCTGGCCAAGCGCCGCCCCCCACTGCGTCAGCGATGCCGTGGCACCGGCCGAGGTCAGCGTCAGGGCGCCGGTGGCGGCGTCGAATGTCCCGGCGATGTTGCCGCTGGCCGAGCCAGCCAGGAACGCCAGCACATCCTCGGCTCGGACCGCACCGCCGCCCAAAGTCACCACGACCTGCGACAGCGTCGCGCCGGGCGCTACCAAATCGGCCAGGTCCGTCGTCGGGAGCGTGACCGCATTGCCCTGTTCCGGCGTGTTGTTCGGCTCGACGTAGCTGACCGTGTAAGCGGTTGCCCCCGGCAGCAGCGTGAAAACCGAGTAGACCGGGGCGCTGGTCAGCACCCCGCCGGTGCCCTGCAACCCTGTCGAGCCGGTGGCCAGCGGCACGTCCGTGTTGAAGTTGGCGTCGGACAGCGTCGCACCGATGGTCAGGTTCAGCGTCGCGATGCCGGTGGTCGCGTTGGAGTAGCTCAGGTGGTTGAGCACATCCTGCACCGTCGTCCCGGTGGCGGTAGTGTTGAACGTCAGCGTCAGCACGCCGCCCGACTGGGTGTAGCTGCCGACGGTCTGGCCCGACAGGATCACGGCATTGCCCGACAGGGTCAGCGCGCTGTCGCCGCCGAACACGTCCGCCGCGTTCGGCGCCTTCGCGCCCCCAATGTAGCGCTCCACCGTCAGCACGCCGCCGCCATACGAATAGGTTCCCGGATGGGCGCCGATGAGCGTGTCCAGTTCGGTATCGGCGGCCGTCGTCGCCCCGGTATTGGACAGGTTCAAGGCTTCCCCGGGGGCGATCGTCTGCCTGCCGGTGGCCCAGTTGCCGAGCACGGGCGTGGTGTTCGGGATCTCGTAGACGAAGTTGATGCCCGTCTCTTGCAGGACGGGTGTCGCCACCGTCCAGGAAGCCGGCGGCGTCAGGCTGCCGGACCCGGTCACGTTGAACACCAGCGTTTCGTTCGCCGGCAGCCCGAGGGCGCCGCTGTTCGGCATCAGCACGGTAAAGCTGCCGTTCGGAATCAGCCCGGCGATGAACGCCCCGGAGGCGTCGGTCGTGACCGTCTCGGTCAGCCCGCCGCTCGCCAGGATCGTCACCGTCACCCCGGCGAGCGGCGTGTCGATGCTGCTGTCATAGACCCACGGCGTGTAGCCGAGCGCCTGCCAGACATCGCCCGACGCCGTACCCAGGGAGGTGACGACCTGGTTCCAGTAATCGTTGATACCGGCGCTCGGCATATTGGACCCGTCGCGCGAGCCGGTTGTGGTGCCGATGGGGCCGATAGCGCTGGTCAGGCCGTTGTAGGTCAGGCCGGTGACCGCCGGGTTGATGTCCTGCCAGGTCTCGCTGGTGGTCGTCGCCGGCACCGGCGCGGTCGCCGACGCGACGTTCAATGTATAGACGAATGTCTCGGTCGCGCCCGATGCCAGGTCCATGGTGGCGGCGAAGATATTGCCACTGCCCGGGGTTACGACCAGGTTCGTCGCTCCGCCGCTCGGGGTAAAGCCGGAGATCGACCCGAAATTGCTTGCCGGCAACGGGTCCGTTACGGATACGTCGTAGGCGGTGACCGGACTGTTGTTGTACAGTGTAATCAAATAGCTCGCCGTGCCGGCCGGGCCGTTGATCGCCGTGACCGTCTTGGCCAGCGTCACGTTCGGTTCCTGCACGGTCTCAGCGCGGGAGACCGTGGTGGAGATGGACCCGTTCGCCTGCACCGCGAAATTGTCCGTCAGCGTCGTATTCGGCGGACCCGAGGTGTTGGACGAGATGTTGGTCACCTGGCCGTTGAACTCGACAATCGCGTAGTTCGGCAACGGCGACCCGGCGTCGTTCGTCAACGTGCCCAGGTTGATCCGCAGGTGGCCGGCCACGGACGTGTCGATCGCCGCGGTCGGGACAACAAACCCGGGGGCATACTTGGACAAATCGCCGGCGGTGGCGTTGGTGACCTGCATGGCCGGATCCGCCCACGATGCCGTCGTCAGGAACGCGCCGTTCGGCGACACCAGGGCCAGCGTCACGGTGTTGTCGGTTACATACGGCACGAACCCGGCGGGCAAAGTGAAGTCCAGCACGACGTTGGTGTTCGTGCCCTCGGCGATCTGCGCAACCCCGTGCAACCGGGCGATGTCGCCGATGGTCATGTCGATATTCGCCGCATAACCCGGCGTGACGGTTGTCGTCCCGTTCGCCTCGGCGGCGAAAAACAGCGTCGGCAAGATGTTCGCGACACTCAAGGGGTCGGAGGCACTGAACGGGTAGATGCGCGCGTACGTGTTGACGATGGATTGCCCATGGCTGGAGTTCGGCGAGGCCGCCGATGGCGAGTTCACCGTCAGGTCGGTTCCGGCCGCGAGGCCCGGATTGACCGTTGCTTTAAAGCTATAAACCAGCGTGCCCGACGGATCGAACCGGCCCGGATCAACCGACAGAAGGCGGTTGCTGAGACCCTGGCTGGCGTCCACCGTTGTCGATGAATCGGGCGTGCCGGCCTGGGATACCAGCGTCAGGCCGCCGTCGTAGGTCAAGCCGATCGGCAAGCCGAGTGTTGAGGTGGTTGCCTGCGACTGGACGATACCGGTGTTGGTGATCGTATAGGTGTAGGTCAGCACCTCGCCGCTGTAGACATTGCCGCCGGAATTGTCGGTCAGCGTCGCGTTCAGGATCGGGTCATGCTCGATAAACGTTACTTGAGCCGACGGCACCGGGCTGCCCGAGTAGATCAGATTCGCCGTGCTGGTGAACAACGTGTTGTTGACGTTGGTGCCATCGTTGAAGCGTGCGGTATAGAGGATGTTCACCGTGCCGGACGTATCGGCGTTGGCGTTGAGAACCTTCGGCCCGAGGTCGAATGTCACCGTGCTCCCCGAAACCGACCAGGGCGTGGCCGGCAACGTGAACGACACGCCCGTTGTTCCGGTGATCGAGGTCAGGCCGGTGAAGATCTCGTTCGCCGGCAACAGCTCCGTCACCAGCACGTCGGTGTTTCCGGATGCGGGGTCGATACTGCCCTCGGGCAGCGCCACGCTGATCGTGACCGGCCTTGTCTCGCCAACGACAATGGTCGCGTTGGGATGGGACGGGTCGGCATTGTCGTTCTGCGAGATGTCGGACGGCCCGAACGACTTGGTCAGGGCGGGCGCCGTCGTCGTCACCGTCGCGGTATCGATCAGGCCGGCGGCGCTGCCGCCGACGGGGTTGCCGTCAACAACGAAGCCGTTGCCGAGCGCCACACCGTTGTAGATGTTGGTGTAGTTCAGGATCTTCCCGGTGTCGGTCAGAACCGATCCCGCCGATTGACCGGGCAGCAGGGTCAGATCGAATGAGATCGTCATGACGTTGCGATGGAACGAACCCGGGGCGAAAAGCGTCGGCTGCGGGTCGATGGCGGTGCTGCCCGGGTCTTCGAGCGTGACACCCGTAGCGGTGAACAAATCCGTCAACGCCTCACCGTTCTGCCCGACCAGCCGGGTCAGGGTCCCGCTCCGCACCACCGCGAGATTGCTGACCTGACTGACCGAGTAACCCGTGGGCAGCACATCCGAAACGACGACGTCGTAGGCCCCGCCGCTGCCGCCGCCACTGTTGGCGATGGTTTCGACGATGCGCACCGTGTCGCCGCCGTCCGCGCCCGTCACGTTCAGGTTCTGCAGATCGCCTATGGCGGACGGTCCGGTGCCGCTCAGGAACAGGCTGCCGCCGGTCGTCACCGGCGTTCCGGCCGCTGCATAGTACGTCGTCGGATCCGCCGCCGTCGCTGTGCCGTCGACGGTGAAGCCGCCCGTCTTGGCCGTGCCGGTGTCATTGACCAGTGAGACGATCCCGGTCTTGATCGAATTGACCAGGTTGGGTTCGGCAACCGTGATCTGGCCGATACTTTCGGTCGAAATCGTGTTGCCCTCGCCGTTGGTCATGGTGGTTCCGGCCTGCGCCGTCAGATCCAGGCCGTCGGCGAACGGCGCTGTACTCACCTTGACGGTGAAGTAGATCGTTACCGTCTGATACTGCTGCGGCAGCGTCGGCGTGCTGGCGTGGCCGACATTGGTCGTGTCCTGCCGGCTGCCAAGATCGAAGCTGATGCTGTTGGCCGTCGCATCGGTCAGCGCCGAAACCACCGTATACGCCGGCGCCGGAGCGATCGGCGATGGCGAAACGAAATACGAATACTTGCCCAGGCCGGGATAAAACGTCACCGATCCGGCCTGTGACGTATCGAGTACGTAACTCGGGACAATACTGCCATCGGAAGCCGGATCGGCGGCATCGATCACCGGCAGCGGCAGATAGACGCTGAGGTCGAGCGAATTGAAATCCCCGGTAACCAACGTGCGCGTCAGCGCATAGGTCACGTAATCGCCCGCGGTCACCGTCACGGCGCCATTCGCCCGCGTGGCCACGCCATTCAACGCCGCCACGTAAGCGCTGGCATAGCCCTGCGGCACCGTAAGCGTGTTCTGCGAGGTGTCGCTGACCGCCGTCGGGGTTGTCGTCGGGTCGCCCGCCATCGTCAGCACCGTCGCGGTCGCCAGGCTGGTCGACGAAACCGTATCGAGCTCGGTGATGCTCGCCGGCGCGTTTGTCACCGGGTCGATATTGGTGTTTGTATACTTGTCCAGAACGACCGCATTGAACGCCAGGGACCCGGTCTCGCCCGCGCTGAGGTTCGGCGTGCCCAGCCGGGCAAGCATCGCGGCCTCGCTTTGCAGGTTGACCAGTGTCTGCCCGGGCGCCAGCGCTGCCGGATTGCCCGTTGCGTTATAATTGATGAAGTCCCAGTTGCCGTTGTTGCCCGAGATCCAGACCTGCTCGCCGTTCACCGTGGCGGACGTCGCCGAAGCGATGGTGCCCAGGCTGAGCGTCGTTGCGGATCCCGTGCGTGGCGTCAGGGTCAGCGTCGGCGCGACCAGGGGATCAACCGTCAGCCCGTCGCCAAGCAGCGCGTTCACGCTCAGCGAGCCCATCGCGAAGTAGTCGGAGACCTGGAAATTCAGCGTGTACAGGATTGCATCGTTCGGGCCGGTCTGCGTCGCGCTGTTGGTAACCGGGTCGAACGCGGTCTGCTGCATCGCCAGCGATTTCGCCGTGAACGAGGCGGACGGCGTTGCGCTGCCGGACAGCGTGTAAGGATTGCCATAATCCGCTGAACCGGACCACGGGTTCCAGTTTCCGTTGTCGTAGACCAGCGTTGGCGAATTGATCGTCCTCGGCGCCCCCGTCACCGGATCGAGGACGGGCACCCCGTTCGCATCGAACTCCGGCACGAAGACCGGAATGTCGATGACGGTCTTGCCATCGCTCGCCGACAGCGCCGGAACGGTGACATCGATGGCGCCACCCGGTGTCCCGAGCGTGCCTGTGAATGTGGCGGTGCCGGACGAACCGGTAACGGTGATCGGGCTGCCGTTATATTCCACCGTGTTCGGCAGTTCGATCTGCAAAGTCGTGCCGGTAATCGGGTTGCCGATCGTGGCCGGCGCCATGGTGACCGTCATCTGGTAGTGCGAGACGTAATCGGGCCCGGTGGCGCTCTCGTTTTCGCCGTACGGCGTGATAACCGAACTGGTTACGGTCGCGAGCACCAGCGAGTTGGACGCGCTGACCTCGCCGGTGGCGGGCGTGACCACGCCCTGTGTGCCGGCGGTGCCCTGGATCGGCAGGTCGGTGCCGGGATTGTTCAGCGCATCGGCGCCATAGATGAAGCCGCCGATGGCATCGATGGTCACCTGCTGGCCGCCGTGCTGGGCCGTCAATACGCTGGTGTTGGTGGTGGCAAAGGTCAGTTGCACATTGGCGCTGGGCTGGCCGACGGTGAAACTGCCGAACGGAAGCTGGATGACATACATCGAGTCGCCGGCGACCGTGCCGGACGGCGCGGTGACGAACACCGGCGCGCCGGAGGCATCGACGATCAGCGGGTCGAGCATCCCCAATGTGCCGGTGTGGCCTGCGACGGTGGTTGACAGGGTCAGTTCCGTCACCGGCAGCGAAGCGCCAAGCAACGTCGCCGATGTCAATGTCGCGACATCCAGCGAATTGTTCGGTGCGAACAACTCGATGATCGGCCCGTAGCCCGCCGCGGCAGCAGCCGTATTGGTGAAGCTGACCGTCTCAGTGAAGGTGGCGCCCAACAGCACCTGCGCCGGAACGTTGGAGAAGGCTACCGTGGGCACCGGTGCATCCAGGACATTCCGGTATGCGGCAACCGCAGTGGCTGAAAACGGCACTACCGGATCGACGATCCCGGCCGTCCGGGCCAGCGACCAGCCGCCGCCGAACGCGGCATCGCCGACGGTGCCGGTCGAGGCGGCAACGCCCGCTCCGGTCAGCGCATGCAGATCGTCGACGAACGCCGTTCCGCCCGCGCCGGCCCCGACATCGCAGCCCCACAGCAGGATTTGCGCATTGTCGGCCATGTGGTCGCGCCAACCGGCGACCTCATGCGCGTTGGCCAGCAGCGCCGCGGCATCCACGGTCGATGCACCAAGCTCGATCTGGCCGTCGGAACCGTAGGTGAGAAAGTTGACCGTCTGCACATCGCGCAGGCCCCGCATCGTGGCGCTGACCTGTGCGAGGCCGTCCGCGGACGGGTCGATCACCACGACCTTGGTGCCAGGCGCCACACTGTCGGCCAGCGTCTGCCAGTTCGCCACCCGCGGATCGACGAAAAGCACGGCGGACACCGTAACCGGTGCCTGCGCCGGCGAACCGTCGGAGCGCGCGTGCATCGATGTGTCCTGGTCTGCGTCGACTGTGCGGACGGGACGATCTGCGGCCAATGGCGCGTCGGCGGAGCCATGCAGCGCCGCTTCGACGGCCGCCGAATGACCGTCCCGGCCCGGATCGCGGCCGGTGTCTCGAACATGGTGCGTGGCTGCCCCCACGCTGGCGTCAAACATGAACCGAGGTTCGAGAACGAGGCGCATTTTCATCCGTACGGCGCGAGGGGCGGGTCGTATCAGATGAAATACACCAGCTTTCGCGGAAAGTTGATCTTTTTCGGCTCGTATTCAAAAAAAGTCTGATATCACAATGGGACTTCCTCGTGGGAGGGTTCGTGTCGCGCATGCGTTGCAGCGACACGACGCCTGTCCGGCCCGGGCGCAAGGTCGCCTCCACCGTCATGGCGGCCGACGGGCCGCCACCCACGCCATTGTTTGTGTCAGCTAAAAGCGTGGATGCCGACCGGAGCCGGGCACCGGGCTTGACCCGGTGATCGGCATGACGATGGGCGCTGCCGGAGCGTCACTCCCAACACGGATTGCGGCTACAGCTTGTCCTGATCAGGCATCGCGGGCCAGAATGGCTTTGCCCTGCGGAACTGTCTCCATGCCTCGCGTAGCCCGGCATCATGCAACAGTGACCCCCGGCCATACCACCCGATGACAATACCCCCGGCCCGCAAGGACACGTCGCCGTGGACATCGAGCTGCTCGATAAGGTCCGTAACCATGATGATATCATTGAAATTGCCGAGCGCCTCCTGAAGCCGGGCCGTGGCCCGCGTGTACGATCGGACCGCCTCCCGCGGGCCGAACAGGTTGCTGAAAAATTCGGCTGAATAGCGAAGGTTCTTCAGGGCGATCCGGACTGCGTGGCGCTGTTCCGGCGGCAAATCCATCAGCTTCCTGCCGCGCTTTTTCACCCGGTGATGCAAACGGGCCAGGCAGGCAAGGGCAAAGCCGGTGACGGGCTCGGTCAGTCGTGACAACTCAGCACCCGACACGGCATTGCGCCAACCGCATCCGGAAACGAAAGCCGCCACCGACAACACGAAACGTGTCGTGTCGCCATGCCCCAACAACCCCGCAACGTTGTCGTAACCGATTTTGCGCCTCGCCTCGGCGGCGGCCATAAGCGGCCCGAAGCCGGGTTCGGAGGCAAACGCTCCGCACGGACCTTCCTGCATCATCGCTTCCAGGACGTCCCAATTGCGGGCCTCGCCCATGGCGGATGCAATCTGTTTCGCCTCGGCCCGAATGGCGGCGAACTCGGCGCAGGGGAACTGCCGGTTGAACAACGCCAGAGCCGAGCGAAGCCGCCGCATCGCGACGCGCATCTGGTGAACGGCTTCGACACGATCAGGCCCTTCGAAGGCCGGCCAATTGGCGATGAACTGGGTCAGGCAGGTGTTGATGATCGCGCCGATCGCCTGATCGACCGTGTGATCGGCCAGTCCGGGCGAGACCGCGCGCACGGCCATGACCGGAACGCCGGAACGCAGCATCGCCCCTCGTTGCGCCTTGCTCAGGACGCCCAGGCAAACGTCATGATGTCGCGCCAGCGCCAGGCCGAATCGATAAAGGTCCGCCGGGTCGCCGGATTTCAACTCCAGTTCGATCTCGCGGACCGGCAGTTTCTGCTCGCCGCAGATAATGAAACCGGTGTCGAACGCAGCCTCGATTTCGCTGGCGCCCATGACCGCGCGCCGGACGGTCCGCTTGATGTCAGTGGTGAAGCACGCCTGCAACGGCCGCCCCTCGGTCACGCGTGCAATTTCCGCGGCGGCATGTTCGCCGAGCAGTAACGGGTCGGGAACGGCTGAGCGGATCGGTGCTTCAATCTCGCCGCGCCCGAAGCTGCCCTCCCCGGCGCCGGGGGGCCATTTCACGGTCAGGATCTGACCGGTGCGAACCCGCCGTATGCGCAGAAGAATCCCGTATCTGGCAAGATCGCCTGTTTCTGTGTCGAAATAGACCGAGTGAAGGCGTTGTGCGGCCGGCCGCCGTTCCACCGGCTCCAGCATGGCTGACGTCTGGATGGCCTTGAAGTCCGCCTCGCCGGTCAGAAACTTAAGTTCGATTTCCCGGTCCGCCGATTTGATCCGCGCCGGTTCCTCCGCACCGCCGGCATTCGCGGCGGTGGATTTGGTTCGCGTAGTCACTGTCATGGAAAGCCTGAGGTCATGGTGTCGGGAACGGCCGCTGGCGGCTCAGCACTCAGCGGCTAATCGCCTGGTGCGAGAAGCCGAGACCTGCAGAAAACGTCGCCCCGGTTGTGTCGGTTCGATCGCAACGGCCGTCAGGATGCCCGTGAAGTAGGCACCGGTGTCCACTCCTATTCGGCCGATTCCGAGGCGGGGTTTGCCATCCGTGGGTGTATGCCCGTGAATCACGGTGAACGGAAGTCCATGCGGCGCCTTCAGGAACCGCTTGCGGATGGTCATAAGCCTGTCGGCGTCCTGACGATGCAGCGGTACGCCGGGCTCGACCCCGGCGTGGACGAAGAGGTAGCCACCGGCAATATGCGTCAGGGGAAGACCCGCAAGAAAGTTGAGATGAGCCGGATCGATCAGTTCCCGGGCATGCGCGCGGCTGGCCCGTTTCGATGTGGCGCCGTACGACATCAGGGTCTGGAGGCCACCCATCTTTAGCCAGCGCTGGAAAATGGCGGAATCATCCGCCATTAGCGCGTCGATCATGAGTTGCTCGTGGTTGCCGCGCAACACGATCCATCGGTCGCCGGGACGGGTCGGGCCGGCAACAAGGCGGTCGAGCACCTGCTTCGTTTTCGATCCGCGATTGACCACATCGCCCAAAAATACAACCGTAGCGGGGCGTCCATACGATGCCGCATCCGCCTCAATCTCGTTGAGCAGATGCGACAGCAGGTCGCTCATGCCGTGAACATCGCCGACGCCATACACAAGCGGTTCATCGAGGTCCGAGAGTCGCGGTTCCGCCGGATTTCGAACCGGTGTTGCAACCCCGGCCTCTTCGCTTCCTTCCCAGCGATAGACCCGCGGGCGTATCTGTGACATCGAACTGTTCAAAATAGTTAGCCTTCGATCCTTAATGTGCCCGCCTCTGGAGTCCACAACCGGAACGATCTGGATTCCGCGAATCGATCATAACCGGACGTGTTTTATCAATGTCAGCCAAATATGCTTGTGGCATGGAGGCAAAGTGACGATGGCGTCAATTGTGAATCCCGTAAGCAGTCTCGGATGGGACAACGGGGCGCCGAGCGGCCGGATGTAAGGCCTGATTCAAGCCGCTCGTGAGATTGACACGATCGCTCTCGCCAACCGATTGATTTGGCTGGAATACGACGCGTCAAGCCAATGATTTCTCGCCTGCCGGCGGATCCAGCCGCCACTTTGCTAACGACTTTGCGCCTGTCATGAAAAGTTCATAGACCGAATCTGCATCCCGGGTGCGGCGTGCCGCCATGCCGTCATAAAACTACAACATTCCGCCTGCCCGTTCCGGGGTAACCGCTTCGGCCCTCCGAAGGAGACCCCGCCTTATGCGTTTACCCGCCGCCTGCGCCGCCCTGAAGGCAACACCGACGACGGCCGCCCGGCCTGAACCGCGGCCGCATGATCCCCTGCTGCTTGTTGCGACAAGTCCGCGGAAACAAGTTTCATAAAACTGTCGCACGCGCTCGCGAAAAATTAACGCAACTTACTTGGAAGTTTTACAGGGTCAATTCATGCGCCGGGTCGTCGTTACAGGGATGGGGATCGTTTGCCCGCTCGGGTCCGGGGTGGAAAATGTCTGGGGCAGCCTGATCGCCGGTCAATCGGGCATCGGGGCGATCCATGGCTTCAACAGCACCGACCTGCCCAGCCGTGTCGCCGGGCAAGTGCCCTACGGCGTGTTGCAAGGTCAAGAGGCGCGAACCTGGCGGGTGAGCGCGCTCGCCTTACTCGCGGCCCGCGAAGCCATTGCTGAATCCGGTTGGACCGCAAGCAACGCCGAAGTCGGGGACCGGAGTGGTGTTTCCATCGGCTCCGGTTGCGGCGGCCTGAACCAGCTTTATGAAAGCGCGGCCGGCCTGCACGCCGGCACCGGCGCGTTGCCGGCCGCATTGATGCATACCATCACAACGGAACTGGCCGCGGAGTTCCACCTGGGCGGTCCTCGGCGCGCGGTCTCCACCGCCTGTGCCAGCGGCACCCATGCCATCGGCGATGCCGCCCGCATCATCATGGCGGGCGATGCCGACCTGATGCTGGCCGGTGGCACGGAAGCGGCCATTTGCGAAATCGGCATGGCCGGCTTCGCGGCCGCGCGGGCGCTCTCGACGCGCTACAATGACTCGCCCTCACGCGCCTCGCGGCCCTGGGACCGGGACCGCGACGGTTTCGTCATGGGCGAAGGCGCGGGCATGATGGTGCTGGAGGACATGGACCAGGCGAAGCGCCGCGGGGCATCGATCCTCGCCGAGATCGTCGGATACGGCATGTCCGGCGACGCCTACCACATCGCCATGCCGGCCGAGGGTCATGACGGCGCCTTTCGCGCCATGCGCAACGCCTTGCGAAGCGCCCGGGTTCGCCTCGATCAGGTGCAGTACGTGAATGCGCATGGGACCTCGACACCCGCGGGCGACGACCTGGAACTGGAAGCTGTCGAACGTCTGTTCGGCGACGCGGCGCGCCACCTCATGATGTCCTCGACGAAGTCCGCGACCGGGCATTTGCTTGGGGCTTCGGGCGCGGTGGAAGCGATCTTCTCGGTCTTGGCGATTCGCGACGGGGTCGCGCCTCCGACGCTGAACCTCGATAACGCGAGCCGAACGAGCGTCATCGACCGCGTCGCCCTGACCGCGCGCCAGAGCCCGATCAACGCGGCCCTGTCCAACAGCTTCGGTTTCGGCGGCACCAACGCGAGCATTCTGTTCCGCGCTGCCTGACGCTCGGTGTACCAACGTGCGGCGCCGGTGCCCGGGTGATGGCTCCGGCCGCACACAGGTCCCATATTCGGTGTCGCCGAGGATGCAGGCCCTGGCGGGATTTCGATCCGGACGAACGAGCGCAGGCAGATCTTCGAGCACAGCCACCCGATCATCGACAGCGCCTCGATCACAGCCACAGCCAAGTGCGGCCCGGACGGTCACCGGACCGGCGCCGCCGTCGCCGCCGCCGCGGCGGTGTCAGCACACAATGATTGCGTGATGCGATGTCAGTGGCGCGACAGCACGTTGTTGAAATCACTGCATAAAAAAATGCTCAGGCGAACTATCCTCGTGCGATGCCGTCCACCCACTTGATCGGAACGCCGAAAGCTTCAGCCTCCCGCTCGATCCATTGCCGCGCTTCATCCGGCGAATGGCATTGTCGCGTCGCCGGCGCCCGTCCGGGGAAATCCGGAATTGCTCCGGACACAGCACCCTCGCCCACGAAAGCACCGACAAATTCGGCCGTGCCACATCGGTCGATCCAGGCTAGCAGGCACCTAGGCGAGATAGACAAGGAAGCCCCCCATGCACATAAGGGAGTGTTACCGACATGTGACTACCTTGTCGAGCCACACTGGATTGATTTTTTGCAACCACGCCAAGCCGCAATCTCACCCTTGAGTGGTAAGCGACATTTCTATAGTTATCGCAGATGATCTAATTCTGTGTTCATTTCATCGGAAACCTGTGGATTAGCCCGCCGGATTTGTCTGGCGCGCAGCATCGAGCCCAAATGCGCGGGTCTGGAGAGCCGCCAGGCTTCGAGAAACAGCAAGTCGGCGATGGCGGTTCCATCCTTCGCCGTTTGCAGCGCCCGTCGGACAGCCAGTGTGCGAGGTCCAGCGGCGATCTGCTCAGCACAAACCATAACGGTGTCTCCGATCGAGGCCCTACGCGGCCGCCCGCCTGTTGGAGCTTTGTCGTCCGCGCGAGATCAGTCGATGTCGAACATGATTTCCCGCAGCGCGTCCTCATATTCGGCTTTCGCGGCTTCCGCGTCGTGGCGGGCATCCTCAGCCGCGAAGTGCGCATTCTCCCACTTGTCGAGCTCCGCCACCGAATGATCGACCGATGCCAGTTGCTCCTCGGCCCTGATCGCCGTTATCCAGGCTTCGACAGCCGCCTTGTAAGCGCTTTGCAGCCGATCGAGTTCCGCGTCGTCGTCGCTCATGGCTCTTCTCCTGTGAGGCGACTATAGCCGGGCGCGGCCCATCGCATGATGTCGTTTGCAAGAAGACTCGGCCGGGCCATGACGGATCAAACCCAGCCGCTCGATTGGCTTATTCTTGGGCGTCGCCTAATCCTGCGCGACACGGTCCTGACGGCGGTGCTTGACGGCCGGTGGCAGCGCCGGGTCAACCTCATGCAGCGCCGAGCCGCGCCCCGACAGCGACGGGTTGGTCATGAAATACTCATGCGCCGACACGGGCGTGTCGCCCGGCGGCAACCGGCGCCAGACTCCGTCCGGGCCAAGTTCCCAGGACTGCACGGTGTCCTTCAGGTTCGTCACCATGATCTCGTCCATGACCTGGGCATGCACCGTGGGGTTGAGTATCGGCACCAGCGTTTCCACGCGCATATCCATGTTGCGCTCCATCCAGTCCGCCGAACTGATGAACACGGCGGCTTTCCGGCCGGGCAGCTTGTGGCCCCGGCCGAACACGTAAATCCGGCTGTGTTCCAGGAACCGGCCGACGATCGACTTGACGCGGATATTCTCCGACAGGCCGGGCACGCCGGGGCGCAGGCAACAGATGCCGCGCACCACCACGATCACCTGCACACCGGCGGCGGAGGCCTGATACAACGCGTCGATCAGTTTTTTGTCCACGAGGCTGTTCATCTTCAGCCAGATTGTCGCCGGCTTGCCGGCGCGGGCGAAGTCGATTTCGTGGTCCACCAGTTCGAGCAGCGTCTTGCGGGTCGTCAGCGGACTGAAGCTGAGCGCATCCATCCGCTCGGGCTCGGCGTAGCCCGTCATGTAATTGAACAGCCGCGCCGCGTCCCGGGTGAAGGCCGGTTCGGTCGTGAAGAACGAGAGGTCCGTGTAGATTCGTGCCGTGATGGGATGGTAGTTGCCGGTGCCAAAATGGACATAGGACCGCAGCGCGCCGCCCTCGCGTCGGACCACCAGCGAGATCTTGGCGTGGGTCTTCAGCCCCGGGACGCCGAACACCACCTGTGCGCCGACGGCCTCCAGGCTGCGCGCGAGGCGGATATTGGCTTCCTCATCGAAGCGGGCGCGCAGCTCGATCATCGCCGTGACCGACTTGCCCGCTTCGGCCGCCTCGATCAGCGCCTTGACGATCGGCGAGTCGCTGTTCGTCCGGTACACCGTCTGCTTGATGGCGATGACCTGCGGATCCTGCGCGGCCTGGCGAAGGAACGCCACGACGACGTCAAAGCTCTCGTAAGGGTGGTGGACGATCATATCCTTGGCGCGGATCGCGGCAAAACAGTCGCCGTCGAAGTCGCGGACGCGCTGCGGTGAGCGCGGGGTGTTCGGGGGAAACAGCAGGTCGGGCCTGTCGTCGACGATCAGTTGCTTGAGATCGACGATGCCTTGCAGGCCCTGCTGCAGATGGACCTCGTCCGGATCGGCTCCTTCGATCTCGGCCGCCACGAGGTCCCGCAGGTCCGCCGGCATGTCCGCGTCGATGCTGAGATCGACAACCTCACCGCGCCGCCGCTGTTTCAAAGCGGCTTCGTACGCGACGACCAGGTCTTCCGCCTCATCCTCGAACTCGACGTCGGTATCGCGGATCAACCGGAACCTGCCGCCGCCTTTGATGTGAAAGCCCGGAAACAGCCGGTCGAGGAACAGGCGGACGAGGTCGTCGAGCATAAAGAAACGGATCGGGCGTTGGCAGCCGGTCTCCACAGCGTCGTCCTGCGGGGGCAGCCGGATGAAGCGCGCGATCTGCGCGGGCAGCGGCAGAAGAGCGCGTATCTTGCGCCCGTCGGCGTCACGGCGAAGATTTAACGCGGTCACCAATCCCATGTTCGGGACGAACGGAAACGGATGTGCCGGGTCGATGGCCAGCGGCGTCAATACCGGGAACGCATGCTCCATGAACCAGCCATCGAGCCAGGCCCGATCGGCTTCGGACAACTCAGCGGGTTCGCAAACCTCGATACCGGCTTGCTTGAGCAGGGCACGCAGGTCGTTCCAGACGCGCTGTTGGCTGGCCATCAAGGCCTCGGCGCGGACCTTGATCTCGGCGAGCTGCTGGGCCGGCGTCCTGCCGTCGGCGGAAACCACGCTCAGGCCGGCATGCGCCTGACCCATCAGCCCGGCGACCCGCACGGAATAGAACTCATCCAGGTTCGACGCGCTGATGGAGAGGAAGCGCACACGCTCCAGCAGCGGGTGCCGATCATTCTCGGCTTCCTCGAGGACGCGGTGATTGAAATCCAACCAGGACAACTCACGATTGATGAATCGATCGGGGCTGTCGGCGGCGATGGCCCCGGTTGCCTCCGGCGTGACCTTGTCGGCGAGATCGATCGTCTGGTCGGATATCTTGTTCATCGTGTGCACTCCGCTCGCGGCCGACTTTACAGCAAGCATAGCAGTCCGCACCTGTCGCGGGTTTTTTTCACGGTAGCTTCATGGATCGCCTCGCGCGTGTTTCTGCCGGCCGGCCCGCCTGCCCGGGCGCAGATATTACGCAGTATGATCGTTTGATGACATCGGGTGAGCATGCCGCAGGTTCGCTACGAATTTTCAATGCACCGAAGATTTGCACCCGCGCTGCATGGCATGCTGACGGTTCCACATGGCGCCTCATGCGTTCATTGCGGCTCGTCGCTCCCCGCTGCACACGATGACGGACGTGCACGCGGCAGTGCGGGCGGGTTGTCGTTTTTATAAAGTTATGGCTTGTTTGACGGCATCGTTCCTGGCTTCAATGCAGCGATCACAGCTTCGCGCATGAAATGGCCGTGCAACTCGACGAGGTCAGTCCCGTTGAACGATGGCGGGACGCTGAGCCTCTCCGGCACTGCGGACACCCTGCTGCAGCCCCTGTCGGGTTGGGGTCCCTGGTCCGGCAGCTACGCCGGCGACATCATTGACACGACAACCCATAGCGAGACGATCAGCTTCTCCGGCCTGAACGCGCTTGGTCTGGATCTGTCGCCGGATGTGGCATTCTTTGGCCCATACGCGGAAACCTTCACGGTGACCCTGTCCGACGGCACGACGACCACGATCTCCGGAACCTATCCGGCGGGTGTCACGCAGTTTGTCGGCTTCTACGGCAGCGGGGTCATTTCCATTACGATTTCCACCGCCAACGCAGCGGACTTCGCCTTCGGCAATATCGTCGATGCGCCGGAGCCGCTGTCGCTGTCACTGCTGGTCGCCGGCCTGGCCGGCCTTGGCGTGGCGCGCCGATATGGCCTGAACAAGTAGGGACAACGGGTTCCGCCGTAAGCGGAGCCGCGCCGCCTGCTCGCGGGTCAGGATCTGCCATCCGGGCCCGCCCGGGCGGCCTGAAGGCCGCGCATTTCGATCTCGGTCAGGCGATCCGGCTCAGAGCGCCGGGCCGGACCGCCGCGAACCCCGGTTACGGGGTTTGGATCGATTGACCGATGCGCTCCGTGTCCAGGCGGACATCACGGGTCCGGGCCCCGTCTCGCCAGGTAATCCAGACGGTCACGGAATACAGGACGTCGGATGCCGCGCCGCCGCTGGCCGGTTGCGAGTCCGCCCCCGGAGCCAACGTGACCCGCACCCGCCAGCGGTAACCGCCGCCATCCGATCCCTCCCGCTCGCCGGGCGTCAGCGCCCCCCCGGCCACCGCCTCCGCCAGGCGCGATTGCGCCCGCACCGTCGCCTCGTCATAGCGTTGCGCGATCTGCGAGGCGCGCAACGACCCGGTTGCGGCGTTGATGATCACGCCCAGCGCCAGGCTCGCGATGACGAAGGCGATCAGCACCTCCAGCATCATGAAGCCGCCCTGCTTGCCGACGGGTGGCCGCGGGTGCGTCCGGGTCATCTGCCGTCACCACGCCCGATAGGACAAAATCATGAAGTCCACCGCCGGCACCCCGGATAACGCGACGCGGCGTGACGGCTCTGTGCCTGAATAGTACAATTCGTGCCACATCCCGATGGTGCTTGGCCGAAACCAGCCTCCGCTGCAAGCGCGGGCGAAAGCCGGCATTCCGGATCATGGCGGCCGGAATGTCGTTCCTGATCCCGATTGGCACGAATCCACCGGACGCGGAAACACGTATGATGCATCGTGCCACCCCGTATGATCCCTGCGGTTCATACGGGGCGCCATCCGGCCGCCTATCCGAAGGTGATTGCGGTCCCGCCATGGCCGTCCGAGGCCAGGTGGAACGTACCGGTAGTGCTATAATTACCGACCAGACCAAACGCCGCATTGTGCGTTCCATCACTCACCGTGACGGTCCCGCTATTGATCGGCCCCGGCAAATCCGCAACGAAACCAACCGTTTCGGTTGCACTGAAGCTGACCGATCCGGCATCGATCGTATCGCCCGTGCCGAACCCGGCGATCGTGGCACCGAACAAGCCTGTCGCCCCGGTTTCCAATACTTCGTTGCTATGCAGGAACTGCAACGAGCTGTTCGGCCCGACACCGGTGGCAAACTCCAGGGTCGCGGTGCCATCCAGTATAAACGTTCCATCGCCGCTCACCGCCCCGGTGAACGCCAGCGTCCCGGAAGCGACTTCGACGGTACCGGAGTTGGCCAGCGAAGCCGAAATGGTCGTCGAGCCGATGCCGCCCTGCTTCAGGATGATGCCGGCGTTTACAATCGAGCCGGCACCCTGCGTAATAATTGCACCGTCTCCGTCGATGCTGAGCACCGCGCCAGCCCGGTTGTTCAAGGTTGCGCCCGGGTCCGAAATGCCCGTGCCGCCGCCGAGTGTCAGCGTGCCGCCGGTCCACGTCAGCATTTGATCGTTCTCGACGGTCCGTCCGCCGTCGATCGCAACCGAACCGCTCAGCGTGGAGACGCCGTTCAGGACGGTGGTCCCGCTTCCTGTCTCCAGACCGCCCGCCAGCGTGGCGCTGCCGATGACTTCGACGACGCCGCTGCCGTCGATCGTGCCGGCCGTCTGGATGAAGGCATTCTGAACAGTGGCATCGCCGGCCCCCAGCAGCAGTGCGCCCGCGGACACCGTCACGGTCGGGAAGTTCGCATTGGCCGCCGACAGATCCAGCGTGCCACCATTGATCGCCGTATCGCCGGCATAGGTGCCGCCGGTGACGGTGAAGGTGTTGCTGCTTCCGGATGCGGTGGTGCCGAGCTGGAGCACCGCGCCGCCGGCAACATACAAATGCGAGCCGTCCGAAGTGCCGCCGCCGTTGAGGCTAAGCGTGCCGCTCTGCACCTGGATGTAGCCGCTGTTGGCAACCGCCGCGTCGACGTTGGCGACGCCGGAGCCGGCGAACACCGCGGTGACGGCGCCGGCTGCGTTGTCGAACACCGCGGAGCCTTGGGCCTGGATTCGCGCATCGGCGGTCACGTAGAAGATCGCGTCATTGCCGAGCGTGCCGCCGTTCAGCAGGATGTTGCCCGACGTCCAGTTCAGCCAGGCGTTATTCTGCACCGTCCGGCCGGTGTCGATCTCGATTGAACCGCCGATGCCGCCGCCTTGCAGCACGGTAATGCCGCTGCCGGTTTCCTTTCCGCCGGTCAGCGTGGCGGAACCGAACGCCAGCAGCGTGCCGCTGCCGTCGATCGTGCCGCCGGTCTGCCGCAGGACGATCTGGGCCGCGGCGTTGTTCGCGCCGAGCAGCAGCGCTCCCGCGGAGACGTCCAGCGAAGTCGGGAAGATTGCACCGGCCGCGGCTGAGAGATCCAGCGTGCCGCCATTGATTGCCGTGTCACCGGCATAGGTGCCGCCGGTGACGGTGAAGGTGCTGCTGGAGCCGGATGCGGTGGTGCCGAACTGCAGCACCGCGCCGCCGGCAACATACAAATGCGATCCGTTGGAACTGCCGCCGCCGTTCAGGCTGAGCGTGCCGCTCTGCACCTGGAGGTAGCCGCTGTTCACCGTTGCCGCATCGATGTTGGTCACGTCCGAGCCGGCGAACACCGCCGTGATAGCCCCGGCTGCGTTGTTGAACACCGCGCTGCCTTGCGCCTGGATTCGCGCATCGGCGGTCACGTAGAAGATCGCGTCGTTGCTCAGCGTTCCGCCGTTCAGCAGGATGTTGCCCGCCGCCCAGTTGAGCCACGCGTTGTTCTGCACTGTGCGGCCGGCGTCGATCTCGAACGAACCGCCGATGCTGCCGCCGCCTTGCAAAACGGTCACGCCGCTGCCGGTTTCGAAACCGCCGGTCAGGGTGGCGGAGCCGAACGCCTGCAGCGTGCCGCTGCCGTCGATCGTGCCGCCGATTTGGACGAGACCGATCTGAGCCGCCGCGTCGTTGGTCCCCAGCTGCAGCGTGCCCGCGGAGACGTTCAGCGAAGCCGGGAAGATCACCTTCGCCGCCGCCGACAGATCCAGCGTGCCGCCAGTGATCGCCGTGTCGCCGGCATAGGTGCCACCGGTCACCGTGAAGGGGTTGCCGGCGCCCGAGGCCGTGGTGCCGAACTGCAGCACCGCGCCGCCGCCGACAAACAGATGCGAGCCGTCCGAAGTGCCGCCGCCGTTGAGGCTGAGCGTGCCGCTCTGCACCTGGAGGTAGCCGCTGTTGGCAACCGCCGCGTCGACGTTGGCGACGCCGGAGCCGGCGAACACCGCGGTGACGGCGCCGGCTGCGTTGTCGAATACCGCGGTGCCTTGGGCCTGCAGCCGCGCGCCGCCGGTCACGTAGAAGATCGCGTCATTGCTGAGCGTGCCGCCGTTCAGCAGAATGTTGCCCGACGTCCAGTTCAGCCACAGGTTGTTCTGCACCGTCCGGCCGGTGTCGATCTCGAACGAGCCGCCGATGCTGCCGCCGCCTTGCAGCACGGTAATGCCGCTGCCGGTTTCCTTTCCGCCGGTCAGGGTGGCGCTGCCGAACGATTGCAGCGTGCCGCTGCCGTCGATCGTGCCGCCGGTCTGCCGCAGGACGATCTGGGCC
>NZ_CAIWTY010000044.1 GCF_903915725.1 uncultured Rhodopila sp.
ACCGACCCGTCACGGGCCAGTTCGATCAGGTCTTTACGCGATTCGGGGTCGAGGAAGCCGGCGCGGATCATGCACGGACCAGAATCGCAGCAGAACTGATTCGCAAGGGATTTTTTCGGGTTCCCGCGGAGTCAGGGTATACTTCGCCCAACGCGAAGCGGTGGAGACGGTGATCTGGCTGTATGACGTGCGCAACGTGCGCGACAAGTTCGACCTTTTGCGATTTGACGCATCGGGAGCGGTTTCGGCCAATATGTTCGATGAAAGTTGGCCGCGCTTCGTCATCAAGATGGCCACCGGCGCCGGCAAGACCAAAGTCCTTTCCCTGCTGGTTGCCTGGAGCTACTTCCACAAGCTATACGAGCCGGGAGCCGCCCTGGCGTGCAACTTCCTGATGATCGCGCCCAACATTATCGTGCTCGATCGGCTGCGGGCCGACTTCGACGGGTTGCGCATCTTCTTCAACGACCCGGTGCTGCCGGATAACGGCCACGCCGGGCGCAACTGCCGCGAGGATTTCCAGATCGCGTTGCACATCCAGGATGACGTGCGTATCCAAGAGCAAGGACGGGGTCATCACGAAGGACCGCCTGACCAAACAATGGACCGACTGGGTGGACTACTGGGCGGTGGATTTCGATTTCTTCCAGCGCAAGGAGATCATCAAGGTGCCCGTCGGATCGGGCCTCGGCGGGGTCGCGTCACTACCGGGCTTCGCACCGCCGCAAGGTGAACTGGTTGTCCCGGCGTTCGAGGAACGCTGGACCGGCGGCTACATCTTCGAGAACGAATGGAAAAGCTTCCGCACCCGCCAGAACCGCAACCTCGAACTCATGAGCGCGACCCACACATACGCGAAGCCCGGACGCTACACCGTCGCAGTGAAGATCATCGACATTTTCGGCAACGACACGATGACGCTGGTGCCGATCCATGTCGGTTGAGGATACCGGCTGGCGCCTCTGTTTGGTGGCTGAGCTCCTCGATCGGTACGGGTTCGAATTCTATGTCGAAGGCTGCCAACCGACTCCTGAACAGTGTTCAGCAAGCGCGCGCCTATGCAAGCGGCGAGACGGCAGAAGGGTTTGTCGCTCACGTGCCTGGCCGTGCGGACATCAAGGCGGTTCGAACTGACGAACTTGCCTGAAGGAATATTCCTGAATCGTTCCAAGAAGCCAAAGCCCGAGACTTAATCAGGTATTTTGCAAGCGGCTATTGTCAAAAAAGCGCCGGTTCGCCGCACATACAGTCTTGCAGCAACGCTCCGGTCATGCAATATAGTCCATGGGCCGACCGCCACACGCGGCTGCCAACCAGTCCGCTCGTGCTCGCTTCAGGGGCCTGCCGCCCGGTCACCGCGCGGGCATCGTCATGTCCATGGAGAGGCAAAATGACCCTCAATTCCTTGAAGAAGCTGGCTCAGGATGCGATCGGAACGGTGAAAGATCGTGTGGAGAAAGCCACTGCGACCGTTGGCAACGCCGCCACCGGCGCGGCGGGAAGCGCGCGGTCCATTGCGCCGCCGTCGCTTGATGACGTTGTCAGGTCGCTCAGCCGCACGGCAACCGAAGCCGCCAACGCTTTGCGCGAAACGAAGTTTGTTCGGCCGATCGTCGATGGCGTCAATACGGTTGTTGATACGTCGAACCGCATCGCGCGGGCGGCGCATGCCGCGCGCGAGGCCTACGCCGCCGAACCGCGGGGCAAACAAACTCCTGATGCTCCGGCAAATCCGGCAGCACCGCCCGCGTCCCCGAAATCCTGATTCGGCCAGAGGTTCCGTCTTCGTTCCGAACCTGACGGGCCGAGCCGCTCGGCCAGCCACGTTCGCCGAGCGGATCGGTGCGTTGCCGGCAGCCGCCCGCATTCGAACTTCGCCCGTGCCAATCGACCTGACCGGCCTGTTCCGGCCGGCGGTGACGTTGACGCTCGGGCGTAGCCGCCCCGTCATGCCGATGGAGAGCGGCGTCCACGCATTATGCTTGCGTGACCAAAGGCATGGATGGCGGGCCTTCCCCCCATGGGCGTTAAAATAGTCCGCAGCAGCTGCGTTTGTCCCCCGTCATGGTGCGCGGAGGCGCACCATCCACGCCTTGCGGTGCGGGTTTA
>NZ_CAIWTY010000045.1 GCF_903915725.1 uncultured Rhodopila sp.
CGGCGGCTGCCCACAAGCTTCACAGCACCGCAACAACATCAAGGATTGATTTTGATTCCGGGAAAGGTGCAACCTTCAGCCGGTGACCAGCCCTTAGCTTATTTTTCCCGGAACCTGTCCAGACGACCGGGACCGTTGCAGAACATAAAGCGCGTGCGACATCCCACCAGCCGTATCGAGTACCGGGGGCTGGATGAGAAGAAGCGCCAGATCGTGCGGGAGTCCGTCGCTCTTCATCATCTCGCCAGTTACATGAGCGCATATCGCGTACCGGACGGGTTGATCACCAAAATCGAGTCGCTGATCGTGCGTTCATTCGCGAATGACCTCCTAAACGTGAGAATGGAGAACTTCTAACGGGATATTCGTCGATCGCTGTCGGCAGACACACATTTGCCCAAACGAGTGGATCAAGAGGAACGGCGAGAGCTTTGAAAATTCCCATCAAACAATCCGAGGAATGGTAAAACTGGCATGATCTCCTCACACGAGTTCCGTATGATGGCTGGGGAAGGCCATCTCGCGAGCACATCCCTGCTGGCTGGCTTCGAGTCGCTGGCGAAGATCGACTACGACAAACCGGGCACAGTTTACCTGACTTTGTTCCAGCTTTCTACCGGACTCGAAAGGATCATGAAGATAGCTGTCATTCTCGATTACAAAGTAAGAAACGATCTCGCGAATCCGTCCGATTTACAACTTCGGCGTCTCGGGCACTCGATAACGGATCTCTACTCGGCTCTGCGAGTTGCATCCGAATCGCACGCGATGACAGACGGGTGGTTCGATGACGACACTTTATGGGGCGAACTCCTTTTTGTGCTCTCTGAGTTTGCTCGTGGATCACGATATTATAACATTGACCAACTGGTCAGCGGTCGTGACGCCCCGGACCCACTTATCCGCTGGTTCGAAGTTCACATGCGGATCGCCGAGGATGCCGTCAGTTGCGAGCGACTCGGTGACATTATGCAGCGAGCGCGGAACCACTGTGAGGCTCTTGGACTATTCGGCTGGGAGATGGGGCCTCGCGGTCAACCGGATCTGACTATCGACGTTACGTACCAGCTTGAGGTCGCCCGGGTCACTCGCGGTCACTGCGTTTGGACCATCATTGAGATACTGAAGCCTATCTACCGGCTGATCGAACGGCTTGTAAACGAGGTTCATCAAACTGAGCGGCAAAAAGGGATAGAGGATCTGACAGTCCCATACATGGTCGAGTTCTTCCCGTTCTGCCTTGCGCGCAGAAAAACGGCCATTAGACGTAAGGCTTGGACTAAATTGTTCCACATCGCAGGCCGCGCCTGATTTGGGCAGCGCTGAGTCCACAAGTTATGAGCGTCCGGAACTGGATCCCCAAACTTACTACCGCGCTACTGGCCAAAAATGCGTCCGCGGGAAGCATGCTGATTTTCGCCAAAGCCAGCGTGGACAGATCTAAAGCCTCTGTGCAGAGGTACTGGTGACAGAGCCTTTGGCGCCGCTGTCCCGGTGCACACGCCGCAGCACCGCCAGCGCCTCCGGATCATGATCCAGCAGCATCAACGCGCTGCTGATCGCCCGGCTCGGCAGCAAATCCCCGGTTTCGTATTTCTGAAACGCCCGCTTGCCGCCGCCAATCAGCACCCCGGCATCCGCCTGCGTCAGACCGAGACGCTTGCGGATGCGGCGAATCTCCTCCGGCTGCAGCAGCCCCTCCGCCCGAGCCTTCAGCAGGTTCAGCATCCGGTCCGACACTTTCATGTCCTGGCCCGAATGGATGCTCGCCTCTGAGGTATCGCAATACCATCCTGGCATGCCAAAGGTGATCGTTTCGCCCTGATAGGTCAGCGTCATCCGCCGCGTATCGCGGTGCATCGGCGCTCCCATTTCCGGGCAAACGGGATCAGACATGGTCTTTCTCTTTGACCGACAGCAGCAGGACCTCCGTCCCGGCATCGGCGGCGAACGTCGCGAAGAGCAAGCTGACGTCCGTGGGCACGTGACTGACACCCTGCCAGACAGCCCCATCGAGATCCCGTGTCTACGGGTCTTCGTCCACCGGCGAAGCGAAGATCGCAGCAATGTCGCGATAGCCGCTCAGGACCCGTACAATCTCAATGGCTTGCCCCGCCACGCGATAGATAATCAGGTATCTCCCGACCGGCCAGAACAGGACACCCACCTCGCGGGCCACCAAATCGTCTCGGGTGTGCCCCATGCGCGGCCTTTTGGCCAACTTCCCAAAAGCCTCGAAGAACCGGTCGCGCATCCGATATCCGGCACTCCTGTTGCGCTTTTCAATGTAAGCAACGATCTCGAGAATGTCCCGCAGCGCGGCCGGCGAGACGGTGTAATCCGTCACGGCCGCCGTTTGCGCTCAAGGAACTCGGTCACCTCCGCAAAAGCGCGGTCCCCCGGGATGCCCTCGCCGCGATCAAGCTCGTCGAGACCAACCTGGATGTCGGCATGAAGCTGTTCCAGCCGCCGCGCCCGCGTATCCTCGGCCGAGAACAGCAGGCGGAGGCTTTCCCGGACAACCTCGCTCGCGCTGTCGTACAGGCCGGTTCCGACCTTGTCGGCGATCCGCTTCTCCAGTTCGGGCGTAAGCGACACCTCCATCGCGACCATCCTTGGCTGTTGAGAGACCTCACCATACCAAATCCCGCTGCCAGTTGCGACATCAGCCTTCCTCGCCCGATCCCTGGCACGCGAAAGCAATAAGGCACGCCTTTTCGCATGGCGCCCGCGAGATCGTTTCCTCTCCGGTGACCCGCCCGCCCGCCACCGCCAGACCCCTGAATGCCCGAATCCGACGAAACCCAAACCGCCCCGTCCGAACCCTCGGCGACCCCGGAAACCACCGCCTTCCTGCTCGCCACCTTCGGCCGATATCTACCGGCAGGAGGTCGGCGGTGAGGAAGATGTCCACCGCGCCCTGCCCTTCTTCAGCACGGCGCTGGGCATCGTCATCGGCGCCCTGGCCTACGCCGCCGGGCGGCTGCCGAAATGGCCCGACCTGGCGCCGGATCGCGGGCTGATCGCCTTCGTCGCCGCGGACGCCTTGCTCGGTCTTGCGGTCGTCGAGGCGGGGTGCGTCCTGATCTGGATCTCGCTCGCGATTGCCCGCCACAACTACCAGCGGATCGGGCCGGAGACGGACCTCCGCGCCCGGGTAGCCGAACTGCAAGCGTATTATGACGCCGAAGGCATCAGCGGCGAGCAGCAGGACAAGGAGTTGCTGAAGGACACGCGGCAGATGCTGCTGGACTCCTACACCACGACCACGCCCGCCAACCGCGAGATCAACCAGAGGCGCTACAGGTTCCGCGCAAAGGCGGCGTCTCATTTGGTCCGAAGCTTGATTTGGGCGCTGAGTGCAACCACTGTTATCTTCGTGGCTGACAAACCGGGATATTTGCCGCAGGTGACCGTATGAGCACCCCAAGGGCTGGCACAACCACCCAAACAACGGTTCGTCCACCGATGAAGCCGGAGAGAACCGAGACGGGCCGAGTGTCGCCGGATACCCCCTCACCGCGCAAGCCCACCGGCCCGGTGACCTACAAGATCGAAAAAGGCTCCAACGTATGGCCGGGGTTCAGATAGGCCTGTCCCTGACAGGGTCGCCTCCTCGGTCCGTCACGCGTATGGACGGCCCCACCAGAGCCGTGGATCGCCTGGATCGCAGATTGAAGTCCTAGCCGGGCTCTAACGGCTGGCAAGGTGCCGCGCTCGAAGCAGCTTCAGCATCCGGTCCGACATTTTCATGTCCTGGCCCGAGTGGATGCTCTCCTCCGAGGTATCGCAATACCACCCCGGCATGCCCAAGGTGATCGTTTCGCCCTGCCAGGTCAGCGTCATCGGCCGCGTATCGCGGTGCATCGGCGCTCCCGTTTCAGGGCAGACGGGATCAATGGGCGGCGTCGCCAGGATGGCGTCAGGGTCTGCAAAGGGGGCGACCATGCCCGCCTCACCCCACCGGGAACGCCTGCACCAAATCGGCAATCAGATCATCGGGATGCTCGATCCCGATACTGAACCGGATCAACCCCTCCGACACCCCGATCCGCGCCCGCACCTCCGGCGGGATCCCCGAGTGAGTCGTCGAGGCCGGATGGCACACCAGCGATTCCGTCCCGCCCAAACTGACCGCCAGCTTGAAAATCCGCAGCCCGTTCAGCAGCCGGAACGCTGCCGCCTGGCCGCCCTTCACCTCGATGCTGAACGTCGATCCGCCGCCAGAACATTGCCGCTCGAACACCGCACGCGCCGCCGAACCGTCCGGCAGCGAAAACAGAGTATGCACCGCCTCCACCAGCGGATGTCCGCGCAGAAACTCCGCCACCAGCTCCGCATTCCGCGTCGCCTTCTCCATCCGCAGCGCCAGAGTCTCCAGCGATCGGCCCAGCATCCAGCACGAATGCGGATCAAGCTGCGTCCCGATCGCACTCCGTAACGTCCGTATCGGCTTCAGCGCCGCCTTCGAGCCGATCGCCGCCCCGGCGATCAGGTCGCTATGCCCGCCGACATACTTCGTCAGCGAGTAGACCGAAATATCGATCCCGTGCTGTAATGGCTTCTGGTAGACCGGCCCAAGCAGCGTATTGTCGCACACCACCAGCGGCCGCGTCCCCTGCTTCTCCCCCAGCCGATCGGCTACGGCGCCGACCAAAGCGAAGTCCACCAGGGTGTTCAAAGGATTCGACGGAGTCTCGATCATAATGACCGAAACCTTTCCCCGCGCCGCCGCCCGCTCCGCCGCCGCCTGCATGTCGGCCCCGTCGAGGCCATGAATGAACCCCTCCGACGCGATGCCGAACGGCGCCAGGGTCCTGGTGAACAACGTTTCGGTGCCGCCATACAGCGGCTGGCTGTGCAGGATGCAGTCGCCCGGCCGCGCGTACGCCAAAATGGTCGTGGCGATCGCCGCCATGCCGGAGGACAGCACCAGCGCCGCCTCGCCGCCCTCATACACGGCCAGCCGATCTTCGACGATTTCGAGATTGGGGTGGTTGAAGCGGGAGTAGATCAGCCCGGCGGGATGGTCCGCCGGCGCGGTTTGCCGCCCGGACATGTAGTCGAAGAAGTCGCGGCCATCCTCCGCGGTGCGGAACACGAAAGTGGAGGTCAGGAACACCGGCGGCTTGACGGATCCCTCCGACAGTTGCGGGTCGTAGCCGTAGCCGAGCATCAAGGTCTCAGGATGGAGCAGATGATTTCCCAGCCGATCGGCGAGCGGTCGATGCCCGGTCATTGTGGCGGTCCTTGCTGCTATGTTGCGGTTGTATACCGCGCCCGGACAGCCGTGGGATAGCGGGGAGTTATCCCGCCCACCATACGTCATGCCGACGCAGGTCGGCATCCACGCCTTACGCGGCGCAGCACAGGCGTGGATGGTGGCCCTCCGGCAACCATGACGTTGAGACGCCGGTGCGCCGTGCGTCATCGCCTTCGCAATTTGCCATTACCCCGCGGCGGCATCACCACTCTCATCGAACAGCAGCAGCCGGCCCGCATTCCCCAGCCCCACGAACGTCGACAGATTATGCAGCAGCGCTGCGATGATCGGCCCCTGCGGCCCGAGCACCCCAAGCGCCGCCAACGTGACCAGCACCGCCGTCCACCCCAGCCCGAGCGCGACGTTCACCTGGATCGTCCTGCGGCACCGCCGGCTCAGCCGGATCGCCGTGCCCAGCCGGCGCAGGTCGCTTCCCGTCAGCACCACGTCGGCCGAGGCCAGCACCACGTCCGTCCCCTGCGCCCCCATCGCCACGCCGACAGCCCCCGCCTTCAGCGCCAGCGAGTCGTTGACGCCGTCGCCCACCACCAGCGGCCGGAACCCCGCCCGGGTCTCCAACTGCACCCGCCGCATCTTGTCGTCCGGCAGGGCCTCCGCGTAGACCTCGCCGATGCCGAGCTCGCGGCCGATATGCGCCGCCACTGCCGCGCGGTCGCCGGTCAGCATGACCTGCCGCTCCAACCCCAACCCGCGCAGATCCGCCAGCGCCTCCATCGCCTCCGCCCGCGGCCGATCGGCGAACAGCAGCCAGCCGAGGAAGACGCCGCCAAGGGACGCCCCGCCGATGGGACCGTCATGCGTGGGCGGCGGAGACACCGCCACGCCGAGGCGCGCAAACAGTTCCTCCCGGCCAAACGCCGCCGGCAGCCCGTCCAGCGTGCCGGTCACGCCAAACCCGCCTTCCTCCCGCGCATCCCCTACCGAACTGCCGGCCGGACCCGCCAGCACGGCCGCCCGGCTGACGGGATGGCTGCTCGCCGCCCCCAACGCCGCCGCCACGCGGAGCAAAGCCGCCTCGTCCGCAGCCCCGCCAAAGCCAACCAGCGACAGCACCCCGGTGGTCAGCGTCCCGGTCTTGTCGAACACCACCGCATCGACACCCGCAAGATTCTCCAGGAACCCGGTGCCCTTGATCAGGATGCCATGCCGCGCCGCCACCGCGATGGCGGCAATCGCGGTCGCCGGGGCCGCCAGCACCAGCGCGCAGGGGCAGGACGCCACCAGCACTGCCAGGGTGGACGCCATGTCGCCGGAGACGAACCACGTCCCCGCCGCCGCCATCAGCACCAGCGCCATGTATTGCTCGCCGTAGCGCTCCAGCACCCGGGTCACCGGCGGCTTCGACTCCTCCGCCGTGCGCATCAGGGTGATGATCCGCCCCAGCGTGGAGTCGGTGCCGGTGCGGGTCACCTCCACCTCCAGCCAGCCGTTGCAGTCGATCGAGCCGGCGGCCACCGCATCCCCCGCCGCCACGTCCACCGGCACCGACTCGCCGGTCAGCGACGCCATATCCAGGCTGGCGCTGCCCGCGCGGACCACGCCGTCGGCGGGGGCGCGATCCCCGGCCCGCAGTTCGATCCGGTCGCCGATGCGTAGCGCGCTGGCGGCCACCAACTCGACGCCGCCCAGGACCAGCCGCCGCGCCCGGGTCTCGGCCAGGCGTCCCAGCGCCCGCACCGCCTCCCGCGTCCCCAGCAGGCTGCGCTCCTCCAGCACATGCCCCAAAATCATCACGATCGGCAGCACCGCCGCTGTCATAAGATCCCCCGCCGCCCACGCGGCCAGCAATGCCAACGCCACCAATCTATCGGCCACGCCGTGCAGCCCGGGGTGGCGCAGGCTGCGCGCGGCGTCGGCGAGCACCGGCACCGCCACCAAGGCCGCCGCCAGCGCCGCCACCAGCCCGGCCACGCCGGTATCGCCGGGAAGCGCAAACTGCCAGAGCACCGCTACCGCGAGCAGCCCGGCCGACAGCATCGCCAAGGTCAGTTGCGCGCCCAGCAGCAGCCGCTCGGTGCGCGCCAACAGGGCCGTCATGGCTGGGTTGCCGGCAGGATCACCCGCGATCCGCCGTTCGGGTCGATCGCGACGACACTGCCCGCCGCCTGCAGCACCGTGGCGACGCGGTCGCGCCAAAGCTGCTGCAACAATCCCGTCCGCCCGTCCGCCGTGCTACGCCCGGCCAGAGCGGTAATCTGCGCCACCTGCACGCTGGCGTCTGCCACCCGCTCCGCCGCCGCGCCGCGGGCGCTGGCGAGCAGGCGATCACGCTCGCGGTTGGCCGACTGCGCGGTGCGCTCGGCGTCGGTGCGGGCACTCGCCCGGGCCTGTTCGGCAAGCTGAGTCGCCTCCAGCACGGCATCGAAGCCGGGCTTGGCGGCTTCCGGCAGCAGCGCGTCCACGTCGGCGCGGGTCACTTCCACGCCGAGCGATGCGCCGTCTGCGGCAAGCGCCGCCAGCCGCTGGTTCACCGCCCGCTCCAGATCGCCACGGATGGCCTGGCGTTGCTGCTGCAAAGCGACCTCGTCATCATCCACTGCGCGCACCGCCATGAAGTCGTCGATCGACCGCGCCGCCGCGAGGCTGGTGGTGGCGGCGACGAACAGCCGCTGCAACGCCGGTGCGACATGGTCGCGCGCCAGCAGATAGGCGGCCGGATCGGTGATCCGCCAGGTCAGCGTCGCATCCAGCAGCACCTGGCCGCCGTCGCCGGTCAGGTAGCCGCCGGGGCCGCCGCCCGCACCGCGCGCCACCACCTTCATCTCCATCTGCCGCGCCGGGGCGGGCAGCAATTCCACCTGCTCGATCGGCCGCGGCCAGGCCAGCAGCAGCCCGGCCGGCTGCACCCGCACGATGCGGCCGAAGCGCAGCACCGCGGCCTGCGAGTCGGACGGCACCTGCCGGACATTCGAAAAACACCAGCCAAGCGCGGCCAGTGCAATGCCGATCAGCAGCACCCGAAAGGTGATCTGTAGCGATTGGACGACCGGCCCGCTCATGGCTTTGGCGGCGCCAGCAGCACGGAGAAGGGTTGCGAGTCCGTCCGCAGTACCAGCCTTGTGCTGGACCCGACCGACTGCACCAGCGTGTCCAGCGTCCGCATCAGCGTGTAGAGCTCGGGGTCGCTCAGATACGCCCTGCTCTGGATCGCCGCCGCTTCCCGCCGCGCCTGAGCGTCGATGTCGGCCGCCTCGGTGCGCGCCTGCGCCACGGTGATGCGGCCGTCACGTTCGGCGTTCGAGCGCACCTCCGCGGCGGCGCGCAGCCCTTCCGCGGTGCGTTCGGCGGCGACCGTCTCGCGTTCCGAGCGCATGCGGCTGACGGTCGCGGTGAGGCTGGCTTCCGGCAGGCTGAGGGTCTCGATCCCCGCCTGCCGCACCTGGACGCCATAGGTGCGCAGCACCTGGGCTTCGACCTGAGCCTGCAGGCGCTGTTCGAAATCGGCCAGATGCAGCTTTGCCGGGTCGGTGTTCACCAGTTCGGCAAAGTCGAAGCTGCTGGCGGTGACTTGCAGCGCGGAGGCGATGAAACTGCGCAACTGCCGCGCCGCCTCGTCGGGATCGTTGCGCACGGCGCGCAGATACTGCCGGATATGGTCGGGGTCGGACGGCACCTGCCAGGCGACATAGGACTGCACCAGGATGCGCAGCCCATCCCGCGTGCCGACATCCTCCAGCCCGGTCGAGCTGGTGCGCAGCCGCAGATCGACGGTGACGGTCCCCTGCAACGGCGCCGGCAGCTTCCAGGCGAGCCCGGGTTCCGTCAGCACCCGCACCGGAGCGCCGAACTCCGTCACCACCACGGCCTCGCCCGCGCCGACCATGACGGCGGTGCCGGCCAGCACGGCGGCGCTGACCACGACGGCGGCGAGCAGGAACCGCAACGCCATGCCGAACCGGGATAACCCGGGCGCGTCGTCACTCATCTGAGTTGCTCCTCGATTGGCAGGGCCGCGCCCGGCGGCGGGCGGAAATCCAGCAGCGGCACGGCCTGCGGCGGGATGCGATGGTCGAGCACGGTCAGCGGTCCCGCTGTCAGTATCGTCTGCAACGCCGACAGCCGCCGCTCCATGCGATAGGGCGGGGCGCCGCCGTGGTCCGCATCGCGATCCGCGGCAAAGCGGGTGGCATCGGCGCGCGCGGCGCTGAGGGTTTCCTCCGCCCCGGCGGTGGCGCGGCGCAGCAGGCCGGTGGCGGCCTGCTGCTGCTCGGACAGGGTCGCGAAGGCATGCCCGCGTTCGGCCGAGATGGAGGCATCCGCGTCGATCTGCGCCGCCTGCACGGCGTGGTAGGCGCCGGCCGCGCCGCCCGGCGGATGCAGCGCCTCGATCACCACGGCGGACAGTTCCAGCCCCACGCCCGCGGCGTCGAGCTCCCGCTGCACGTTGGTCCGCAAGGCGCCGGCCATGGCTTCTCGGTTCTCGCCGAGCGATTCATCCAAGGTGCGGGCAGCGAAGAACGCAGCGGCAACCCGCCCGGCGCTTTGCCGCAGCAGTCCGGCCGGATCGACCGCGCCATAGGCGGCGTGCAGCGCGTCGGCGTCGGTCAGTCCGACTCGCCAGAACAGCCGGATATCGGCGCTGACCATCTGGAAGCCTTGCTGGCGGTCATGCGCCGCCACCAGAAACCACGCCTCCGCCGGATTTTCCTGTTCCCACAGCCGATCGGCCGCGGATGGGGGGACGGCTTCGGCGGCGAGCCGATCGGCGGAGGCAGCGCCCTTCAGCGCCAGTTCGTGCACCGGGCCGAACTCCACGCCGCGCACGCGGCCGAACGGCCAGGGCAGCATCAGGTGGATGCCGGGCGGCAGCACCCGCACTGGGGCGCCGAAACGCTCGTAGACCGCGCGCTGGTCGAGCGGAACGATCGCCACGCCGCTCAGGCCCCAGGCGATCAGCACCAGCAGCAGCGCCAGCGGGGCGAAGGCGGCGCGGACATAGGCCAGCGCCCAACTGCGCGCGAAATCGATCCCGAGATGCCGCCGCATCGGTTCGGCCAGGCCGCGCGCGGCGGCGCCTTCAGCCAGCAGGCGGGCGAGCATGGAATTTGCCGCGCCGCGTGCCGCGTCCGCGGGGGGAGGCGGCAGGAAACAGCGGCCGATCGCCCGGCCGGCCAGCTCGGCGGCAACCGCGGCCGGCAGCAACGCCAGCAACGCAGACAGACGCGAGGCCAGCCAAGGCAGGCCGAACCCGGCGGCGAGTTCCAGCACCCCGGCGGCGGCAAAGGCGAGCGTGACGAGGACCGCCAGCGCCCGCAGCCACGGCGCTTCCGGCAATTGCGCCGGCGGCACGGCGGCCAGCAGGCGTTCGCCCACCAGCAGCGGGAAGCACAGCGCCAGCAGACCACCGCCGAGCAGCCAGGCGGCTTGCGGCAGCGCCGGGAGGGCCGGATCGCCAGCCGGAAACAGCAGCGCCGCGGCGATGCCGAGCGCCGCCAGAGGCGTCACCAGCAGGGCCTGCGGCCACCGCGCCGACTTGCGGACCTGTAGCGGCGATCCTGCGGGCCAGACGATCCTGCGGCGCCAGGTCATCGCCGGTGCGAATGTGTCGGCACGCCACCGCGCCCGCGCTACCGCCAGCGTGCCCGCGAGGCCCGCCACCGTGGCCAGCAACGCGGCAACCGGCAGCGCCGACAGCCGCGCACGGGCGATCTCGGCCAGCAACGGACCCGCGGCGCCGGCAGCGCGGAGTTGCAGCAGGGCAAGGATTGCCGACAGGGTCATGCCGCCAAGCGTCAGCGCCTGAAGCAGGCGTACCATCCCGGGCGCCCCCGGGACGGGCGGTCGCGAGGCTGATGTGTTCATGGTCAGCGCGTGGCGGCCAGCGCCGCCGTCCAATCGTGGTTCGGATTGATCCCGTGCGGTTTCACGCAACCGGCGTGAACAGAAGCCATGGTGTCCGGGCCCTCACGTCCCGCTCACACAGATCGGGGACGCGAGGATGGTAAACGCCATCAATGGCGATTCCCATCTCTTTCGTCAGCAGCATCGAAGCAGACGTTTTGCAATTAAATCGTTTCGCGCCGGGGTTACCCCACGGGCTTGCCGTCGCGCAGCCGGCGAAACGCGGCTACGGCCGCATCGGCGCGGCCCAATGCCGGATTGGTCCGCAGTGCGGCGCAGACCGCCTCGGGTGTGTCGGCGGCGAGATCCTCCAGCGCCTCCATGTCGGCGTAGCCGAGCGCCGCTTCCGCCTTGCCGCTGTCCCGCGCAGCCAAGAGCTCGGCATCGGACGTTGCGGCGCTGCCGGTCGCCGCCTGCAAGGCGGCGCGGCGCAGGTCGAACGACCAGGCTTCATCCCGCAAACCGCAGAGCGGTGCCAGCGTGGCGACGGCGCCGAAGGTCGCGGCATCGGCAAGGGCCTGACCGGGCTGCGCCTGCGCGCCGGTTACCGAGATCAGGCACAAAGCCGCCGCAACCAACCGCATCGATGCCTCCCGCCGGCTCCGCGGACAATGCGGTGCGGCGGCTGGTTTGTCATCCCCCCGGATATTGACAGGTTTCACGCGGCGATACTGAATGAACCCGAAACGGAGACCTTGCATGCACCCGAAATTCCTCCGCACGGCGGCGATGATTGCCGGCGTGACGATTGCAGCTTCGTCCGCCCCGGCCCAGACCGTGCCGCAGATCGCATTCGATTCGGTGCCCAACCCGCTGCACCTGCCGGCCGATCATTACTTCGGAGAGGTATCGGGCGTGGCGGTGAATTCGCAGGGGCATATCTTTGCTTTTTCCCGCGGCAACACCACCGGGCCGGCCTATGGCGCCGCCGCCGCCCAACTGCTGGAATTCGCCCCTGACGGGCAGTTCATCCGCGAGATCGGCCACAACCTCTACGCATGGTCGTTCGCGCACGCGGTGAAGATCGACGCCGAGGACAATATCTGGGTCACCGACAAAGGCTCCGACCTGGTGGTGAAGTTCGATCATGACGGCCGCGTGGCCATGGTGTTCGGCCGCAAGCAGGAAGCCTCGGACGAGGATACCGAGCCGCTGAAACATCCCAGGCCACCGCTGCCGCCGGTTGACGGGTTGTTCCGGCAGGTCACCGACATCGCCTGGGACCGCGCGGGCAACGGCTATATCAGCGACGGCTACATCAACTCCCGCATTGCCCGGGTCAGCCATGACGGCGAGTGGCTTGGGTCGTGGGGTTCGCCCGGGTCCGGGCCGGGGCAGTTGATCACGCCGCACAGCATTGCCATCGACGCCGAGGACCATGTGTATGTCGCGGACCGCGGCAACCGCCGCATCCAGGTGTTCGACACGCAGGGCACCTTGCTGCGGCAGATCACCATCGACGTGGCGTATGATCCGGACGCGAAACCGGCCATCGGCAACCGGCCGACGCTGCCGATGCCGGCCGGCACGCCGCAGACGATGGCGCCCGGCTCTCCGTGGACGGTCTGCATCACGCCGCCGCCGCATCAGGTGCTGTATGCCTCGGACGCATTCCCCGGGCGTATCTACAAGCTCAGCCTGGATGGCACCGTGCTCGGGGTGCTCGGGACGGCGGGCAAGCAGCTCAAGCAGTTCGGCTGGGTGCACGAGATCGCATGCCCGTCGGAGAACACGCTGTTCGTGGCGGAGCTGTTGAACTGGCGGGTGCAGAAGCTGATCCTGCATCCGTAGGCCCAAAAATGACGAAACCCCGCGTTGCGCGGGGTTCCGGCCAAAATATGGTCTAGACCGCCCGGGCTTGGCGTCACCCATTGGACGGTCTGCCTAGCGAACTAGGTCTTAAAGCCCGATGACCGGGAGACTTGTTCTCTAGCAGTTCGGAGCTCGGAAAGCAAGTGTCCCATGCCGAGGCCATGCAGGACCGCCGCTCGAATTCTCGCGAGATCATGCGGGAGCATGTCGGGGATCACCCATTGGCGCCGGCCGATCTTGAAGCCGTCCAGGCGGTTGCGGCCGAGGTTCATGACGATGTCGCATTTGGCCCAGCAGGCCAGGTCGTCCGGTTCCAGCGGATGGTAGTTCTTCGACAGCTTGTATACGAACGGCAGCTCATGCCTCGGCGCGGTCAGGCTGATCGGCACGACGGTCACGATCTCCGCCCGGAAGGGCAGCTTCGGCGATATCACCACCACCGGCCGCACCTTGACCATCTCCGGCGGCTGGAAGCCGGAGAAGTCGCACATGAACATCTGGCCGGCGCGAGGGTGGAAACTGATCGGCATGTGGCGGCTCCCGGACCCGGCCCGGAGCTGCATCTCGCCGCCCAGGCCCTTTTGCTTTGTCCGCCAAATTGGTAAATAAATGGTTTACCCCAACGGCATCCGCGACCTTCACGCGACAGCGTCACTTTCCGCTGGCGAGCGGCCCGGATTGTCGGCAAATCGTCGCCGCAGGGCGGAGACAGAGGATTCAGCATGAGCGAGACCGTCGAGCGCGCGCACGAAACCATCGAAGAACACGCACGCCATGGCGACCCGTGGGCGCGCAACGTGGCCATTCTGGTCTCGGTGCTTGCCGCCGCCCTGGCGATTACCGAGATTGGCGGCAACGCCGCGCAGAACGCCTACCTCGCGCAGCATGTCGAGTTGTCCAACAACTGGGCCTTCTTCCAATCCAAGAACGTGCGCGCGGTGGTGCTGGAGTCGCAGGCCGATGTGCTGGCCAGCCTGCCGAACGCGCAGGACCCCGCCATCCAGGCCCGCATCCAGGATACCAAGACGCACGCGGCCCGCATGCGCGATGACCCCAAGGTCGGCGACGGCATGAAACAACTCGCCGAGGCAGCGCATGCCCTGGAAACGGAGCGGGCGGAATCCTTTCATCGCTATCACAAATATGAATACGCCACCGGAGCGCTACAGATCGCGATCGTTCTGGCATCCGTTTCGCTGGTCACACGCATGCGCGCACTGACGTTCGGTGCCGCCGCCATCGGAGCCGCCGCCATCGTCACGGCGATCGGAGTCGCTACCGATATCTTCTGATTATCCCTCCGCCCCGGATTTTCCGGCAATCCGCCGGAACTCCGCGGCCAGGACTTCGTCTCCCGGATCGGTCAGCCACGCGGTCGAGACCTCGAGCGCCTCGGCAAGCTGGCTTTTGTAGGTGTCGCGTGGGATTTCGATAGCGCCGAACTGCGTCAGATGCGCGGTAACGAACTGCGTGTCGAGCAGCCGGTAGCCGCCAAGGCGCAGCCGCGCGACCAGATGCACCAGGGCGATCTTCGATGCGTCGCGGGCGAAGCTGAACATGCTCTCACCGAAAAAGACGCCGCCGAGCGACACGCCGTACAGACCGCCAACCAGAGTCCCGTCCTGCCAGGTCTCGACCGAGTGGGCGTAACCCATGCGGAACAACTCGGTGAACAAGCGTTCGATCTGCGGGTTGATCCAGGTATCCACGCGGTCCGGTAGCGGCGTCGCGCAGCCGGCGATGGTGCCGGCGAAGTTCTGGTCGACCGTCACCTGGTAAACGCCGGAAAGCGCCGTGCGCAGCAGCCGCCGCGACAGGTGGAAGCCGTCCAGCGGCAGGATGCCGCGCTTGACCGGATCGAGCCAGAACAGACGATCGCCCGCGCGACCCTCGGCCATCGGGAACAAGCCGTGGCGATAGGCCCGCAAGACCAGGTCCGCCGAGATTTCCACTGACCGTCTGGACATGATCCTATAGTGCTGGTTCGGCCGCTTTATGGGAAGGCGCAAAGCGATGATCACGATCAGCCACCTCGACCACGTGGTGCTGCGGGTGACAAACCTTGCGGCGATGCTGGATTTCTACACCGGCGTGCTGGGGTGTCCGGTGGAGAAGGTGCAGGCGGATCTCGGCCTGTATCAGCTTCGTGCCGGCAGCGCGCTGATCGACCTGGTGCCGGTGGACGGGCCGCTCGGGGCGAAGGGCGGCGCGGCGCCCGGACCGCAGGGCCGCAACCTCGACCATTTCTGCCTGCGTGTCGAGCCGTTCGACGCCGCGGCGATCGCCACCCATCTGCGCGCGCATGGCGCCGAGCCGGCCCCGGTGGCGTCGCGCTATGGCGCGGACGGCCAGGGTCCGTCGATCTACGTGGCGGACCCGGAGGGCAACGTGGTGGAGCTGAAGGGGCCGCCCGGTTCGGTTGAATGAGGGCACCGGCCGGGCGCCGCATCCGTCACATTGTCACTGTGTTGCCGATGCGGCGGCTTTCGCCACCGCATCTTCGGGCTTCACCGGGTGAAGCACGATTGGAGCACCCGAGACCGCGGCGACGGTTGGCGCGGCGACGGCGGGTACGGCGGCGGCGGTTGGCACGACGGTGGCTGGCACGGCGGCGGCCGGCTTGGCGTCTGTTGGGGGCGTGTCCGCTGGCTTGGGGGTTGCCTGCGTCGTGTCGGCCGGTTTGGCATCCGTTGGCGCCGCGCCGGCAGGCTTGGCGTCAGCGGGCCTGGCATCGGCCGGCGCCGCGTCCGCGGGCTTGACCGGTTCGGCGGCGGCCTTGGCCTGCTTATCCTTGCTGACATCCGGCGGCAGCGTGTAATCCGGCACCACCCTCGCCTGGTTGCCGGCGATCACCAACACGTGCTGACCCAGCGCCAGCGGCGTCGTGTCCTTCTGGGTCACGCTGACAAGGTCGCCGTTGCCCTTGCGGACGATATACTCGAACGCCTTGGTGTCGGCGCTGGCATGCTCGATGGCCGAGCCGGCGATGCCGCCAACCAGCGCGCCGCCCAGCGAGGAGAATGCGCTGGCGGGTCCGGTCCCCATCTGGGACCCGGCGATACCGCCAGCGGCGGCGCCCGTCACCGTGCCGACGGTGCCGGAGGCACTGACCGCGACATCGCGGACGCCGATGACGACGCCCTGCTCCACCTTGTTCGCCTGCTGCACGGCATTGCTGGCGTAGGTGTCCGGCGAATAGGTCGGCCCGCATGCGGACAGACCGGTCAGCACCAATCCCAGGCTCAAGATACCCGTTTTCAACTCTGCACCGCTCCTTGATGACGGGGTTGTGGTAGCGGATCGAGCCGGAGTTGTCACAGCTAAATGCGTCATGCCTGCCGGACATCTTCACCATACGCGGCGGGCGGACTAGCATCGCGGGATGACAAAAGCCCCGATTAAGCGCGGCCTGGCCCGCAATACCGCGAACTACGGCGACAAGGACTTCGCGCTGTATCTGCGGCGATCGTTCGCCAAATCGATGGGCTATTCGCAGGCGATGCTGGATCGCCCGGTGGTGGGCATTGTCGATACGGGATCGGATTACAACAACTGCCACCGAACGGTGCCCGACCTGATCGAGGCGGTGAAGCGCGGCGTGCTGGCGGCCGGCGGACTGCCGCTGGCCTTCCCGACGGTGTCGCTGTGCGAGCCGTCGCTGTTCCCGACCTCCATGCATTACCGCAATCTCGCCGCGCTGGACACCGAGGCGATGCTGGCCGCGCAGCCGATGGACTCGGCCGTGCTGATCGGCGGCTGCGACAAGACGGTGCCGGCGCAGTTGATGGCGGCGGCCTCGGCGGACGTGCCGGCGGTGCAACTGGTGACCGGGCCGATGCTGGCGACGCCGTTCCAGGGCGAGCGGCTGTCGGCCTGCACCGATTGCCGGCGGTATTGGGCGGCGTATCGCGCCGGTAAGGTGACTGGGGAGCGGATCGCCGAGATCGAGGGGCGGCTGGCGACGACGGCGGGGACGTGCGGGGTGATGGGCACGGCGTCGACCATGGCGTGCCTGGCGGAGGCTTTGGGGATGATACCGCTCGGGCATGGCTCGATCCCGGCGGTGCACGCCGATCGGCTGCGGGCGGCGGAGGAGGCGGGGGCGCTGGCGGTGCGGCTGATCGAGGCGCCGATACGGCCGTCGCAGATCATCACGGCGCATGCGGTGGAGAACGCGTTGCGGGTGCTGCTGGCGCTGGGGGGTTCAACGAATGCGTTGATCCATTTGACGGCGATTGCCGGGCGGGTCGGGGTGCGGGTGGATCTGCGGCGGCTGAACGAATTGTCGGATAGCACGCCGGTGCTGGTGGACCTGAAGCCGACCGGCGAGGGTTATATGGAGGATTTCCATGCGGCGGGCGGGATGCCGGCGCTGCTGTGGGAACTGCGCGACCTGCTGCATCCGGACCCGATCGATGTGACCGGGGTTTCGCTCGGGGAGCGTCTGGCGGAGCCGGCGTTTGTCGATCGCCGGTTCATCCGGGCGCGGGCGGAGCCGGTGTCGCCGGTGGGCGGGATCGTGGCTCTGTTCGGGTCGCTGGCGCCGCGGGGGGCGATCCTGAAGCGCAGCGCAGCGACATTTGCGCTGTTTGAGAAAGAGGCCCGGGCGGTGGTGTTCGACGGGGTGGAGGATATGGCGGTCCGGATCGACGATCCGGGACTGGAGGTGACGCAGGACGATATCCTGGTGCTGAAGAACGCCGGACCGCTGACTCCCGCGGGGATGCCGGAAGCGGGGTATCTGCCGATACCGTCGCGGCTGGCGCGGGCGGGGGTGAAGGACATGGTGCGAATGAGCGATTGCCGGATGTCGGGCACGGCGTTCGGCACGATCGTGTTGCACATCACGCCCGAGGCGGCGGCGGGCGGCCCGTTGGGGCTGGTGGAGAGCGGGGACCGGATCAGGCTGTCGGTGCAGGAGCGGTCGCTGGATCTGCTGGTTCCGGCGGAGGAGTTGGCGCGCCGCCGGGCTGTGTGGACGCCGCCCGCGAAGCCGCAGCGGGGGTGGGATCGGCTGGTGGCGGATCAGGTGCTGCAGGCGGATGAGGGGTGCGATCTGGCGGTGCTGCGGGCGGGGGGATGATGTGCCAATTTCCAGCAGCATGGACCGCCAGACCTCCTTCGCGCACCATTCGCTGCAGAAACCCCGGGGTGACGATCGGAATGAAGAACGACGCCTCCGTCAGTGCGCCTTCGATCTGCTGCTGATCCGCGCTCGTATAGCTCCAGAATCCGGTCGGCTTCTGCGGCGCCACGTCCGGTCAATTCGCGGCCCGCGTCCATTGATTGGACAGCAGCGAAACATACCGCCCCCGAAACCCCCTATCCGCGCCGGGTCGTTACCGGTTGACCTGCTCCGCCTCCGGCACCTCCGCATCCGGCGGCACGTACAACGCCGCGCACTCCCGCACCATCAACCCGCCCTCCAGCGACAAATCCCCCCGGAACGCATCGCGAATAAAATCCACTGTGTCCAAATGCCGATCTTCGAAATACATCGAATGCACGTCGCCCCGCCCGGCGCCGTAGACGATGCGGCCGATCTTGGCCCAGATCGAGGCCATGGTGCACATGCCGCAGGGCTGCAGGGTGGTATACAGCACCGCCCCGCGCAGCTCTTCGCAGCGCAACGCCTCGCCGGCCCGGCGCATCGAAACGATCTCGGCATGCGCGGTGGCGTCGTGCCGCAGCCCGACTTCGTTGCAGCCTTCCCCGAGCACCTCGCCGTCGCGGACGATGACGCAGCCGATGGGGCTGGCGCCTTCGCGCGCCTCACCATCACGGGCCAGGGCGATCGCCCGTCGCATCCAGCTCATGTCGTCTTCAGTCCAGGCCATGGCAGCACCTCCGGCACAGCATCAAGGGCCGCCGGACGCCGCTTCAACCCCGTCAACCGGGACGTGAACCGCTATGGTATCGCCAGGACGGCGGCCACCGCCTCGGTAAAGCCGGCTTTGGCGTTCTCCTGCTCCAGCCGGCGCAACGCCCCGTCACGCACCGACTGCCACAGGGTTTCATTGCGATAAAGTGCCAACACCGCGGCTGCGAAGGCCGCCGCATCGTCCGAACCGGCAGACAGGATCTCCTCCCCCGCGGTCCATCCCAACTGACCACGCAACAACTCAGTCGCAACAACGGGCAAACCCCGCGACGCAGCCTCGAACACCTTGTAAGGCGCCCCCGCTGCAAAGCGGGTCGGGGCCACGAAGACACGACTTCCCTGGTACACCGTTGCCAAATCGGCCACCTCTCCCAGCAGAGTAATTCTGGGATGGTTGTCAAACCCGTCCAAATTCACGCCGGGAGCCATGAACCCCGCGATCGTCAGCCGGGTCTCCCACCCGAGTTCCGCCTCGATCAGCGGCAGCACCTCATCGACAAACCAGGTCAGGCTGTCGAGATTCGGGCAATCCATGGTGTGGAACGCCCCGACGAACAGCATCCCGCGCCGCCGATCGAAACCCCGCGACGCCGGCGCGGGTTCGATCATGTGCCCAAGCACAGAAACATTCGCCACGCCATGATCCCGCAGCGTCCCCGCTTCGGCCGCCGTCACCGCCACCACCCGGCAACAGCGGGCAGCGGCGGCCAACAAAGATCGCATCCCGGCCGCCATGTCGTAAGACTTGCCCAACAGGCGCGCCTGCTCCGCCTCACGCAGCGCCGGCACCGCCTCGGTATCCAGCACCACGGGCGGCCCGTCCTCCGCCAGGCAGTTCCGGATACGGTCCAGATTATGCGCCCGCGCCACCCAGATCGTATCGTAATAACCGCGCCGTAGTTCCAGGAACGCGGCCAGTCCGTTGATGTCCCGGTCGTGCATGACTTCGGCGCTTTCCGGCATGTCGCCGAAAACCCGCGCACGGTCCCCGGAACATCCGTTGACCGGAAAAACCGTGACCGAGAAGCCAAGCGAGGCCATGACATGAACGATATCATTCGACCGCACAAAGCCCGAGCCGGTGCGGCGCAGCGGCACGGTATCCTCGATGAACAGAACGCGCCGCGGCGCCGGTCCGGCGGCATGCCGCGCGAAAATCTGCACCTGGCCGCCCGGAATCGCGCACCGCGCCAAAAACGCCGCATGCTTGCCAAGGAAATGCGCCGGCGGATCGATCAGCCCCGCGACTTCGGCATCGTGGAAAACCATAACGGACGGATCGTACACCACCTGCAGGCCGGCAGCGGCGATGCGCAGGCAAAGATCGACACCCGCGTACCCGTCTCCGCAATCACCATCGAAACCCCCAAGACGGCCCAGGAGATCGGCTCGGACAAGCATCAACGACGAAGAAACGAAATCGACCGCGCGAACGAAATTCGCCTCCGGCGCCAGCGGCGATCGGCCGCGCTGGTAATCATGCAAACGCCCGTCGTTCCAGACGATGCCCCCGGCCTGTCCAATGACACCAACCGATTGCACGACCATGCCGCCAACCGCTCCGGCCGCCGGATCGCGCATCAACCGGGCATGGGCGCGGCCAATGGAACCCGGCGCAATCCGGCAATCGCCGGACAGAAACAAAACGAACTGTCCGGTGGCAAGCCGCCGCGCGGTTTCGGCTGCCTTCGCCCAGCCGATATCGTGCTTTAACCGTATCAGCTTGGCCCCGGGCACATAAGCCGCGATAGCGCAGGTCTCATCCTCCGAGCCGCGATCGACGATAATCAGTTCGATGGATAACGCGCTATCGGCGCAAAGCGAAGCGATCGACGCCATGGTGGCGGCAAAGCCGTCGCGGACGGCCATCACGACACTGACCGCCGGATCGCGTGCGGGTTCAAACCGGTAGCCAAACCTTCCGGCTATCGGCAGCAACGCCGTGGCCTGGAGCTGAGCCAGCCGGTGCGCAAACGCCACGCTGATCCGCTCCGCCTCCGGTGCATCGGTTGCGCCGGGATGCCCGAACATCAGCCAGTGCGCAAAGGCGTTGGGAACGCGACCCCTTTCCAGATCGGCTCGGGCCGATGGCTGCGCGGCGTACCAGACAAGATCGATCGACGGCGCCGGCGACCGCAGCTCGCGGGCGCCGAATTGCAGAAAATGCATATAGCCGTTACGGAAGTGCCGCGACGCGATGACCTCCGCCAGACCGGGGTCGCGGCCCAGATAATGCGCTTCCGAAAAGCTTTCCAGCGGATCGAACGCCGTCGGGCTATCGTTGCAGAGATAGTGCTGCAATGCGCATTTCCAGCCTCCGCTGGCGATCGCTTCGGCAACTTCGGGATAGCGTTCGACATACCATGCCGGGTCGAAGTAAATCGACGTGCGGAGTTCGGGTTCACCGGACTCGATACGATTCAGGTAGTGCTGGAACACCCCTTGCTCACGCACCGCGGGGACGTCGGCGGCATCGAAATTGGACAGATATGTTTCGGGATCAAACAAAGGGTGCCCGATCCGATTCTCCCGGACACCATGCCGCAGGTAGTGGTCGTAGCCGTTGACGACACCGGCAGCGGACAGCACCTCGTCCGACAGGTCCGCATACCGGTCGCGATAGGCCAGTTCGTCAAACAGCCAATGCGGAGAACGGTCCAAACAGCCGCGACGGCAATACGCATCGAAGGCGGAGGCGTAATGTCCCGCCGATACCGCCTCCGCGATGCGCGGATAGGCCGCACGGTGCCATCGCTCGTCGAACATAAGGTTCGGCGAATGACCCCCGCTTTGACCAATCGCCAGGTAGTATTCCAGGACCTCAGCCGGACTGTCGTCACGCGCCTCCGGGTGATACCGCTGATACCAGATGGGATCGAACACCGCCCAGAAGATGCCGGCGTTGCGGGGCAGCTTCAGGACGTCGCGGGCGGGCAGGTCAAGCGGCCACATGGCGGGATCCAACTAGGTGCGTCGTTGCAGGTGTAGCACACCTGCCTCCCGCAGCGCATCAATATCGGCCTCGGTATATCCATGTTGTGCCAGGATTTCGGTGGCATGCTCGGCGAATTTCGGCGGCGGCCGGCGCGTTCCGCCGCCGGTACGGCTGAACTTTATCGGCGTGCCGATGCCGGTGTACCAGTCCATCTCGGTGATCATCTCACGATGCGCGGTATGCGGCGCCGCCGTCGCCGCATCCACGGACAGCACCGGACCGGCCGGCACGCCCGCGCGGATCAGCCGCAGCGCCAGCGCCTCGCCATCATGCCCGGCGAACGCCGCGGCCAGCGCCAGGGTCAGCGCGACGCGGTTTTCGTTGCGGTCCCCGTTGCTGGCGAAGCGCGGATCGTCCGCCAATGCCGGCTGCCCGATGATGTCGCACAACTTGCGGAACTGCCCGTTGTTGCCGCTGGCAATGAAGATGTCGCAGGTGCGGGTGGGATATTTGTCGTATGGAACAAGGTTCGGATGCGGATTGCCGGTGCCCGCCGGCCGCTTGCCGTTCAGGAAATAGTTGGCCGCCTGCGGATGCAGCAGGGCCAGGCCGCAATCGTACAGCGTCATGTCGAGAAACTGCCCCAGCCCCGACCCGCCGCGCTCATGCAGCGCCATCAGGATGGCGATCGCCGAATACAGCCCCGTGCCCATGTCGACGATGGCGGTGCCCAGCCGCATCGGCCCGGTCTCGGCATCGCCGTTGACGCTCATGAGTCCGGTCATCGCCTGCAGGATCGCATCATACCCCGGTAACCCGCCCAGCGGCCCGTCGCCGCCGAAGCCCGACACCCGGCAATGGATCAGCCCCGGAAATCGCTTCGACAGCACAGCGTCATAGCCCAGGCCCCATTTTTCCATCGCGCCCGGCTTGAAGTTCTCGATCAGGACATCGGCACCCTCCAGCAGGCGCAGCAGCACCGCCTTGCCCTCCGGCTTGCCGAGGTCAAGCGCGATGGCTCGCTTGTTGCGATTGACGCCGATAAAGTAGCTGGCGTCGCCGTCGTGGAACGGAGGCCCCCAGTCGCGGACCTCGTCGCCCTGCGGCGGCTCGATCTTGATCACGTCGGCGCCGTGGTCGGACAGGATCATCGTGCAGTACGGACCGCCCAGCACGCGGGTCAGGTCGATCACCTTGATCCCGGCCAGGGCACCGGCGGTTTTCGCCAGCCCCTTGCCGGCGGGCGTATCTGTCACGCCAGCGCCGCCGCCAGGGCCTCGGCGCTGCGTCCGTTGGCGATGGTCGCCGACAGCCCGTCCCAATGGATACCGTTCACCCGGGCGAACGCATGATCCGCGTTCGGGTAGACGTAGCTGGCGATGTGGGGATGCCCCTTGGTGGCGGCGACAACCTTGGCACGTCCCTCGGCAGGGAAAAATTCGTCCTTGTCGGCGATGTGGACGACCAGCGGCTTCCTGATCTTGCTGAGCCCGTCCAGCAACCCGTCCAGTCCGACGCCATAATAGGAGATGTTGGCGTCCGCGTCGGACTGTACCGCCATCATGAACGCCAGCCGCCCGCCGAGGCAGTAGCCCATGGTCGCCACCTTGCCATTCGCGCCGGGCAGAGTCCGGGCGGCCGCCACGGTGGCCTTCAGGTCCTCGATGCCCTTCGCCTGGTCGAAGGTCTGGAACAGTTCGAAGGCGCGCTTCCACTCGGCATCGGTTTTGTCGGTGATGTCGATGCCCGGCTCGATCCGCCAGAACAGATCCGGAGCCACCGCAATGAACCCGAGATCGGCTACCCAGGCGGCGGTATCGCGCATCGCCTGGTTCACGCCGAAGATTTCCTGGATCAGTACGACGACACCGGCGGGCTTGGTTTTCGGTTCCACCACGTAGGCGGCAAACTCCCCGCTGCCGTCGGTTGCCTTGATCTGTATGGCCATCGGTTGGACCTCCCGGGGTTGATGGATGAGAAGATAGAGTGGTTTGGGGGTGGCTGAAAACAGGCACGGCGCTCGCTGCCCGCATCCGCACTTACCTCTCGGGCTTGGCCTGTACCGTGTGGAATGCCCGAACGGGTGCTGGTTGATGCTGGTTTGCAACGCCAGGGCGCCAAGTCGCCAAGACGCTAAGTTTTAGCCCGATCTCGGTACAGGCGGTGCGCCACCACCGGAGACGGGCTTCGGTGCCTTACATTACGACCTTGGCGACTTGGCGTTCAATGCGGTGCCGATAGCGAATGCCGAGCCTGCAGCAGAGGGGGCGCGATCCGCACCAAAGTTGACGACACTTTGTCTCCCGCCGATGCCGCTAACCAGTCTTCCGCACGACAATCGTCGTCCAGGCTCCCTGAGGCAGCATCTGCACCAGACGCAGCCCGCGACGGCGATGCGCCGATAGCACCCAGCGCGCTTGCGTTGTCAGCAGTCCCGCCAGGATCGCCGTGCCGCCCGGGGCCAGATGGGCGGCCAGGTCCTTCGCCATCAGGCAGAGCGGCCGGGCCAGGATGTTGGCGAACACCAGGTCGTAGGGCCCGCCGCCGCGCACCGCCGGATCGCGCCAGCCATTCGCCAATACCGGCCGCACCAGGTGCGCCACGCCGTTCAGCGCCGCGTTGTCGCGCGCCACGCGAACCGACCACGGGTCGATATCAGACGCCAGCACGGGCCGGTTCAGCAGCCGCGCTGCCGCCATCGCCAGGATTCCCGAACCCGTTCCCAGATCCAGAATGCGCCGCGGCCGGCGACGCGCCACGTCCTCCAGCGCGACCAGACAGCCGCGTGTGGACTCATGCTCGCCCGAGCCGAAGGCCAGCCCGGCATCCAGGGTCAGCGTAATCCGGTTCGGCGCGGCCGAACCGTCAACATGCGTGCCGCGCACGGCGAAACGGCGGCCAATCAGCGTCTCGGGAAACGCCTCGTAGGTGCGGGCGAGCCAGCCGCCCGCCTCCGTCGCCGCGCGGTTCAGCACCGGCGTCACCCCAGTCACCGCCGCGGCCAGCGCCAGGCCGGCCGCCAGTTCGGCTTCGTCCAAGCCGATGGGCTTGACGCCTTCCACGCGCCAGATGCCGGTGTCTTCGTCCAGGAAGAACCCGACGGTCGAGCACGCCGTCAGGAACGCCGATTCGAATGCCTCCAGCGCGTCCTCCGGCACATCGACGGAGACGGTTTCCAGCGGAATCGGATGATTGGCCATCAGGCGCGCTCCACGAAGCGGTCAAGCACGCGCTTGTCGCCGGATGTTGCGAAATGCACGTCCAGCTTGTCGTCATCGACCGCCGTGACCGTGCCGTAGCCGAATTTCTGGTGGAACACGCGCGACCCGACCGGGATCGCATCCGCCCGGGCCGGGCGGCCGGGCTGCTCCCATGCCTCGATCACCCGCGGGCGGCGCGCCACCAGCGGAAACTGGCCGGAGAACGATGTCGCCGCCGCCACCCGCTGGTCGCGCGCGATGTGCGAGGAGCCGGTCCGCTCGGCATGTTCGGCCGGGATTTCGTCAAGGAAGCGGCTCGGGATGCTGCTCTGCCAGTTGGCGTAGATGCGCCGGTTGGCGGCGTGGCTGACGATGGCGCGGCGGCGGGCGCGGGTCAGGCCGACATAGGCCAGGCGACGTTCTTCTTCGAGGCCCTTGTTGCCGCTTTCATCCATCGACCGCTGATTGGGAAAGACGCCTTCCTCCCAGCCGGGCAGGAACACGGTGTCGAATTCCAGCCCCTTCGCGCCGTGCAGGGTCATCAGGCTGACCTTGTCGCTGTCGGAGCGTTCCTCGTTCTCCATCACCAGCGCGACGTGATCGAGAAAGCCGGCCAGGGTCTCGAAATCGGCCAAAGCGCGGACCAGTTCCTTGAGGTTCTCCAGCCGCCCCGGCGCCTCGGCGGATTTGTCCTGCTTCCACATCTCGGTATAGCCGCTCTCGTCGAGCATGGTGGCGACGGTGACGACATGGCCGTCCACCGCCAGCATGTCGCGCCATTGCCCGAACTGGCGCAGCAGGCCGCCGATAGCCTCCTTCAACTTGCCCTTCAGTCCGGCCGTCTGCACCAGATGCGCCGCCGCGGCCTGCAACGGGATCGCCATCGCCCTCGCCGTCTCATGCATCGTGCGCAAAGCGGCATCGCCGACACCGCGGCGGGGGACGTTGACGATGCGCTCGAACGCCAGGTCGTCCGCGGGTTGCACGGTCGCGCGCATATAGGCGATGGCGTCGCGGATTTCGGCGCGTTCGTAGAAGCGCAGCCCGCCGACGACGCGATACGGCACGCCCAGGGTGATCAGCCGCTCCTCGAAGGCGCGGGTCTGGAAGCCGGCGCGGACCAGCACGGCCATCTCCGCCAGGCTGTCGCCATTGCGGCGCATCTCCTCGATGCGATTGCCGACCATGCGAGCTTCTTCGTCGGAGTCCCAGAGTTCGACGATGGAGATTTTTTCGCCGCCCTGCGCGTCCGCCCGCCCGGGGCGCAACGTCTTGCCCAGCCGCCCCTCGTTATGCGCGATCAGGCCGGAGGCGGCGGCGAGGATGGACGAGGTCGAGCGGTAGTTGGATTCCAGCCGGACGATATGGGCACCCTCGAAATCCTTCTCGAAGCGCAGGATGTTCTCCACCTCGGCGCCGCGCCAGGAATAGATCGACTGGTCGTCGTCGCCGACGCAGCAGATGTTCCGGTGGCCTTGGGCGAGCAGCCGCAGCCAGAGGTACTGCACCAGGTTGGTGTCCTGGTACTCATCCACCAGGATGTAGCGGAAGCGGCGGTGGTAGTCGGCGAGCACGTCGGGCTGCGTGCGCAGGATCTCCGTCATGTGCAGCAGCAGGTCGCCAAAATCCGCGGCGTTCAGGGTGCGCAAGCGCTCCTGATACGCGGCATACAGCGCTTGCGCACGGCCGTTGGTAAAATCCGAGTCCTCGTTCGGCGTGATGCGCGCGGGGGTCAGGCCGCGGTCCTTCCAGCGCTGGATCACCCCCATCAGCCCGGCCGGAGTCCAGCGCTTGGTGTCGATGCGCTCGGCCTCCATCACCTGCTTCAGCAGGCGAAGCTGGTCGTCGGTGTCGAGGATGGTAAAATTGGAGGACAGACCGACATGTTCGGCGTGGCGGCGCAGCATCCGGGCGCACAAGGCGTGGAAGGTGCCGAGCCACAGGCCCTCGGCGGGTTGGCCGAGGATGGCGCTGACCCGCTCGCGCATTTCGCGGGCAGCCTTGTTGGTGAAGGTGACGGCGAGGACCTGGTTGGGGAAGGCGCGTTTAGTCAGCAAGATGTGGGCGAAGCGGGTGGTCAGCACGCGGGTTTTCCCCGTCCCGGCGCCGGCCAGCACCAGCAGCGGGCCGTCGACGGTCTCGACGGCGGCGCGCTGTTCGGGGTTGAGGCGGTTCAGGTAGTCGGGGGCGAGGGGCGGTGGTGTCGGCACGCCGCAGGATATAGGGCAGTTCGGGGCGGCGTGGAAACGGCAGCTTCAGCAGCAGGTTTGACCGATACGCCCAGAATGCAAAGTGTGGTCGCTTGATTTGCCGCCGCACATGTACTACCTTTCTGTCGTCAGGAGGACATACAATGAGCGCCCCCATCTCTGTCAGGCTTGACGACGGCGTCCAGGCTACACTGGAGGCGGAAGCCAAAAACCGCGGCATCGGCCTGGCCACATACCTGCGCCAGCTCGCCACCGATGCGGCGCGCGAGGTTCGGCGCAACGCAATCCGCGCCCACAGCGAAGCCGTGGCATGTCATATCGCCGAGAACCCCGAGGCCCGGGACTTCGCGGAATTCTGGGGCACGCCGCGCTCGGACGGACTTTAGGTGGCAACCTTCAAGGCGGGGGATATCGTCATCGCGGACTGGCGCGGCGGTGCCTTGCCGAAGGAACCGAACAAGCTGCGGCCGGCTGTTGTTATCGAAGACGAGACGCTGTTCGCGCCGAATTATCCGAACGTCATCCTGGTGCCGCTCACTGAAGACGCGGGCCTTGCGATCCCCGGCCTGATGGAGCCAATCGAGCCGAGCCCCGAAAATGGCTGCACGAAGCGGTGCTATGCACTGGCTCCGTTTGTCGCCTCGACATCTGCGGAACGCATACGGGCAACGCGATCACGCATCACGCCGGATCAACTCGCCCGAATACGGCGGCAGGTGGGCGAGGCCATCGGCCTGGGCTGATCCAGCCTACGCCGGCGCCCGCACCCCCAGCACATGCGCGATCGCGTAGGTCAGGTCCGGCCGGTTCAGCGTGTAGAAGTGGAACTCATCCACCCCATTCGCCTGCAGCAGCCGCACCTGCTCCGCCGCGATCACCATGCCGACCATGCGGCGGGTTTCCGGGTCTTCTTCCGTGCCCTCGAACAGCCGCCCCATCCAAGATGGAACGCTCGCGCCGCACATCGCGGAGAACTTGACGATCTGAGCGTAATTCGAAACCGGCATGATCCCCGGCACGATCGGCGCCGTGACGCCAGCCGCCAGGCAGAGGTCGAGGAACCGCAGATAGGTCGAGGTATCGAAAAAATACTGCGTGATCGCCCGCGTCGCGCCGGCATCCAGCTTGCGCTTCAAATTCTCCAGGTCCGCCATCGGGCTGGAGGCCGCCGGATGCACCTCCGGATAGGCCGCGACGGAAATTTCGAAATCCGCCACGGCCCGCAGACCAGAGACCAAATCGGCCGCGAACGGGTACCCGCCGGGATACGGCGCATAAGCCGAACCCTGCGGCGGGTCGCCGCGCAGCGCGACGATGTGCCGAATGCCGGCGGTCCAGTAGTCGCGGGCGACCTGATCCACTGCCTCCCGCGTCGCGCCGACGCATGTCAGATGCGCGGCCGGAACAAGGCTGGTCTCCTGCACGATCCGCGACACCGTCGCGTGCGTTCGCGCCTGGGTGGAGCCGCCCGCGCCATAGGTCACCGACACGAAGCGCGGCGCCAGTGGCTCCAACCGCTTGATGCAGGCCCAAAGTTGCTGTTCCAGCGCCTCGGTGCGCGGCGGCGAGAACTCGAACGACAGTTTGGGTGGCGGCAGATCGGCCGTCCGCACCGGCAAACCGGGAACGCGCGGGCCGGTCAGCCAGCGATGCAACGTGTCTGCGGCGGGGTCGAGCGGCGTATCCATGGGCCTTGAATCTCCGGTTTCGGAAAGAAAAGCAAGTGATCGCGTGCTTAGACGGTCGGGCGGGATTCCCATCGCACACGGCTGCATGCTAGACGCAACGAGTCGGGCTGTTCACGGAAAACTCAATCTCGGGGTGTTCCAATGCGAAACAGACTCGCCATGTTTGTCCCCGCCCGGATGCGCGCACCCATCGCGCGCGTCCCGCTCTGGCCTGAGGAAGCTGATGCGATCTGTCCCACGTGCCCGCCCCGCGTTTCGTGGGACTTCATGGCTTCTGGCCCTGTCCGCGATCCTTGTCATCGGTCTGGCCGGATGCGCCACCAAACCGCCGGCCGACGATCCGGACGCCGTGGCGGATTATGAGCAGACGAATGACCCGCTGGAGCCGACGAACCGGGTGTTCTATGCGATCAACAACGGCATCGACACGGTTATCCTGAAGCCGGCGGCGCAGGCGTATCGCTACGTGCTGCCCGGACCGGTGCGCCAGGGCATCCACAACCTGCTGTCCAATATCGGCACGCCCATGCAGTTGACCAACGACATGCTGGAAGGCAAGCCGCGGCGCGCCGGCGATACCGCGATGCGCTTCGTCATCAACACCACCGTCGGCGTGTTCGGCATTTTCGATGTCGCCAAGAAGTGGGGCTACCCGGACCACGATGCCGATTTCGGCATGACGCTGGCGAACTGGGGCGTGCCGGAGGGTCCGTTCCTCTTCCTGCCCGTCCTCGGCCCGAGCGACCCACGCGATGCCATCGGCTTCGGCGTCAATATCGCGCTCGATCCCTTCACCTGGGTCGGTGGCCCGGGCAATGTCGGTCTAAAGGCTTTCAACTGGTCGCGCTGGGGGGTAAACGCATTGGACTCGCGCGAGCGTGTGCTTGACGCGCTGGATCAAATCAAGAAGACGGCACTCGACCCGTATGCGACCTTCCGGAGCCTTTATCGCCAGCACCGGCATTCCCAAATCGAAGATATGCGTAACGATAATCGCGCCACCGTCCCCGTCTGGTTCCCGCAGGCGGCGAATGAGTCAAGCAAGTAAACGACCCCGTTATCGGAGCTCGGAACATCTGATGATCTACCGCCGGCACTTCCTGACCTTCGCCGCCGCTTCGGCCCTGCTGGCCGCCACCGCCCCGGCCCGCGCCCAGGGCACGGACAAAGCCACGGCCTTCATGAAATCGCTGGGCGACCAGCTCGTGGCCGTGGTGAACGGAGCGGGTTCAACAAGCAGCAAGCGCGCCGCCATGACCCGTATCATCGACACCCAGGTGGATGTCGACGGCATCGGCAAGTTCTGCCTCGGGCGGTATTGGAAGCTGGCGACGCCGGAGCAGCAGAAACAGTACATCAAGCTGTTCCATGAGGTGCTGGTGACCAACATCACGTCGAAGCTCGGCGAGTATCAGGGTGTGACGTACACGATGGGACGCAGCAGGATGCAGGATGAGGACGCGGTGGTTTCGACCACCGTGGTGCGCCCGAACAATCCGCCGACGGCGGTGGATTGGATCATCGCCAATCCATCCTCGGATCCGAAGGTGACGGACGTGATCGCCGAGGGTACGTCGCTGCGGCTGACGCAGCGGCAGGATTACGCCTCGTACCTGGCGCACAACAACAACAGCGTGGACGCGCTGATCAGCGCGATGCGCAGCCAGGTGTCGCAGAGCTCGTAAACAGGCTCTCATACAGGATCATCCTATAGCCGCGCTGCCCGAAGCTCTCGGCTTCGTGCATGCCGATGCCGCCGAGCACCATGCGGGAGCCGAAGTTGCTTTCCCGTGCGACGGCGACGATCCGCGGCAATCCGGCATTCTCGTGCCCGAAGCGCAGCGCCGCGAAGGCGGCCTCCTTCGCGAGGCCGCGTCCCTGCGCCTCCGGCCATAGTGCGAACCTCAGGGCGACGCCGCGCCCGTCGGGGCGATAGTCGAGGCCGGTGATGCCGGCGAAGCGGCGGTTGACCGTTTCGCGGATCGCCCAGATGCCGAAGCCGTGCTGACCCCAGGCCATGACGTCGCGCGCCAGATCCTCGGCCGTCTCGGCGGCGTTGCGGACCCCGCCCAGCATCACGGCGAACACTTGCGGATCTGCCTTGATCGCCCGGAGATCCGGCAAATCGGCGCCGCCGACGGGGGTGAGACTCAAACGCCCGGTGCGGATGGTCAAAGCCGGATTGATCATCGGCCGGGCAGATCCGGCTCATGTTTAGGCTTATCCCGGCTCGGGGTCCTCCTGATGCGCCGCCACCCGCTCACACACGTCTCCCCGGGGTTTTTTGCAGGTCCGCACAGGTGGCCGGAGGCCGATGCGCGACGCACGCGCGAGCTTTTACACGCAGGGAATGCCGCGCGGGCCGATTCCCCGACATCGCTTATGCCATGCCAGCCACGACCCGGACATGATTTTGCCTGCGCCGCCGGGGATTGGCCCGGATCGATGCAAGCGGCCGGCACCCGGTGCGCGGGTCAATCTGCCGCCGGTTGCCCGGCCGCCGATCCCGGACTATCTCCTGGCGCCGGAGGTGCCGGATGGAAATCAGAAAAGGCTACAAACAGCTTGTCGCCGAGGCCAACGCCGAGATCGAAACGCTTCCCGTCAGCGCCGCCATCGCGCTGGTCGGGCAACCCGATGTCGTGTTCGTCGATCTGCGCGACCCGCGGGAGATGGAGCGTGAGGGCAAGATGCCCGGTGCCTTCGCCTGCACCCGCGGCATGCTGGAGTTCTGGATCGATCCGGAAAGCCCCTATGCCAAGCCGATATTCGCCGAACCGAAGCGGTTTGTGTTCTTCTGCGCCGGCGGATGGCGGTCGGCGCTGGCGGCGAAGACGGCGCAGGACATGGGGCTGGAGAACGTCGCGCATATCGACGGCGGCTTCGGCGCCTGGAAGAAGGCCGGCGGCCCGGTGGACGAGCCGCAGCCGAAGAAGCCCTAGGTCGGAGAGCCGGAGTTCGTCAGCAACGCCTCCGGCAGCCACACGCGTTGCACCTGCCACATGCCGCCGCGCAACGACATTTCGAGTTTGATCGGGTCGGCTTGGCCGCCCGCCTTCAGGCTGATCATGAAGGTCGTCGGGCTGTCGAAAAAGGCCCAGTTCAAATGCACATCGGCGGCCGGCTGCTGCGGCTCCTGCCGGGACTGCGCGTGGTGGTCGATCGACGGCCGCCGCGCCGGCTGAGGGATGCTGCCGGTCGCGGCGAGCAGCGCCTGCGGGGTCACAGCCTGATCGATCGCATTCGAGGCGATGCCGCGCATGAAAGACGCGCCGAACGCCGGCAGGGTGTTGTCCGCCTTTTGCCCGGGGTCATCGATGACCAGGTCGCAGACGTCCTCCTTGATGCCCTCTCGGACCGCCGGCCAGTTGACCAGCGATTCCAGGGTTTGGGAATCGGACGCCTGGATCGCCTGGCCGAGGCGGTAGAGCGTCACATACGGATAGGCACCGTAGGCCACTCCGACCACGAGCACCGCTGCAACAACCGACCACTTGGCACGAATCCACATCGCTGTATCCCTGTCAGTGCATGTCGCTTCCAACGCGTTAGCGCGCCGATGCTTTCCGTCAACCCATCGTCAGCTTATGCCACATATGGTTGATTAAAGGTTAACGCGAATGCAAACCAAGCAATATTTGATATAGGAACGAATCGGTAACGCCTTCCGTGCCGAAACAAAGCACCTTGCTGGCCGCGTCCAGCCGCAACTTTGCACGCGCCTCGGCATCCTGTGCCGCCAGCAGTAGCGCCGCCAGGCCGGCGACGCCGGATTCGCCTATGTACAGGCCGGCATCCGCCAGCAGGCGCATGGTGCCGACGGCCGCTGCGTCCGGGATTGTCATGAAGGCGAAGGCCGCCCGTTCAAGCTCCTGCCAGGCCAGCAGGCTCGGCTCGCCGCAGGCCAGGCCGGCCATGATCGTATCGAGGCTGCCGCCGACGGCCGTGGCAGCGCCTGCCAGCGCGCTGGCGAACAGGCAGGCGGCCTGCTCGGGCTCGACGACCACCAGCAGCGGGGCGGAACCAAACCGCGCGCGGATCTGCACCGAGACCGCCGCCGCTGCGCCGCCGACACCGGCCTGCATGAACACATGCGTCGGTGGCGGCCCGGACCATTGGTCCGCCGCCTCGTCGGCCATCTGTCGATAACCCTGCATGACGTCGCGCGGCACCTCGGTGTAGCCGGGGTACGAGGTGTCGGAGACGACGAACCAGCCCTCTGTCCGGGCCCGGCGATCGGCTTCCCGCACCGCATCGTCGTAGGTGCCGGGCACGCGGACGACCTCCGCGCCATAGGCGGCGATGGCGTCCATGCGGCCCTGGCTGACCGTCTCATGCACAAAAATCACGCAGCGGCAATGAAAACGCTGCGCGCCCCAGGCGACCGAGCGGCCGTGATTGCCGTCGGTGGCGCAGGTGACGGTGATCGATTCGGTGGCGTCGCGGTACCGCCCGTCCGCCAGGGCCTCGGCCGATGCCGACAGGGCGAGGCCGCGCCTGGACAGATCGCCGGACAGCAAGGCCGCCACCGCATAGGCGCCGCCGAGCGCCTTGAAGCTGCCGAGGCCGAACCGGCCGCTCTCATCCTTTATCCGTAGAACCGCGACGCCCGGCGCGATATTCGGCAGATCGTGCAGCGGTGTCGGCGCATATCCCGGCCAGGCCGTGATCGCCGCCCTGGCGCGGCGGAACCCGCCGGCGGGCAGGACGATCACACCCGGCACGCCGTGCCGCGGATTGAGCAGAAGACCAAATGGACGCGAATCGATCATGCCGGCACGGTGGACTGCATGCCGCTCCGGTGCAATCAATCGACGATAGCGGAGGGACAACCATGAAAATATCCATCCTGGGCGGCGGCGGATTCCTGGGCCGCAAGATCGCGGCGCGGCTGGCGAAAGACGGTGCCCTTGGCGGCCGAACCGTCACCGCGCTGACGCTGTTCGACGTCGCCGCGCCGCCGCAGCCCCGGGCCGCGTTCCCGGTCGCCTCGATCGCCGGCGACATCGTCGATCTACCGGAAGCGGCGATCCCGGCGGGGACCGATGTCGTGTTCCATCTCGCCGCTGTGGTCAGCGCCCAGGCCGAGGCCGATTACGAGCTCGGCCGCCGCGTCAACCTGCGCGGCACCGACGCGGTGATCGATCGCTGCCGCGCGCTGGTCGCAGCCGGGGGCAAGCCGCCGCGCGTGGTGTTCACCAGTTCGGTGGCCAGCTTCAGCGCCGGCCAGGACAGTGTCCTGCCCGACAACACGCGGCAGATCCCCGGCAACAGCTACGGCGCGCAGAAGGCGGCGGCCGAGCTGATCCTGGCCGACGCCTCCCGCCGCGGCTTCCTCGACGCTGTCTCCCTGCGCCTGCCGACGGTCATCGTCCGCCCGGGGCGGCCGAACAAGGCGGCCAGCTCGTTCGTCTCCGGCATCGTGCGCGAGCCGCTGCTCGGCCTGGACACGGAGCTGCCGGTGGCGGACGATTTCGCCATCTGGGTGTGCAGCCCGCGCCGCGCCGTCGATTGGCTGCTGCATGCCGCCGCGATGGACACCGGCAAGATGGGCCTGGACCGAAGCGTCGATCCGCCTGGCATCAGCACCACCGTCGCGCATCTGCTTCAGGCGCTGGAACAGGTCGCGCCCGGCGCCGCCGCACATGTCAAGCGGGTGGAGGACAAGACGATCGCCGCGATCGTCTCCACCTGGCCGGCTGCCTTCGAGGCGCTGCACGCCCGCACGCTCGGCTTCTCTGCGCATGAACCAGTGCTGGAGGTGATCCGCGCCTTCATCGCAGACGATCTGGAGGCGACCCGGGCGGAGCGGGCGTCCTGATATTTTGACCGCGCCGGCAGCGGGTTGGGTTGCGCGCGGCGGCGGCATATCCGTAAACGACACCTGTTCCTCTTGATCCCGGCTGGACGGCGCGATGCCGATTGCACACGGCGATACTCCGACCGCGGAGCCCCCGGGCATCCGCCTCAAGGGGAAAGCCGCGTCCGCCGCGGAAACCAGGCGCGCCGCTGCCCGCCGCCACCGCCGCCCGTTCGGTTCGGCCGTGCTACACGCGCCGCAGGTGCTGCGCGCCCTGGTGCGGGCTGACGAAATCTGGCTGGTGGTGCTGGCGGCTTTCCTCGGCTGCGGCACCGGCGTCACCGTCTGGCTGATGAACGCGGCGACGCAATTGGTGCATCAGGTGCTGTTCAACATCCGGCCGGATGAACGCCTCAGCGCGATGGCCTCGCTCGATCCGACGCGCACCGTCGTGGTGCCGGTGCTGGGCGGTCTGGCGCTCGGGCTGGTGACGCTCGGCCTGACCCGGTTGCGGCCGCGGCGGACGGTGGATCCGATCGAGGCGAACGCTTTGTTCGGCGGCCGGATGTCGCTGTCCGGCAGCCTGATCGTCGTGCTGCAGACCGTTATGTCCAACGGCGTCGGCGCCTCTGTCGGCCTGGAGGCCGGCTATACCCAGATCGGCTCCGCCATCGCGTCTCGCTGGGGGCATGCGTTCCGGGTCCGCCGCAATGACATGCGCCTGCTGGTGGGCTGCGGCGCCGCGGCGGCTATCGCAGGCGCGTTCAACGCGCCGCTGACCGGTTCGTTCTACGCGTTCGAATTGGTCATTGGCACGTATACACTTGTCGCGTTCGCCCCGGTGGCGGTCGCCGCCCTGGTGTCGCAAGCTGTGGTGCAGGCGCTGGGCGGCTCGATCTTCGACCTGAACGCGCAGATCACGCCGTATATCGAGGCGCTCGACTACATTCCGATCCTGGCGCTGGGCATGCTGTGCGCGCTGCTGGGCATTTCCATCATGCGCGGCGTGACGCTGACCGAGGAAGTGTTCCGCCGCAGCCGCGTGCCGATTTGGCTGCGGCCGGCAATCGGAGGGCTGGCCATCGGCGGCATGGCGCTGGTCACGCCGTCGGTGCTGTCCTCCGGCCACGGCGCGCTCGGCCTGACGTTTGAAATGCGCGAGCCGCTGCGCTGGATTGTCCTGCTGGTGCTGCTGAAGGCGACGGCGTCGGCGATCTCCATCGGCTCGGGGTTTCGCGGCGGGCTGTTCTTCGCCTCTTTGTTCCTCGGCGCGCTGCTGGGCAAGGCGTTCGCCGGCGGATTGGCGCTGGCGACCACCGCGCATGCGATCCCGGAGACGGTCTGCATCCTGGTGGGCATGAGCGGGCTGGCGGTCGCGATCATCGGCGGGCCGCTGACCATGGGGTTCCTGGCGTTGGAGGCGACCGGCAGCCTGCCGATGACGGTCGCGGTGCTGGCGGCCTGCGTGGTGTCCTCGCTGACGGTGCGGCGGACCTTCGGCTACTCGTTCGCGACGTGGCGCTTCCATCTGCGCGGCGAGGCGATCCGCAGCGCGGTGGATATCGGCTGGATGCGCAACCTGACGGTCGGGCGGATGATGCGGCGGGAGATGCGGACGGTGCGCGCCGACATGACGCTGAAAATGTTCAAGCGGGATTTCCCGCTCGGGCTGACGCAACGGGCGATCGCCTTGGATGAGGGCGACCGCTACGCCGGGATCGTCCTGCTGCCGGAGGCCCATGCCGATGAGGATGACGCGCGCACGGTCCGTGATCTGGTGCACTACGCCGACACGGTGCTGCTGCCGCAGATGACGATCAAGGAAGCAGTGGCGATGTTCGAGAATGCCGAAAGTGACGCGCTGGTGGTGGTGGACAGCACCGAGGGGCGGCATGTCATCGGGTTGCTCACCGAACAATACGCCCTGCGCCGGTATACGGAGGAGCTCGATCGGCGGCGGCGGGAGTTGTCGGGGGAGTAGGCCCAACCGTCAGGGTGGCCGTAGGGGCCCGGCATCCACGCCTTGACGGCCGCACGCGAAAGCATGGACCTGGACGTGAGGGCGAGAGGCTTGGCTAGGAGCCGGTTTCGACCCTTGTGCGAGTTTCGGCGGAGGGCGAAGCGGCCGAAGACCGCTTGGCAGGAGGGGCGATGATCAACTCCGGCGCTCTAGTCGGGAGATTGCCGATGAGCGCATCAATCCGGCGGGCCGACAGCGTGCCTTGGCGATTGAGCACAAGTCCAAAAACCACCATAGCCACGCCCACCAGGGCGAATGGGAGGACAGTCAAAAGATCCTGCATCTTCAGCGGAGCTTTCCAATTGCCCGATTAGCGAGCAACTTTAACACAACCGCGAAAATCAGGCCAATCATAGCCACCTCGCCCGCCCCGGCGAAATCATCCGACCAAGCTATAAACATGCTGATCAGGCCGCCGGCAGAACCCGAACCGGCAAACCAGACCGCAAGGCTGTATCGGGCAGCACGGGGTATGACGGTCGAGGCATCGAGCCACACCACCGCTTCAGGTTGATTCAGGAAGACGGCGGTCCCGCCCCGCCAGCCTGACCAAACGCCCAGCTGTCACCCCAGATCGACAGCAAACCGCGTCAGATCCTCCAGCCGGCAGTGCCTTAGCGCCCCCTCCTCGGTTGCGTGCATCACCACCTGAGGGGCGGCCCCAGCCTCCAGCGCCTCCTGCCAGCGTGGCGCGCACAGGCACCAGCGGTCGCCCGGCTTCAGTCCGACGAAGCCGAACTCCGGCCGCGAGGTGGACAGGTCGTTGCCCCGCCGCTTGCTGAACGCCAGGAACTCGGCGGTCATCACCGCGCAGACCGTGTGGCTGCCGATATCCTCCGGGCTGGTCTCGCAGCAGCCGTTCCGGAAGAACCCGGTCATCGGCTTGTTGGAACAGACCCCCAGCGGGCCGCCGAGCACATTGCGGCCCGGACGCCGACCGGGACGGCCACCGGATTCGTCAAACGGCATGCGAACCCCTCGATCTTACCAATTTGTTTACCAATAGCCGCGATAATGCGGCCATGAGCAAGCGCACGCAATCCACCACAATGGCAATCGCCAACACCTTCGCGTTCTCCGGCATCGAGGCGGTGCCGGTAGAGGTCCAGGTGCAGATCGCCCCCGGCGCGCCGGGCCTGGTCCTGGTGGGCCTGCCCGACAAGGCCGTCGGCGAGGCGCGCGAACGGGTGCGCGCCGCCTTCGCTGCCATGAGCCTGTCGCTGCCGCTGAAGCGCGTGCTGGTCAATATGAAGCCGGCCGATATCCCCAAGGAAGGCAGCCATTTCGACCTGCCGCTGGCGCTGGGCCTGCTCGCCGCGATGGAGGTGCTGCCGCGCGACGAGATCGCCGGCTATGCCGCGCTGGGGGAATTGTCGCTGGATGGATCGCTCAACCCGGTGGCCGGGGTGCTGCCCGCCGCCATCGGCGCCTCGGCCCGCGACTGGGGCCTGATCTGCCCGGCCGGACAGGGTGGCGAGGCGGCGTGGGCGGGCCGCATCGAGGTGCTGGCGCCGCCGGATTTATTAAGCCTGATCAACCATTTCCGCGGCACACAGGTGCTGACTCCGCCGCCGACGGCGGGCGTCGCGGAGGGCGCGTCCTGCCCGGACATGCGCGACGTGAAGGGCATGGAAACCGCCCGCCGCGCGGTGGAAATCGCCGCCGCCGGCGGCCACAACCTCCTGCTGATCGGCCCCCCCGGCGCCGGCAAGTCGATGCTGGCGGCTCGGCTGCCGGGGCTGCTGCCGGATCTCGATCCGCGCTCGGCGCTGGAGGTCAGCATGATCCACTCCGTTGCCGGCCTGCTGGACGGCGGGCGGCTGGTGATGCGGCCGCCGTTCCGGGAGCCGCACCACTCGGCGTCCCAGGCGGCGCTGACCGGCGGCGGCCAGCGGGCGCGGCCGGGCGAGGTCAGCCTGGCGCATCGCGGCGTGCTGTTTCTGGACGAGCTGCCGGAGTTCCCCCGCCAGGCGCTGGAGTCGCTGCGCCAGCCGATGGAGTCCGGGCGGACGACGGTGTCGCGGGCGGCGGCGCACATCACCTACCCGGCGCGGTTCCAGCTTGTCGCGGCAATGAATCCGTGCCGCTGCGGCTATCTGGGCGATGGCGCGCGGGAGTGCGGGCGGGCGCCCCGCTGCGGCGAGGATTACCAAAACCGGGTCAGCGGGCCGGTGCTGGACCGCATCGACCTTTCAGTGGACGTGCAGCCGGCGACGGCGGCGGAGCTGTCGCACGCGCCGCCGGGGGAGGCTTCCGCGCCGGTCGCGGCCCGGGTCGCCCGGGCGCGGCAGATCCAGGCGGAGCGGGCAGGGGCGGACGGTCCGGCGAGCAATGCGGAGGCTGACCCGCGCGGCATCCGGCTGCATCCGGATGCGCTGCGGCTGCTGGAGCAAGCGATGGAGAAGCTGCGGCTGTCGCCTCGGGGCTACACGCGGACGATGCGGGTGGGGCGGACGATAGCCGATATGGCGGGGGCGGAGGTGGTGGGGCGGGTGCATGTGGCGGAGGCGCTGGCGTTCCGGCACCGGACAAAAGGACGTTAAGACGGAGGACTCTCGTATGGCCCGACGTGCTAGACTGATCGACATGAACGTCACGTTCACCACTCCCTGGACGGTCGAACGGTTCCTCATCTGGGCAGCCAGGCAGGAGGAGCGGTACGAGTTCGACGGCACGCAGCCAGTCGCGATGACGGGCGGCTCGGGTCGGCACAGCCGCATCATGGGGAATATCCACGCCGCCCTGCGGGCGCGCCTGCGCGGGACCCGATGCTCTTATTTCGGCCCCGATCTCGGGGTCAGAACCGGCGGAGATAAGGTCCGCTTCCCGGACGCCCTCGTCACATGCACGAAGTTCCCGGAAACTGAGCCTCTCGCGCCCGATCCTGTCGTCGTGTTCGAGGTGCTCAGCCCCGATTCCGGCCGGCGCGACCGGATCGAAAAGGTCGGGGACTATGCCTCGGTGGCATCGATCCGCCGCTACGTTATTGTCGAGTCATCGGGCGTTGGCCTGCTTGTGCTTCACCGCCAGCAGGGCGATGCCGCGTTCGCCGCCCTGCGCCTGTCCGGTGAGCACACCCTGGCCTTGCCGGAGATCGGGATCGAGATACCGGTGGCGGAAATCTATGAAGATGTCGATTTCGAGGACGGCGCTACCAGCCCGCAACGATAGCGCGCGCGACGACGGCTTAGGCAAGCCTGATACCCTCCCGCGGAATGACAAACGCGAGGGTGTTCACGACATCGACCGCTGCCAGAACATCCTCCTCCCGATCGGCCACCACGTCCGCGATCAACCCCGCATCGCGCCCGATGCGCCATGCCGTTGCGGGATCGAGATCGGCGTCCGGCGCATCGTTGGGCAGGATCAACCAGATGTCCCAGTCGCTGTCGGGACGCGCGTCTCCCCGGGCACGGCTGCCGAACAGCCAAACCTGCAGGGCGCGTAGACGCTTGCGCGCCAGATCCACGAGCCGACGAAGCGAAGGCTCCGCACGGATAAGCGAGGCCGCCCGTGGATCAGGCGCATCGGGCAGCACAACCGATCCGTCGGCCTCCGAGTGGTCGCCGCGCGGACGGTCAGACCTGATGGAGATCGCGCCAGCCACCTTTGCCTCCTGCAAAACTGCGATGACCTTAACTCTCGGGCGCAGCCGCCCCGTCATGCCGACGGATGTCGGCATCCACGCCTTTTCTCCGTAAAGACAAAGGCGTGGATGGCCGGCCTTCGCCGACCATGACGATACCGGCAGCCTGCCGATCGGCTAAAGTCGCCGACCATGACGATGGGGCGGCAGGCGGCCCGCAACCTCCAGCCGGTGGGTAAAGACCTTGCCAATGAGGTACGTGACATCCAGGATACTATTGCCCTGTTGATGCGACAGCCCCACCTCGCCGCTTTATACCGCCGCCAACGGTCCGGTGTCCGAGTGGTGAGGTGCGGGTCTGCAAAACCCGCCAGAGCGGTTCGATTCCGTTCCGGACCTCCATCGTCCCGGCCGCGGCACGCGTTCCGCCTGCCATCGGAACAGGAGTGACGCATGGACGCCACAAACCCCCGCCCCACCAGTCCCACCGACACGAAACGCCGGATGCTGCTCGCCGGCGGCGCCGCGCTCGCGGCAACCGGGGCCGCCGGACTGGCATGGCGGGCCAGCCAATCTGCCAGGGTCCGGGCGCTGCTCGGCATACCGGAGCAAGTGCTGGACATCGCCGCGCTCAAGCCCGCGGTCCCGCCGGTGCCATTGCCCGACGCTGTGCTGGTGGATGCCGCCGGCAATCCGCATGCGCTCTCCGGCTTCGCCGGCACCGGACTCGTGCTGAACTTCTGGGCCACATGGTGCGCGCCCTGTGTCGCTGAAATGCCCGCACTTGCCGCTCTTGCCCGCCGTGTCGCCGGCGACGGCATCCTGGTGCTGGCCGCTGCATCCGATAGCGGCGGCGCGGCGGCGGTCGGCCGGTTCTTCGCCCGGCATGGCATCGACACCCTGCAGGTCTGGCTCGATCCCGGCAACGCCGCGGGCCTTGCGCTGGGGACGCGTGGCATCACGCCGGTGACGATCATCGTCAATCGCCAGGGGCGCGAAACCGCGCGGCTGGAAGGGCCGGTCCACTGGGACACCGGCGCGGCGGTGACACAGGTTCGCCGGCTGACCGGTTAACGCCGGGGCAGGCGCCTCACACCCGCCCCTGATGCTCGGCGATATTCGCCAGGATCCGATGCCGGATCACCGGGTGAGTGACCCCCTCCAACGCCGCGGTGAACACCTCGACGCCCTTGTTGATCTGGCCGGTCGCGATCAGCATGTTGCCGTAATGTTCCAGCGATTCCGTGCGTTCGTTCTCATCGACATCGATATAGGCCGCGCGCCGGGCGATCTTGACCGCCTCGTCCATGCGCCCGGTAGCCGCATGCATTTCGCTCAGGTAGCGGAACAGCCGGCTGGATGGCTTGATCGCGATCGCGCTGTTGAGCGCCGCGATGGTCCGCTCCGCGCTGCCGCCATTCGCATTGATGAACAACGCCGCGCGCTCCCACGCATCGGCCGAGCCGATGGTTGCGGCGAGTTTTTCCACCGCGTCGAGCTGCACCGATTCGCCCACCGATGCTGGCTTCTTGCGGATGACGCAGCATTGCCGGTGGACCAGCACCTCGTCGATCCAGTTCCGGGCATAGCCGCGGAACCCCCAGTCGAGCGCCGGATCGAGCTGCCCGGTCATGACCGTCCGGCTCAGGTCGAAAAAATAGTCGATCGGATCGACCTGGGGCCCGCCGGCGCGCCGCACATCCCGGGTTGCCGGTTGCAGCGACCGCAGTCCCTCGATCAGGTAGTAGCCGCCCGCCTCGAGCGCGGGAAACAGCGTCTCGAAAGTGAACAGGACATGCTGTGAGCGGTGCGAGCCGTCGTCGGAGATGATGCGCGGCGGATAGCGGCGGGCGAGGTCGTACAGAAAGCCGGGGTCGTCGCGCGATCCGACCTCCACGATGATGCCGTCTTCCGCAAGGCTGCCGGCGGGCTGGTCCTGGACATCGACGCCGACGATGTTGGCGTTCTCGAAATAGGATCGCCAGGTCGCCAGCGATGCGTAGTTGAAAACGCCGATCTCGATGAAATTAAAACGTTCGCGCCGGTGGCGGGCGAACAGGCTGTCATAGTGCCGCAGGTAGTCGTGTCGGGACGATGATTTATCGTTCCCGAAGGTCGCGCCGATGATGTCCAATTCTTCCATGGCGGCGGCTACCAGACGGTTGGTTCAACAGAAAGTGAGCCAGCAGTCGCCCTAGTGATTGGTCACTTCGATCATTGCCCGAACTCTCGGGTAGATCTCCCGTGCCCAGCGCGATCCGCTGAAAACGCCGTAGTGGCCGACGCCAGCCTGGAGATGGTGACGCTTCTGGCTGTTGCGAAGGCCGCTGCACAAATCCAGCGCGGCCATCGTCTGACCGATGGCGCAGATGTCGTCGCGCTCGCCCTCGACGGTCAGCAAGGCGGTGCGGCGGATCGCCTGCGGTTTCACCGGCTGGCCGTGCCAGGTCAGTTTGCCCAGCGGCAGGTCGTGCTCCTGGAACACTTTCTGCACGGTCTCGAGATAGAATTCCGCCGGCAGGTCCATCACGGCGTTGTATTCTTCGTAGAATTTCCGGTGCGCGTCGGCGGCCACGACATCGCCGCAGGCCAGCGCGCGGTATTGCGCCATGTGCGCGTTGATGTGGCGGTCGAGGTTCATCGACATGAAGGCGGTCAACTGCAGGAACCCCGGGTAGACGCGGCGGAAGGCGCCGGGATATCGCCAGGGCACCTTGGCGATCAATTTCTTTTCGAACCACTCGATCGAGTGGCCCTTCGCCAGCTCGTTCACCTTCGTCGGATTTTGCCGCGTATCGATCGGCCCGGCCATCAGCGTCAGGCTGCGCGGCTGGGCGCGATTGTTGGTTTCGGCCATCACCGCAGTCGCAGCCAAGGCTGCGACGCATGGCTGGCAGACCGCGATCATGTGGCTGCCCTCGCCGATAACCTCCATGAAGCGGATCATGTGATCGACGTATTCGTCGAAACCGAAGGTGCCTTCCGACAGCGGAACGTCGCGGGCGTTCTTCCAGTCCGTGATATAAACGTCGTGATCGGGCAGCAGGACGGCCACGGTGCCGCGCAGCAAGGTGGCGAAATGGCCTGACATCGGTGCCACCACCAGAACCCTCGGCTGCTGGACATCGCTGTCCTTGCGGAACCTCAGCAGCGTGCCGAACGGCGTTTCCAGGCGGGATTCCTCGGTTACACCGACGACATCGTTGCCCATTTTGACGGTTCGGAAGCCGTAATCCGGCCTTTGATGGCTCAGGCCGCCATCCGCGAGCATGGAAAGCGCGGCGCCTAGCTGCCGCAGAGGGGCGGGGGTATACTCCCCCATGTCCATCGATTTGGCGACACCAGCGCCGAGTTTGGCAAGCTGGCGAGCGGGGAACATCAGGTCGGCCTGCGCCTGGTAAATTTTGTAAATCATTGCCTGCCGCGTAGCGCCATCCTTGTTATTGATCAATCTCTATCATTCCCGGACACATGTCATTAGAATGTCGCCTGCATCGCGAAGCCTCGCCATAACACCGAAGCTGTTGCTATATTGCGCAGCAGCATGCCAGCAGGATCAGGGGTTGTCACTATGGCGGGAGCCACGCTTCTTATAAGCAGTAAAAATTACTCCTCGTGGTCGTTGCGCGGGCACCTTCTGGTGCGGCTCGCGGGTCTGGCCTTCGAGGAAAAGGTGGTCGATCTCGACGACCCGGTGAATCGCAAGGAGCTGCTGATGCAGTCCTCCTCGATCCGGATCCCGGCGCTGATGCATGACGATGTCGTGATCTGGGACACCATCGCGATCGCCGAGTATCTGAACGAAATGTTTCCGAACGCGGGAATGTTGCCGAACGAGCGGGGCGCGCGTGCCCGCTGCCGCTCGATCTCCGGTGAAATGCACTCAGGCTTTGCGGTCCTGCGCGAGGCGCTGCCGATGAACCTGCGTATCTTCCGGCCCCGCTTCGCCGTCTGGTCCGCCGTGCAGGCGGATATCGACCGCATCACGGAAATCTGGCGGGAATGCCTGGGCACCTGGAAGGGGCCCTGGCTGTTCGGCGCCAAGCCGACGATCGCCGACGCGATGTACGCGCCGGTCGTCACCCGCTTCCGCAGCTACGACGTGAAGATGGACAAGGTGTGCGAAGCCTATTGCCAGCAGATTACGGCTTGGCCCGAGATGAAGGAGTGGTTCGCTGCCGCTCAACGCGAGCCCGAGCAGATCGACGAACTCGATATCGAGTTCTAGCCCGGCCAACCGGAGCTCCAGGCCGAGACGTCTTCCATGATCGTCATGGCCCGGCTTGTCCGGGCCACCTATCGCGGCACGTGCTGGTATAGGTGGCCCGGACAAGCCGGGCCATGACGGATGAATGTGCCCTCTACCGGTCCACCATCGGCGGCAGCAGCGCCGCCGCATAGGCCGCCGGGTTGGCGATCAGCGACCGTGCTGCTTCCAGATCCGACGCCCGTGCTTCCCCTCCCGGGCACGCGGCGCGCAACTCCAGCACGTCCGGGGCCGGCACCGGAGGCCGCGCCGCGCGCTCACGCCTGATGGCTTCGATCATCGGCTGGAACCCGGCTGAAAGGGCTGACAGCTGCCGGTTGAGCACCTCGGTCCCCAGGCTGGTGCAGACCTGCGGCAGCACGCCCAGTCCCTGCAACGGCCAGCCCAGCGGAGCCAGAACGCGGCTCCAGGTGACGAACAGGTCGCCGCCATCCGGCAGCGGATCGATCGTCTGGACAAGCCCCTTCCCGACGGTCGAGCTGCCGACGACCACGGCGCGCCCCCGATCGGCCAGCGCCGCGGCCAGGATTTCGGCGGAGCTGGCCGTACGCCCGTCAACCAGAATGATCAGCGGCACATTCTCCGCCAGTTCACCCTCGGCCGATCGCCAGATGTGGTTGGCCTCGGGATCGCGGCCGGTGGTGACGGCGACCACCCCCGCCGGCAGGAACGTGTCCGCCGCCGTCACCGCCTGTCGCAGCAGCCCGCCGCGGTTGTCGCGCAGATCGAGCACGATACCATGCACCGGACGCGGCTCCGACATTGCATCCTGCACCGACAGCGCCAGATGCGAGGCCGTGGTGCCGCTGAAGCTGGTGACCCGCAGAACCAGCAGGTCGGCCACGCGTTGGGCGAAGACCGTCTCCGGCGCAACCATGACCCTGATCATCTGGGCATCCCGCGCATGCCCGTCCCGCCCGCGCCAGGTTACGGTCACCGCTGATCCCTCCGCCCCGGACAGCAGGGCGGCGATCGTCGCCGGATCCTGATCCTGAGTTTGTTGGCCATCGATCGCCAACAGGAAGTCGCCGGGCCGGATGCCGGCGATCGCCGCCGGGCTGTCGCGAACGACGGTGCGTACATCCACCGTCCGGCCGCGCAGCCCAACCGTCAGGCCCAGTCCCGCCCGGCCTGCGCGGCGGGCGCGATCCTCGCCCGCCTGCAATGGCGGCACGTAGCGCGAATACGGGTCCAGACGCCCCAGCATCTCATCGAAGAAGCCCTGGATGATGCCCTGCGTCCCGGCGCGGCGCAGCAGTGGCGACAGCGGCCAGCCGGCCGCGCTGATCGCCGCCGCGGTCCGCGCCCAGGCAAGCGGCGTATCGTCCCTCGGGGCGGGCACTTCCAGCACGATATCGCCCTGGCGGAACAACTGGAGATGCGAGTCGCGGATGCCGATGCGCAGCGCCGGATCAATCGTGGTCAGGCCTTGCAGGCCCCAGACCGTCAGTTGCGGCACCGACACCGGATCGAGGATGCGCGGCGCCATGAACGCCAGCGCCTCGGCATAGACCGCGGTCACCCGCTCCTGGTCGAGGCTGACATTCGGCAGCGCCTGCGCCTGCGCCCGTCCGAACGCAAACAGCATCAGCAGGAAACCGATCCGGATCACGAGAAGCGGGGCCGTTTCCCCGACGGATTGGCCGGATGTTTGCCCTTCGGCCCGGACGCCGGGGTCCGCGCCGCGGTGCGGTCCTGAAGCACATGAAACACCATGCTGCCGGTCACCGCATTGGCTTCCGACAACAGCACCTCGACCTCTTGCGCCAGGCGGTACACCTGCTGCGTGCGGCGCCCGGTCACGGTCTGCTCCCGCTCATCATACTGCCAGAAATCGTCCGGTAAGGTTGCAAAGGGAACGATACCGTTTGCCCCGGTTTCCGTAACCGTGACGAACAGCCCGAAACGAGTCACGCCTGAGATCCTGGCGTTGAATCGCGAGCCGATCTTATCAGACATGAAGGCGGTTAGGTAACGGTCAACCGCGTCACGTTCCGCCGCCTGAGCGCGCCGTTCGGTCTCGGTGATGCGTTCGCCGGTCTCCGCGAAGGTCTCGACCTCTGCGGCGGTCAGCCCATCATCCCCCAATTTCAGTCCCCGGATCAGTCCGCGGTGCACCAGCAGATCGGCATACCTTCGTATGGGACTGGTGAAATGCGCGTAGCGGGCCAGGGCGAGGCCGAAATGACCAATGTTGTCAGGGCTGTAGGCCGCCTGCGATTGGCTGCGCAACATGACCTCGTTGACGACCTGGGACTCCGGCGTGTCGGCAAACTTGCGCAGCACCCGATCCAGATCGCGCGGATGCAGCAGATTGGACGCCGACAATGAGACACCGAGTGTTGCCAGAAAAGCACGCAAGGATTCGAGCTTTTCGTCGGACGGCGGCGCGTGGACGCGGAACATGCAGGGCTGGTGCAGACGTTCCAGTTCCTCGGCGGCGGCAACGTTCGCCAGCACCATGAATTCTTCGATCAGCCGGTGGCTGTCGAGGCGCGGGCGCGGCGCGACGCTCAGAACGTGGCCGGTGTCGTCGAGCACGACCTTCCGCTCCGCCAGGTCCAGGTCGAGCGCGCCGCGTTCCTGCCTTGCGGCCAGCAAGGTGGTGTATGCGGCATAAAGAGGCCCCAGCGGAACGCCGATATCGGTGCGCGCGTCGTGCGCCGCCTGGACCTCTTCATAGGTCAGGCGGGCGGCGCTGCGCATCAGGCCACGGCCGAAGCGATGCGCGGTCTTGCGGCCGGAGCGGTCGATATGCATCTCGACGAACAGGCAGCCGCGCTCTTCGTTCGGGCGCAGGCTGCACCAGCCGTTGGACAGCGCCTCCGGCAGCATCGGCACGACGCGGTCGGGGAAATACACGCTGTTGCCGCGATGGCTCGCGGCGCGGTCGAGCGGTGATCCAGGCTTCACGTAATGGGCGACGTCGGCGATGGCGACCACGAGGCGGAACCCGCCGGGGTGGTCCCCGTCCGGTTCGGCGAACACCGCGTCATCGAAATCGCGCGCGTCGGCGCCATCGATGGTGATCAGCTTCAGGTCGCGCAGGTCGGTGCGGCTGCCGAGCGGTGTTGCCCGGGCGTGCTCCGCCTCCTCCAGCGCGGCATCCGAGAAAGTCTGCGGGATGTCGTGCGTGTAGATCGCGATCAGGCTGATCGAGCGGGCATCGCCGAGTTTCCCCAGCCGCTCGATCACCCGCGCCGGCTTCAGGCCGAGCTGCTGGTTGCCGGCGACCGGTTCGGCAACGACGATCTCATCCGGTTCGGCGCCGCCGTCTTGGTTGGGCGGCACGCTCCACTCCGCCTTGGACCGCCGATCGGTTGGCACGATGCGGTTTTCGAGGCGGCCGCGCTTGAAGATGCCAAGGATCCGGCCGGGGGTTTCGCTGATGCGGCGCAGGGTGCGGCCGTCGTAGCGGCCGGGTCCGAACGGCTTCAGCCGGGCGAGCACGCGCTCGCCCGGCGCCAGGGCCGGGGTGCCGTGTTTTTCCGGGGTCATCCGGATCTGCGGCGGCGGCCCGGCGTTGCGGTCCCAGTCCACCGGTCGGGCCAGGGCGTCGCCGTCGGAATCGATGCCGACGACCTGCACGATGGCTTCATCCGGCAGCCGAGCCGGCGCCGGTGAAGCGCGTTCGAAGTCTGCCGGCCGTAGATTTCGTTTGAAGGTGCCGTCCCGCGGGACAGCCTTACCCCGATGCTTGATGCGTTTCGCCACTGTTTTGCGACCGCGAGTCTGTGCGGATCAAACTGACACACCCGGGCCGGCTGCGCCACGATAACCGGAAACGGGTGTGGAGAAGGGTGGTGGGCCGCGGTGTTTTGTGTGATGGCCGGACTTGGTCCCGCCATCCACGTCTTTGTTTGCACGAACACCGCAAGTCGTGGATGGCCGGGCCAAGCCCGGCCATGACACATACTGTCGCCTCCGCGGCGACACTGCGCCGGGGCTCGGTTGACAGCCGCCCTACCGCAGACGCTGCACCGTATAGTCTGCCACGCCCGCCAGTGCCCGCCGGATCGGCCCATCGGGAAACACGCGCAGCGCGTCCTTGGCCTCCTGAGAGAACCTCAGTGCGCGGTCCAAGGTCACCTTGATCGCATCATGCTCGGCGATCAGGTGCATCGCATGATCCAGGTCGGCGTCGGTCTGCTCCAGCGTCTCGATCGTCCGTTGCCAGAAGGCCTTTTCCCGTTCGTCGCCCGCCAGGAACGCAGTCAGCACCGGCAGGGTGATCTTGCCCTCGCGGAAGTCGTCGCCGACGGTCTTGCCCAGCTTCGCCTCGTCCGCGACGTAATCCAGCGCATCGTCGACAAGCTGGAACGCAATCCCCAGCTTCATCCCGTATTCCGCCAGCGCCTCTTCCTCGCGCGCGGGCCGATCGGCCACGACGGCGCCGATTTGGCAGGCGGCGGCGAACAGGGCGGCGGTCTTACCCTGGATCACCTCGAGATAGCGGCCCTCAGTGGTCGAGAGGTCGTTCTGCGTCACTAGCTGCAGCACCTCGCCCTCGGCGATGGTCGCGGCGGCCTTGGACAGGATCGCCAGCACCCGCAGCGAGCCGTCATCCACCATCAACTGGAAGGATCGCGCGAACAGGAAATCGCCGACAAGCACCGAAGCCTTGTTGCCGAAGATCGCGTTGGCCGAGGCAAGCCCGCGGCGCAGCCGGCTTTCGTCCACCACGTCGTCGTGCAGCAAGGTTGCCGTGTGGATGAACTCCACGCAGGCCGCCAGATCGATATGCCGCGCCCCGCCGGAAACACCGGGATAGCCGCAGAGCCGCGCGGACGCGAGGGTCAGAAGCGGGCGCAGGCGCTTGCCGCCGGCCGCGACAATATGCGCGGCCAGTTGCGGAATTAGGGCGACCGGGCTGTCCATGCGCCCGACGATGACCTCATTGCACGCTTCGAGATCGGCCTGAACCAGACCGACGAGCGCGGACAGAGCATCCTCGCTCGCGTCCGGCGTGGAAACCGACATGAGCGACACGCCTAATTCAAGGGGACTGGCGATGCCGCCCAACTCATTCTCCCGACTTTTGCCTGAAATCGCGCCCTTCATATCGGTCGTCATCAAACAGGGTCAAGGCGACATACTGGCCCCGTTCGGCCACCGCGCATAGCCAAAACGGGCGCCACGTGGTTCGGGATTTGCCGAAAAAGCCACGATCCTGGAAAAATATCGCACCAAATCAATGCCGGACCCCAAATCGATGAACACCGCGCGGGGGCGATCAACCCTGTTGCGCGCCGGTATCATACGCGCCACGATCCGCCGATGCGCGCACTTATCACGTCCAATAACCTGGTGCAGATCTCTTTCCTGACCGCCTTGCTCGCGGATGCCGGGATCAAGACCATGGTGTTGGACAGCTATACGAGCATCGCGGAAGGCAGCGCCGGCGCGATTCCCCGCCGGCTGATGGTCGACTCGGACGATTTCGAGCGGGCACGGCGGGTCTTGCGCGAAGCCGGCGAACTGTGACCCTGGCAACCACGGACGGGCACCTGCTGGGCGGACGTCTGCTCTATACGCAGCCCGCGGCGGGCTTCCGCAGCGGCATCGAGCCGGTGCTGCTGGCGGCCTCCATCCCCGCGCGAAGCGGCGAGCGCGTGCTGGAGGGCGGCACCGGCGCAGGAGCCGCGCTGCTGTGCCTGTCCGCCCGAGTCGCCGGCGTCCGCGCCGCCGGGGTCGAAATCGACGGCAGCCTGGCCCGCCTGGCGGCAGCCAACGCGGCGGCCAACGGTTTCGGCGATATCGAGATCATTGAGGGCGCCATCGAAACCGCCGTATTGCCGGGGCCGTTCGACCATGCGCTGGCCAATCCGCCCTACCATGCGCCGCACGGCACCGAGTCCCCGGACGCATCGCGCGAAACCGCCAAGCGCGGTTCCGATGCCCTTGTCGATGCATGGATCTGCTGGCTCAGCGCCCACCTGCGCAGCAGGGGCAGCCTGACGGTCATCGTCCCGGCTGGCATGATCCCGGCCTGTTTGGCGGCGATGGCCCGATCGGGCAGCCCCTGCGCCGCCATCTACCCGCTCTGGCCGAAGGCCGGACGGCCGGCGAAGCTGGTTCTGCTGCGCGGGATCAGGCACGGACGCGGGCTGATGCGGCTGATGCCGGGCATGGTGCTGCATCAGCCGGACGGGTCATTCACGCAAGCCGTGCAGGCGATTCTCAGGGAGGGCGGCGGGCTGGACCTCGACGGATGAGCGGACGTCAGAATCCGTCGGCGTTCGGGTGCCGCAGGTGCCACAGGCGTTCATGCGCCGCCACCAGGCTCTCCATGTTGCGCCGGCGGGTTCCGTCCGGCGTCAGCGGACGGCGTGTCAGCATCATCTCCAGCACACGCAGCAGCTCTTCCGCCACTTCGAAATCCGACTGATCGCATGCATGATGGAACGCGATCAGAATCTTGTCCGACAGCCGCCTGCTGTAGCGAGGCGCCGCCCCCGTGCCGGTTTCCCGGCCGATGTCTTCTTCAGATTGGCTCACCGTCGCCCCTAACAATATGGTCGTGCCCATCGAAGCCTCCCTGGTGTCTGCAACCAGTCCCTGCGGCTATCATGCAGCCGCTCGACACCGGTTGATATAGGACCACGGGATCAATCATGCACAAAGAAACGGCCGGCAGGTGAAAAATATGTTAAACGCTCGGTTTCTGGCTGCAAAAGAAACCCGGCGCTTAAATCGTCAGGCCGTTGCGCGAAGATAGACATCGCCCGCCAGCCGTTCATCAGGATAATGCCCGCTGCCGCAACCGCCCCCCGGGGACGGCTTCGCCTGTGATTACCGGCCCAATCGTTGCCAAAGTCAACCCGTGACCGATACGGCCAACCCGCGGTCTGCCTCGGACGGGCCGTCGCCAAAGGCATCCTCCCAGGTTCCCGATGTCGAAGCCTTGCTGTATTCCGTGGCCCTATTCTCAAAAAAGTTCGCGTGCTCGACCGCGTTCAGCATGTCATCCAGCCAGGGCAACGGGTTTTTCGCCACGTGGAACAGCGCGTTCAGCCCCAGTTCCACCAGCCGCCGATCGGCGATGTAGCGGATATATTGCTTCACCTCGCGTGAGGTCAGGCCTTCGACCGGTCCCTGCTCGAACGCCAGGTCGATGAACGCGTCCTCATGCGAGACGATGACGGCGCAGCTCAGATACAGTTCCCGCCGCAAATCCTCCGTCCACAACTCAGGATTTTCCTGGATGAAGGTGCGGAACAGCTTTATGATGGAGGCGCAGTGCAGGCTTTCGTCCCGCACAGACCAGGTGACGATCTGGCCCATCCCCTTCATTTTGCCGAAGCGAGGAAAATTCAGCAGGATCGCGAAGGAAGCGAACAACTGCAGGCCCTCGGTGAAGGCGCCAAACGCCGCCAGGGTCCTGGCGATCTCGAACGGCGACGAAACCGAAAAGCCCTGCATATAGTCGTACTTGTCCTTCATTTCCTTGTATTTGAGGAATGCCGTGTACTCGATCTCCGGCATGCCGATGGTGTCGAGCAGGTGGCTGTATGCCGCGATGTGGATCGTCTCGATGTTGGAGAACGCCGACAGCATCATCAGCACCTCGGTGGGTTTGAACACCTGGCTGTAATGTTTCATGTAGCAGTTGTTCACCTCGACGTCGGCCTGGGTGAAAAAGCGGAAGATCTGCGTCAGCAGGTTGCGCTCGGCCTCGGTCAGGTTGCGGTGCCAGTCCTTGACGTCGTCGGCGAGCGGCACTTCCTCCGGCAGCCAGTGGACGCGTTGCTGCGTCAGCCAGGCCTCATACGCCCAGGGGTAGCGGAACGGCTTGTAGACGGGGTTTTCGGTCAGCAGGTCGAAGCGGATCGGGTGTTCATCGGAGGCCTGGTTCATCTGATCCCTGTTCCCGTCGTGTAAAGCCCGATTCGCCAACATAGACCACCCATTGTGGGTCGGCCGTATCCCAAACGCAAGAATTTGTGGCGGCGGCCGTCTCGGGCGCCGATCGCGGCGGCGCGGAGGCCGCCCGGGATTTGCCACCGGCCCGGACCGGTCCTACCGTCGCGTCAATCAAGCAAACCAACAGGGAGCGGGCCCATGAAAGTCGGTCAGGCAGTCGCTGAGATCATGAAGCGCGAGGGCATCGAGATCCTTTGCGGTTATCCCGTCAACCACCTGCTCGAATTCGCCGCCGCCGCCGATATCCGCCCGGTCATCGTCCGGCAGGAGCGCATCGGCCTGCACATGGCCGACGCGATCTCCCGCGTCACCTCCGGGCGCACCATCGGCGCGTTCTGCATGCAGCACGGCCCGGGGACCGAGAACGCCTATGGCGGCGTGGCGCAGGCCTACTCCGAATCCGTGCCGATGCTGGTGATCCCGCAGGGCTACCCGCGCCGCATCGCCCATATCGACCCCAACTACAACGCGGTGCGGGAGATGCGCGGCGTCTCCAAGCTGGCCGAGCCGGTCGTCCTGCCGAACGAAGTCGCCAACGTGATGCGCCGCGCCTTCAGCGCCATCCGCAACGGCCGCAGCGGCCCCGCCCTGGTGGAAATCCCCACCGATATCTGGAACGAGGAGATCGGCGACATCGACTACACGCCCGTCGGCGTGTCGAAATACGGCCCCGACCCGGCGGATGTGCGCAAGGCCGCGGCGGCGATCCTGGCCGCCAAACGCCCGGTGATCTATGCCGGCACCGGAGTGCATTGGGCCGAAGCCTGGGCGGAGTTGCGCGAACTGGCCGAACTGCTCGGCGCGCCGGTCACCACCAGCCTCGGCGGCAAGAGCGCCTTCCCGGAGAACCATCCGCTGGCGCTCGGATCGGGCGGCGCGGCGGTGCCGAAGCCGGTGCATCACTTCGTGCAGAACGCCGACGTTATCCTCGGCATCGGCTGCTCCTTCACCGAGACGAATTTCGGCATCAAGTTCCCCAAGGGGAAAAAGTTCGTTCACGCCACGCTCGACCCCAACCACCTGAACAAGGATGTGGTCAGCGCCGTCGGCCTTGTCGGCGACGCGCGGCTGACCCTGGCGGCGCTGATCGGGGAGCTGCGGCAGAGCATCCCGGGCAATCGTGACGCCTCCGCGGTGGTGGCGGAGATCACCGCGGTGCGGGAGGAGTGGCTGGAACAGTGGCGCCCGTTGCTGAACTCGAACGAGGCGCCGCTGAGCCCGTACCGGGTGATCCAGGAGCTGCTGCAGACGGTGGACATCCGCAACACCATCATCACGCACGATGCCGGCAGCCCGCGCGACCAGATTTCTCCGTTCTGGGTGGCGACCGAGCCGCTGTCCTATATCGGCTGGGGCAAGACGACGCAGTTGGGCATGGGGCTGGGGTTGGCCATGGGGGCGAAGCTGGCGAAGCCGGACAAGCTGTGCATCAACCTGTGGGGCGACGCGGCCATCGGCTTCACCGGGATGGATTTCGAGACCTGCGTGCGCGAGCGGATCCCGATCCTGTCGATCCTGCTGAACAATTTCTCGATGGCGATAGAGCTGAAGGTGATGCCGATCTCGACGGAGAAGTACCGGTCAACGGATATCTCGGGCGACTACGCGGCGATGGCGCGGGCGTTCGGCGGCTATGGCGAGAGGGTGACGCAGCCCGGCGACATCAAGGCGGCGATCCGGCGCGGGATCGAACAGACCCGGGCGGGCAAGCCGGCGCTGCTGGAGTTCATCACCGCGAAGGAGACCCGGGTTTCCAAGTTCTGAGGCTGCGCAGAACGGCGGGGCGGGGCGAAGCGAAGCAGGACCGCTGATTTTGTGTCATGGCCGGACTTGGTCCGGCCATCCACGACTTGCGGTGCAGGCCTCGCAGGTCACCCAGCCGAACCCGGCAATGCTTTTGCCGCCACAGAGCCGCCCCGCTCCCGCACCGCACCATCCCAGTCCCCATGTAACCCCGCCCACTGGCGCCGGGCGCGTATCGTTATATAGTCGAGATTGTTCTTTCCCCGGAGCGACGCGCCCGTGCCCCAGCCGCTGCATCTCGATGTCGCCGAGTTCTCGCCCGACGCATGGCGCTGGACGCTAACCGACCACGCCGGGGCCTACATCCGGCACCATCAGGTGCGGCTCGACCCGGCCCACGCATGCTACCGCGCGCTGCTCGACCTGCCCGGCCACCTGCGCGTGCATGCCGCCCGGACAAACGGCAACAGGATGAACGCCGCCTGATCGCCGAGGTCGGCGACTACATCGGCACACACGTGCTGGGCGAGGCCATCGCGCGCAAGCTGCGCGAGCGGGCCCACCCGTCGGTGGTGGCGCGCGTGCGCGTGCCGCAAGACGCGCAATTCTTGCTGACCCTGCCGCTGGAGATCGCCCGCATCGACGGCGCGCCGCTGTCCGGCGTCAGCTTCGTCTTCCAGGCGGCAGATGAAACCCCGCCTGCCGTCGATCCCATCGGCCAGCGGCTGCGGCTGCTGGCGCTGTTCAGCGTGCCGCCTGACGGCAACGCGCTGAACCTGCGGCGCGAGCGGCGGATGCTGCGCCAATTGGTGGGGCAGCTTGCCGGCGCGGCCGGCCGGGCGGTGGACCTGCGCGTGCTGCAATATGGCGTCACCCGCGACAGCCTGAAACAGGTGCTGGAGGACGGCGAAGGCTGGGACGTGATCCACTTCTCCGGCCACGGCCTGCCGGGCGCCCTGGTGCTGGAAAAGCCGGACGGCACCGCGGACCAGGTGACGTCCGACGACCTCGCGGCGCTGCTGGCGCAAGCCGGCGCGCGCGTGAAACTGGTGGTGCTGTCGGCCTGCCTGTCGGCGGCGGCGAGCATCGAGCAGTCATTGCGCTGGCTCGGCCTGGATCCGGCAAACGCGCCTGCGCGGGACATGCCGGCGCCCGGCAGCGCCCGGGCCGCACCGACGGTGGCGCAGGCGCTGACCCGGAAGCTCGGTTGCGCCGTGGTGGCGATGCGCTACGCGGTGGAGGACGAGTTCGCCAGCAATTTCGGCCGCGCGCTGTATGAGCAGTTATTCGAGAACAAGAATGCGCTGCCGGAAGCGGCGCGGCTGGCGCTGTCGCACACCGCTGGACCTGCCGGCGCGCTGTCCGGCGCCGCCGCGTCCTTGTTCGGCGCGCGTGCGGCCGAGCTGACGCTCAATCCGCCGTTCGGCCAGGGTTTCGATGTGAACCCCGCGCTGGACTATGTGCCTGACCCGCCGGAGTATTTCGTCGGCCGCGTGGCGGCCATGACCAGGGCCAGCGCGGCGCTGGCCAGGACCAGCAAGCAATCCGGCGTGCTGTTCCACGGCATGGCCGGCGGCGGCAAGACCAGTTGCGCGCTTGAACTGATCCACCACCATGCCTCGGTCCGTCGTTTCCAGACATTCGGCTGGTTCGCCGCCCCCGAGCCGGGCAAGGACATCGAGCCGGCGCTGCTCAACTTCGCACTGGCGATGGAGCGCAAGCTGCCCGGGTTCAAGATGGCGCACCTGATCAGCAACGCGGACGAGTTCACCGCATGGCTGCCGCGGCTGACTAACCTGCTGGCGCGGAACGCGGTGCTGATCGCGCTCGACAACATTGAAAGCCTGCTCAGCGACAGTGGCAAGTGGCTCGATCCGCGCTGGGAAGCGCTGGTGGGCGCGCTGCTGACGCCGGGCGGGCTCTCCCGCCTCGTGCTGACCAGTCGCGTTCCCCCCGCCGGCTTGCCTGACTCGGCCGAGGTAATCGCCGTGCACGCGCTGGCACGTGACGAGGCCGTGTTGCTGGCGATGGAGATGCCCAATCTGCGCAAGCTGCTGGACGGCGAGGCTGGCGGTATGCCCGAAGGCGATCAGCGCAGGCTGGTGCGGCAGGTGCTGCGGCAGGCGCAGGGCCACCCGAAACTGCTCGATCTGGCCGAGCAGCTCGCCGCCGAACCGGCGAAACTGCAAGCCGAGATCGGCAAGTTTGACGCGGCCAATCCCATCCCGGCGGCGGAACTGGACGCGTTCCTGCAAGGCGGCGCTTCGAAGCTCGACGTCGCCGCGTTCATGGCAATCCTGCGCGCCTGGACACGCGGCATCGCCGCGACCTTGCCGGAGGCGGCGCGGCTGGCGTTTCATTTTATGTGCGCGTTGGAGGAGGTCGACCGAGAAGGCTGGATCATCGCCGCGAACTGGGGCGATGTGTGGCGTCATCTTGGCCACGGCGAGCCGGTGCCGGAGTTCGCGCCGCTGCTGGCGGCGCTGGTCCACGCCGGGCTGGTGGAGCGGCGGCCGATCTGCGACAAGCCGGATGACTACACGATCGCGATCCACCCCGGCGTGGCCGAAGCCGGCCGCGCCGAAGCGGGCGCTGCGGTGCAGGCGGCCGTGGATCGCGAACTCGCGGTCACCTGGGCCCAGGTGATGCGCCAAAGCCTGGAGTCGCAGGGCAAGCAGCCGACCGGCACAGCCATCGTGCGCGCCGGGCTGGCGGCGTTTCCCTACCTCGCCCGGCTTGGCGAGTGGGCGGACGCGTCCATGATGCTGGAGCGATCGGTGATGGTGGACGAGTCGCCGGAGGCCATCGCGGCCGCGTTGCCGGTGGCCCGGCGCATCGCGCGGGCCACCGCCGGAACCGACCGAGAGGCCGCGTATATGGGCCTGCTCGCGACCATCCTGCTGGCAGCCGGCCGTCGCGACGAAGCCGAGGGGCTGTTGCGCGCGGCGTTCGACAGCGCGGCCGAGCGCGCGGACTTCGCGACGGCGTCTACGGCTTCAGGGTTCCTTGCCACTCTGCTGCGCCGCAGCGGCCGGGCGGCGACGGCGCGCGACGTGGTCGATCGAAAGGCTGACTTCACGCGCCGCGCCGGCGGTGGCCCCTGGATGCAACTGTTGGACGCGACACGGCGGCTGCAAATCCTGAACGAACTGGGACGCTGGGACAAGGTGTTGCGGGAAGTCAACCGCTTGCGGGCGCAAATGCCGACCCTTCCGGACCCGCCGGATGCGAATGACTGGTCAATCGCGGTTTGGAATGTCCGCGAGATACTGCTGGACACAGGCCGTGAGACCGCGCTGCGGCTCAAACAGTGGCAGGTGTGCCTCGATCTCGAGGCTGAGATCGTTCGCAGCGAGGAGGAACGAGGCGCGCCGGCGCTGCAGCGCGCCAGGACCCGGTTCAAGAGCCATGGTCCGCTGCTCCGGTTGCAACGTCATCTCAAAGCCCGGGCGTTGCTGGAAGACTGTCTGACGACGTTCCAGCGTGAAAACGCAATTCCGGAATTGGCCGCCGGCTATTCCGCGCTAGCCGATCTGGAAAGCACTCTTGGGCACCATGAAACGGCCTGCGGACTTGCGGAGACCAGCTTCAGATTCTTGTACATCCGCAGCGATCCCTACGCCGCCGCCATCGGCCACTTCAACTACGCCAACTATCTCACCCGCACCGCCTCGCAACCGCACCTGATCCTGGCCCACCGCCTCGCCGCCATCCTGCTGGGGGCAGTCATCCAGTCTGGCCAGTTGGCTTCGGACGTGCCCGCCCTCGCCGCCGACCTGCGCAGCCTCGGCACGGATGCCGCCGCCGCGTTGCCGAGCGACATCGCCACTCTGCGCGCCACCGTGGAACAGATCGAGGGCGTCAAGTTCGGCGACATGCTGCGCCGCTTTATCGAGGACGACGCGCAGGCCACCGACCTGCTGCGCACCATTATCGCCAAAGCCCGGGAAATCCAGCCATGACCGACGCCGATCGCATCGCCCGCCACACCGCCGGCCGCCTCGCCGCCACGCTCGGCCCCGACCTGCCGGCGCAGGTGGAGCGGGAACTCAACGCCGACCCGCTCGACCCGCCGATACGCGGGGTCGATCCGGTGTCGCTCGCCTCCCTGCTCGTCAGCCTCGCCTCACTCGCCTGGACGATCTGGCGCGACCTCAGGAAAGATCACGCCACACGCTCCCGGGGCGAGCAGGCCGAGACGCTGGCCGCTTCACTCGCCCAATCAGCCCCGCCCGCCCTGCCGCCCGCGCGACGCACCCTGGTGGTGCGGGTTGTTGCGGAGGAAACGGTGCGGATCGTTGTATAGCGGATGTGCGGTGGCGGCTGCGCCGGAACCTTCGCGTGTGGTCGGGTTGTTGGAAACGTTGTGCTGGTTGACGCAAAGTCGTGGATGGCCGGGCCAAGCCCGGCCATGACACAAAAACAACCGGCCATGACACAAAAACAACCGGCCATGACACAAAAACAACCGGCCATGACACAAAAACAACCGGCCATGACACAAAAACAACCGGCCATGACACAAAACAAAAGGGTGCCGGACGGGGACGCCCCACGGTCATCGCGGTTGGACGTCCCCCCTAAAACCCGAACAGCGTCCGCGCATTCCCGCCGCAGATCGCCGCGCGGTCCGCATCGCTGAACGACCCTACCGACGCGACGTGCCCGATCGGATCGTACTCCCCCATGTCGTACGGATAATCCGTGCCGAGCAAAATCTTCTCCACACCGAACGACCTGACCAGCCCCTCAAGCTGCTCCGGCGTAAAGACGATCGTGTCGAGGTAGATCTTCCGCAGATAGAAACTCGGCGGCTTGGGCAGGCTGCCATGCGCGTCGCTGCGCGCGCCCCAGGCATGATCAACCCGTCCGGAGTAAGCCGGCAGATAGCCGCCGCCATGCGCGGCGAGGATCTTCAGGTCCGGATACCGCTCCAGCACCCCGTCGAAAATCAGGTGATGCAGCGCCAGCGTCGTATCCAGCGGGTTGCCGATGACGTTGCTGAAATAGAACCGCGTCAACCGTCGCGGCTCGGTGAACCCGGCCGGATGGATAAACACCACCGCGCCCAACGCCTCCGCCTTGGCCCAGAACGGCTCGAACCCCGGGTCCGACAGTTCCAGGTCCCCCACATGCGCCAGAACCTCGACGCCTTTCAGGCCGAGCACCCGCACGCAATGCTCCAGTTCCGATGCCGCCGCCTCCCCGCCCGCCTGCAGCGGCACCGTTCCCAGGGCGGCCGGCACCGCGTCGCCCGCTTCCTTGGCGATCGCCGCCACGCCTTCGTTGACGATTCGGGCGGCCTGGATCCCGATCTCCGCCGGGATGTCATAATAGCACTGCGCCGGCGCCGGACTGATCACCTGCGCATCGATCCCCATCGCGGCAAAACCACGCTTCCGCAATGACAAATCGGTCAGGTTGGGCAGCCGATCGGCTTCCTGCCTGCCGGCGAGCGCCCGGGTTTCCGGCGTAAAGGCAGCCGATCGCGGATCAGGCTGCTGATGCGGCCGGACGAAATCCGCCGCCGCTGGCACCAGCACATGCGTGTGGATGTCGGCCGTCAGGCCGTTCGGCCGGATCTCCCGCCCATGCTTGCCATGCTTCCGTGCCGCCGTTAATCCGTAACGATTATTGGGATCAGCCATGCTGCCCGCGTCCTCTGTTCACAATCCAATCCAAATCAATGCAGCGATCGGCCTTAGTCATTCACTCCCGTGTGATAATCGTTCCGCGTGGCTGGCTATTCTTTTCCAACCGCGTACTGTCGTGCGGGGATTGATACAAGGCCGAATTTAACATGGTCACGCCTCATGCATCGCGGCTGCCCGGCATCCTGTCCGGGTTCGAACGGCAGATACTCACGGACTGGCTCGGTGTCCTGCGGCAAACGACGGACGCCAGGCTGCCGGCCGCCGAGCTCGAATCACAGTGCGAAATCATTATCGCCAGATTGGCGCAGGGCTGCCGGGATGGCAACGTCTCCGATATCGAGGCGGCGTCATTCGCGCCGCTGCGGGATATCCTGGCCGATTTGTCGCGGACCCGGGCGTTGCTGGGGTTTTCGCCGGCGGAAACGGCGACGTTCCTGTTTTCGCTGAAGCAGCCGTTGTTCGACCGCCTGCGCGATGTGCCGGGCGCCGAGGCAGCCTCATTGGCGAGCGAAACCCTGACCGTCAGCCAACTGATCGACGCGCTCGGCCTGTTCATGATGGAGACTTTCCAGCGGGCCCGGGAAGAGGTGATCATCCGCCAGCAGACCGAGATCTCCGAACTCTCCACCCCCGTCGTCCGGCTCTGGCAGGGCATCCTCGCCCTGCCCCTGATCGGCACCCTGGATTCCGCGCGCACCCAGGTGGTGATGGAAAACCTGCTGGACAGCATCGTCAGGTTTGAGGCCGACATCGCCATCATCGACATCACCGGCGTGCCCACGGTCGATACGCTGGTGGCACAGCATCTGCTGAAGACCGTGGCCGCGGCGCGGCTGATGGGGGCGGATTGCATCGTCAGCGGCATCCGGCCGCAGATCGCCCAGACCATGGTGCATCTCGGCGTCGAGCTGAACGTGGTGTCGAAAGCCAACCTGTCCGACGCGTTCGCCCTGGCGTTGCGCCGTCTCGGCAAGACCGTGGTCAGCGTGAAGCGTCCGCTCGCGGCCGATATCGCATAGCGCCGCCGCGATGGACCGCATCCCGATCCTCAAGCTAGGCGAGGCTCTGCTGGTCACCATACAGGTGGACATGCACGACCGGCTGGCGATGGCGCTGGAGGAAGACCTGACGACGCGCATCGTGGACGTGGCCGCCAAGGGGGTGCTGATCGATATCTCCGCGCTGGAGATCGTTGACAGCTTCATCGGGCGCACGCTGGCCAATATCGCGATGATCGCCAAGGTGCTGGATGCGGTGACGGTGGTGGTCGGGATGCGCCCGGCGGTGGCGATTACCCTGGTGGAACTCGGCCTGTCGCTGCCGGGGGTGCGGACGGCGCTGAATGCGGAACGCGGCATGGCGATGATCCGCTCGCTGCTCGACGCCGAGGGGATGGCCCCGGGAGAAGAGGCCGAGGGTGCCGCGTAGCACCGTCAGGATTCAGTCCGGGGAGGACGTGGTCCGGGTGCGCCAGGAAGTCCGCCGCATCGCCATCGAGGCGGGATTGGGCCTGGTGGACCAGACCAAGATCGTCACCGCGGCGAGCGAACTGGCGCGCAACACGCTGGACTACGGCAAGGGCGGCGAGGCGGCGATCGAGATCGTGCAGGCGGGTCCGCGGCGGGGGGTCAGGATCGTGTTCGAGGACAACGGCCCCGGTATTGCCGATATCGAGCTGGCGCTGAAGGACGGGTACTCCAGCGGCAAGGGCATGGGGCTTGGGTTGGGGGGCGCCAAGCGGCTGTGCAACGAGTTCGCGATCGAGTCGGCACCCGGGCAGGGTACGCGCGTTACGGTCGCGAGGTGGAAGTAGTGATGGTTCGCTGGTCGGTGCGGCGTCGGGCGGGAAATCGGGAGGCCAACTGGCCCGCGATGGCGGCGCTGTCATCTGCCGAACTCCGTGGCCCTCACGCCAGACCGGTGCCGGGTTGTGTCGGCGGACGGTCGTCATCTGATCGTGCAATCCGAACGTCGATACCCGGCAGCGGTGGGGCGGAAGCAAAGCAAGTTGTAACACGGATTAATGGGATTAAGGCACGGATTACACCGATGTGGTTCCGGCGCTCGAAGCGCCCTGGCGAGGCGGAGATGCGGTCCCACCCGAGCCATCCGGTCAATCCATTTAATCTGTGCCTTAATCCCTTTAATCTGTGTTACAACTTGCTTTCTGGCGTGGCAAACACGGACCAGGCCGCTGCCCCGGACCGTTACCGCACCGGACATATCCCACCTGCATTTTCGTTCGTTGTGGCGCCCGGCACAGGCTGCCGGAGGACTGTGCTGCACCGCCGGAGTTCTGTCCCGGACTCCCCATCCCGGACAGCATCGCCAATAAACCCCGCCGCTGCGGCCTGACCGGCATGGACCGCATCCCAGTCCGCGATCCGACCGACGTCGCCTCCGCCCGCCGCCGCATCGTCGGGCTGGCGGTGCGTCTCGGATACACCGAGACCGAGGCCGGCCGCGTCGCCATCGTTGCCACCGAACTGGCGCAGAACCTGCTGCGCTACGGCGGCGGCGGCGAGATGCTGGCCGGGCCGGATGGCACCGCCGCGGGCGGGATCGAGATCCTGGCGTTGGACAAAGGGCCGGGCATGGCGGACGTCGCGGCGTGCCTGCGCGACGGGTTCTCCACCGGCGGCACGCCCGGCAACGGGCTTGGGGCGGTGCAGCGGATGGCGCGGCAGATGCTGATCCACTCGCAGCCCGGTGGCGGCACCGCCGTGCTGGCGCGCATCGGCGGCAGTGACGTGACCGCGGACCGGATGTCGGCAGCGTTGTGCGTGCCGAAGCCCGGCGAGGAAATCTGCGGCGACGCGGCCTGCATCCTGGCGCGCCCGGACGGCACCGTCGGGTTGCTGCTCGCCGACGGGCTGGGCCACGGTCCGCAGGCGGCGGCGGCGTCGCAGGAAGCGGTGCGGCTGTTCGGGAAGCATCCGGCGGCCAGCCCGGTGGACCTGCTGACGATGCTGCATGCCGGCCTGCGCGCCACGCGCGGCGCCGCCCTCGCCACGGCGCTGATCGAGCCGTCGGCGCGGCGCGTCACCTATGGCGGCATCGGCAACATCGCCGGATTCATCACCGATACCGGCGGCGTCCGCCGCATGGTCTCGCATAGCGGCACGGCGGGACATACCGCGGGCAGGATGCAGGCGTTCCACTACCCGATGCATCACCGCCCGGTGGTGGTGATGTTTTCCGACGGCCTGGCAACCTCCTGGTCGCCCGCCGGTCACGCAGGTCTGTTCTCGCTGGACCCTACGCTGATCGCCGCCGTCCTGTATCGTGATCACGCACGCGGCCGGGACGATGCATCGGTGGTCGTGTGGAAAGGTTGACCGCATGGAGTGGCCGCTGCTGACCGTCGCCCTGGCCGAACCGGAGGACATCGTGCTGGCACGCCACCACGCCCGGCAGGTGGCGGCGCGGTTCGGACTGGATGCTGCCAGCCAGACCCGCTTTGCCGCCTCGGTTTCCGAGGTCGCGCGCAATGCCATCGCGTACGGACACGACGCCCGCGTCGCCTTCTGCATCAGCCGGAACGGTTCGCCGTCGCTGGTCGCCCGGGTGTCCGACACCGGCCCGGGCATCCACGATCTCGATGCGGTTCTCGACGGGCGCGCCCCGGGCCGGGGCATCGCCAGCGCCCGCCGCCTGGTGGACGACTTCGCCATCGCCAGCACCTCGGCGGGCACCATCGTGTCGCTGTCTCGCCGCCTGCCGGAAAGCGCATGCCTCTCCCCGCCGGAGATCGCCCGCGTCGCCGATACGCTGAATCTCGGCCTGCAACCCAATCCGGTGCAGGAGCTGCAGACCCAGAACACCGAACTGGTCGCCAGCCTGGCGGAATTGCGGCTGCGCCAGGAGGAGCTGGAGCAGCTCAACACCGAACTGGAAGACACCAATCGCGGTGTCGTCGCGCTGTATGCCGAACTCGACGAACGCGCCGAACAGTTGCGCCAGGCCAGCGAACTGAAATCGCGTTTTCTCTCCAACATGAGCCACGAATTCCGCACCCCGCTGAACTCGATCCTGGCGTTGTCGCGCCTGCTGCTCGACGGTGTCGATGGCCCCCTGACGCCCGAGCAGGACAAGCAGGTCACCTATATCCGCCGATCGGCTGAGAGCTTGACGGAACTGGTGAATGATCTGCTGGATCTGGCAAAGGTCGAGGCTGGCAAGCTGGAGGTGCGGCCGAACCCGTTCACCGTGAACGAGCTGTTCGGCGCCCTGCGCGGGGTGATGAAGCCGCTGCAGCAGAACGACGCGGTCGAGTTGGTGTTCGAGGACGCCTACAGCCTGCCGATACTGCTGACTGATGAGGCCAAGGTTGCGCAGATACTCCGCAACCTGATCTCCAATGCGCTGAAGTTCACCGAACGCGGGGAGGTGCGGGTGTCCGCGCGCATCGACCGCGGGACCGGGCTGATCAGCCTGACGGTTGCCGACACCGGCATAGGCATCGCCGAGCAGGACCATCAGCTTGTGTTCCAGGAGTTTTCCCAGGTGGCGAACCGGCTGCAGGTCCGCACCAAGGGCACCGGCCTCGGGCTGCCGCTGTCGCGCCGGCTGGCGGAACTGCTCGGCGGCACCCTGACCTTGCGCAGCGCCCCGGGCGAAGGTTCGGCGTTTACCTTGATGATACCCGTGCGTCCGCCGGCGGCCTCTGCCGCGATCGTGCCTCAACCTGAACGGGCGCGCGACGTTCTGCTGATCGATGATGAAGAGACCTCCCGTTACGTGCTGCGCCAGATGCTGAGCGGATGGCAGGCTTTGACCATCCGCGAAGCCGAGACCGGCGCGGAGGGTCTGCGCCTGGCCCGCGCCGACGCGCCGGACGCCGTGCTGCTGGATCTGCGGTTGCCGGACCTGGACGGGTTCGCGGTCATGGAACGCCTGCAAGCCGATACGGCCACCGCCGGCATCCCGGTGATCGTCTGCACGTCGTCGGTGCTGACGGATGTCGATCGGACCCGGCTCGGCTGTGCCCGGGCGATCCTGTCCAAGGCGGCGCTGACGAGAGATGCCATGCAGCGTGCGCTGAACGGGGTGTGGCAGGACGATCTCGCCCTTGCGGCCGAACGGAGCGCGGAATGAGCCTCATCGCGCCTTTGGTCCTGAATGTGGACGACGATCCGGCCAATCGTTACGTCAAGACGCGGTCGTTGCGCATGGGCGGCATGGACGTGCTGGAAGCCGAAGACGGCGCCTCCGCCCTCGCGCTGATCGCCGATCGGCAGCCGCTGCTGGTGTTGCTGGATGTGAATCTGCCGGATGTGAACGGGCTGGAGGTTTGCCGCCGCATCAAGCAGTCCTGGCCGGAGATCGTCGTCATCCAGATTTCCGCCACCGCCATCTCCTCGGCTGAGAAGATCGTCGGACTGGAAAGCGGCGCCGACTGCTACCTGACCACGCCGGTAGAGCCGCTGGAGCTGATCGCCGTAACGCACGCCATGCTGCGGCTGCGCCAGGCGGAAACCCGTGCGCAGGAAGCGCATGAGCGCTACCGGATGATCGTCGAAAGCGCGGTGGACTACGCGATTTTCACCTGCGGCCTGGATGGGCGGGTCACCAGTTGGAACTCCGGCGCCGAGGCGATCCTGGGCTATGCGCCGGAGGAGATCGTCGGCCAGCCCTGCGCACGCATTTTCATGGCCGATGACGTGGCCGCCGACGTGCCGGACAACGAGATGCGGTCCGCCCGCTCGGGTGTCAGCGTGCGGGCGGAACGCTGGCACCGGCGGCGCGACGGCACCCGCTTCTGGTCGAGCGGACGCATGGTGCCGCTGCGCGATCGGCGCGGCGAGGTCGCGGGATACCTCAAGATTCTCTACGACCGGACGGTCGAAAAGGACGCGCGCGACGCGCTGGAGGCGCTGAACGCCGAACTGGAAAGCCGCGTGGCGGAGCGGACCCGCGAACTCGCCGCGGCGAATGAGCAGTTGCGGGCGGAGATTGCCGAACGCGAGCGGACCGGGGAGCAGATCCGCCAGTTGCAGAAGATGGAGGCGCTCGGGCAACTCACCGGCGGCATCGCGCACGACTTCAACAACCTTCTGACTGCAATCCTGGGCGGGCTGGAGGTGACCCGGCTGCGGATCGAGGATCCGCGCACCTTGCGGATGATCGACAGTTCCGTCAGCGCGGCGCAGCGCGGCGCCAAACTCATCGCGCAGCTCATGGCGTTTGCACGGCGGCAGAATCTTGAGATCGATTACCTGCCGATAAACGAACTGGTGCAGGAGATGCGGGAGCTGCTGGAGCGCAGCGTCGGTTCGGCGGTGACGCTGACCTTCGATTTCGCCCCCGATGTCTGGCCGGTGATGGCGGACGCGAGCCAGGTGCAAACGGCGATTCTGAACCTGGCAATCAACGCGCGCGATGCGATGCCGGAGGGCGGTTCTTTACGTATAGTCACTGGCAACACGCTGATCCGCGGCACCTCGGACGGCACCGATCTGGCGCCGGGGGATTACGCATCCCTGTCGGTGGAGGACACCGGCACCGGCATGTCGGATGACGTGAAGGCTCGGCTGTTCGAACCGTTCTTTACGACCAAGGAAATCGGCAAGGGGACCGGCCTTGGGCTGGCGCAGGTCTATGGCTTCGTGCGGCAATCGGGTGGCGATGTCCGGGTGCGGAGCGCCCCGGGCGAGGGCACGAAGATGACGATCCTGTTGCCGCGCGCTGTAGAAACGGTTGAAGCAGAGACGGCGGTTTAGGAAGGTCGCGCTTTCAATGCCATCGTCATGGCCTGGCTTGTCCGGGCCACCGGCCTCGGCCGGTGCGGGGATAGGTGGCCCGGACAAGCCGGGCCATGACGGAAAATGGGTTGCGATGCGCACTACATCCGCCACAGGCCGAGTTAAAACTTCACCGCCGTCCGCAAGGCGAACACGAGCGCATTGGGGACTTCATACAGCGCACCCGGGTGCACAATAAACTGGATGCCCGGCTCCACGCTAATCCCCGGGTAGACCGCGGCGGAATAGTTCGCTTCGAATGCGATTTCACGGTTTTGCACGCCGGTCACCGCGAAGCCCTGCGCCAGCAAAGCGGCCTCCAGATCCTTGCGATGGCTGTTCACTTCCGTATCGGTCACGGCCAGGCCAATCGTGTCGTCGTCGCGCCCGGGGAACGTGCCTTTCAGCACCGCGCCCAGCTCGGCATAGACGGGATACAGCGCCGTGTCCGGGTCGCCGAGGTTGAGCGCGCCGAACAGCGACAGGCTGCGGGTTCCCCCCGGCTTGCCCGTCGGCTGGCGCCAGATCGTCTGCGCCGCCGTCACCCAGCCGCCGTACCGGCCGTAATAGATCGGCCCGGTAAAGCTCGGCAGGTTCTGCCCCGGAATGTTCTTGAACGGCCCCGTGACGTTCGACGTGTCGTAGTACACGCCGATCCGGTAGTCGCCCGGCAAGGCTCCGTCGGTCGTCGGCAGGCCGGTGATGGTGTGGCCCGGACGCCAGCCGAGTTCGAACGGAATGAACGCCCCGGTGGCGTTGCTGCTGGAAAACTTCAAGCCGTTCTGCGACTCGGCGTAGCTCGGGTTCACCTCGTACACGCCGGTCTGCGCGAACACCGTGTCGGTCGGCGACACCCGCACCCGCGCACCCCAGGTCGATTGCGGATACGCATCGTAGCCGGAGTTCACCGGCACGCCGACAGGGGTGCCGCAAATGCCGTTGTTCTGGAAGATGCAGTACAGCGAAGCATGGTCCCAAAGCAGCGGCGAGGTCGCAAAGTCGTTCTCGGTGATCACCCGGCCGGCGATGATGTCCAGGTGGTTGTTGTAAAGCGCCTGTTCAAACGACAGCTCGGCCAGGCGGAAATTCTGCCCGGTGCCATAGATTTCCTGCACCGAGACCAGATTGCCGATAACCTGCTGGCTGAGCGAATAGCCGTACCGCTGCGTAAATGTAACGTGAACCGACCCGCCCGGATCGATCTTCAGCTTCCCCAGATCCAAATCGGCTCCGAAATCAAACTCGCCGGCATCCCGGCCGCCCTGCGACAGGCCGCCGGACGTATTGCCAGCGAACTCATTGATGAAATTCGCGCGGATGTCGATGCCCATGTCATGCAGCGCGGTCCGCTGACCGCCAAGGTCCCCGAGCAGATGCGCCGACACCGCGCCGTCGCTGTATTGGGTTTCCGACGCGGTCTGCGCGGGCGGCGGCTGCGCGCCCTGCGGGTTGGCCGGGCCGGTTTCCGCCGGCTGCTGCGCCATGGCCGGCGCCGCGAGCAGCAGGCCGGCCAAAACCCGGGAAGCGGACTTTATCACGCCACGGTCTCCCAATCCGCCTCGATCTGTTCGAGGGTCTTGCCCTTGGTTTCCGGCACCAGCCGGTAGGTGAAGATGAACGCCACGACCGACAGCGCGGCATACAGGAAGAACGTGCTCGGCGGCCCGATGCTGTCGATCAGCAGCAGGAAGGTCAGCGCGACGATCAGGTTGGACGCCCAGTTGGCGAAGGTCGCGGCCGACGTGCCCCGGCCGCGCGTCGCCAGCGGGAAAATCTCCGCGATCAGCAGCCAGAACACCGGCCCCAGCCCGATGGCGAAGAAGCCGACATAGGCCGCCAGGCTCAGCGCCGTGACCCAGCCGAGCGCGCCGCCGCCCTCCGCACCCAGCATGAAGCCGAGGCCGAGCACAACCAGCGCCACCGTCATGCCGGCCAGCCCGGTCAGCAGCAGCGCCCGCCGCCCGGCGTTGTCGATCAGCCTGATCGCCACCAGCGTCATCAGCACGTTCACCGCGCCGATGCCCGCGGTGGCCAGGATCGTGGCGGAGGTGCTGCCGAGACCGGCGGCCTTGAAGATTGTCGGCGCGAAGTAGATCACAGTATTGATTCCGGTAACCTGCTGGAAGATCGCCAGGCCGACGCCGATGATCATCGGACGATCGAGGCGGGACTCCTTCAGATGCGCCATGCGTTTTACACGCTCCTCGCGCTGCAGGTCGGAGCGGAGCTGGTGCAGTTCCTCATCCGCCGCCTGCTGGTTGCGGCGCAGCACCAGCAGCATGTCGCGGGCTTGCTCCGTGCGGCCCATGCCGGCCAGCCAGCGGGGGCTTTCCGGCAGCGGCAGCATGCCGACGAACAGAACCAGCCCGGGCAGCGCGCCGAGGCCCAGCATCCAGCGCCAGCCTTCGCCCTGCGCCAGCAGGTAGCCGACGAGGTAGGACACCAGGATGCCGACGGTGATCATCAACTGATTGAGCGACACCAGGGCGCCGCGCTGCGCCGGGGGCGCGGTCTCGGCCAGATAGAGCGGCGTGAGCATGGAAGCGACGCCGATGCCGATGCCGACGAGAATGCGGCCGATGACCAGCACCGACAGCACGGTGGCGATGGCGGAGATGATGGCGCCGGTGAAGAAGATCACGGCGACGATCAGGATGACGGGCTTGCGGCCGTATTTGTCGGCGAGGCCCCCGGCGACCGTAGCGCCGATGGCCGCACCCGCCAGGGCGGAGCTGGTGAGCGAGCCCAGCAACAGCGGAGTGAGCTGGAACTCGTCCTTGAGGAACGGCAGGGCGCCGGAGATGACGCCGGTATCGTAGCCGAACAGCAGCCCGCCAAGCGCCGCGATGAACGCTATCATGGTGTAGGACACGTCCGTTCTCCCTGCTTCGCCGAAACGTCCGGGTCGCCCCGGTGGGCGATCTTGTTGGATGACGCTGCGAACCTGATCCGGAGCGTTCCAACGCGCAGCGAAGCGGTTCGGTTGCAGCGGGCTGTTGGGGACCCACTCGGTGTTGATGCGGGGCGGTTCAGACCCGGTTCTTTTGGTTGATCCGAACGCTGTATTGCCCCTTCAGGTCGCCTTCCGGGGCTTCGAAGGAGTTTGACAGCGGCCTGCGCAGATCACTCACGACGACAGCCGCGGGCTGACTGGAGAGGTGCCGGGCCATTGACGACCAAGGTCGCTGCCACGATTCCAGTCAGGCTGAAAATGCTCAAAGGCGACGCCCAAGGATAAGCGAATCGGGCAGCTGACTTTAGTCCGTCACGGGCCGGACGAGCCAGGACGAGCCGGGCCATGACGGGGAGGGAAGGACGCCCAACTGAAGCGGCAATTCCTGGGCGTCGCCTAACCCCCGGGATTTGGTACTCGGCCTCGCCGCGAAACCAAATATTTCTTGCGCATTAACACACTGTATACCCATCCTTGCGAACCCCGCTAAGCGCGCGAACAAGACGGGATCATGCGGGCCGTGCATCCAGGAGGAAACCGACATGACTGAAACTGCGCCGACACTGCGCGAAATCGAGCCGATTGAACGGGAAACCATCCGGCGCGTGACCTTCCGGTTGATGCCGCTGCTGATGCTCGGCTATTTCTGTGCCTATCTGGACCGGTCGAATGTCGGCATGGCCGCGACGACCATGGTCAAGTATCTCGGCTTCAGCAATACGGTATTCGGCTTCGGTGCCGGACTTTTCTTCCTGGGTTATTTTATAGGCGAGATACCGAGCAATCTGATCCTCAACAGGGTGGGCGCGCGGCGCTGGATCGCCCGCATCCTGATCACCTGGGGCATCATCGCCGCATTGAGCGGCTTCGTCTGGAGCGAGTCGAGCTTCTACGTCAACCGCGTCCTGCTCGGGCTGGCCGAGGCCGGGTTCTACCCGGGCGTGCTGCTGTATATGACCTGGTGGTTTCCGTCCTACTACCGCACCCGGATGATGGGCGTCTTCCAGTCGGCCAGCGTGATCTCGCTGTTCGTCGGCCCGCCCATCGGCGGCCTGCTGTTGCAATTGCAGGGCTGGGGCGGCCTGCAGGGCTGGCAGTGGCTGTTCATCGTTGAGGGGTTGCCGCCGATCATCATGGGCTTCGTGATTTGGGCGCTGCTGACCGATCGGCCGAAGGACGCGGCGTGGCTGCGGCCGCAACAGCGGACCTGGCTGCAGGAGCGGCTGGATTCCGAGCAAGCCCAGCGTGAGGCCGTCCGCAAGTATTCGCTCGGCGAGGCGTTCCGTAACCCGAAGCTATGGCTGCTGACCTTGGCCTATGTCGGCCAGAACGGTTCGGCTTACGGGCTGGTGTTCTTCCTGCCGCTGATCGTCAAGGGCCTCGGGGTATCGACTGACTGGATCGGGCTGGTGAGCGCGCTGCCCTATTTGTGCGCATTCGTGGCGATGATCTACTGGGGCTACCATTCCGACCTTCACGGTGAGCGGACCTGGCATGTCGCTGGCGCCGCGCTGGTGGCCGCGGCAGGGCTGGCGGTGTGCGTGCTTGTGGGCGCGGGCCACCCGGTCGTGACGATGATCGCGCTGTGCGTCGCGATGATGGGCCAGCAATCGCTGATACCGACGTTCTGGTCGCTGCCGAGCGCGATGCTGACCGGCGTTGCGGCGGCGGGTGGCCTGGCGATGATCAACGCCGTCGGCAATCTGGGCGGGTGGCTCGGGCCGTCCGTCTACGGGTTGGTGAAGGATGCCACCGGCAGTGCCGATATCGGGCTGCTGTGCCTGGCGGTGGGACCATTGGTGACCGCCATCGCGGTGGTGGTGGCTGGCCACGATCCCCGGCTGGAACGCATGATGGCGCGGACGCAAAGGACGTGATCTTGCCTTCATCCAAGGAGGCGACCCAAGCATGACGGACAGACGCAACCTGGACGAACTGAAGGAGGCCGGAGCCGGGCGGCCAGCCCCGGACCCGGTCGCCGCGCTCTATCGCGAAGCTTTCAGCAAGTTCGGCGCCGCCGCACTTTGGAACCGCCGGCCGAGCGATCACCCGACCATCGCCCAGGCGCTTGCCGTCGCCGAAAGCCTGCGGCGGGAAGGCAACATGCAGTCACGCCCGCTCGCGGTGGGGATCGAACAGGCGTGCCGTACCGCTCTCTAAACTGCAAACCGAGATACTGCGGCTGCTGGCGGCGCACCGGAACCCGGAAAGCGACGTAGCCGGCGCCGCTGCGCTGAACCAGGACGGCCCGCGCTTCTCCGCCGACATCGACATCTTCCACGACCGCGAGGCAGCCGTCGCGCAGGCGGCCGAGCGGATACCGCGCTCCTGGCCGGGAACGGCTTCGGCGTTCAATGGTTGCGGCGGGAACCGGGCATTCACGCCGCGGTCGTGCCGCGGCAGGGCGAGAGCACGAGACTCGAATGGGAGCGGGACAGCGACTACCGGTTCTTCCCCACGCTGGAAGACCCGTTATTCGGCTACCGCCTGCATGTGGCCGACATCGCCACGAACAAGGCGCTGGCGGCGGCGGGGCGGCGGGAGCCGCGCGACGTGCTCGATCTGCTCTACATCCACGACCGCCACTTGCCGCTTGGCGCGGTGATCTGGGCCGCCGTCGCCAAAGACCCGGGCTATTCGCCCGAAAGCCTGATCACGGAATTCCGCCGCAACGCGCGTTACCGGGCGGATGACTACGCCGACTTGGATTTGACCGAGCCGGTTGATGCCGGTTCGGTGTCGAAGCGGCTGCGGGAGGTGCTGGAGGAAGCCGACAGCTTCGTCCGCGCCATGCCCGCCGGAATGGAAGGGATGTTGTTCCTGAAGGACGGCGCGCCGGTGCAGCCGGACCCTGACGATCTGGCCGCCTACACCGGCCGGGGCGGCTCTCGCCGAGGCCATTGGCCGTCCTCCCCCGAGATCGGCAGCGTAATGATTCGCGACGATACGCCGAAGCCGGGCTGATCGTTCGCCGGTTCAGGCAAACCGGCTGATGGCGCGCAAGGCCATTGCCGCTGTCGACGCTGGATGCATGAGACGAAACACGGCGGCCAAAGACGTGGTTGGCGGGCCTTCGTCCGTCGCGGCGGAATAATGACCGGTTCCGTTCAGGCCGCCGCGTAGGGTGTGATCTGAAGCGCTTCGGCTGGCATTTCGGCCCGCGCCCGCTTCAGGTCATAGATCGTCTGAAGGTTCAGCCAATATTGCGGCGTAGTGCCGAATGCCTGGCCGAGCCGGATCGCCATTTGCGCGCTGACCGACCGATCGCCGTTCATGATCCCGGTAACGGCGTTGTGCGGCACATGGATATGCTCAGCGAACTTCCGCGCGCTCAGGTCCAGCGCCTCCAGTTCATCGCGCAGGAAGATGCCGGGGTGAATGGGGGGGAGATTGTCAACCGGATAGGCCATAGTGCGGATCCTCCGATGCCCCAGACTCAACGGGAAGAGTTCGCCGCCAAGTCTCAACAGCCAAGTTCTATCTCGATATGCACCTTGCGGGCGATGAGAGTCGGGCGAACCGCGCGCCCCTCGCCGCGGCTAAGGCGCACGATCCCGGCCTTGTTCAACCGATGCAATGTCCGTTGCACATTCTGCGGCGCGCGGTTCGCCATACCGGCAAGTTCGGTCACGGATTGCGGCTCGCGCGTGGCGATAAGTCGCAAGAGATCCCGATTCTTGGCCGACAACAGCTTGGCCCCGGCTTCAAGCGAGGTAAATCGCACGACTGTCTTCGAGTCGGTGTCGCCGGGCCGCCTCTCGATCCAGATTTTCGGCTCGTTGGGATCGACCTGACGCTCACCACGTGCAACCGCCAGCGTGAAGTCCTTGAACTCCCTGAATGTCCCGGTCTTGAACCTCTCCGGCGTGACGCTCATTGCAACCCTCTTTCAATCAGGATTCGATCCACTTCGCGATAAAAATCTTCCAGCAATTCAGCCGGGCCGCGGTACTGGTAGGGGACCAGCTTCCGGCGGCCATAGACGTGCCGGTGATCGTATTCCGGCGCCCGGCGGACACCGTGAGCGTTATCCATCCCGTAAATACTCTGCCCGGCAAGATCGTGCAGGGTCAGGCTGTATTTCAACCCCTGCGGCCGGTGCCGCGTGGCGGCGACTATGCGGGCTTCGATCTTGACCACATAGCCGCTTTCCAGCCGGAACTCGGAACCGTTCAGGCTGAGCAAAAAATCTAGTGCGTGGTCCGCCTCGACCATGCCGCATGGTATGAGGATTGGATGTTATATGCAAGTTCGGAACGTGGGCGGCGGGCATCCGCGTCCGCTCCACGCTGGCATAAAGGCAACGCCTGCGAGGCCAGCGAGAGGCGTGGATGGCGGGCCTTCGCCCGCCATGACGGTGGAGCGTCACCGCCAGTGAAGACCCCCTACGCCGGAACCCCCACCTTCTCCAACTCCGCCCGTGCCACCGCCGCCCCCTGCGTCTGCGTCGCCTGAATAGCCGTCAACGCAATCGTATACACAATATCATCCACCAGCGCCCCCCGCGACAAATCGTTCACCGGCTTGCGCAACCCCTGCAGCAACGGCCCCACGCTCACCACATGGGCAGACCGCTGCACCGCCTTATACGTCGTATTCCCCGTATTCAAATCCGGGAACACAAACACCGTCGCCCGCCCCGCCACCAAACTATCCGGCGCCTTCTGCTTGCCCACACTCGCCACGCTCGCCGCATCATACTGCAACGGCCCATCAATCAGCAGATCCGGCCGCTTCGCCTTCGCCAGAGCCAACGCCCGCACCACCTTGTCCACATCCGCACCCTTCCCGGACGTCCCGGTGGAATACGAAATCATCGCCACCCGAGGCTCCACCCCGAACGCCTTCGCCGAATCCGCCGACTGCACCGCAATGTCCGCCAATTCCTCCGCCGTCGGGTCCGGGTTCACAGCGCAATCGCCATACACCAGCACCTCGTTCGGCATCAGCATGAAGAACACGCTCGACACCGTCGTCACCCCCGGCGGAGTCCGGATCAACTGGAACGCCGGCCGGATCGTATTGGCCGTCGTATGCACCGCCCCCGACACCAGCCCATCCACCTCGTCCAGCGCCAGCATCATGGTGCCGAGTACGACGTTGTCCTCAAGCTGCCGTTCCGCCTCCATCTCCGACATGCCCTTGGAGCGCCGCATCTCGTACATCGGCGCCACATAGCGCCCGCGGATCGTCGCCGGGTCGATGATCTCCAGGTCATCCGGCAGCACCAGGCCCTGCGCCTCCACAAGGTGCCGGACCACCGCCGGATCGCCCAGCAGGACGCAGCGGGCAATCCCCTTCTGGTGGCAGATAACCGCCGCCTGCACCGTCCGCGGTTCGTCGCCCTCGGGCAGCACGATGCGTTTGTTCGCCGCGCGTGCCGCCTGCACCAGGCGGTGGCGGAACGCCGGGGGAGGCATACGCAGCCGTCCTTCCCGCCCGATCAACGCCAGCAGCGCGGTCGTGTCGATATGCTCGGCCGCATGCGACAGCACCTGGTCCATGCGCTCGGTATCGTCCGCCCGCACATCGTGCGACAGCTCGCCCAGATGCGCGCCGGTCGTGAAGGTGTCCTCGTCCGTGGTCAGAATCGGCAAATCGGCCATGCCGGGACCATTCAGCAGCTCCGCGACATGGTGCGTCAGCTTGCTGCCGCAGGTCAGCAGCAGGCCGGCCAAAGGCATGCCCTGCAGATAGACCAGCCCGCTGGCCAGCACGATGTCGCTGCGCTCGCCCGCCGTCACCACCAGCGCCCCGGGACGCAACCGATCGATAACGCCCTCGACACCGCTGCCGGCGACGAGCACGTGGTGCACGCGGGTATGCGACAATGCCCCTTCGCGCACGATGCCAAGTCCCAGGGTCTCCTGCACGTCGCGCAGCCGCAGCGAACCCAGGCGCGGCTCGAACGGCACATCGCCCAGCACCGGAATGGCGCCGCTCGCCACCGGCAGCATGTTCGGCAATACCGGGTGATCGCCGGCATTCAGCCGGTTGATCAGCACCCCGCCCAGCGGTGGCGCCTCCTCGCTTTCGGCATACTGGTGCATGGCGAGGTCCACGATCGCCGCCAGCGCCGCCGGATCGTGACGTTTGCCGCACAGCACCGGAATCAGCGTCGCCGAGAACGCCCGCGCCATGGCCGCATTCAGCCGCGTGGCGATCTGCAACCCGGGGTCCGGGATCAGCCCCTCAACCACCACCGCATCGCAGCCCAGCCCGGCGGTCTCCACCACCGCGACGAGGTCCTGCAGCAAGCCGTCGAGGTCGCCGGCCCGCACGCGCGCCTCGGCCTCCGCGAAGGACATCGGCACCGGCACCTTGATGTCCAGCAGGGCCCGGGCAAAATCCGCATCCAGATCCGCACTCCCCCGGTCATCCGGCTGCATGATCGGCTTGACGAAGCCAACGGCGACGCGGTCCCGGCGCAACGCCTGCACCAGCCCGAGCGCCATCGAGGTCAGCCCGGAACTCGGGGTGAACGCTGCGAGAAAGAAGCGATGACCGGCCATTACGCCGACTCCAACGCGGTGGCTTGCGCCGCCAGCGCGGCGGTGTCGCAGACTATCATCCACTCCTCGTTGGTCGGCACCACGGCGATCTGCGCGGAGGAGCCGGCGGCGTTGATCAGCCCCGATGTCCCGCCGGTGGTCACGGCGTTCGAAGCCTCGTCCAGCACCAGGCCCAGCGCCCGCAGCCGCGTCACCGTCATCGCCCGCATCCGCACCGAGTTCTCGCCGATACCGCCGGTGAACACCACTGCGTCGAGCCGCCGCAACGACATCGCCAGGCCGCCGATATAGCGGGCCAACCGGTGCACGAACACCTGCAACGCAAGCTGCGCGCCCGCATGTCCGCGTTCCGCCGCGGCTTCCAGTTCGCGCACGTCGTTGGACAGGTCGGACAGTCCCAGCAGCCCGCTGCGCTTGTTCAGCAGCGTGTCCATCTGGTTCACATCGTAGTCGCAGATGCGCATGATGTGCAGCAGCGCCCCGGGATCGACGTCGCCGGAGCGTGTCCCCATCACCAGGCCCTCCAGCGGGGTCATGCCCATACTGGTGTCTACACTGACGCCATCCTGCACCGCCGTCGCCGAGGCGCCGTTGCCCAGATGCGCGATCACCAGCCCATGATCCGCCGGATCGAGACCGAGCAACCTCACGGCCTCGCGGCACACATAGCGATAGCTGGTGCCATGGAAGCCGTACCGCCGCACGCGCTGCTCGCGATACAGCGCTATAGGCAGCGCGTATAGATACGCCTCGGGCTTGATGGTCTGGTGGAACGCGGTGTCGAACACCGCGGCGTGCGGGATATTCGGCAGCCGCGTCAGCGCCATGCGAATGCCCAGCACCGCCGCCGGATTGTGCAGCGGCGCGAGTGCGCTGCAGGCGTCGATATCGTTGACGATCTCAGGCGTAATCAGGGTCGAGTGGGTGAAATATTCACCCCCGTGCGCCACCCGGTGACCGACGGCGGCGAGCCGATCGAGCCAGCCGTGATGCGACAGGGCGGCCAGCAGGGCATCGAGCGCGGCCGTGTGGGTGGCGGTTTCCAGCGGCAGCACCAGCTTGCCCTCAGCCTCCTTGAAGGTGATCGCGGCATTCTCCCCGCCCAGCCGCTCGGCCAGGCCGGACAGCAGCGGAACGGGATGCTCGGTGTCGTGGACTGCGAATTTCAGCGATGACGAGCCGCTGTTGAGCACGAGCACGAGGCGGGGATCGGTGGACACTGGCATCTCCCGTTGGCCATTCCGACAGGTTTATCGGCGGCATAAATTCAACCGATACGCTGTGTGGGCAAATCATCGGCGGCATCATTGACCTGCATCAACGGCGGCCGGGCTTATTGGCAATAAGATCCCAACGCCGAAGGTCCCGGGGCGCAAAAAAGCCTCGGCTGCGCGCAACGGGATGCTGATGCGTCGCCGCGGCATGGCACGCTTGCCCGCGCTCCCGATTGACGCCACCGCCGCCAGTTATATACCGTCGGGTATAGCGCCGCGGTCGCCTTGCCGTGGCGTCAAAACCAACCGGGAAGGATACGCCATGGAAAGCTTCAAGCTCCTGATCGACGGAAGTCTGGTGGACGGCGACACCACGATGCCGGTGATCAATCCGGCGACCGAGGAAACCATCGCGGATTGCCCGCGTGCCTCGCTCGGCCAACTGAACCAGGCCGTCGCCGCGGCCAAGGCCGCCTTTCCCGCCTGGGCCGCCACCCCCATCGGCGAGCGCCGCAAGCTTATTGGCCGGATCGCCGACGTGATCGAGCAGAACACCGGCGAACTCGCCCGCATCCTGACCCGGGAACAGGGCAAGCCGATTGCCGACGCGACCGGCGAAGTGCAGGGCATGGCGGGGTTTTTCCGCTATTTCGCCACGCTCGACCTGCCGGTCCGGGTGATCGAGGACAGCGCCGGCCGCAAGGCGGAAGCGCATCGCCGGCCGCTCGGCGTTATCGGCGCGATCGTTCCGTGGAACTATCCTTTGCTGATTCTGGCGTTCAAGCTGCCGCCCGCCTTGCTCGCCGGCAACACGCTGGTGGTCAAGCCGGCACCGACGACCCCGCTCGCCACCCTGCGCTTCGCGGCGCTGATCGCGGACGTGCTGCCCAGGGGCGTGATCAATGTCATCACTGACGCCAACGATCTCGGCGATGCGCTGACGCATCATCCCGACGTGCGCAAGATCTCGTTCACCGGCTCCACCGCGACCGGCCGCAAGGTGATGGCGAGTGCGGCGGAAACATTGAAGCGCATCACCCTGGAACTGGGCGGCAACGATGCCGGCGTGGTGCTGGACGATGCCAACCCCGCGACCGTGGCGCAAGGCATCTTCAACGGCGCGTTCCAGAACAGCGGCCAGGTCTGCCTCGCGATCAAGCGGCTCTACGTGCATGAATCGATCTACGACGCCCTGTGCAACGAGCTGGCGCAGCTCGCCGACGCCGCCATCGTCGATGACGGGTCGAAACAAGGCACCCAACTCGGGCCGTTGCAGAACCGCATGCAGTACGAGAAGGTCAAGGGCTTCCTCGAAGACGCCCGCAAGCACGGCACCATCATCGCCGGCGGCGACGTCATCGATCGGCCCGGCTTCTTCATCCGCCCGACCATCGTGCGCGACATCACGGAGGGCAGCCGCCTGGTCGATGAAGAACAGTTCGGCCCCGTCTTGCCGGTTTTGAAATACAGCAGTACCGACGAGGTGATCCGCCGCGCCAACGCAACGACCTATGGCCTCGGCGCCTCCGTCTGGTCCTCCGACACCGACCGTGCCCATGACGTGGCCACGCAGCTTGAGGCCGGCACGGTGTGGATCAACACCCATCTCGACATGGCGCCGCACATCCCGTTCGGCGGCTCCAAGCATTCCGGCATCGGCGTGGAGTTCGGTGAAGAGGGCCTGGCCGAGTTCACCCAGCTTCAGGTCATCAACCTGGCGCGTTAGGCCAGGCGCGCGGCTCAACCGCGTCATGGCGGCCGGCAAAGTGGCCGGCTGCCACCTCTCCGTCATGGTGCGCGCAGGCGCACCATCCACGCCTTGCGGTGCCGAACGAGGCAAAGGCGTGGATGCCGACCTCCGTCGGCATGACGGGAAGCGTACGCCGGAGCGCTATTTTGACGCCTGCCGGCCGCCATGACACGGCGGGCAGGGCCACGCGACGGCGCACCCCGCCAGTAGAGCCGCCCGCACCGATATGGCAGTCTGGCGCGAACGCAGCGCAAGGGACTCTCCGCCTGGCCAACCGGCAGGACATTATCGACATCAACACGGACCCGCTGGCGGAACGCAGCCGCCGGCGCGGCACTCTGCTGCGCATCGCCCTCCCGGTCGCCGGCGTCAGCCTCATCATCGGCTTCCTGCTCGGCATCGCCGTCTACGCCGACAGCGCCAACCGCGCCGGCGTGCTCGGCCTGTCCGACTCCCTGCTGCACAATCTCCAGGACCGCATCGCGCTGCAGGCTTCCGCCTACCTGCAACCCGCCGCCCGCGCCGTGCTGCTCGCGCAAAGCATCATCGGCCGCGGCGGCGCCACCGATAACGCGGAGCAAGCCTACGATTTTGCCGCCTCCGAACTGAGCGAAACGCCGCAGATCGCCAACGTCGACTTCGCCGATACCGCCGGCAACTTCATGCTGGTCCGCCGCGCCGCCGCCGGAGGCACCGAGACCAAGCGCATCCTGACCGGGCAAAACGGCCGCACCGTCGAATGGCTCACCCGCGACAAGGCCGGCCATATCACGGACCGCCATCAGGACCCGAACGACGACTACGACGCCCGCACCCGATCCTGGTACACCGGCGCCCGCGCCACCGACGACGTGTTCTGGAGCGGCGTCTACGTCTTCTTCTCCGAACGCGCCCCCGGCGTCACCGCCGCCGTGCACGGTCCGGACGAGAACCCCGACATCGTCGGCGTGGACATCAGGCTGGACGAGTTGTCGCGCTTCCTCGGCTCCCTCGCCATCGGCCAATCCGGCAAAGCCTATATCGTCGACAAGGACGGCACGATGATCGCCGGCCCGGACCCGGCCCGCATCCTGCAAACCCGCGACAATCAGCTCGTCCCCGCCGCCATCGGCGATATCGGCGATCCGGACGCCGCCGGAAGCTGGGACCATTACCGCGCGCACGGCCCCGGCGACCGCGTCATCGAAGCCGGCGGCCGGCGGCTGATCTCAATCGTCACGCCGCTCGCCGGCAACCAGGGCTGGCTGCTGATGCTGACGGTGCCCGAAATCGAGTTCAGCGGCTTTGTCACCGCCAACTCCCGCCGCGCCGCGCTGCTCTCGCTCAGCGTGGTGGCGCTGGCCATCGGCCTGGCGGCGCTGCTGGTGCGGCAGGGGCTGAACGCCGACAGGGCGTCGCGCGCGGTGGCGGAGCGGTCGGAGGCGGTGCGCCGGCAAAGTGCGGCGTTTGCCCGGCTGGCAACCGAGGCCGGGCAGTTCGATGCCGCCGGCAGGCCGCCGCCCGCGCTGACCGAGACCTTGGCTGGGGCCACCGGCGCCCGCCGCGCCGGGCTGTGGCGGCTGCTCGGCAACGGCCAGGTCCTGCGCTGCGAGGACAGCTACGAACCGGCCACCGGCGGCCATGTCGGCGGCCTGGAACTGTCGGCCCGGGAGGCACCGGCCTTCATCCAGGCGCTGCTGCGCGGCGAGGTGATCAACGTCGCCGATGCCAGCCGTGATCGCCGCACCGCCGCGCTGCACGGCTCGCTGATGGCGTCGTTCGGCAGCACCGGTTTGCTTGTCGTCCCGGTCCGGCAGGCCGAGACAACCGCCGGCATGCTGATGCTGGAGGACTCGCGGCGCGACGTATCGGCGGCGGATCTGGTCCGCGCCTGCGCCACCCTGGTTGCGTTGCAGATCCCGCCCGAGGCGCCCGCGCCGCCGCGGGCCGGTTCGCCGATAGCCGACACGGTGCCCGCCCGGGCGCCGGATGATCTTGGGCTCGATCCGGCGCTGGTGGCCGGGGAAAGCCGCGGCCCCCGGGCCGTGGTGCTGGCGCTCCGCCTGCCGGATGCCGTCCTGGCGCAGCCGGCGGCGGCCGGCTCCGCCGAAACACTGGCCAACCGGGTCGCCTGCGCGGCACAGGAGATCGCCGCCACGCATGGCGTGCCCTACGTGAAGATGCTCGGCACCACGATTGTCTGCGCCGCCGGATATGAGGGCCAACCCGACGGCAGCGCCGCAACCCGCCTGGCCGATGCGGCGATCGCCCTGCGGGAGCGCTGCGCCGCGCTGTTCGACGCGATCGACGATCCCGCCCCGTTCGCCATCGGGTTGGACGCCGGCCCGGCGAGCACCGCCACGCTGGGCAACCCGCCCGGCCTGTTCAACCTGTGGGGCGAGGCGGCGCAGGGGGCGGAAGCACTCGCCGCGTCCGCCCCGGATGGCGGCATCCAGACCAGCGAGCAAGCCTATCGCCTGCTGCGCCAGACCTTCCTGTTCCGCCCGCGCGGCCTGTTCCACCGTCCGCGCACCGGCGAGACCCGCAGCTACATCCTGGCCGGGCGGGCGTGATCGTCTTGCGCGCTCTCGGCTTCATCGGCGCGGCGGCGCGGCGGCGCTCCGCCTTCATGCTGCAACTTGCCGCGCTGCTTTGGGGCGTGCTCCGCGAGGGCGCCCACCCTGCCACCTGGCGCCGCACCGTGCGGGCGGAATACCGCGCAACCCTGACCCGCACCGTCGCCGGATCATTCGGCACCGTCGCCGTCGCCGCGGTGATCATTGGCGTCGGGCTGGTGTTCGAGGCGCTGTATTGGCTGCGTTCCGCCGGGCAGCAGCAGGAAACCGGCCGCATCCTCGTGCTGGTGCTGATCCGTGAGCTGGCGCCGCTGCTTGTCGGCATCGTGCTGCTCGGCCGCGGTGGCACCGTCGCGGTCGCCGAACTCGGCACCTTGACCGCCGGCGGGGAGATCGCCGTGCTGCGCGCCGAGGGAATCGACATCTTCCAGTACTTGGTGCTGCCGCGCGCCGCCGCCTTTGCGGTCGCGGCCTTCACCCTCGGCATGGTGTTCGTCATGGTCGCCCTGTTCAGCGGCTACGCGGCGGGCAGCGCGGTGGGCGTGGCGACCAACTCGCTCTTCGGCTTCCTGGAGAATGTGCTGCGGGCGATGTCGATCCCCGACCTTGTCGTCTTCCCCGCCAAGCTGCTGCTGATCGGCCTGATGGTGGCGCTGACAAGCTGCGCCACCGGGCTGAGCGCGGGGGAGATCGATGCGCCCGCCAACCTGCTGCCGCGCGGCTTCACCCGCGGCGTGACCGCGATCCTGGCGGTGACCTTGCTGCTGAGCCTGGTGATCTGATGGCCGTCCCCGTCCTGGTCCTCGACGATGCGCGCGGCCTCGGCGACAGGCTGCCGCGTGCCCCGTTGCGGCTTGAACTATGCGAGGGCGATTTCGCCGTGATCGAGGTCCCCGGGCCTCGCCGCGGCGCGGCTTTCGCGGATCTGTGCAGCGGGCTGGCGCCGTTGGTTGGCGGCCGGGTGCTGTTCCTGGGGCGCGACTGGAGCACGGCGCCGCGCGAGCATGCCGACGCGCTGCGCGGCCATATCGGGCGCCTGTTCCACCAGCCGATGCGCGCCGATACGCCGGACGTCGCGGCCCGGGTGCTGCTGGGGCGGCTGCACCATACGCGCACCCCGGAAGCCGCTGTGCGGGCGCAGGCGGTGGCGCTGGCGCAACGGTTCGGGCTGCCGGGACTGCCGGCGGGCCCGGCGCGGTTGGTGCCGGAGCCCGACCTGCTGCGCGCGGCCTGCGTGCGGGCGTTCCTCGGGTCGCCCCGGCTGCTGATCCTGGAACTGCCGCTGGCGGTGCAGGAGGAGGACCTGCGTTCGGCGTTGCTGCGCGCCGGGGCGGAGGCGCGCGGGCAGGGGGCGGCGGTGATGTGGCTGACCGCGCCGGGTCCGGCGCTGCGCGATCCGATCGTGCGACCGACCCACAGGCTCCGGCTGAGCGATGCCGGGCTGTCGTCCGTTCGGCGGATGGAGCGGGCAGCGTGATCCGGGCCTTCCCCAAGGCCATTTCGTCACCATGATCATGTTTTTGGCCGGTGATCGGCGGCGTGGAGAAGGAGACCAAGGTTGAGCGACCGATGGGACTATCAGATACGGATTTATCTCGATGATGCAGTCGCGGACATCGCACGCAGCCATCCAGCCGATACGCGATTGAAGCCGCTGTCAGATATCCTCGATCGTCACCGCGCGAGGGCGATCAGTCAGTTCGATGCGTTCGCGGCCTATGTTGCCGAGGCCGAACAGCAGGGTACCGAGCAGTTCCCGCTTTACAAATGGACCAAGGCGACGATCGACGACCCTGAGAAGAAACGGAAACACATCGGCGCCTTTGCACTTCATGTCAGCGGCCACGAAGTCTACGCCAAAGAGATTGCCGATGCGCTCGAGGCGGATTTGCAGGCGATTGTTGGCGGCGGGCTGGTCACGCGTTTGTCGCGGCATGATACCAATCCCGCGAACAATCTTCCGGTGCCGGCGGAGTTTCGTTCATAGCCCGAGAACCCGGGCAGCTCATACCAGCCGGCGTTAACGTTGACCCACAGGCACCTCCGCCTCCAACGTCATGGCGGGCGCAGGCCATGGGCGTTAAAAGAGAGTCAAGCGGTCGCCGCTTTCCCTCGTCATGGCGGGCGCAGGCCCCATTGGCGTTAAAATAGTGTCGCGGCGATCGCATTGTCCCTCGTCATGCCGACGAAGGTCGGCATCCACGCCTTTGCCGCAATCGGCACCGCACGGCGTGGATGGTGCGCCTCCGCGCACCATGACGGGGGGACTAACGCAGCCACCGCAGTACTATTTTAACGCCCATGGGCCGCAAGCCCGCCCATCAACGCCCGCACCGTCACAGCGCAATCAATCGTTCCGCAACAACCTAATCCCCGGCCGAACCGCTTCCCACCTCCGCCGTGGCCATCTCGACCGAATCCCGCCGAGGCCGCCGCGCGCCAAGAGCCTGGGTGCGAGGCAGGGCGCGCAGAATCTCGACAAGCCGATCGACCCGCTGCTCCCAGGTGATCGGCGTGTAGCCGGGCTGCTTCGCCAGTTTGCCCGCCTGCACCGCCTCCAGCGTTTCGGCGCACTCCTTCACGTCGTGAACGACATGGATCCACCGGCCCATATACGTCGCCTGTGGAATGTCGGTCGACACGACCTCCAGCCCGGCGTTGAGGCAATGGTAGTAACGCAGCGGATCGATATATCGCGTGATCAGGGCGTCCGCGAGATACGGCGCCAAGCTGACGCGGTAAGACCCGAGGATGGCAGGCAGGTCGTCCGTTGTATAACCGCCGTAGTAATGGATATTGGCATGTTGCGCCTTAAGAATCCGTATCTTTTCCGCCGTCACCGGATCGTCCGGGCGGGTCCATCCATGCAAATGGAACTGCATCTGCGGACGCAGCGCCGCCAGCCGCGACAGAAAATCCACATCCAACCGTTCGTCGAAGCTGGCAATCACCAGGACACCGTCCTTCGTTTCGGCACCGTGCGCCAGCGGCCGGATATGCGACGCGTTGCCGAGATGCCGGGAGCCGGGAAACAATTCCGCCAGCATCGGTGCCGCGTTAACGATCACGTCCGAGCAGGCGATGAGCAGCCGGACAATCAAAGCCTCCCGCAGCCGCGTCAGCCCGGTGTTATGGTACCGCAGGTCGTCATGCATATCCAGGCACCAAACCCCGGCCGTCACGAAGCAGCGCAGGAAAACCATGACGCCGGGAAAGTAGGTGTTCGTGCTGTTGAAGTAGATGTTGACCTTGTCGTCTCGCCCGAAGCCGAGCATGAACATCAGGAACCGCAACAGATTCATCTCGACCGGTTGGTCGCACCCGCGCGGGCCCGAAACGATTGGCCGTCGCTTCAGCCAGATATAATACGTCTCGTAATCCCGGCTCAGCGCCTCGGCGAGAGGCAGCCGGAAATCGGAGGCAGCCTTGCGGCAGGTGAAGACGAAGAATCGGAACTTCTCCACGCGCCGGGGTGAATCTGTTCTCGTATCAAACGGCATGGCGAGGCGCTCCGGCAAACATGTGGTAATAGACTTTCAACATTCGCAATGATGGCGGGCAGAGCAGGCCGATTATCGGCGCGGCGATCGCCCAGGTGCCCAAATCACGCCAGAACAGGCCGATGGCCAGCGATGCCCACCATAGCGCGGAAATCCCGTAGTCCGGCGATCCCACCGCTTTTTGTACGGACCTGTGGATGACGATATAGCTCAGCAGTGCCGCCATTTCCCCGTATCCGTAGCCGACGATCCCCCAGCGCCCAACGCAGATCCAGGCGGCTCCGGCAAACAGCACGATGTGGACGATGTGGAACCACGACACGTCCCAGTTCCGGCGCAGCACGTACAGCACCGAGGAATGGAAGTTGAACTGAGCGTTGGTCAGGTAGCTGAGTGCCAGGAACGGGTAGACCACCATCACCGGCTCCCACCGCGGCCCGAACACCAGGGAGAGCGCGTAGCCGCCGAACCAACTGAAGCCGATCAGCACCGGGCCAAGGGCGAGGGTCTGCAGACGCATGCCGTCGGTGGTCGCGGCGACCAGCTTGCGCGGCTGGGTCTGGATCTTCGCCAGCGCCGCCACCGACAGCCGCCATGCGATGGTCTTGGTAAAGGTCAAGAGCTCCAACAGCCGGATCGCAAGGCCGACCTGCCCGACCGCTGCGGCGGGGAGGAAGTGGCCGACGATCAGCGGGTTGATCAGGCCGCGCAGTTGCCACGACCAATCGGCCGCGGCGAAGCTGAACGTGTAGCGCAGCATGCCGCCGACGGTCTCCGCATCCCACTGCAGGCGCGGCCGGAACGCAGCCGCGACATAGAGCGCGACGCAACAGAAAAGCTGCTGCAGCAGCCATGCCGCGACCAGCGACCAGACGCTGTAGCCGAACCAGACCAGGGGCAGGGCGAGGAAATAGTAGATCAATTGACCGGCCAGCTCGATCATCGCCACCCGGCGGAAATCCAGCGCGCGCTCTAGCCGCGCGCCGGCGGCGACGCTGAGGATCTGCGGGATCAGCGACAGCAGCAGCACCGACAGCAGCGGCGCCAGGTCGGGCAGGGGACTCCATGCCTGGATCAGGCCGAGGCTGCATTCCAGCAGCGTGACCAGCAGCAGCGCGGTCACCAGCAGCAGCGTCGCGGCGACGTTCCAGGTGCGTTCATCGACCTCGGCCGCCGCGCGCACGAGGTAGACGCCGATGCCGGCCTGGCCGAGGTTCTGGGCATAGAGGCAGATGCTGAACGCCGCCACATACGGCCCGTAGGCAGCCGGGCCGATGATCCGGGTGATCATCAGCAGGCTGATGAGGCTGAGGCCCATCGTCACCAACTGGCGGCCCATCATCAGCGCGCCACCCTGGAAGATCTTCTCCCTCAGTCCGGGGGTGTTTGGTGGCGGCACGGCAGCGACGGCGGATTCGGTTTCAACGTTCATCATGGACCCTGGCAAGAGCAGGCGATCGACTCGCGGGGTGAACCTAATGCCAAGAACGGCTTTCCTGATTCACGGCTTGGTGAAGGGTTGTGATAGTTTCGCTATGTCAGGTCAGGCGCTGCGGCGTTGATGCCGCCGGGCAGACCGGCGCGACGCCCGACACGTAAAAGTGAGCCGCCTTGCCGCGGCGATCCCGAGGCAGGTGGCCCTTTGATCGCGACGGCGTTATACCCGCCGCGAAAATGCCCGTCGCTCATCCCCGTCATGGCCCGGACAAGCCGGGCCATAACGGGATGTGGAGCAGGGCCCCGCCCAACGTCGCCCCCTATGGATTGATGCCCGATGTCCGACGCCATTCTCCTGATCGCCTTCTGCCTGTTCGGCTACCTGCTGGGATCGATCCCGTTCGGCCTGCTGCTGACCAGGGCGGCGGGCGCCGGCGACATCCGCGCCATCGGTTCCGGCAACATCGGCGCCACCAACGTGCTGCGGACCGGGCGCAAGGGCCTTGCCGCCGCCACGCTAGTGCTGGATGCGCTGAAGGGTGCCGCCGCCGTGCTGATCGTTCGCGCGCTGGCAAGCGAGGATCTCGCGCTGTATGCCGGCCTCGCCGCGGTGCTTGGCCACCTGTTTCCGGTCTGGCTGAATTTCAAGGGCGGCAAGGGGGTCGCCACCGGCCTGGGCGTGCTGATCGCCGCGTCCTGGCCCGCCGGTCTCGCGGCCTGCGCCGTATGGCTGCTGGTGGCCGGCACCGCCCGGATTTCCTCGCTTGCGGCGCTGGGCGCCTTCGCCACCGCCCCGCTCGCCGCCCTGATCATGGAAAATTTTGGTGTTGTTAAGCTGGCGTTTACCATTGCCGTGCTGGTGTTCGTTCGTCACCAGGCCAACATCCGCCGCCTGATCGCCGGCACCGAGCCGCGCATCGGCCGGAGCAAGACGGAAAGCGCCTGACGGCCCGCCCGCACTCCCGCCGGCGGCACCGAAGGATGCCGCCGGGTGCCAGACGACCAACGCGACCGCCTCCGCCTGATCCGCACTGAAGGTGTCGGCCCGGTCACCTACCGCCGACTGCTGGAACGCTACCGCACCCCCGCCGCCGCGCTCGACGCGCTGCCCCGCCTCGCCCGCGCCGCCGGACGGCAAGCCGGGCCGCCGATCATGACCCCGGAGGATGCCGAGCGCGAACTGGACCGCACCCGCGCCGCCGGCGGGTGTCTGGTTTTCCTGGGGGACGCGGACTATCCGGAATTGCTCGCCCTGACCGACGACGCGCCGCCGTGCCTGATCTTTCACGGCGATGCCGCCCTGGCGCAGCGACGCTGCGTCGCCGCCGTGGGCGGCCGTAACGCCTCCGCCAACGGCCAGCGCATGGCGGAAACCCTGGCGGCGGAGCTGGCGCAGTCGGTGGTGGTCGTCTCCGGACTCGCCCGTGGCATCGATACCGCCGCGCATCTCGGCGCCATGCGCACCGGCCGGACCATCGCGGTGATCGCCGGCGGGATCGACCAACCGTACCCGCCCGACAACGCCGACTTGCAGCGCCGCATCGCCGGGACCAATCTGCTGATCACGGAAGCGTGTATAGGCACTGTGCCCCAGGCGCGCCACTTCCCGCGCCGCAACCGCATCATCGCCGGACTGTCGTTAGGCGTGGTGGTGGTGGAGGCGGCGCCGCGGTCCGGCAGCCTGATCACCGCCCGCTTCGCGCAAGAGGCGGGGCGGGAAGTGTTCGCAGTCCCCGGCTCGCCGCTCGACCCGCGAGCCAGGGGCGGCAACGACCTGATCCGGCAGGGCGCAATCCTGGTAGAGTCAGCCGCGGACGTGCTGGACAACCTGCCTGCCATACCGGACCACGGTTCGGGCAACCTTTTCCATCGCCCGTCATGGCCCGGCTCGTCCGGGCCACCTATCGCGGCAGGTGCGGGCGGGGGTGGCCCGGAGATCCCCCGGACAAAGCCGGGGGAGGGCCATGACGGGGGAAATGAACGCCCGGCGCCCCCGGAAGCGCGCACCCGGGTGCTGGCGCTGCTGTCGCCGGAGCCGACAATGGTTGACGATATCGTGCGGCGCTGCCAACTGTCGCCGCCCGTCACGGTTGCGGTTCTGCTGGAACTGGAACTGTCGGGCCGTGTAGAGACCTTGCCCGGCAACCGCGTGGCACTCTTGCCGGGCGGCACTGATTAGGATAGCGCACCCTTCGATGTCAGACGTTGTTGTCGTTGAATCCCCCGCCAAAGCAAAAACCATCAACCGGTATCTGGGTGGCGGGTTCACAGTGCTGGCCAGTTTCGGGCATGTCCGCGACCTGCCGCCGAAGGATGGCAGCGTCCGTCCCGACCAGGACTTCGCCATGGACTGGGAGTCCGACGCCCGCGGCGACAAGCAGGTCGGCGCCATCGCCAAGGCGCTGAAGGGCGCCAAGACCTTATATCTGGCAACCGATCCGGATCGTGAGGGCGAGGCGATTTCCTGGCACGTCCGGGCGATGCTGGAGGACAAGCACGCGCTGAAAGGCGTCACCGTCCGCCGCATCACCTTCAACGAGATCACCCGCAACGCCGTGCAATACGCCATGGCGCATCCGCGCGAACTCGATCAGCCGCTGATCGAGGCCTATATGGCGCGCCGGGCGCTGGACTACCTGGTGGGCTTCACCCTGTCGCCCGTGCTGTGGCGCAAGCTGCCGGGCAGCCGCAGCGCCGGCCGCGTCCAGTCCGTCGCCCTGCGGCTGATCTGCGACCGCGAAGCCGAGATCGAGATCTTCCGGGCGCGCGAATACTGGACGATCGAGGCGCTGTTCCTGACGCCGGGCAACGCCCCGTTTACCGCGCGGCTGACGCATCTGAACGGCAAGCGGCTCGACCAGTTCGACCTCAATACCGAAGCGCTCGCCCTGGCGGCGAAGGCAACCGTCGAGGCCGGCGCGTTCACCGTCGGCTCGGTCGAGCGCCGCCGCGTCAAGCGCAATCCGCCGCCGCCGTTCACCACCTCCACCTTGCAGCAGGAGGCCTCCCGCAAGCTGGGCTTCGGCGCGCAGCAGACGATGCGGCTGGCGCAGGGCCTGTACGAAGGTGTGGATATAGGCGGTGAGACGACCGGCTTGATCACCTATATGCGGACCGACGGCGTGCAGATGGCGCAGGAAGCCATCCTGAGCATTCGCGATCATGTGAAAGGTACTTTCGGTACCGATTACCTGCCCGCCGCGCCGCGCGAATACACCAGCAAGGCGAAGAACGCGCAGGAAGCACACGAGGCCATTCGGCCTACCGATGTCAGCCGCACGCCGGACAGCCTGGGCGACAGCCTGAACAGCGACCAGCGCCGGCTGTATGAACTGGTCTGGAAGCGCGCCGTCGCCTCGCAGATGCAGTCGGCCGAACTCGACCAGGTCGCCGTGGATGTGGTGGATGGCAAGGGCGTGAAGCTGCGCGCCACCGGCTCGATCGTCGCCTTCGACGGATTTTTGAAACTATATCGTGAGGATACCGACGACAAGGCGGAGGGCGCGGCGGAAGACGACGACAACCGCATGCTGCCGCCGATGGCCGAGCGCGATCCGCTGAAACGGCAGAAGGTGGACGCCAGCCAGCACTTCACCCAGCCGCCGCCGCGCTATTCGGAGGCCAGCCTGGTGAAGAAGATGGAGGAACTCGGCATCGGCCGCCCCTCCACCTACGCCTCGATCCTGTCGGTGCTGCAGGACCGCAAATACGTCAAGCTGGAGAAGCGGCGCTTCATCCCGGAAGACCGCGGCCGTCTGGTCACCGCGTTCCTGGTCAGCTTCTTCGAGCATTACGTGGATACCGGCTTCACCGCCGGGCTGGAGGAGAAGCTCGACGAGATCTCCGCCGGTTCGCTGGACTGGCGCCGCGTGATGCACGCCTTCTGGGACGAGTTCTCCAAGGCGGTCGAGCAGACCCGTGATCTGAAGATCACCGACGTCATCAATGCGCTGGACGCCGATTTGGGGCCGCATTTCTTCCCGGCGCGGGAAGATGGAAGCGATCCGCGGATCTGCGCGGCGTGCGGCAACGGGCGGCTGGGGCTGAAGCTCGGGCGGTATGGCAGCTTCATCGGCTGCTCCAACTACCCGGCGTGCCAGTATACCCGCCGCCTGGCGATCGATGCCGGGGAGGATCAGGGCGAGACCCTGAAGGACGGCATGCGCGTGCTGGGCCAGCATCCGGATACCGGCGAGGACGTCACCGTCCGGCGCGGCCCGTACGGTCTGTATGTGCAGCAGGGCGAGCAGGGCGAGGACAAGAAGGTGCGTCCGAAGCGGACATCGCTGACTCGCGGCATGGACGGCGACCAGTTGACCCTGGACCAGGGGCTGGCGCTGTTGTCGCTGCCGAGGCTGATCGGGCTGCACCCGGAGACCAAGGAGAAGATCGAGGCCGGCATCGGGCGGTTCGGGCCGTACGTGAAAATGGGCGCGGTGTTCGGGTCGCTGGACCGCGACGACGACATCCTGGCCATCGGCTTGAACCGCGCCGTCGATCTGCTGGCGAAGAAGCTGGCGAGCGTGCGCACGATCGGGCCGCATCCGGGCGACAAGGATCTGGTCTCGGTGCGGAAGGGGCGGTTCGGGCCGTATGTCCAGCACGGCAAGACGGTCGCCAACCTGCCGCGCGGGGTGGCGATGGAGGATATTTCGCTCGAGGAAGCGGTGAAGCTGCTGGCCGAGAAGGGCAAGGCGCTGAAGCCTCGGGGTGCGGCCGGGAAGAAGGGTAAGGCTCCCGCTGCTGCCAAGAGTGCGTCTGCCGACGGGGAGGCTCCGGCGAAGCGGGCGGCCCCGAAGAAGGCAGCGGCGGCGAAGAAGCCGGCTGCGAAGAAGGCTGCGCCGAAGAAGGCGGCTGGGAAGAAGGCTGCTGTGAAAGTGCCGGCCGAGGCGGCGGATTGAACCGGACTGCGTGTAACGGATCACGAACCGCTTCGCGGCAGTTGCGGTTGTTCGCGCGCGTGAACATCTATGTTGCATGACAAAACGCCCTCGCCGCTCATCCCTTGCGCTTCCCCTCAGCATGGCCCGGCTGACCGCCGCGTCGATGGAAACGATTTTCCACCGCTCCGTGATGATGGCACAGGGGACATGCAGTCCCGCCGAATACCAGCGAATGGTGGCGGAGAAGGTGGCGGCCATGCAGGCGTCGACCCTGGCGCTGATGACCGGGCGAGGCACGGCGGCGGTTATGGCGCCCTATCTGAACCGCACCCGCGCTAACGCAAAGCGTCTGCGCAGTAAGTCGTAGCAGCCGTTTGAGATTTTTGCGATTGAAGTCAAGGTCCCAGCTTATCCAGTAACTGGCTGCGCATATCCTTACCGTCGATTTGCTTTTCAACGACGACGAACAAGCCCTTCTTTCCGGACATCTTTTCCCACAGGCGGCCGATGGCCCGCTTCTCGTTGGTATCATCCACGCCACCGCCGGCCAGCAGGGCGCCTTTGTATTCGATGACCATCAGACGGTCGTCGTTTAGCCGCGCCACGAAATCCGGATAGAATTTGTCAGTGGCCGTCGGAAGCCAGAACGACTCCGGATGACACGCCACGTTGAGCAACCAGAATCTGACTGCCGGAAGACTATCGATCGCTTGCGCACACTGGAACTCCACTCCATTCAGCACTCCGTCAAACTCCCGCACGCGTTCGGGAGCGAGAAAGTGCTTACGCGGCTTCCAGCGCCCGCTGGGATGCATCTTTACGTCCCGATACATGCCGGCGTGGAACGTAAACCCAGTCTCGAACGAGACCTCGACACGCGCTTCCGGGGCAAAAAGGTATTGTTGATCGACCCTTTCCTGTTCGGCCAGCCGCGCGGCCGCAATGCGGTCCTTGAGCTTGCGTGCCAAAATGATCTTGGCACGCATCAGTGCGGCGATATGCAGCTTTCGGGCGCCGATAAGGTGGGCCACGCAATTTGTAATCCATGCAATCAGCTGAGACTGATGGATGCCGGGCTGTCGCAATTGTCGATCGAGCCAGACGATCAGATTCTGTGGTGTCCAGCCTTCCACATCCAGCACAAGTTGCTCATCCTCGCGGGCGAACTGGTAGGCCACGCGGCTTCCATCCATATCGATTTCGCGGATGGAAAAGGTGGCTGCATCGAAGCGCGCGGGATGCGATGCCAGAGTCCAATCGTGCCGGTTGCCGGGTCACCGGCCGAAAGCCTGTGCGACTCCTCCAACACCCGATACGGCACCCGCGCCGCCGCGCGAATGTCGTCGTCGCGGGTTAGCCGATTCAAAATAGGCATGCAGACGCTCTTCCCGCACCGTTTGGTTCCGCCCCGGCCTCACGAGGTATCCCGGTCAAGCCACTCCCATGAGGTCAGGGTCCGTGCGTCCAGTCCCCCTTCAACGGAAGATACGACACACCTCTCCTGGTCTGGCGCGGCTTTCGCGGTCGACTCGAAAGGCCTTTCAGCTACCCATTAAGGACGAAATGGTCCGCACGTCCAGAACAGATGCGCATCGGCCGCTGCGTTGTCGTTGGCCCCATTCGCCATGACGATGTTCGCGGGAGCTCCAGCGTTTCGGCCGGCGTGGAGTGGATGGCGATCAAACGCGGATTACCCGGGGGCCAACTTGCGATGGGCCGCCCAAAACGAGAGTCCAAACGCCACTTATTTGTGTTCATTTGTGTTTCCATTGCTTGGTAGCAATAGGCACCGCCTTCGACCGTTTGAGCAAATTTTGAAACACAAATGAACACAAATGAACACAAATAGGCTCTTCGAGGATCAGCTTTCCAAGAAAATCATCGGCTGCGCGCTTGTTGTGTCGAATGCGCTCGGAGTTGGTTTTCTCGAAAAGGTCTACGAAAATGCCATGGCGCATGAATTGCGTAAAGCCGGCCTGTTGGTTGAGCAGCAGCATCCTGTCACCGTCCACTATGACGGTGTGGTCGTCGGTTCCTATGCCGCGGACTCGCTGGTCGAGAAGACTGTTCTGGTCGAGCTCAAGGCGGTTACGACGCTGGATGCCGTCCACCGGGCCCAGTGTATCAACTATCTCAAGGGAAGCGGTCTCTGGCTCTGCCTCTTGCTGAACTTCGGAACACCGCGACTTGAGATCATACGCGTCGTCAACGATGCGTAACCCCCTCGGCTATGGCGCAAGCCCCGCCATGACGTTAGGCGCGCGGTGCGCCCAGCGGACGTACCGAGGCGGAACGCCCCGGTCACCATGGAACAAAGCTCAGGTATTCATCGCGTCAAAGAAATCATTATTCGTCTTGCTGTACTTCAACTTATCCAACAGGAACTCCATCGCATCCACCGTCCCCATCGGGTTCAGGATACGCCGCAGCACCCACATCTTCGTCAGCACGCTGCGCTCAACCAGCAGCTCTTCTTTGCGCGTGCCGGACTTGGTGATGTCGATCGCCGGGAACGACCGCTTGTCGGACAGCTTGCGATCCAGAATGATTTCCGAGTTGCCGGTGCCCTTGAACTCTTCGAAGATGACTTCGTCCATCCGGCTGCCGGTATCGATCAGCGCCGTCGCAATGATCGTCAGCGACCCGCCTTCCTCGATGTTGCGCGCCGCACCGAAGAAACGCTTCGGCCGTTGCAGCGCATTCGCATCGACACCGCCGGTCAACACCTTGCCGGATGACGGCACCACGGTGTTATAGGCGCGCGCCAGCCGGGTGATGCTGTCCAGCAGGATCACCACGTCGCGCTTGTGCTCGACCAGCCGCTTGGCCTTCTCCAGCACCATTTCCGTCACCTGCACGTGCCGCGTCGCCGGCTCGTCGAAGGTGGAGCTGATCACCTCGCCATTGACGCTGCGCGCCATGTCGGTGACTTCCTCGGGCCGCTCGTCGATCAGCAGGACGATCAGGAAGACTTCCGGATGGTTGGCGGCGATGGCGGCGGCAATGTTCTGCAACATCACCGTCTTGCCGGTGCGCGGCGGAGCAACGATCAGCGCGCGCTGGCCCTTGCCGACAGGGGAGATCAAATCGATCACCCGTGGCGTGAAGTCCTTCACCGGGCCTTTGGCGACGGACTGGAAGTTCTCCATCTCCATCTTCAGGCGTTCGTCAGGATACAGCGGCGTCAGGTTGTCGAAGTTGACGCGGTGGCGCACGGCGTCCGGTGCTTCGAAATTCACCGCATCGACCTTGAGCAGCGCGAAATAGCGCTCCCCGTCGCGCGGCGCGCGGATCTGGCCGTCCACGGTGTCGCCGGTGCGCAGGCCGAAGCGGCGCACCTGGCTCGGGCTGACATAGATATCGTCGGGGCCGGGCAAATAGTTGGCTTCGGGGCTGCGCAGGAAGCCGAATCCGTCGGAGAGGATCTCCAGGGTGCCGTCGCCCTGGATGGCCTGGTCGTTGTCCGCGAGGTTCTTCAGGATCGCGAACATGATATCCTGCTTGCGCAAGGACGACGCGTTTTCGATCTGAAGTGACTCGGCGAAGTTGACCAGTTCGGCCGGGGTCTTTTTCTTCAGTTCCGCAAGATGCATGTGGGGTGTGCCTTGGACATGAAGGCTGGGTGCGGGGAGGGAATCAGCCTGAGCGGCGATCGGGCCTGAAAGCCCCGCGTCTGGCAGCCGGTTGGAAATTTCTTGATCGGAGCGTGCGTTGCTTAGGCACAGCCACCCGATTATCAGGAAGGATTCGTATAGTAGGAAGCCCTGCGGCCCGCGTCAATGGGGAGAATGAGCGGTTCCTCGGTTTGGCTGTTGTCCCCGTGTCATGGCCGGGCTTGTCCCGGCCATCCACGACTTACGGTATGCGCGGCGGCAAAGTCGTGGATGGCCGGACTAAGTCCGGCCATGACACAAAAGCCATCCGCCATGACACAGGATCAACGGCCCGTGCCGATCGCCATCCTTCGCCCCTACTCCAGACGATCCAGCGCCGCCTGCAACCGGGCGATCTCGGCTTCGAAGCTCGCCAGGCGTTCGCGGTTCTCCGCCACCACTTCCTCCTTCGCGCGGCTGACGAACTCCGGGTTGTCCAGCTTCTGCCGCATCTTCTTCGCGTCCACGACAAGCTTGTCGCGGTCCTTGGCCAGACGCGTCCGCTCCACCGCGATGTCGATCAACCCCTCCAGCGGCAACACGATCGTCGTCTCGTCCAGCACGGCCTGGGCCGAACCCTTCGGCACATCCCCGGTCAGCACCTGCACGTCCGACGCCCGCGCCAGGCGGCGGATCGCCTCGATCCACCGATCGACCCGTCCCAGCACATCGGCCCGCGCATCGCGCAGCAGGACGGGTGAGGGCTTGCTCGGCGGCACGTTCATCTCCGCCCGCACAGAGCGGACCTCGCCAATCAGCCGGATCACCCAGTCGAGTTCCGACCGCGCCTCAGCGGCATCGGTCACCGGAACAGCATCCGGCCAGGCGGCGCCAATCAGGCTGCACGGCTCGCCATAGCCGAACCGGTCCCACAGCTCCTCGGTGACGAACGGGATCGACGGATGCAGCAGGCGCAGGATCAATCCCAGCACATGCGCCCCCACCGCCCGGATTTCGGCGGCATCGGCCGGGTCGGCGCCCTCCGCCAGCAGCGGTTTCGCCAGTTCCAGGAACCAGTCGCAGAAATTGTTCCAGACGAACCGGTAGCCGGCGGCGGCGTATTCGTCGAAGCGGTAAACCTCCAGCGCGGCTGTCGCGTCGGCCACCGCGGTGTTCGCCGTGTCCAGCAGCCAGCGCGACAGCGGCAGTTTTGCTCCCGCCGGATCGAACGCCGGATCGGGCTGCATACCGTTCATCTCGCAGAACCGCGCCGCGTTCCATAGCTTGGTGACGAAGCCGCGGTAATCCTGCACCCGCGAGGCGCCCAGCTTCACATCGCGCCCCGGACCGGTCAGCGAGCAGATGGTGAAGCGCAGCGCGTCCGCGCCAAAACTGTCGATCAGCTCCAGCGGGTCGATGACGTTGCCGCGCGACTTCGACATCTTCTGGCCCTTCTCGTCGCGGACCAGGCCATGGATGTAGACGGTGCGGAACGGCACGTCGCCCATCATGTGCAGTCCCATCATCATCATCCGGGCGACCCAGAAGAAGATGATGTCGAAGCCGGTGACCAACACGTCGCCCGGGTAATACCGCTCGACCTCCTTCGTCTGCTCCGGCCAGCCGAGCGTCGAGAACGGCCACAACGCTGAACTGAACCAGGTGTCCAGCACGTCCTCGTCCTGCACCAGCTCTTCGTCGCGCCCATACGCCGCTCGCGCCTGCACCGCCGCATCGGCCGCGTCCTTGGCGACAAAGACGGAGCCGTCCGGCCCGTACCAGGCCGGGATGCGGTGCCCCCACCACAATTGCCGGGAGATGCACCACGGCTGGATGTCACGCATCCAGGCGAAGAAGGTGTTCTCCCACTGCTTCGGCACGAACACGGTCCGGCCGGTTTCCACCGCCTCGATCGCCGGTTTCGCCAATACGCCGGCGTTGCAGTACCATTGCGTGGTGAGAAACGGCTCCACCGGCACGCCGCCGCGGTCGCCATGCGGCACCTGGTTGACGTGCGGCTCGATCTTCTCCAGCAGCTCCAACCGCTCCAGCTCGGCAACGATGGCGGAGCGGGCGGCGAACCGGGACTGCCCTGCCAGCGAGCGCACGAACGCCGTGTCCGGCCCTGTCGCCAGCACGTCCTCGATCTCCTCCAGCGTAATATTCGCCTGCCGATCGAGCACCGACGGCATCGGCAGATCGTGGCGGCGGCCGACTTCGAAGTCATTGAAATCATGCGCCGGCGTGATCTTCACCGCCCCGGTGCCCTTCTCCGGATCGGCGTACGTGTCCGCTACGATCGGGATGGAGCGGCCCACCAGCGGCAGGATCGCCCGCTTGCCGATCAGCGCGCCGTAGACCGGGTGATCGGGATGCACCGCCACGGCGGTGTCGCCCAGCATCGTCTCCGGCCGCGTCGTCGCGACGATGATGAACTGCCCCGGCTCGCCCTCGATCGGATAGCGCAGATACCACAGCGATCCCTTGATCTCGCGGTTCTCCACCTCGAGGTCGGAGATCGCCGTCTGCAGCTTCGGGTCCCAGTTCACCAGCCGGCGGTCGCGATAGATCAGGCCCTGGTTATACAGCGTGACGAAGGTCTCCTTCACCGCGGCGGACAACCCGTCATCCATGGTGAAGCGCTCGCGCGGCCAGTCCAGCGAGGCGCCCAGGCGGCGCAACTGCGTGGTGATCGTCCCGCCGGACTCCGCCTTCCATTGCCAGACGCGTTCGAGGAACGCCTCGCGCCCCATCTCCCGGCGGTCCTTGCCTTCGGCGGCGAGCAGGCGCTCCACCACCATCTGGGTGGCGATGCCGGCATGGTCGGTGCCCGGCTGCCACAGCGCGTCGCGGCCCTGCATTCGCCGCCAGCGCACCAGGGTGTCCTGCAGGGTGAAGGTTAGCGCGTGGCCCATATGCAGGCTGCCGGTGACGTTCGGCGGCGGGATCATGATGGTGAAGGGCGGCGCGTTCGAGTCCGGGTCGCAGGCGAAGCTGCCCGCCGACTCCCATCCTGTGTAGAGGCGGGGTTCCACATCGCCCGGAGCGAACCGGCTATCTAAGGTCATCACGATCTCCCGCGGTTCGGCGCAGCGGCTGCCGAAATGCCCGCGTCATGGTTGTCAGAAAAGGCCGGGGGCCATGTGATACCAGCCCGCGTTTAACGTGGCAGTTGGGCACCGTCGCCGACGCCGTCATGGCGGGCGGAGGCCCGCCATCCACGCCTTTGGCGCAAGCGCCACCGCAAGGCGTGGATGGTGCGCTTGCGCGCACCATGACGATCGGGCGTCGCCTGCGCCGACATGACGGCGGTTGCACAGGTATCAGGGCACCGCCCGATTGACGACCCGCTCGATCTCGGCGCGGACCAGACGTTCCACCAGCGGCGGCAGATTGGTATCCAGCCAGTCCTTCAGCAGCGGCCGCAGTTCGGCCCGCACCATGTCCTCCAGCGTCGGCCCGCCGGACCACACCTGCGTCGCCCGGCCCGCCGCGAGCGTGCGCATCAGGCTGCCGACGGACGATGCCGCGGCGGCGGCGGCCTCGGGCGCGACAAGGTCCGGGGCCAACACAGGCGCAGCGAAGGGCGCGGGCGGCGGGCCTTCAACCAGCGCTTCCGTCTCCGGGCGAGGCCGCGGAACCGGCACCGTCGCCGCGGGCGGAACAGCGGCGGATTCAGCGACCGGCGCTTGCTCCTCGTGCACCGGCTCCGGCGGCGCCACCAGCATGGACTGGTCCAGCACCAATACATCCTCCTCGGGCGGCATTTCCGGTGGCAGCTCCAACTCGGCCGGCTGCTCTTCCTCGTTCAAAATTCGCCTGATGGAGGCGAGGATCTCCTCCATCGACGGATCTGCTGCGTCTCCGGGGGCTGTATCGGCAGGAGGCTGCGTGGTGCTCATCGGTGACAGTGTGTTGACATCGGTTAGCGTCCCGGCTGGCTGGTCGCGTAGTCGGACAGGCCGACCCACCTGTCCTTGACCGCCTGGTAGTAGGCGGTGTCGTCATACAGCGGCACCGCCAGATGCAGATCGCGCGCGGTCAGGCGGCCGATGGCGGCGGCGACCCCGTAGGAGGCGGTGATCAACTGCGCCAGGTTCTGCACCAGCGTGGTGCGGGAGGTCAGCAGCGCCTGCGTCGCGTTCAGCACGTCCAGGGTGGTGCGGCTGCCGACGATCGCCTCGCGCTCCACGCCCTCCAGCGCGATCTGGTTGGCGCGGATCTGCGCGCGCGTGCTGTCGGCGGCGGCCTTGGCGGCGACCAGCGTGTCCCATGCCTGCACCGCGTTCTGCACCGCCGTCCGCTTGGCGTCATCGACCAGCCGCGAGGTCTGTTGCTCTGCCTGGCGGGCCTGGCGGACTGCCGCATATTCTGAGCCGCCCTGATAGACCGGCACGGAAAGCTGCGCCGTCAAAGCGTAGCCGTTCCCGGACGTGCTGCGCGCGCCGGAGTTTTGCTGCTGGAACGTCTGCCCTTGCAGGCTGACCTGCGGCAACAGCGCGCCGAACGCGGCGTCGATCGCGTCTTTCGCCGCGGCGTCATTGAACGCGGCGGTGATCACGTTCGGATTGTTAATGGTGGCGAGCTGGGCCGCATCGCGTTCGCTCTTGACCGGCAGGCTCAGCGGCTGAGGTTCCACCAGGTCGGGCGGCGGCATGACGCCAATATACTGCTGGAAGGTCCCGCGGGCGGTTTGCAGCGTGCCCTCGGCGGTTTCGCGCGTGGCCCTCGCACCTTCCAACGCGGCTTCGGCCTGCGCCACGTCCGTGCGGGTGATCTCGCCGACGCGGAAGCGGTCGTTGGTGGCCTGCAACTGCTTCGAGAGCACCTGCTCGTTGTTGATATCAAGAGCCAGAAGCTGCTGGTCCTGGATCACGTTGACATAGGCCTGGATAGCGTTGCTGAAGCTGGTCTGCTCCTGCGCGATCAACGTGGCGCGTTCGGCGTAGACTTGATTCTTGGCCTTGTTGACGTTGGCCTGCGTCCGGCCTCCGGTGTAAATATTTTGGGTCGCCGTTGCCTGAGCCGTCGCTATCAGCCGATCGTTCCGGGCATTCACAACCGTTTGCAACGTCGGCGTGTAAGCCCGCGTTACGCCATCCCCATACCCTGCCGTGCCGGCGAGTGTGACCTGCGGCTTCCACCCGGCCAGCGCCGTGGGCACGTTTTCGTCCGTCGCCCGCAGTTTTGCCCGCTCCGCCTGCAGCGCCGGCTGGTTGGAGTAGGTCATCGCCAGCGACTCGGCCAACGTGTGCGGAACTCCGGTCAACGCCGCATGCGCCGCCGAGGCGGCCGCCGCGGACGCAGGCGAGGCGGCCTTCGGCGGTGTCTGCGCACCGGCGGCGACCGTCAGAGCGACCAGACTGAAACTGGCGAGCAGAGCATGACGCATACTCATTCGGCACCCTTTTTCGGCTGGACCGCCGGCCGTATTGGCAGGCTTATCGCACCGTTATCTGAAGGAATCGTTAACGCGACGGCAAAAACCCGCAAAACGGCAGGCTGCCGAACGCGATTTCGGCTGAAACGCACCGCGATGTCCAGCTTTCCGTTGCATCCGGGCAGGCATCGCAACCCGCCGGGTGCATCAGAATGCGAAGGCCGGCGCGCGGCGCAGGGATGGTATCGGCGGCGTGTTGCAGTCGAAGATCGCCGCCATCCCGAGGCTGCTGCCTGTCACCTCGGCCTGCACGGCGCGGGTGGCGCGGCCGTCGCAACAGATCGCGGTCAGCAGCCGCCCGGTCTCCTGATGCAACTGCGCTGCCAGGGCAGGCGGCACGTCCGGCACTGCGCCCTCGATCAGGATCAGGTCGTAGGGGGCATGTCCCGGCCAGCCGGCGCTCAACGGCCCGGACGCCAAAGTCACCCCGGGCGCCTCCTGCGGCAGGATCGCCTCGGCGATCGCCAGCAGCGCGGGATCCTCCTCCAGCGCGACGACACGGCAGCCGCAGGCGGCGAGGACCGCCGCGCCATATCCGGTGCCGGCACCAACGACCAGCACCCGCTCATGCTCCAGCAGATTGGCGGCCTGCAACAGTTTCGCTAGCACCATCGGTTCCAGCATGTATCGGCCGTTGCCGAGCGGCACGTCTTCATCGGAGTAGGCCAGCGGCAGTGCGGCGGGCGGCAGGAAGCGTTCCCGCGGCAGGCGGCGCATGGCCGCCAGGACGCGCGGGTCGGTTACCCGGTTCGGGCGGATCTGGCTGTCCACCATCCGCTTGCGGGCATCGGCGAAGAGTTCGGCTTGCGTTGCCATATCGGACTCGGCTTTCAGGAAGCGGGGCTTTCAGGAGACGGGGTCACCTTATAGCCACGCAACACCGGCTCCGCAAAGCCGTTCGGCCCCTTTTTCCGGCCTCAGGCGGCATCTTCCTTGCGGTCACGAATTCTCACATAGGCCAGCTTGGCGTGCTCGTCGCAATACGGCTTGCCGGGGAGCGAGGTGTCGTCGCAGAACCTGAACGTCTTCGTGCCCGGCTCGCCGATCGGCCAGCAGCACGCCGCAGCCGATCGGCGAGGCTGGACGGAGGGCGGGGCCACCGGGCGAGGCGGCGGAACCGGAGCGGGAGATGGCGCAGCCATCGGACGGGCCGGAGCCGGCGAGAGCGCCCGTAGCGGCTGGACATTCGAGACCGCGGCAGACTGGACCGGCACGCCAGGTTCCACGGCAACCGGACGGGGCGCGGCCGGCCGAGGGGCGGCATGCACCGGCGCGGCGTAACCCGGCACGGCGTGGGCAGGTACGATGGCGCTGGCCAGCGGCGGCAGCGTCGGACCCGCAACCCGGGGATAGGCTGCCGAACGATCCACCAGGGGTTTCGGGCCTTCCCGGCGGATAGGCGAGGGGCGGGCATCCAGATCCAGCCTGTGAGCTTTGCCCACGATCGCATTCTTGGACACGCCAAGCCGGCGGCCGATCTCGGCAGTAGAATGACCCTCTGCCCAGAGATCGCGCAGGTGGCGGATCGTCTCCTCGTTCCATACCATATGCAGGCTCCTTGGTGGACGTTACCTACTAAATACAGTATGGGGCCGGCGGAAGCGTGGCAATCTCCGAATCGAGTCAAGTCGCAGAATCCTGTGGACAAGTAGGTTTCACCCGATTCCGGGAGCACGCCGCTGAACCGCGAAAACGATCTCCCGTCCGCGCCGCCCCGCTTCAGGGGCGCCGGAAAGCTTATGACCGTGCCGCGCCAACAGGATATGCTGCGGTAGGAGAGGCTCGCTGATGACTGTGGCAGCCCGGCGCATCGACCCCGACGTATGGTCCAAGGAGCAGTTCCTGGCGTGGGCCGCAACACGGGCGGGCGAGCGCAGTTACGAGTTTGACGGCATCCGCCCAGTGGCGATGGCGCCGGCGACGCTCGGGCACAACGAAATCGCCCGCAACATCCGGGAGAAAGACCCGTGGCGTTCAGGTATTCTGGCGTGAACCCGGGGAGCGCGCCTGAAAACGAATGACTACCGATATTCAAGGGATTGGAGGTCCGGGCCGGAATCGAACCGGCATACGCGGATTTGCAGTCCGATGCATCACCACTCTGCCACCGGACCCCCGGCGCAGGCGCGGTATATGGTTCGGGTCGGTCGTGCCGGTCAAGAGCGCACTTGCGACGCCGTGCCTGCGATCCGCTACCGGCGCGCCGCCTTGATAAGATCGCCGATCGGCGTGCAGGCGGCCTATTGGCTTCCCGGCTCCGGGCGGATAAAGCCCACACCATCCGATTTTGGAGACCGTTGTGACAACTTTGTTGAATGCGTATCTACCCTCCGCCGGACGGGGCGCCGGATCCTCGACCGGGATGCGGTGGCTTTCAGGCGGACTGGCGGCTTTAGGCGGCAGCGCCGTCCTTGCGCTCTCGGCGCAGATCGCCGTGCCGATGGTGCCGGTGCCGATCACCATGCAGTCGCTGGCGGTGCTGGTGCTCGGCAGCCTGCTCGGACCGCGGCTCGGGATGGCGGCGGTTCTGCTCTATCTCGCGGAGGGCGCCTCGGGGCTGCCGGTTTTCGCCAACGGGTCCGGCACCCTGGCGCATCTGACCGGTCCGACCGGAGGATATCTGATCAGCTTCGTCCCGGCGGCATGGCTGGCCGGCCGGCTGACACAAATCGGCTGGAGCCGGGGCGCGATCGGCTCATTCCTGTCCTTCACGGCCGGTCATGCCGTGATCCTCGCCATCGGCTGCGCCTGGCTCTCGCTGTTCGTCGGCGCTCCCGAGGCGCTGGCGGTCGGTGTCGTCCCGTTCATCGCCGGGTCGCTGGTCAAGTCCGCGCTGGCGGCGGCCATCGGCCAGGCAGTCCCCCGCATGCGCCGCGGAAGCCGATCCTGACCGAACGGGCTGCCCCCCATCGGCGTTAAAATAGTGCCGCGGCGGCTGCGTTTGTCCCCCGTCATGGTGCGCGGAGGCGCACCATCCACGCCTTGCGGTGCCGGTTCAGGCAAAGGCTTGGATGCCAACCTCCGTCGGCATGACGGGGGGAAGCGGCAACCGCCGCCCGCTATTTTAACGCCTATGGGGCCGTGTCAGCGGACCATGCCGAGGATGGGTTCGTGCCCCCGCATCAAATGAGCCGGTGATCCACGGCGCCTGGACGATCGCGGGCACGACGTGGCGGCGCTGCACGCTCCGCCACGTCCTGCGCGGGCTAGCGTCCGGTGACGGCGCCGCCGACAGCCCCGACGCCGCCGCCGATAAGCGCTCCGGTCGCCGGCTTGCCGCCGGTAATCGCCGACACGCCGGCACCGGCGCCCGCACCCATCAGGCCGCCGGTCACCGCCCGCGTCCCGGGCGAACTGCCGCACCCCGCGAGACCGAAGGCGACCGCCAGAAGCAGGATGTAAGGTGATGCTTGCATGAAATCCTCCTTTGAAACGCGGCGACCCTCAGCCTCGAAGCTATTGAAACGATGGCGAAAAGCTGAAGGTTTCGGGGCAGTCGATCAACGGATTGTCAACAAACCCTTGTGAACCCGGGAGCCGGGGGCTAAAGCCCGGGGCCTTCCGGCTGCTCCCCTACGTTATCACCACAAAGGCTTTTCTGATGTTCGCACGCATGCTCGGCTTTATGTCAGCCGACATGGCCATCGATCTTGGCACCGCCAACACCCTCGTCTACGTCAAGGGACGCGGCATCGTCCTGGCGGAACCCAGCGTCGTCGCCATTGCGGATGTCCGCGGCAAGAAGCAGGTCGTCGCCGTCGGCGAAGAAGCCAAGATGATGCTCGGCCGCACCCCCGGCTACATCACCGCCAGCCGCCCGCTGCGCGACGGGGTGATCGCCGACTTCGAAGTCGCCGAGGAGATGATCAAGCACTTCATCCGCAAGGTGCATAACCGGCGCCGCTTCGCCTCGCCGCTGATCATCATCTGCGTGCCCTCCGGTTCCACCGCGGTGGAGCGCCGCGCGATCCAGGAAAGTGCCGAAAGCGCCGGCGCCCGCCGCGTGCAACTGATCGAGGAACCGATGGCCGCCGCCATCGGCGCCGGCCTGCCGGTGACCGAGCCGTCCGGATCGATGGTCGTCGATATCGGCGGCGGCACGACCGAGGTCGCGGTGATCTCGCTCGGCGGCATCGTGTATTCACGCAGCGTGCGTGTCGGCGGCGACAAGATGGATGAGGCGATCATCAGCTACATCCGCCGCAACCATAACCTGCTGATTGGCGAGTCCTCGGCCGAGCGGATCAAGATGGATATCGGCGCCGCCGCCTGGGTCGATAGCGGCGACGACGGCCCGTACCGCGAAGTGCGCGGCCGCGACATGATGAATGGCGTGCCGAAGGAAGTGCTGGTCAGCCAGCGGCAGATCGCCGAAAGCCTGGCCGAACCGGTCTCCGCCATCATCGAGGCGGTGAAGGTCGCGCTGGAGAACACCCCGCCGGAACTGGCCGCCGACATCGTCGACAAGGGCATCGTGCTGACCGGCGGCGGCGCCTTGCTGTACCGGCTGGACCAGGTCTTGCGTGAGGCCACCGGGCTGGCGGTGGTGATCGCGGAAAACCCGCTGCAATGTGTGGCATTGGGCACCGGACGTGCGCTAGAAGAACGCAAGCGTTTGAGTAACGTGCTGACAAGCATGTACTAGCGTAACGCTTCGGGCCGGCACCATACCTCACCCGTCATGGCCCGGCTTGTCCGGGCCACCTATCGCGGCGCCTTGCTGGTATAGGTGGCCCGGACAAGCCGGGCCATGACGGGTGGTACTGGCCATGGCGACTTTGGTTTGATGCTCTCCGGCTGAAGGTGACCATGATCCGCCTCTCGATTCAGGCTCGCCAGGCCCTGGCACGGCTTACCTTGCCGGTCCTGATCGTTGCGTCCTTCGCGATGATGCTGCTCGGCAAGGCCGACACCCTGCTGGCCGAGCGGGCACGGACCGCGCTCGCCGACGGGCTGGCGCCGATTTACGCCGCCCTGGCGGCGCCGCTGGGCGATATGCACAACGCGGTGACCGAGGCGATCAACCTGTGGGACATGCGCGACGAGAACGCCCGCCTGCGGGATGAAAACGAGAAACTGCGGCGCTGGCAAACCATCGCCCTCGCGTTGGACGCCGAAAACCAGCGGCTGAAGGCCAGCCTGCACTGGATCCCCGATCCCGACGCATCGTTCCTGACCGCGCGCGTCGTCGCCGATGCGGGCGGCGTCTACGCCCGGGCGGTGCTGCTGTCCGTCGGCCCGAACCATGGCATCCGCAAGGGCGAGATCGCGGTGGACGAGCGCGGCCTGGTGGGCCGGGTCACCGAGGTCGGGTCGCGCACCGCGCGCGTCCTGCTGATAACCGACCTGAACAGCCGCATCCCGGTCACGCTCGAAACCTCCCGCGCGCATGCGATCCTGATTGGCACCAACGGCCCGCGACCGCGGCTGCTGTATTGGCCGGAAGGCGTGGTGCCGCAGGAAGGCGAGCGGATCGTCACATCGGCCGAGGCCAATGCCTTCCCGGCCAATTTGCCGATTGGCGCCGTGCACTACACCGGCAACGGCGCGCCGGAGGTGGAACCGGCGGCGATGCTGCAGAAGCTGGAGGTCGTGCGCATCTTCGACTACGGCCTGACCGGCGTCACCGCGCCCGAACCGGCCAGCCGCGCGACCCCGGGGCGCCATTGATGGACGGCACGGCATTCATTCCTCGTCTTGACGGGCGAAGGCCCATGGGCGTTGAAATCGCGCCGCGGCGGTCGCGATTACCCCCGTCATGCCGACGCAGGTCGGCATCCACGCCTTTGCCTGAACCCGCACCGCAAGGCGTGGATGGTGCGCCTTCGCGCACCATGACGATGGGACGGCAGCCGGCCCGAAAACAGCTAGCGAGCATCGCAAGGCGTGGATGCTCCGCCTGCGCGGACCATGACGTGGCGAGGGCGGCGTTCGTTCCGTCGTTCCCCGGATCGGCATGACATGGCCTATATCGACCGCCGCCCGGGCATAAGGCCGCGGCCGACACTGGGGCGGCGGCTGGATATCGCCGCCCGGTCCGGGTTTCCGGCCTGTATCACCATTCTCCTGATGCTGCTCACGAAGGCCCCGCTCGGGATCGCCGGCCAGACCACCTTGCTGCCCGCCGTGGCGCTGTGTTCGGTCTGGTTCTGGTCGCTGTTCCGTCCGGAAAGCTTTCCGCCGCCTCTGGTCTTCGTCATCGGCCTGCTGCTCGACCTGCTCGGCTATCTGCCGCTCGGCGCCGGCGTGTTCACCCTGTTGTGCGTGCACGGCGTGGCGATGGCGTTGCGGCGCGGCCTGGCGCTGCACGGATTCCTCTGGATCTGGCTGGTGTTCGCGCTGATCGCATCCGCCGCCTCGCTGGCGATCTGGCTGCTGGTCATGCTGCTGGACTTCCGCCTGCTCTCGCCCCGCCCGGCAGTCTTCATGGCGGTGCTCAGCGTCGCGATCTATCCCGCGCTCGCCGTGCCGTTCGCCGCCGCGCATCGCTCGGTCGCCAACCCGGAGGACGCCTGACCATGCGCCGCGATGCCGAACGCACCGGCGTGTTCACCCGGCGCGCCCTGCTGCTGATGGGCGGCCAGGTGGCGATCCTCGGCGCCCTCTCAGCGCGGCTGTACCAGGTCCAGGTCGAGGACGGCGCGCGCTACACCACGCTGGCGAATGAAAACCGCATCAGCGCCCGGATGATCGCGCCGCCGCGCGGGCGCATCCTCGACCGCTTCGGCGCCGTCATCGCCGGCAGCAGCACCAATTGGCGCGCCGTGCTGGTCGCCGAACAGGCCAACAATGTGCCGGCGACCCTGGACGCATTCTCCGCCCTGCTGCCGCTGAACGAGTATGAGCGCGCCCGCATCGACCGAGAGTTGCACCGCAGGCGCAAGTTCATCCCCGTGCTGATCCGCGAATTCCTGACGTGGGACGAGATGGCGGCGATCGAGGTCAACGCCCCCGACCTGCCCGGCATCGTTGTCGATGCCGGCACCAGCCGCGAATACCCGTTCGGCAACAAGCTGGCGCATATCGTCGGCTACGTTGCGCCGCCCAACGAGTCCGATGTTGCCGATGATCCGCTGCTCGGCCTGCCCGGCCTGCGCCTCGGCCGCGCCGGGATGGAGAAATACCACGACCTCGGGCTGCGCGGCCGCGCCGGGTCGGTGCAACTGGAAGTCAATGCCGTCGGCCGGGTGATCCGCGAGCTGGACCGCCTGGAGGGCGTGCAGGGCGAGGATGTCGGGCTGACCCTCGACGCCGGGCTGCAGCAATCGGTGCTGACCACGCTGGGTGACGAGAGCGCCAGCGCCGTGGTGATGGACTGCCGCAACGGCGAAGTCCTGGCGATGGCGACCAACCCGTCCTTCGATCCGTCGGTGTTCAACTCCGGCGTGTCGCAGGCGCAATGGCTGGAATGGACCCGGGACCGCCGCACCCCGCTGATCAATAAGGCGACGTCCGGCCTGTATGCGCCGGGCTCCACCTTCAAGATGGCGGTCGCGCTGGCGGCGCTGGAGGCCGGGACGCTGTCGCCGGGCGATCATATCGGCTGCCCGGGCTACCTCGACCTCGGCGACACCCGGTTCCATTGCTGGCGCAAGGGCGGCCACGGCACGCTCGACCTGCGCGGCGGGCTGAAGAACAGTTGCGACGTGTTCTTCTACGAGGTCGCGCGGCGCACCGGCATCGACCACATCGCCGCCATGGCGAACCGGCTCGGCCTGGGGACGGAGCTGGAACTCGACCTGCCCGGCCAGCGCAGCGGACTGATTCCGACGCGGGAGTGGCGCATGGCCAAGGGCCACCCCTGGAATGTCGGCGACACCATCGTCAGCGGCATCGGCCAGGGCTATATCCAGGTGACCCCGCTGCAACTCGCTACCTACGCCTCCCGCATCGCCAGCGGGCGCATGGTGCAGCCGCACTTGACCCGCAAGCTGGCCGGCGCTTTGCAGCCCGGCTCCGAGCCCGAGGATTGGCCGGTGCTGGGGATGCCGGAAAAGCTGCTGCATGCGGTGCGCGAGGGCATGTGGGCGGTGGTGAATGAGGCCGGCGGCACGGCGCCGCTGGCTAAGCTGGCCGATCCCGGAGTGCAACTGGCGGGCAAGACAGGGTCTGCGCAGGTGCGGCGGGTGTCGCGCGAACTGCGCGAGAGCGGGCATTTCGACAGCCAAAAGCTGCCCTGGGAATACCGCCCGCATGCGCTGTTCGTGGCTTTCGCGCCGTATGACGCCCCGCGCTACGCCCTGGCGGTGGTGATCGAGCACGGCAACGCCGGTGCCGCCGCCGCCGCGCCGATGGCGCACGACATCATGACCGAGGTACTGAAGCGCGATCCGGGCAACCGCACGGAGCCGCCCTCGGCCCAGGTCGCGGAGGTACGTTCCTGATGGACCGCAGGTTGTGGCGCGAGCCCTCCTTCGACTTCGTGGCCAAGGTGCTGCAGATCAACTGGATCTATGTCGCGCTGCTGTGCTGCCTGGCGGGTGTCGGCTATGTCGCGCTGTACAGCGCCGCCGGCGGCTCGCCCGAGCCCTATGCCGCCCGCCATGCCATGCGCTTCGCCTTCGGCGTGGTTATCATGCTGGCCATCGGCCTGGTCGATATCCGCATCATTCAGAAACTCGCCTGGCCGGCCTATATCGGCTGCGTCGGGCTGCTGGTGATGGTGCTGCGCATGGGCCATGTCGGCAAGGGCGCCCAACGCTGGCTGGACCTGGGCGGCCTGCAACTCCAGCCGAGCGAGATGATGAAGCTGGCGCTGGTGCTGGCGCTGGCCTCCTGGTTCCACCGTGCCTCGTGGGAGCGAATGGGTAACCCGCTGTTCCTGATCCCGCCGCTGATCGCCGTGCTGATCCCGGTCGGGCTGATCCTGAAGGAACCGAACCTCGGCACCGCGGCGATCACCGCGATGCTGGGCGGCGCGATCTTCTTTGCCGCCGGGGTGCGCTGGTGGAAGTTTCTGCTGGTGGTGCTGCCGATACCGCTACTGGGACAGTTCGCCTATGCGCATCTGCATGACTACCAGCGGGCGCGGATCGACACCTTCATGCATCCTGAAAGCGACCCGCTCGGCGCCGGCTATAACATCATCCAGTCGAAGATTGCGCTGGGCTCCGGAGGCATGTGGGGCAAAGGATTTCTGCAGGGCACCCAGGGCCACCTCGATTTCCTCCCGGAAAAGCAAACCGATTTCATATTTACAATGATCGGCGAGGAGTTCGGCCTTGTCGGCGGGTTGGCGGTGATGGGATTGCTGACCCTGATCATCGTCGGCGCAATGCTGATTGCGTTGCGCTGCCGCCATCAGTTCGGCCGTCTGGTGGCACTTGGTATCGGCTGCAATTTCTTTCTTTACGTATTCGTCAACATCGCCATGGTGATGGGCGTGATTCCCGTCGGCGGCGTGCCGCTGCCGCTGGTGTCGCATGGCGGTTCGGCGATGCTGACCGTCATGGTCGGGTTCGGCATCCTGATGTCGGTGCACGTGCATCGCGACGTCGAGTTCGCCGCTCTGCGCGACGACCGTTAGCTCGCCGCCCGCACAATGACCGGTGCCACGCGCGTCAATCCGTCGCTCTGCCGCGCCTATCGCATGACCCGCTATACGGTCGACGGCATCACCGTCCGCATCGGCCGCCGGAGCGCTGGCATCGACCGTCTGTTGCGCGTATACAACCATAGGGAAGGTGCGTTCGTCACTGCCTACAACCCGTTCTCCCGCCGGATGCCGCCGGGCTGGAACCGCCGGATGCAGACGAATCTTGTAAATGTGCTGGCCGGCAGAGCGATTCTTCCTGCCACCGGGTGCTGGCGCCGCTGGTGCGAATCGCATGTCGTGGTGTTCGGATCGTTTCGCCGGACGCTGGTGTTGGCTCGTAGATACCGGCAGCACGGCATCGTGATAGTCAGGCTCCGGCAACCCGCGCGGCTGGTTTACACTTCTCTAATCAATTGAACCGTCCCGGCTTTTTAAGTAACGCTTTATCAACGGTGTGGTTGGTCCGGCGGTCTTACACAAGACGGACCAAACGCGGGGGTTTCGCCGCCGGCTTTGGTTTGCCAAACCATGAAACAGAATCTTTGACGGAGTCAGCGTGCAGATTATCGAATCCGACTTTCAGTTTGGCGCGCGGATTGATGGCGGCTTCGGTCGTCCCGCGCCGGGGCGCTTGTCGGCGGCAATCTACATCCACGACCTCTCGCCCGGTGGCGTAGAGCGGCAGAGCCTCGTCCTGGCGCAGGAGCTGCGGGAGCGGGACGTTAACGTTTCGCTTGTGGTGCATCAGCTGCGCGGCGAACTGATTCCGCTGCTGCCGCATGGCATCCCTGTCGTCAATCTCGACAGCGCGCGCACATTGCAGGATGTGTTGCGCCTCCGCCGTTATCTGCGCGATGAGCAGCCGCAGGTTTTCATGGCGAACGTCGATCATAACAATGTGGCGGCGTCGTTGGCGAACGCGATGGCCGGAACCGGAACGAAACTGGTGATTTGCCAGCACAATCCGCTGTCGTCCGGCTTCCATGCGACGGTGAACTGGAAGCATCGCGTCGTGCCGTGGTGCTATGGCGCGCTGTCGCCGTTCATCGACCATGCCGTTGCGGTATCGGACGGGATTGCCGATGAACTGGTGCGTCACGCCGGTTTGCCCGCTGACAAGGTCAGCACGATTTTCAACGCCGTCATCGGCGACGATTTCGAGGCGCGGGCGGCTGAACCGGTGCGCCATCCCTGGCTGACGCATAAGGACCGTCCGGTTTTCGTCAGCGCCGGGCGTCTGGTGGAGATGAAGGACCAGCGCACCTTGCTGCGCGCCTTCGCTATCCATTTGCAAACGTCTCCGGCGCGGCTGATGCTGCTCGGCAGCGGGCCGATGATGGATGATCTGCAAATTCTGGCGGCCGAGCTCGGCATCGCCGAGGACGTGGACTTCGTCGGCTTCGTGCCAAATCCGCTGCCGTATATGCGCGCGGCGGACGCGTTCGTGCTGTCGTCGCGGTCGGAAGGTTTCGGCAATGTCCTGGTCGAGGCGATGGGGTGCGGCACGCCGATCCTGTCGACCGATTGTCCGTATGGGCCAGGCGATATTCTGGACCGGGGACGGTACGGGCTACTGGTTCCGCCGCAGGATCCTGAGGCGCTGGCCCTTGGATTCGGCCGTGTCCTGGCGGAGGCGGACCGCTGGCCGGCGGCGCTGCTGCGGAGGCGCGCGAACGCTTTCACCTACGCGGCCTGCGCCGAGGGGTATTGGAGTTTGTTCCGGCGGCTGGTGCAGTCCGAGCAGGCGATTGCCAGTCATTACGGGAATGGGTAAACCTGGGTTCCTGCACTGACAGGGATGCGGGGCTGATGGACGAGACGAGTGCGAACCGGCGCGGCGAACGCGCTTGCGGCTGTCGCGGAGGGCGGCTGTGATCGTCGTCCATCACCTTAACAACTCCCGCTCGCAGCGCATTTTGTGGCTGCTGGAGGAACTCGGGCTTGAGTACGAGGTGGTCAAGCATTTCCGCGACCCGGTGACCAATCTCGCACCGCCGGAGTTGCTGGCGGTCCATCCGCTGGGCAAGCTGCCGGTAATCCGCGATGGCGATCTGGTTTTGGCGGAGTCCGGCGCGATCATCGCCTATGTGCTGGAACGTTACGGCAACGGACGGCTGGAGCCTGCGGCGGGGACACCGGAGCGCGTGCGGTATCTATACTGGCTGCACTACACCGAGGGCACGGCGATGCCGTTGCTGCTGCTGCATGTGATCTTCGACCAAATAGAGAAGGCGAAGGTGCCGTTCTTCATCCGGCCGGTGACCAGGGGGATCGCCGGGCGGTTGAAGCAGATGCTGGTGGAGCCTCAGCTTCTGCGCAATTTCGACCTGATGGAAGCCGAGCTGGGCAAGAGCGCGTGGTTTGCCGGTAACGAGATCACGGCGGCGGATATCCATCTCAGTTTCGCATTGGAAGCAGCGGTCGCGCGGTCAGGCCTCGATCGGCGCTGGCCGCGGTTGCTGGACTGGCTGGACCGGATTCATGCGCGTCCGGCGTACCTGCGGGCGGTCGAGCGGGGTGGGCCCTATCAGTTGTAGGCGGCGGAGCTTCGCCACGGTCGCCGTTGCCGTAAGAGCGGGCGCAGGTCGCAAGGGCGTTAAAACGGGACGACAACGGGCCGTCTGTTGCCTTTTCGTCATCGTACGCGAAGGCGGACCATCCACGCCTGGCGGTGCGGGTTCAAGCAACAAAGGCGTGGATGCCGACCTTCGTCGGCATGACGGGAAACGCGACGCCGGACCGCTACTTTAACGCCTAAGGGGCGCAGGCCCGCCACCCACGCCTTTGTTTACACGAGGAAAAGGCGTGGATGCCGATCGAAGCTTGTCCCCAGGCTTGACCCGGTGATCGGCGCTACGAGATGGCGCGGCCGGAGTCTCGCTTTCACGGCGGATTGCTATCCTGTGTCTGACGAATGTGTAGCCTTCATTTCATCCGGAAAATGCGTTGGGCATATCGGATGCATTTCGCAACGCGTTTTGCCACAGGCCACGCCATAGGCGCGGCATCGTAATTGCTTAATCTGTAACGCATCGACAGACGCGCGCTGTTGCAGCGACTACGGATTGAATTGGAACCAAGAGTATGCCTGCGACTCCCGCTGTCTCCGTCATCATTCCAACGCGGGACACGCTTCGCTACCTGCCAAAGGCAATCGCCTCCATCGGCGGATTTCCGAATGTCGAGATCATTGTCATCGACGATGGATCGACTGACGGGACCGGCGAATGGCTCGCCGATCGGCGCGCGCGCGACCGGCGCTTGGTCGTCCTCGCGGGGCCCGGCGAGAATTCGGCCCGGGCACGCAATCTTGGCATCGCGGCTGCCCGTGCGCCGCTCATCGCATTTCTGGATGCGGATGACTGGTGGGAACCCGGCAAGCTCGATTTGCAATACGGAATGCATCACGCCAATCCGGGGATCGGCTTCTCGTTTACCGACTATCGCCATCGCTCGCCCGCCGGAGACTATCTGGGCTGCAGTTTCACATTCTGGCCGCGCTATCGGGCCCGCCACGGCCACAGCACCGAACCGTTCCTGTTGGGCGACGATGCGCTGGCGCAGATCTATGCGGAGAATATCGTCGGCACCTCCACGGTCATGGCCCGAACCGACATCCTGCGCGCGATGGGCGGATTCGACGAGACACTGCGCTCAACCGAGGACTGGGACTTGTGGCTGCGCCTCGCGGCATGCGCTCCGGTGGGCTGCCATCCGGATCCGTTGGTGACCTACCTGATGCACCGGCCGGGCAACAAGAGCGCCAGGCTGGATCGTCGTATCGCCGCCGTCCGGTTGATCGGAGAGCGATTTCGCGACCGGGCCTGCGTGCAGAACCGCTCGGCGCAGCGGGTCTTCAATGCCCGGCTCCTCGTCGCATCGGCCGAGTTGGCGGAGATGGAGGGCAAGCGGTTCCGCTCCACCGCGCTGCGCCTGGGCGCCTTCATGCGTCACCCGACAGGCCGGTCCGGGCGCGAATTTGTTGCTGGGGTCGCGGCGGCGGTCTCCGTTTCGCATCGGCGCCAATCCTGTCCCGGGATTTGACCAGGGCAGTTCCGGGTTACATCGTCCTGGCCGGGACACGCCCATCCGCCCGAGTCGCTTATTCCCGGGAGTCGCCTTACGATAAAGCGCATGTCTGCACTCGACCCGATCTCCTATCCCGATTCCCTGCTGCGCGGCATTCTCTCGTCGGTGCGCACCATCGCCATGGTCGGCGCCTCCTCCAACTGGAACCGGCCAAGCTACTTCGTCATGAAGTACCTCCAGGGCAAAGGCTACCGGGTCATCCCGGTCAATCCCGGCACCGCCGGCAAGGATCTGCTGGGCGAGCGCATCTACGCCAGCCTGCGCGACATCCCCGAACCCGTCGACATGGTGGACGTGTTCCGCGCCTCCGATTCCGCCGGCCCTATTGTGGACGACGCCATCGCCATCGGTGCCAAGGTGGTGTGGATGCAGCTTGGCGTTCGCAATGATGAGGCGGCCGCGAAAGGCGAGGCCGCCGGCCTGACCGTGATCATGAACCGCTGCCCGAAGATCGAGTTCGGCCGTCTCGGCGGCGAACTGTCCTGGAGCGGTGTGAACTCCGGCATCATTCGCAACCGCGCCGCCCAGCCACCCACGGATCGCGCGCGCAAGCCGCGGCCGTTGCCGGCGGCCAATGTCAGCTACGGTTTCGAGACCCGGGCGGTTCATGCCGGTGCCGCACCCGACCCGGCGACGGGCGCGCGCGCCACGCCCATCTACCAGACCACTGCCTATGTGTTCGACGACGTCGATCACGCGGCATCGTTATTTAACCTCCACAATTTCGGCTATATCTACTCCCGCCTGACCAACCCGACAGTCGCGGTGCTGGAGGAACGGGTCGCGAGTCTGGAGGGCGGGCGCGCCTCGGTCGCCGCCGCATCCGGGCATGCCGCGCAGTTCCTGGTGTTCGCCACCCTGATGGAGCCGGGCGACGAGTTCCTGGCGTCACGCAATCTGTATGGCGGCTCGCTGACCCAGTTCGGCCTGTCGTTCAAGAAGCTGGGCTGGACCTGCCACTTCGTCGATCCGGCGGACCCGGAGAACTTCCGCCGCGCCCTGACGCCGAAGTGCAAGGCAATCTTCGTCGAGAGCCTGGCCAACCCCGGCGGCGTCATCGTCGATCTGGCGGCCATCGCCGAGATCGCGCATACGGCCGGGCTGCCGCTGATCGTCGATAACACCCTGGCGACGCCGTATCTGTGCCGCCCGTTCGAGTGGGGGGCCGACATCGTCACCCACTCCACTACCAAGTTCCTCGCCGGCCACGGCAATTCAATGGGTGGCATCGTGGTGGAGTCGGGCAAATTCGATTGGGCGCAGGGGGGAAAATTCCCGTCGATGACGGAGCCGGAACCGGCCTATCACGGCCTGCGGTTCTACGAGAACTTTGGCGATTTCGCCTTCACCACCAAGGCGCGGGCGGTGGCGTTGCGTGACTACGGCCCGTCAATGGCGCCGATGAACGCGTTCCTGACCATCACCGGCATCGAGACGCTGCACGTGCGGATGGAGCGGCATTGCGCCAACGCTCAGGCGGTCGCGGCGTATCTCGCGGCACATCCGCGCGTGGCGTGGGTGTCCTATGCCGGGTTGGAGAGCAGCCCATACCGGGCGCTGGCACGGAAATACCTGCCGAAGGGGGCCGGGGCGGTGTTCACCTTCGGCGTGAAGGGCGGCTATGAGGCCGGGATCAGGCTGGTCGAGAGCGTCGGGTTGTTCTCCCATCTGGCGAATATCGGCGATACCCGCAGCCTGATTCTGCATCCGGCCTCGACAACCCACCGCCAGTTGACCGAGGAGCAGCGGCTTGCCGCGGGTGCCGGACCGGATGTGATCCGGCTGTCGATCGGGCTGGAGACCGCTGAGGATCTGATGGCTGACCTGGATCAGGCGCTGGCGGGAAACTGACCGAGCCGCCCGGCCAGGACGGCAGGGGCGGAAACGGTCCGGCAAAATCCGGCTCCGCACGATCGCTGATCCGGATGCGCGCGGGGAGTGTCCCGGTAAACGCGGCTGCGATGTTGCCAGGACGATGTGGGGAGAGCGTGTCACACCAGTCCGCCGTGACTGCTACCCCCCGGCCTCGCCACCTCGTCATGCCGACGGAGGTCGGCATCCACGCCTTTTCCTGGCGTAAACACAGGCGTAAATGGCGGGCCTCCGCCCCATGGGCGTTAAAGTAGAGTCAAGCGGTCACAGCTTTCCCTCGTCATGGCGGCGCACGCCCGCCATTTACGCCTCGCTAGTGCGAGCGAGAGGCGTGGATGGCGGGCCTTCGCCCCATAGGCGTTAAAATAGCGGCCGGCGGTTGCTGCTTCCCCCCGTCATGCCGACGCAGGTCGGCATCCACGCCGTTGCCTAAACCCGCACCTCAAGGCGTGGATGGTGCGCCTCCGCGCACCATGACGGGGGACAAACGCAGCTGCTGCGGACTATTTTAATGCCTATGGGGTCCTTCGCCCGCCATGACGGAAGCGGCGAGGGTGCCACCCGAATCAAACCTCGCCCGAACGGCAACCTCCGAATGCTTGGAGAAGGATCTTCTACAAACCAAATCCGGCGCTGAGTTTTCATACAGCCTGCTCCGCGCACCATGACCGAGGACTAACGCAGCCGCCGTCGGACTTTTTTAACCCGCAACGGCGAACCGCTAATCCGCCGCCATGGCTTCGGCCGGCGTCAACTGCCGCAACACCTCCTCGGCCAGAGCGATCTCCCGGCTCAGCTCGGTGAATCGCACCCGCCGCCGCCTCAGCACCGGACTGAGCCGTTCCAGCTCCGCCCAGGCAGCGCCGAAGTAGGGCCCGGATACCGCGCCGGCCACCAGGCTGGCCGGAACATCCAGTTCGGCCGCCAGGCCGCTATCGCCCCGGCGGGACGACCACGCCTGCCGGACCCGCGACCTTAGGCTGTAGCGCCGCAGGGCATCCTCCGCCGGCTCGGCCTGATCGTCGGCATGCTCGTCCTGCTGCACCATGCGGCGGCGGATCGCATCCGCCATGCCGCCCTCGGCGCGGCCCTCGATCCGCCCCGACACAACCACCTTGATCCCGGGATCGTGCCGGACCCGGGCATCCATTCGCCACAGCGAGGCGACAAATGCCCGATCCTCTCCGCATGGGATCGCCGGAATGCCGCCAACCCGATGATACGCCTCGACCGAGACGGCGAGGCTGGCGCCGGACGCCTCGGTATGGCGCGGCGGCGGATCATGGGGTTCGGGGTCCAGCATCCAGGCGATGTCGTCCAGCAGGCCGATCAACCGGCATTCCAGCGCATCGTCGGCATGCAGATGCGCCGGGATCATCGCGGCCTCCCACGGGTCGACCACAACCCGGCCGCACACCACATCGGCGCCCCGGCCGAGCGCCGCCAGGTTGCGGACGACCCAGTCAGGCGGAACAACGGTGTCCGCATCCGTCGCCATCAGCACATCCCCCGGTCCGGCCTGCGCCGCGGCCAGTTGCATCGCCAGCCGCCGCGCCCACCCGGCGTTCGCCTGCCGCGGCGGCAGCTCCCGGTTGACGATATCGAGGCGGTAGCGCAGCCGCGGCGCCAGTCCCCGGGCGATCGCCTCGGTCGCGTCCGTGCAGTTGTTCAGCAACAGCACCACCGCATCCGGGCAATGCTGCTGGTCGCTCAGCGCGGTCAGGCAGGCTTCGATCCGTTCCGCTTCATCCCTGGCAGGAATGGCGACGATCGACGGACGCAGTTGTTTTTCCGCGGAATCGAGCGATTCCGCGATCTCGTGGGACATGCAGTTTTCCTGCGCGGGTGTTGCGATGTCCGGCAGTTAGGATGCGCCAGGGCGGATACGACCGCTCTTCACCCGGGTGTTATGCCGCTTGTGCTGACGAAAAAGCGACGTATACGGGCGATCCATGACACAGCACATCGAAGCCGACGTGGCGATCGTCGGCGCCGGCCCGGTCGGATTGTTCGCCGTTTTCGAGCTTGGCATGCTGAAACTGACCAGCGTGCTGATCGACGCGCTCGGCGAAGTCGGCGGCCAATGCACGGCGCTGTACCCGGAAAAGCCGATCTACGACATCCCGGCGCATCCGGCGATCGAGGCGGGCGCGCTGATCGCCAAACTGGAAGAGCAGATCAAGCCATTCGCCACGCCGCGCCTGCTCGGCCGCCAGGTGACCGGCCTGACGGGCGAGGCCGGCGCCTTCACCCTGACAACCGATCAGGGGGACACCGTCCGCGCCAAGGTGGTGATCGCCGCCGCCGGGGCCGGAGCGTTCGGTCCCAACCGGCCGCCGCTGGACGGCCTCGACGCCTACGAGGCGACCGGCGCGGTGCAATACTATGTCCGCCGCCGCGAGGATCTGCGCGGCAAGCGGGTGGTGATCGCCGGTGGTGGGGATTCGGCGGTAGACTGGGCGCTGGCACTGAAAGACATCGCCTCGGTTTCAGTCGTGCACCGGCGCCCGAAGTTCCGCGCCGCGCCGGAGAGTGCGGCGCAACTCGATGAAGCGGCGCGGTCGGGCCAGATCGATATGGTGGTGCCGTACCAGCTTCACGGTCTGGTGGGCGAGGTTGGCAAGCTGTCGGCCGTGGCCGTCGCCGATCTCGACGGCGCGGTGAAAGAAATCCCGGCCGACGTCCTGCTGCCGTTTTTCGGCCTGTCGATGGACCTGGGGCCGATCTCGGCGTGGGGGCTGCAAAGCCAGATGCATCATGTAACGGTCGATCCCGCCACCTGCCAGACCAGCCTGCCCGGCGTGTTCGCCATCGGCGACGTGGCGACCTATCCCGGCAAGCTGAAACTGATCCTGCAGGGCTTCAGCGAGGCGGCGGTCGCTGCGCATGCGATATTTCACGTGGTTCACCCCGATCAGGCTCTCCACTTCGAGTATTCCACCAGCAAGGGTGTCCCGGCCTGATCGGCCGCCGCGCGTAACTAACGGTTTCGCATCGAAGAATTGTTGTTTGCCAATTAGAGGTATTCTACGGAAATCTTTTCCACCGAAACATTGCAGCAATTTAAATTCCGGATGGCACTTTGGCGTTGCGATATGCAATGAAGGCTCCGGGCGGCAGGATCGGATCAATATGACCGATCAAGCAGCCGGTTAGCCCGGACCATCCGGGCCGGAGGCGTTCGTCCTGAATATGTTTTTTGCCGGTTGCAGCCGGACATGAGTGGCGACAACGACTCCGCGCAGCCGGAGGCCTTGCCGGTGATAGATCATTCGTTCTGCGAGCAGGAGCCGATCCATATTCCTGGCGCCATTCAGCCGAATGGCGCGGTGATCGCTGCGCTGGCCAGCAGCATGCTCGTGACGCACGCCAGCGCGAACCTGGAGGCGTTTCTCGGCCGCCGGCCTGATGCGGTGCTTGGCAAGCCGCTGGCGCAGGCCATTGGCGAAGCGGCGAGCCGCGCCTTGCGTCAGCCCGGCTCTCTCGACTGGGCCGCGCCCGGTGCTTTGCCGGTGATAGCTGCGCCGGATGGCAGCGACCTGACGTTGCATGCCTGCCGCTCGGGGCGGTTTATCTGCGTTGACATCGAGCCGCATGGGACGGCATTGCCGCCGGCGTCTGCCGCCACGCTGATGCGCTCGGTGCTGGAGACGTTCCGGCATGCCGGCACCCGTCGCGAACTGTGCGATCTCGCGGTGCGCGGACTGAAGGCGCTGGTCGGCTACGACCGGGTGATCGCCTATCGCTTTCATGCCGACGGACATGGCGAGGTGATCGCCGAGGCGCGCGAAGAGCACCTCGACCCCTATCTGGGGCTGCATTATCCCGCAGGCGACATACCGTCCCAGGCGCGGGCGCTGTACCTGCGCCAGCGCGTCGGCGCGATCGCCAATTCCACCTACGTGCCGGTGCCGCTGCTGGCCGATCCGGACCTGGACGATGGCACAGCGCTCGATCTGACGCACAGCGCGCTGCGCAGCATCTCGCCGACGCATCTCGAGTACATGCGCAACATGAACACGGCGGCGAGCCTGACGGTCGCGCTGCCGCACGGACCGGAGCTTTGGGGCATGCTGGTGTGTCACCACACCACGCCGCGCATCGCCGGCCCCGAGCAACGCGCAATTGCCGAAATGATCGGCCAGGTCACGTCGCTGTTGCTGTCCAGTCTCGGCGATGCGGAATACGCGTCGCAGCGCCTCGCCCGCAACCTCACGCTGAAACATCTGACGCAGAAGATCGCCGCGCCCCTGCCGCTGCCGCAGGCGATTGCCGAGGCGGCGCCGGAGCTGCTCGCGCTCGTGGACGCGACCGGAGCATTGGTGCGCATCGGCGGTAGATCGTTTCCGCTGGGATCCACGCCCCCGCTGGAAGCGGCCGAACTGGCGCTCGCGGTGCTGCGGTCCGCCGCCAACGGCGATGATGTGGCGATCGACGACCTCGGCCTGCGGCATCCGGAGCTGGCGGCCTGCGCTGCCGCGGGAAGCGGCGCCCTTTTACTGCCGCTGCGGTCCGGATCGGAGGATGCAATCCTGTGGTTCCGGCCGGAATTGTCGCAGACCCTGTCCTGGGGCGGTAACCCCGATCTTCCCCTCAAAGTGGAGGCGGAGACCGGGCGGATCTCGCCGCGCACCTCCTTCGTCGCCTGGATCGCCACGGTCAACGGCCGCTCGGCGCCCTGGACCGAGGCGGATATATCGCTTGCGCGTGAGGCCGGGCGGGCGATCGAGGCCGAGCAGGTCTATCGCATCAAGGCGGAGCTTGCCCGGCTGCGCGATTACGATGTCCTGACCGGACTGCCTAACCGCAATTTGCTGGACGATTGGCTGTTGCAGGCCAGCCGGGAATCCGGCGGCTCGGCGGGGGCGGATGATGCCTTGCTGTTTCTCGACCTCGACCGTTTCAAGGCGGTGAATGATTCAGTCGGCCATGCCGCGGGCGATGCGTTGCTGGTCGAGGCGGCGCGGCGCATGGTGGCTGCCGCGGGACCGGGTAACCGGGTGGCCCGGCTGGGTGGCGACGAATTCGTGGTATTCTGCCGTTTGGCGGACCGGACCGAGACAAGCCTGCTGGCCGAACGGATTCGCGAGGCTATCCAGGCGCCGTTCGAAATTGACGCGCGATCCTGCTACGTCTCGATCAGCATCGGGATTGCATACTCGTGCGACGTGGCGGGCCTTGACCTGATCCGGGCGGCGGACATGGCGATGTATGTCGCCAAGCAATGCGGCGGCAATCGGACGGTGGTGTTCGAGGCAAGCCTGTATGAGCGCGCGGTGCGGCAATTCGAACTCGACCGCGACATGCGCCAGGCGCTGAGCGTCGGCGATGAGTTCGTCCTGGTGTATCAGCCGATCTTTGCCGTGGGGCCGGACGGGCGGCGGTTGGCCGGGTTCGAGGCGCTGCTGCGGTGGCGGCACCCAAGGCAGGGCTGGCTGGCGCCCGACCTGTTCATCCCGCTGGCGGAGAAGTCCGGCCTGATCCAGCCGCTGGGCGACTGGGTTCTGACCGAGGCCTGCCGCCAGGCGAAGCTGTTCCAGGCGGCGCGGCCGGATCTAACGCTGCAGATGGCGGTGAACGTGTCCGCGGCGCAGCTCGCCCGGGCGGACTTCGCCGCGGATGTCGCCGCGGTGCTGCGGGCGGAGGCGTTTCCGCCCGAGGCGCTATGCCTGGAGGTCACGGAAAGCATGCTCACCGATGTCGCCGTGGCATGCGTGCTGGTGGAAGTGCGTGCGCTCGGCGTGAAGGTGGCGATCGACGATTTCGGCATCGGCTACTCGTCGCTGTCGTACCTGTTGCGGCTTCCGGCCGACGTGGTGAAGCTCGACCGCAGCTTCCTGGAGATGGCCGGCGGCAGCGCGCGCGGGCCGGACTTCGTCGGCGCGGTTGTGGCGCTGGCGCATGTGGCTGGGAAGATCGTCATTGTCGAGGGAATCGAGACTGCCGCGCAACTCGATATGGCGACCGCGATGGGCGCGGACATGCTGCAGGGCTTCCTGCTGGCGCGGCCGCTGTCGGTTCAAGCGGTGGAGGAGGCGTTCCTTCGCCCGGCTAGCGCGGCGGAGTAGCGGCCGGGCGTGTTCCGGCCATGACGGTGAGAGACCGGCCGCGGCTGGCGCCCCCCCTACGCCACGGCAAAGCCCAAACGCGCCACCGTGCGCGCCCGGCCAATCAGCGGCAGCAACGCAGGCAGATCCGGCCCGCTATCCTCGCCGGTCAAAGCCAGCCGCAAGACGGGCAAAAGCGCTTCGCCAGGCAAACCGGTGGCCCGCTCCAGCGCCGACATCCAGTCGGCCCACACCGTTCCATCCCAGGGCTCCGGCGGCAGCGTCGCCCCGGCGGCAATCAGCACATCCCGGTCCGCCTCCATGATTGGGGGCACGATCGAGCCGGCGACGACATCCCACCAGCCGCGCGCCTCCTTCAACAGGTCCAGATGTCCCCTGACCGCCAGCCAGAACGCCTCCGTCGCGCCCCCCGGCAGCCGATCGGCTACGGCGGCGAAATCCAGCTCCGCCAGGGCGCGGCGGTTGAGACGGAGCAACCGCGCCGCGTCGAAGCGGCTGGCCGCCATCGAGGACAGTTCGAAAGTGTTGGCCAGGCGAACCAGTTCCGGCGGGTCGTCGGCCTTGTCGCCGGTCAGGCAGGCGGCGATCGCCCGAGGCTCCAGCCCGTCGCCGCGCAGGCTGCGCAGCGACAGGCTGGCGAATGGGCGTCCGGCGGAGGATGGGCTGTCCCCCAGCGCCGGCAAATGCCCGAACCGCACCGCCTGCGATCCACCGCCCAGCACCTCGAACAACTCGATCTGCACCGCCGTGTTGCCGGGGCTGTCCTCGCCGCGGATGATGTGCGTGGTGCGGAAGTCGATATCGTCGGCCACGCTGGCGATGATAGCGGCCGGGCTGCCGTCGCTGCGCGCGATGATGGGGTCGGAAACCGCGGACAGCGTCGCCCTGAGCGGTCCCAGGATCATGTCCTTCCATTCCAGCGTCCGGCCCGAAAGCTTGAAGCGCCAGTGCGGGCGCTTGCCGCCGGCCTCGGCATCTCGGCGCTGCTTGTCGGTCAGCCGCAGCATGGCGCGGTCGTAAATCAGCGGCTGGCCGCGCTTGCGCCGGAATTCCTGCTTCGCCTTGAGTTCCTCTTCGGATTCGAAGCAGGGATACAGGAAGCCGTCGCGCTTCAGCCGTTCGATCGCGTCCTGGTAGAGTTCCAGCCGCTCGGACTGGCGGGTGCTGTGCTGCCAGCGAATGCCAAGCCATTGCAGATCCTGCTGGATCGCCTCGGCATGGGCCGGGCGGCATCGCTCGCTGTCCAGATCGTCCAGCCGCAGCAGCATTTCGCCGCCGTGGCGGCGGGCAAACAGGAAGTTGGCCAGCGCCACGCGCGCCCCGCTGACCAGCAGGTGGCCGGTGGGCGCGGGCGCACAGCGGACGCGGATCATTCCGCGTCCTCCTCGGGGTCCGCATCGTCGCGGCGCGGATCGAGCGATCGCCAGTCGCGTTCCTCGGCGCCGGCCAGGGTATCGACGAAGTCGCTGAGTTCCGTCGCACTCTTCCAGGCGGCTTCGCCCGCGTCGAGAACCACCGCGTCCTCGCCGAAGGCGAACCAGGCTTCCAGCACTTCCTTCGCGCTCGAACCCGGCAAACGGCAGCGTTCGACCGAGTCGCGGACATAGCGGCGGGCGAACGCATTCGCATGCATCAATGTATCAAAGCCGCCGATTTCTTCGGTGATATTATCCTGGGCGCCGCCCGACAGGTCGAGGATACGAACCCGCCAGCCGCCATCAGGCGCAAAGAGATCGCTCATCGCATTTGCCGCGGGGGCAAGGTCAGGGGTTTCATCAGGACGAAACTACGGTTGCCGTCGTGGCAAATCAACCGTGGGGAATTTATGGCGGCCGCCGACGGAGCATGGCATTCTTCTCATTCGGCATGGCCCGGCTTGTCCACATGGGCGCTAACTTAACGGAATCGGCGTCCCGTTTTGGGCTTTGCTCCCAGCCGGCCTTAGATGGGGACGGCAACGCAGGTATGCGGATAAAGTCCGCGTTTCGACGCAGTCTCCCAGCCCGCACCGGGCACCGCCATGGATGAAAATGCTGGCGTGGCGGGCCGGCGTTGAGCCAACCTCATGCTGCGATCGTGTTGAGGCTGAACTCTCTGCGGTGGCCCCGA
>NZ_CAIWTY010000046.1 GCF_903915725.1 uncultured Rhodopila sp.
CGAAACTGATGGCGGGCAGGCAGTTCGTCCGGCGCTGTTGCGTCCGGGACTCAATCCGGCGGTCTCAGATCGTCCGAAAGCGCCGGAACGGCAGGCCAAGGGTCGCACAGCCTGTGGTCCGACCATAATGAGAACTGCTGCCATTTCGGTGCGGAGGACCGCAAGCAGGCGAAGCGACATCGTCGGCGTGCCATCGCACAGGCTTGCCTCGCGGCGGATGACAACCGTCTGAAAACAAGACCATTTCCCGCTGTGTATCGGGACTTGGCTTCTCTGGGTAAACTAGCCAGAGAAACAAGCGCCCTTACGGATCCGGAGGTCCAAAAATGGGCATTCTACAAAGCGCCGCCCCGCTTGAAGGAATTTCTGCTTACGAAAACCACCGACGAGTTGGAAGGAATTTTCACCCGTGTCGGCTGGGACGCTTGATGGTCCCTCGGCAAAATATCACTCCGATCGGCGGCGGAACTTGATGCCGATAGCACCGGCGCCGACGGCGTTGGTGCTGGGTGTCAGCCTGTGATAGCGTCGCATAATGGCAGGGCAGATCGATCTTTCGCGCGAAGCGGCGGCCATCGGCGCCTATAGCCGGGGCGAAATCACACGCCAGGAGGTCGGCGACAAGCTGGGGGAGCCGATCGGCTTTGGCGAACTGCTGATGAAACTGCATGAGCATCACCTGCCACTGCCGCGGTTTCCAAGCGATCGGAACTCTGAGGGCGTGCAGTTGATCAAGCGGCTGGCGATGCAGGCGGCCAGTGGCGGATGACGCTCTTTTAGCCAAGCTGATCGTAACGGACACCGGGCCGCTGATCACGCTCGCGGCGGCGGATAGTCTGGACTACCTGCTGTATCCCGGCGTTCCGGTGTGCGTGCCCGATGCCGTGTTGTACGAGGCGACGGTCGGAAGTGACGCTCTCGGTGCGCAGAGTATCGCCGACTGGGTGCAGAAGCACTCCAAGCGGGTGCGGCCTTTGATGACGCAGATCTTCGCCAACTATCTGGCGGATATTGATGCCGGCAATCTGCGTCGGGTGCGCGACCTGGGCGAGCGCGCGGCGCTTGAGGCCATTCGCTTCGGATTGGATTTGGACGCCAATGAGCGCGCTGTCTTCGTGACGGAAGACGATCGGGTTTTGCGCGGGGCCTTCATCCTGACGGTCGAGGACCGTGCGCGAATGATCCCCATGACCACCCGGGATTTTCTGGTGGGGCTGGAGGAGGCGCACCGGATCAACTCCGCGGATGAGGTTTACCGGATTGCCGAGGATGCCGGCCGCTTCGCCAGCCGCCGCCGCGTGTTGGTTGAGCAGCACCAGCAGGCACGGGCGGCGGTCGAACGAATGCTGCGGGGTGGGACCGGGACGTGAGGCAACAGCAATTCTCATTCTGACTTTGGCGGATTAACGGTTGGCATCAGCGAGCAAGGGGTATCCGGGAAACGCGATCATCAGGGCGCCATTATTACCGGTCCCGGGCAGGCGAAAATCAACCTGGCGGGCCGCGATGGTGCCCCGGAGCTTGTCTTCAGCGCCGGCATCAAGCGGCCCGACTTACGACGGCTGATGGAGGAGGTCGTTGAACGCCGGGATGCCTTCTTGCAGGAATGGGAGCGTATCCATGAAGTCTCCGACTGATTCACAACTCGAGATCGCCAAGGAGCGCGGCCGGGCGATGCTGGAGAGCGAGCCGCGCGCCCGGACCGCCCATTTCGATCCCGCGACGGGCCGGGTCGAAATCGATCTGGCAAACGGCTGCTCCTATGCGTTTCCGCCGCAACTCGTCGAGGATTTACAGGACGCCAGCCCGGAGGCGTTGGCGGACATTGAGGTCGACGGACTTGGCTTCAACCTGCATTGGCCGGCGCTGGACGTTGATCTTTATGTTCCGGCGCTGGTTTCGGGGATTTTCGGAACCCGGGCATGGATGACGCGGGCGCTTGCCCGGGCGGCAGGCCAGACAACATCGCCGGCCAAAACGGCGGCGGCGCGGGCCAACGGCGCAAAAGGCGGACGGCCGCGCAAAGCCCTGGCCGGTTAACTCTATCGCCGCTGTTCGTCCAATCCCCGGTCGATCCCCGCCAGCAGCCACCCGAAGAACACCATCAGCAAACCCGAGCTGACCGCATTCAGCGTGAACAGCGACGCATAGGCTTCGGCGGAGAACCGAATCGGCGGGATGTCCAGCCGGCCGCGGGTCAGCAGCCAGACCGCCAGCGGCAGCGCGGTCATCGCCAGCATCACGAACCGCTCCCGCCAGCCGAACAGGATCGCGGCCAGCATGCCGCAGGGCAGATACAGCAACTGCACGCCGGCCGCCTCGCCCAGCATCAGCGACACGAACACCACGTTCGCGACCGAGAACACCACCAGCGCCATCCGGCCGAGCAGCCCGGACCGGCGGGCGATGGCCGGGACCGCGAAGAACAGCAGGCCGGAGAAGGCGTCGGGAATGCCGATCCAGGCGTCGCGGCCGACGATCCACCAGAGGTAGAGCGGGTAGTAGGGCTGGTTCCAGGCGAGCACCATGGCGATGGTGTTGGACGCCGAGACCCGGGGATCGTCACTCGCCATGTAGGCGCGCAGCCAGCGGAGCATCATCATTCCTGTTCGTCGGGCAAGGCCGATCGGCCGGTCAACATAGCCGGGTTGGCGCCGCGCCGTCTGCAAAGTTGCGGAGTCGCGGACTAATGCCGTCGAGGCCGGGATTGGGCGCGGACGGAACGCTTACCACCTTATGCAACGACACGGATCAATGCCTTTCCAAATGAAATTGCCACCTCGCCTAACGAATTGAAACGTGGTTACATCAACCGTATCCCCTCACGTCCGTTCGCGGACAGTCCATGGAGTCCTATTCATGCCTCCTGTTAACAACAATACAACACGGTTTGATGGCTTAACGATACTCTTCCATTGGCTTATCGCCCTGCTGGTGATCGTGCAGATCATCGGCGCGCATACGATCGATTTGTTTCCAAAGGGAGACCTGCGGGTCGATGCGCAATCGGTTCATATCGTCGGCGGCGCGACGCTGGGCGCGATCCTGATCCTCAGCATTCTCTGGCGCCGCAGCTTCGGACGCCAACTCCCGCCGCCCGGCAACAAGGTGGTGACTTTCCTCGCCAATGCCGTTCAGATCCTGCTTAACCTGCTGGTCCTGGCCCAGGTTCTGGCTGGCCTGTCGCTCGTCTGGGTGCATGGGACCACGCTGTTCAACATCTACCCGATCCCCGGGTATGACCCGGACAACAAGGCGCTGCTCGACCAGATATTCGGGGTGCACGCGGCTATCGCCTGGACCATCGTCGGGCTCGCAGGGTTCCACGCCGCAGCGGCACTGTTTCATCACTACGTTTGGAAGGACGGCGTGCTGGACCGCGTCCGGATCTTCGGCAAGGCCAATCCGGCCGCCTGACAACGGACGGCGTGACGTTGCCGCTCCGGCGGCAGCGTCACTCCGCCGGAGCCTCCGCCGCCACCCGGCGGTGCGCGATGCGCAGCACCAGCAGCGCCGCCATCAGGCACGCAATGCCGCTGGCCACGAAGGCTGGCACGTAACTTCCCGTCAGATACCGCGTCTCGCCCGCCCCCAGAGCGGCCAGGGCGCCGCCGATCTGATGGCCGGCGACGATCCAGGAGACGATGACGGGGGCGTCCTTCTTGCCGAACACCTGGTTCGTCAACGCCACCGTCGGCGGCACCGTCGCCACCCAGTCCAGGCCGTAGAACACCGAGAAAATCGCCAGGCTGATCACGTCGAAGTTGGTGAACGGCAGCACCACCAGCGACAGGCCGCGCAGGCCGTAGTACCAGAACAGCAGAATCCGCGAATCATAGCGGTCAGTCAGGTGGCCCGACAGCGTCGTGCCGACGAGGTCGAACACGCCCATGACCGCCAGCAGCGAAGCGGCGGAGACCTCCGGGATGCCGTGATCCATGCAGAACGGGATCAGGTGGGTCGCGACCAGCCCATTGGTGGAGAACCCGCACACCGCGAAGGTGACGAACAGCAGCCAGAAGTCGAGCGACTTCGTGCCGCGTATCAGCCCGGCCATGGCGATGACGAACGGGTTGCCGGAGCGCGGCGGCAACTCCACGACCTCGGTTGTGCCGAATGCGCCAAGGCCGATGGAGGCCGGGCTCTCCGGCAGCAGCAGCATCACCACCGGGATCAGCACCAGAATCACCGCTGCCACCGCCAGCGGCGCGCTGTGCCAGCCATGCGAGACGACCAGGCTGGCCAGCAATGGCAGGAAGACCAACTGTCCGCTGGCGTTGGCGGCGGTCAGCAGCCCGACAACGAGGCCGCGCCGCTGCACAAACCAGCGGTTGGCGACGGCCGTCGCCAACCCCACCATGCCGGCGCCGGAGCCGAGCCCGACCAATACGCCCCAGGTCAGATACAACTGCCAGATTTGCGTCACGAAGCTGCTGAGGCCGGCGCCTATGACCAGCAGGACCATCGAACACAGCACCGTCCGCTTCAGGCCGATGACCTGGATGAACCCGGCGGCAAACGGCCCGACCAGGCCAAAAAGCAATATATTCAGCGAGATGGCGCCCGAGATGACCGCCGCGTTCCAGCCGAACGCCTGCTGCAGCGGCACGATCAACACGCCCGGCGTCGCGCGCACGCCGACGGAAGCGAGCATGGCGACAAACATCACCGCCACCACGATCCAGGCGTAATGCACCCGCCCCGCGAAAAGGCGCGCCATCAGCTTCGGTCCCATGCCGCCACTCCAAACAGCTTGCGTTCACCATGACGGTCGTCATATAAAAGTCAAGCGGCATTATGACGCTCGTCAGAAACGGAAATGCAACGGATGGCCGAACCGACCTCGCGCGGGAGTGAGACGCGCCAGCGCATCCTGGATGCCGCCGGCGTGCTGTTCCGGCGGAACGGGATCGACGGCGTCGGCGTCGATGCGGTGATGAAGCAGGCCGGGCTGACGCATGGCGGCTTCTACGCGCATTTCGCCTCCAAGGAAGCGCTGGCCGCGGAAGTCGCGCAGAGCTTGCTGGAGAAGGCGGCGCGGTCCTGGGATGAGATCAGCCGCACGGAGGACCCCGGGGTTGCGTTGCGGCGAATCGTCCTGGCCTATCTGAACCCGGAGAAGGTCGCCTCCGGGCTTGGCTGTCCCCTGACCTCCCTCGGTCCCGACGTTGCCCGCCGATCGGCTGGGCGCTCGGCGGTTGGGGGGGCGTTGAGGGGGATGCTGGAAGCGTTGGCGCGGGTGATGCCGGAGGGTGGTGCGGAGGCCCCCCTCGCCTCGCTCTCCACAATGGTCGGCGCCGTGGTTCTGGCGCGGCTGGCAGACGATCCGGATCTGGCACGGGCGTTCCTGGATTCCGCCGCCGCCAGCGTGCTTGCGGATCGCACAAATACTGCTGGCTGAAACGGGACGGTCTCCCCATTTTAACGGCATGATCGATCTGCGCGCTGTTGCATTCCTGGCGCTGAGCCTTTCGGCCTGTGCCACCCTGCCCCCGACCCCGGCGACGCCGTATTTGCCGGCCGGCGTTTACGGCATGTACCTGGACAACGACACGGGGGCGATCGACCAGTCGTCCTGGGCGTTCGCCTCGCCCGGCAATACCCGCAATAACCCGGTGGCGGCGGCAAAAGCCGTCGTCGCGCTGGAATACCTCTCCGGTGAGTTGCGCCAGAACCCGCGCTGGATTGGCATGGACCTGTCGACGAAGCTGCATATGGCGCAGGCCAGGGACAATCTGCGCCGGATCGTCGGCATCCGGCCGGATGCGCCGCCACAGGCCGTGGTCAACGCTTTGCTGCAGCTCGCCGAGGGCTTGCAGTTCGGCAATCAGGTTCAGGCCGCGCAGGCCTTGACCTCGCCGGTGTTCACCGGGCCGTCGGCGGAGACCATGCAGAAACTGTCGAACCTGCCGTACGACCAGACCGCCAACCTCGCCACCGCGCGGGCGGGTCAACAGGTCCTGCCCGTCGGCGGCACGCGGAGCTGACGCTTCCGGCCGGGCGGCGGCGCTTGCCAGCTTGCGGCGAAACCGGCAACCATCCGGGCCGCGCGACCGAGGGGGAAACGGCGATGACTATCAGCTTCCAACATGTGCATCTGAAGACCCGCGACGTTGAGGCAACGGTGCGGTACTACATCGAAAATTTCGGGGCGACCCGGAAGGCGGAGATGCCGGGGCGCGGCTGGCAGCTTGATCTGCATGGCACGCAGTTGAATATCACCGGGATCATCCCGGAGCAGAAGCATGAACAGCATTACGGCATCGAGCATATGGCCGTGGTGACGAACGACTATACGGCCACCTTGGCGACGCTGCGGGCCAACGGGGTCGTTGTCCTGGAGGAACTGAAAGGCGATCAGGGCAACCGCGTGGCTTTCGTCGAGGCGACCGATGGGGCGCAGGTGGAGGTGATCGAGCAGGCCTGATTCCGCAGACAGGCGGGGGCGGCAGCCGCCTTGCCTTGTAGCGGCGTGCTGCGCTATGTGCGTTCACATACAGCGTAAGCGGGGAAATGCTCTGGCGACAATACATGGTATGCAATAACATGCCTGCCGCGTTGGATTGTCCGGAACAGGGGTCGTACCATGACATCTCCGCCACTGCTCTGGCCCGTCACGCCGCGGCAGACCCGCATCCTCTACCTCGCCCGTTTCGCGCCGGACGATCCGTTCTATACGGTCAAGCCTGAGGGCACCACGACCGGCTATGCGGAGTACCACTTCCGTATCTACGAGGCGCTGCGCGACATCGGCTACAGCGTGGCTTCGAGTTCGAAGCCCTACGCGGCGTTGATGGCGGGCGGCAACACGGATTTCGTGTTTTCGTTGCTGAATCGCATGCCGATCCGCAACCCGGAAGTGCTGGTGCCGGCGATCTGCACGTATTTGCGGGTGCCTTGCCTTGGGGCGCCACCCAACATCCGCGCGCTGGCGGAGGACAAATACCTCAGCAAGCTGGCGTTTGCGGGCCTTGGCTTGCCGGTGGCTCCGGGGCGGGTCTATCGGCCGGGCGAGGCTTTGCCGCCGCTGGATTTTGCCGGGCCCTATTTCGTCAAGGATCGTTTCGGCGCTGCCTCTGAAGGAGTCACTGAGGAGTCGCTGCAGGATAGTTGGGAGGGTGCGGCGAGGGTTGTGTCGGCGTTGCAGTCCGGCGGCAAGGAAGTTCTGGTCGAGCGTTTTTGCCCGGGCATCGACCTGACGGTGCCGGTGATCGGGCATAGTCCGTATCTCGTGCTTGGCCATGTCGTTCCCCGGTCCGACAAAATCGGCAATATCCTCACTGCCGATTTAAAGACGGATGATCGGCTTGGTAATGAATTGGTGGATGTGGATGATGCGACGGCGGCGGCGATCGAACAGGATGTGCAAACCGTGTGGTCCTCGCTGGGCCCGATCGATTACTTCAGGCTGGATTATCGGTGGGATCCGGCAACGGGGCGGCGTTTCTTGATTGAGATGAATATCTGTTGCTACCTCGGTATACGCGGGGCCATCGGGCTGACGGCTGCGCGGCTGGGTTACAACCGGACGCAGATCGTGGCGCATGTGGTGGAGTACAGCCTGGCGCGGCAGCGGGACATGTTCTCGCACGACCGCTGGGTGATTTAGCAGGGGTGCATGCCTGGCTGGCACCGCAAGGCGTGGATGGCGGGCCTGCGCCCGCCATGACGATGGGGGCGCCCCGGCATGCTTTGTCGGCATGACGCCGCGGCGTGGCAGGCAAGCCGGCGCGTCAGGCGTTCTCGCCGATGAAGCCGGCGTAGGTCTTGGCCAACTCGGGCACGGCAGCTTCGTAAAAGCGCCTGCCCTTCTCCGGCGTCGCCAGCCCGGGGTTCGAGCCGATGCGGCCGTCCGGAAAGCGCCGGCGGTAATCCGCCGGGCCATGGAACCGGCCGGACGGGGCCCGCGGCGGATCGAGGGTCGCCTGCTTGATCGAGTCCGGAAAGGCGAACTGGGTCAGCGCGACTTCGCTGGCGGTGGCGTGGCTGCCTTCGTCGTCGCCGAACACCTCCTTGCCGAGTTCGTGCATCACCTTGCCGTCCCACCAGTTCGCCAGCCGGCAGCGCAGTTCGCGGTCCTGCGCGGTGCCCAGCGCGCCCTCGTACGCGGCGTAGATTTCCGAAAACGCGGCCTGGACGGTGGCGATGTTGCCGCCGTGGCCGTTGATGAAAAAGAACCGGCGAAAGCCATGCCGGGCGAGCGACAGCACGTAGTCGTGGATGATCGCGATCAGCGTGGACGGCCGAACGGTCATCGAGCCGGCGAAGCCCATGTGGTGGACGGCGATGCCGACTCCGATGGTGGGGCCGACCATGGCGGAGGCGGATTCTCCGACGCCGCGGGCGATGACTTCGGCGCAGAGGGCGTCGGTGCCAATCAGGCCGTTGGGGCCGTGCTGCTCGGTGGAGCCGATGGGCAGGATGATGCCGTTGGAGTGCCGGAGGTAGGTTTCCACCTCCAGCCAAGTCTGGTGCTGCAATAGCATGCGCTGTGATTTCCCTTGGACGATGATCGAACAGTAGACCGGTTTCGCACGGACGGTAATGCCGTGCGCCGGCTGATCTGGCATTATGCGCGTATGCAGCCGAGTCTCCGAACCGAGCTCGACCAGGCCAAGAGCCGCCAGATGGCACGGGTCCGGTCGAAGAACACCGAACCCGAGATCCTGGTTCGCCAGGCTCTGCACGCGCGCGGCTACCGGTTTCGGCTGCACCGCAAGGATTTGCCGGGCAAGCCGGACATCGTGCTGCCGAAGCATGGGTTGGCGATCCTGGTGCATGGCTGCTTCTGGCACGGCTGCCCGCGCTGCGACCGCGGGCGGCGGCTGCCGAAGACCAACGTGCCGTTTTGGTCGGCGAAGCTGACGGCGAACCGGGAGCGGGATGTTCGCTCGATCGCGGCGCTGGAGGCGTCGGGGTGGCGGGTGGCGGTGCTGTGGGAATGCGATATCCGTACGCCCGACAGCCTGGAGGGTTTGCTGGACGCGTGTTTGCCGCCGCCGCGGCACTGCGCCTGAGATGCCTGCGCCGTGGTCCGTGGTGGATTTCTTCTCCTGCGGCGGCGGCACGAGCGCGGGGTTCGCGCGGCGTCCGGAGTTCCGGATCATCGCCGCCGTCGATCTGGAGATGGCCAAGCCGTCCGGCGGGCAAGGCGCTTCGGACTGCAATGCCACTTACCGGGCCAATCATGGCGTGGTGCCGATGAACCGGGACATGATGACACTGGACCCCTCGGAATTCGCCGAGGCGGCCGGGTTGGCGGCCGGACAGTTGAACGTGATGATCTCCTGCGCGCCCTGCACGCATCTTTCCCGCGCCAATCCCCGCAATCATCTGGCCGATCGGCCGGAGAATTCATTGATTGGGCGGAGCGGGGCGTTCGCGGCGCATCTGCTGCCGGAGATTTTCCTGATGGAGAATGCCCGCGAGCTGATCATGGGGAACTACCGGCATCATCATGCGGCCCTCGTCGCGACGCTGGAGCGGGCGGGCTATCATGTACGGTCGGATATCCATTTTCTCGACCGGTTCGGGCTGCCTCAGGTGCGGGAACGGGCTTTGATCGTCGCCTCGCGCATCGGGGAGGCCCGGTCGCTGGAGGATTTGTGGCAGGGATGGTCGGCGCAGCCGCAGGCAACGACGGTGCGGACGGCGCTGCGGCGTCTGGCTGAATGGAGGGAAAGCCACCCGGACGATCCCGAGGGCGACGTTTTCCCTGGCATGGGTTCGGCGGTCCTGGCCCGGCTGGCAGCGACGCCGCATGACGGCGGCGGCTGGGTGGACGTGGCGCGGAACCCGAGGACCCGGGGGCTGCTGACGCGGGATTGCCTGCGGCGGTGGAGCGCCGGGGATCTGGGTTCGCATCCCGATGTCTATGGCCGGATGGCGTTGGACAGGCCGGCGCCGACGGTGAAGCGCGAGTGCGGGCATGTCGGCAACGGCCGGTATGCTCATCCGGTGGAGGATCGCCTGCTGACCGTGCGGGAGATGGCGACCTTGCAGGGGTTTCCGTTCGATTACCGGTTTCCGGCGCGGTCGGTCACCAACCGCTACCGCCATATCGGCGATGCGGTGCCGCCGATGATCGCGTTTCAGATGGCGGCGTTGGTGAAGTGGATGAAGATCGGCGTCCGGCCGGAGCCGGCGGATTTTGTGATGCCGAACACGGCTTTGCGGCTGGGGGATCTGACCGCGGGGTCGCGGATGGCGGCTTGAAGGAATGCGCCTTGCGCAGACTAGCCTAGTTTAAGCCAGGCTAATCATCAGCAGCTACTCGCTCGCCTCCAGCTTGCCTACGGTCACCGGCACCGGCTGCCAGTTCTCCGGGAACAACGTTTGCAACGCCTGCACCTTCGGCATGTCGTTGATGGCGATATACGGCGCGTGCGGATGCAGCTCGAGGTAATCCTGGTGATAGGCCTCGGCCGGATAGAACGCGCCGGCCGGGTCGATACGGGTCACGATCGGGCGGCTGAACGCATGCGCAGCTTCAAGCTGGGCAATATAGGCTTTTGCCACCTGCTCCTGCTGCGGCCCGGTGACGAACAGCTCCGAGCGATACTGCGTGCCCCAGTCCGGTCCCTGCCGATCCTTCTGCGTCGGGTCGAGTGCTACCGAAAAGAAAATCCGCAGCAGCGTGCCATAGCTGACGCGGGACGGGTCGTAGGTCACGCTGACCGACTCGGCATGCCCCGTCGCGCCGGAACTCACCTGCTCATACCCCGGATCGGCCACATGTCCGCCGGCGTAGCCGGAGACCGCGCGGGTCACGCCCTTCACGTGCTCGAAAACGCCCTGGACACCCCAGAAGCAGCCGCCGGCAAACACCGCGGTCTGCGGACCGGCAGTTGCCGGCGCCGGGTCCAAAGCCGGTGCGGGCAAGGCCCGTTCCGTGCCGGCGGCCTGGTGCGGCGCCAGCCAGGCGGCGAAACCAAGCGCCGCCAGCAACGCGGCGCCGGAAACGGTGATCGAGCGTGCGGTCATGGTTCAACCTCCCGGGCGATTGGGCCACGTCTGCCCGCAGACGTGCAGGCCCTAGCATCTGGTGACCCGCCGCCTCCTGTCAAAGCTATTGCGGTAATTTAACCGCCACGGCGCGGAACGGCGGCGGGGTGCGCTTCTTCAGCTCCGGATCGAACAGGTATTTCAGCGGCACATCCTGGACATAAAGCGTGTCGCCAACCTGCGCGAGCGACACCGGGCCCTCGAACCCGTCGTTGATCGTGTCGATCCCTGCCTGCCCAGCTCATGTCGTTCGAGCAAACGGACAGGCTGTTGGATTTGTCGTCCGCCAGCACGCCGAGGGTGGACGCCAACCCGTCGGCACCTTGCTTCGCCCATTCCACGGCCTCGGCCGTGCCGGGTGCTGCGCGGAAAATGCGGCCGCCCGCCATGCTGCTGAAATACAGCGTGCCGTCGGGGGATGCGGTCAGGCTTTCAGGAAAGTCGGTCGTGCCCGGCACCGTAACATCCACGGCTGGAGCCGCCGAGGCGGCAGCGCACAGGCTGATAAGTCCGGCGCCCAGCATAGAGATAAAGACGGAGGACCGAAGTCCTGGCGACGACTGCTCATGTGTTGCCATCCCATTGCTTTTGTGCGACGAAGCGTTGTTGTATCCGGACGTATATAGCCGAGCACCATTGCCATGGAATCTCAAGTGGCAACCGGCGCCCGTGCACGGTAGCGCTTGGCACGGCACAGGCGTTTGAATAGATATCCCGGCAATCGCGCGCCTTCCGGCGCCGCGCAACGGGGCGTGAGGCGATGCGGCAGAGCGACACGAACGACAGTGCGGCCAGGGTTGGGATCTTGCCCTACGCTGTCTCCGACGGGCTCGACGCAATCGTTTCGGAGGCGGTTGATCGGCTTCGCGCGCGGGGCGTCAAGGTTGCCGGCCTGTTGCAGCGCTCCGGCGGCGCGGCGCCGGGCGGCAAGCGGGCGATGTGGGTCGAGGATATCGGCACCGGACAGATGATCCGCCTGGACCAGCCGCGCGGGCCGGGCGCCATCGCCTGCACCTTCGATACCGGCGCGTTGGCGCAGGCGGCGTATCTGTTGCAGACCGCCGTGGAGTCCGGCGCGGAACTGCTCGTCGTCAACCGGTTCGGCAGCGTGGAGGCGGAGGGCCGCGGATTGCGCCCGGAAATCGCCGCCGCGATCTGCTCCGGATTGGCGGTGCTGATCCCGGTGCGGGCTTCGCTGCTGCCGGAACTGCAAGCGTTCCTTGGCGGTTCGGCGACCTGCCTGCCCGCCTCGGTCCGGCCGATCGAGGCGTGGGCGGAGGCCCTGTTGCTGCGCGGTCGAAGCCCCGCCGTTGTGGCCTGAGGGCTACGACGATCAACCGCATCCCCTCCCCCGTCCGCATCTTGTAGACAGACAACAGGAGACGCCTCATGAAGTTCGGCATCCACAACCCATCATGGATCTTCGGCGACGATCCGGCGAATGCTTTCGAAGGCGCAAAGGCCAAGGCGTTGTGGGCGGAAACGCAGGGCTTTACCTGGTTCTCGGTGATGGACCACCTGATCCAGATCCCGCCGATCGGCGCCGCGGACGAGCCGTTCATCGAGGGCTGGACCGCGTTGTCGGCGCTGGCCGCGGTCACCAGCCGCATCCGCCTGGCGACGCTGGTGTCCTCGGTCGCCTATCGCAATCCGGCGCATCTGGCGAAGATCGCCGCCGGCGTTGACCTGATCAGCCGCGGACGCCTGACACTGGGCATCGGCGCCGGCTGGTTCGAGACCGAATACCGCCAGTACGGCTGGGATTTTCCTGAGCGCCCCGCCGTCCGTATCCGCCAGATGGAGGAAGCGGTGCGCCTGATCCTGAAGATGTGGGGCGAACCGCGCGCCACCTTCCACGGCAAGTATTTCCATGTCGAGGACGCGATCCTGGAGCCGAAGCCGGTGCAGAAGCCGCGTCCCCCAGTGATGATCGCCGGCGGCGGCGAGCAACTGACGCTGCGCGCCGTGGCGCGGCTGGCGGATGCCTGCAACGTGTTCGGCGATCCGGATGAGGTCCGGCACAAGTATGACGTTCTGCGCGGCCATTGCGAGGCCGAGGGCCGCGACTACGCGAGCATCGAAAAGACCAACGTCCTTGGCCTGCTGCTGGCGCGCGATGAGGCGGCGCTGGCGGCGAAGCGGCAGCGCCTGTCAGTGCCCGATCCGTTCCGGGGGTTTGCGGGAACGGTGTCTCAGGTCACGGACCTGGTGGGGCGCTATCGCGATGCCGGGGTGCAGCTTTTCATCAGTTCCGCGTATAAGAATGACCCGGAGACGCATGAACTGCTCGCGTCCGATGTGATTCCGCATTTCGTTTAGAGGAACCTGACCGTTTATGGCTCTGACAATTCTGGTGACCGGCGCCACGGCCGGTTTTGGCGCGGCGATTGCCCGCCGCTTCGTCCGCGACGGACATCGCGTCATCGCCGCCGGACGCCGCGCCGCCCGGTTGACGGATCTGCATCAGGAACTGGGCGACGCGATGCTGCCGCTGATGCTGGACGTGACGGATGCCGACGCGGTTGCTGCGCTGCCCGGCAGCCTGCCGCCGAAGTGGCGAGAGGTCGATGTGCTGGTCAACAACGCCGGCCTCGCGCTCGGGCTGGACCCGGCGTTCAAAGCCGATCTCGAAGACTGGGACCACATGGTTGCGGTGAATGTTTCGGGGCTGATTCATATCACCCGGGCGCTGCTGCCGGGTATGGTGGAGCGCAACCGCGGCCACATCATCAACCTCAGCAGCATCGCGGCGGTTTATCCGTATCCGGGCGGGCATGTATACGGCGCGACGAAGGCATTTGTTACGCAGTTCAGTTTGAATCTGCGGGCCGATCTGGTGGGGCGTTCGGTGCGGGTGACGGATCTGGAGCCGGGGCTTTGCGGCGGCACGGAGTTCAGCGTGAACCGTTTCGGCGGCGATCAGGCGAAGGCGGATGCGGTGTATGCCGGAACCGTGCCGCTGACCGCGGAGGATATCGCCGAGGCCGCTTCCTGGGTGGTCGGCTTGCCGCCGCATGTGAACATCAACCGGATGGAACTGATGCCGACCTGTCAGGCGGCCGGACCGCTGGCGGTCAAGCGGTCGTAGGGCGGATCGTCAGTCAGACGCAGCCAGGTAGGCGGCGAAGGCGTCCTTGTAGTCTGGATGCCAACGCGACAGCGGCGGGCGGTTTTGCACGATATCCTGTGCTGCCCACAGGATGCGGCGGTTATCGGTCTCGCGCGTCACGTCGTTGTCGGGGCAGATCAGATAGAAATCCCCCGCCGCCATGCCGGACAGCAGGAAATCGATGACCTGATCGGGCATCCAGGCGCCCGGGGGCTTCGTCGCCGACGTCGTCATGCCGGTGAAGGTCGATCCCGGCACCAGCAGATGCGCGCTGACCTTGCACTCCGGGGTGTTGCGGAGCGCATGCGCCAGGCCCTCGGTCAGCACCTTTACTCCGGCCTTTGAAACGTTATAGGCGGTGTCGCCGGGCGGGCAGGTGATGCCCTGTTTCGATCCCGTGTTGACGATGGCGCAGGGCGTGCCCTGGCCGATCATTGCGGGAACGAAGCTTTGTACGCCGTTGATGACGCCGAACAGGTTGACGTTCAGGACGCGGCGCCAGCGCTCGGGATGGTCGAACGGGCCGCCGCCGGGCGCCGTGCCGGCGTTGTTCATCAGCACCGCGACTTCGCCGAACGCGGAATAGACTGTGTCTCGCAGATGCTCGACCGCTGCGGGATCGCTGACGTCCGTGGGAACGGTGATCACGGCCGAACCGGAGATCGTTGCCGCGGCCTTTTCCAGCGCTTCGGCGCTTAGATCGGCGAGGCAGACCCGCATTCCCATCGCGGCAAATCGTTGCGCGGCGGCGAGGCCGATGCCGCTGGCCGCGCCGGTGATGACGGCGACGCGACCTTCGGTGAGCGCGGGGTGGTTGGTCATGCGGGCGAACTCCTATGTTTGCGGCGATAACCGGCAGGGCCGTGGCGGCGTTATACCCCCGTGCAGCAGAAGGAGGCAGCCATGGCACGCGTTGTCGGCATCGACCATCTGTCGGTCAGGGTCAGCGATCATGAAAAGTCGAAACAGTTCTATAATAAGTTGCTTACGTTCCTGGGTTTCAGGTTGTCGGAGGAATTCGAGGACTCCACCGGTTGGTCCAACGGCCACACACTGTTTTGGATCGGCCAGGCCGATGAACCGGGCATGAAGCACAAACACCGCACGGGCGATGTGGGTTTCCACCACTATGCCTTTCGGCTGCGCAGCCGGAAGGATGTCGATGAGTTGCAGGCGTTCCTGACGGATGATCTCGGCGCGGAGATCGTCGATCCGGCGGGGGAATATTACGACGATTATTACGCCGTGTTCTTTCAGGACCCGGACGGGCTGAAGCTGGAGGGAATGAAGTACGGGGAGAAGACTGCGAAATCGGAATGAGGGTTTCTGCAACCTCGGCACTATGCAAGGTGCACCGGCCTCTCACCGTCAAGGTGGCCGAGGGCCACCATCCACGCCCTTGCTTGTTCAGAGAAAAGGCGTGGATGCGACCTCCGTCAACATGGCGGGTTTTGCGGACGAAGCATTGAACGCTCAAGCATGAAACCGGGTAATGTCCAGCAGCACGTTCGCCTCCAGCGCCTTCTCGTCCAGCCGGTGCTTCACCAGATCGCCGATGCTGACAATGCCGATCAATTGACCGCCGTCTTCGACAGGGAGGTGGCGGATCTTTGCCATCGTCATCGCCGCCAGCGCGGTTTCCACGCTGTCCGCCGGACGGCAGGTGACCATCGGCGCGCTCATCAGCCGTTCCACTTTGAATAACAGCGCCTCGGCGCCATATTCCGCTACCGCATTGACGAAGTCCCGCTCGGAGAAAATCCCCGCCGGCTTCATCCACGCGTCTTCCGCGATGACGGCGCCGATGCGGTGCTCGGCCAGCTTGCGGACGGCATTTTGCACCGAGTCGGTGGTGCGGACCTTCACCACCAGACGACCCTTACCGCGCAGCACATCGGAAATGGACATTGGAACCGCTCCTGTCTTGCAACAACCGGAGCGATGAACATAGGAACGCGGCGGCGCTTCCCCAAGCCCGTGGCCGATTGTTCAGCCTGCCGACAGGAATAGCTGCAAATCAGGCGCTTTCGGCAGGCGCAATAATAATACGGCGGTTCTGTTTACCCTTGTTCTCGATCTTTAAAACCCGGATCGGACCGATTTCACCGGTGCGCGAAACGTGTGTGCCACCGCAGGGCTGCAAATCGATCAAAACCTCCCCTGCCCCGATTCGCATCAGCCGCAGCCGCCCGGTGCCGCGCGGCGGCTTGACCGACATGGTGCGCACGATATCGGGATCGGTATCCAGCACGGATTCGTCCACCCACTCGATCCGCACTGGATGGTCCGCCGCGATCAGAGCGTTCAACTCCGCCTCTATGTCCTCTTTCTTCGGCGGGTTCGGCAAGTCGAAGTCCAGGCGCGACTTGTCGGCGCCGACGGAGCCGCCGGTCACCGCGGCGCCCTTGATCAGGCTACACAGCAAATGCATGGCAGTATGCATGCGCATCAGCGCATGACGGCGCTGCCAGTCGATCGCGGCCTCCACCACCGTCCCAACGCCGGGCAACACCGAGTCCACGGCGGGAATATGGATGATCGCCTCGCCCTCACCCTTCACCGTGTCGGCGATCGGCGTCTCGGAGCCGAACCAGCGCAGCACGCCGGTATCGCCCGGCTGACCGCCGCCGCGCGCATAGAACACGGTGCGGTCGAGCACGATGCCGTCCGGCCCGGTCGCCACCACGGTTGCGGATGTGGCAGCGAGGGACGGATCATCCAGGAACAGACGCTCGGTCATGCGGTCCTCCATGTCTCCCGCAGCACATCGCGCTTTGCCGCCAGCCAGAACAGGCCGAGCGAGGTGACGATGTTGGTGAATTCTCCGGCAAACGCCGCCTCGATCGCCTTGGCGGCGGGCCAGACGCGGACGCGGATGTCCTCGTTTTCCGATATTTCACCGTAATGTCCGGCGATACCGTCCACACCGGCCGGCGGAGCGACGACGCGGCCGGCGTAGAGGTGGCAGTATTCATCCGCGCCGCCCGGCGTCAGCAAAAAAGCGCCGATTTTCTCGATGCGATCGGCCGATAGGTTCATTTCCTCCAACATTTCGCGCTGAATCGTCACGACCGGATCCTCGGCCGCCTCGCACAGCCCGGCAGGGAGTTCGACCAGCACCGGATCGATGCCGGCGGCGAGTGCCGGCAGACGGAATTGCTCGATCAGCACGACGGCATCGGCGACCGGGTCATACGGGACCAGGGCGGAGGCCTGGCCGCGGCGGAACAGTTCCCAGGTGCGGGTCGCCGACATGGCGCCGTCGAAGCGGCGGTTGCGGAACTTCACGATGTCCACCGGGAACCGCCCGGACCAGACGCGCTGTTCGGACTCGATCGTGACATCGGGACTGGAGACGATGGGCGGAGTGGGTCGTTGGGTCATGCGGGCGGTTGTAGGCGGCGGGCGGGCGGGTCGCAATCAGCCCCGTTTGCGCGACAACAACGCGACCGCCAGCAGCACGAACGCCACGACCGCGACAATCACAGTCGCCAACGCATAAATCTCGGGCGTCGTCCCCAGCCGTGTCGCCGAGAACACCACCATCGGCAAGGTCGAAGCCCCCGGGCCGGAGGTGAAACTGGCGACCACGACGTCATCCATCGACAAGGTGAACGCCAGCAGCCAGCCGGAGACCAGCGCAGGCGCCATCAGCGGCAGCGTGATCACCGCGAAGGCTTTCCAGGGCGGCGCATACAAATCCATCGCCGCCTGCTCCAGCGCCACCCCGGCATCCGCCAGCCGCGCCCGCACCACCACCGCGACATAGGCAACTGACACCGAGGCATGCGCCACGGTTACCGTTCCGGCACCGCGGCCGTAGGGCCAGCCGATCATTTGCTCCAGGGCCACGAACAGCAACAGCAACGACAAGCCGGTGATCACCTCCGGCATCACCAGAGGCACTCCCAAAGCGGCCTCGAACAGCGTGCGGCCGCGAAACCGGCCGAAACGAGCCAGGGCGAACCCCGCCGCCGCGCCGACAACGCTCGCGATGGTCGCGGAAACCGCGGCGATCCGCAACGACAGGAAGGCGGCCTCGATCATCCCCTGGTCGTGCAGCAAAGCCGCGTACCATCGCAGCGAAAATCCCGACCAGCCGGTGACCAATCGGGAGTCGTTGAAGCTGAAGACAACCAGGAAGGCGATGGGCGCGTAGAGGAAGGCGTAGCAGGCGACCAGCCACGCGCCCAACCGCATCAGAGGAACAACAGAACAGCCAGGCTGAGGCCGCCCGCCAGCACGCAGTAATAGGCGAACGGATTCAGCGCCATCGAGTCATGCTGGCGAAAATACCGCATCAGGAACGCGGTGCTCAGCAGCGCGGTGATCCCCGCCACCACCGCGGCGATGATCGAGTTGGTCAGCACGCCGGGTGGAATGCTCTCGTGCAGCAGTTTCGGCACCTCCAGCACGGTCGCGCCGAGAATGATTGGCGTGGCGATCAGAAAGGAGAAATGCGCCGCTCCCTCGTGGTTGATGCCGCGCAGCAGGCCGCCGACGATGGTGGCGCCGGAGCGCGAAATCCCCGGGATCAGCGCCGTGCACTGCCAGAAGCCGATCAGCAGGGCATCCAGCTTGGTCAGGCCGGAGAGAGAGCGCTGGCCGCGGCCGCGCAGTTTCTCACCGAACAGCAGCAGACCGCCGTTGACCACCAGGAACGCCGCCGCCACGATCGGCGAGCCGAACAGGCCGCGGACGAATTTTTCCAGCAGAAAGCCGAAGATGACGGCCGGGATGGTGGCGATGACCACCAGCAGGAAGACCCGCCGCGCCTCAGTGACGGTGTGGGAATCGCCGACGCCGATGACGCCGGTCAACAGCGCCCACCAGTCTTTCCAGAAATAGCCCAGCAGCGCGGTGGCCGTTCCGAGGTGCAGCATCACCAGGAACGGCAGAAACTCGGGCGAGCGCTGATCGATTCCCCAGTGCAGCAGCGCCGGCAGCACCACCGCGTGCCCCAGACTGCTGACCGGAAACAGTTCGGTTGCCCCCTGCAGGATGGCGATAATGAGGGCTTGTAACGTATCCATGCGAAACTCCAGCCGATTCGCAGCGGACATTAGGCATTTTTCGCCGCCGCCGCACCGGGTGAATGACGACTGCCCGTAACAAATGCGGGGTTGTCTTCACGGGCCGGACAGGCGGCGCCGGTTCGTCATGCCGACGAAGGTCGGCATCCACGCCTTTTTCTTGTCGGAACAAAGGCGTGGATGGCGGGCCTACGCCCGCCATGACGGTTGAAGTACGCGGTGTCGCGCCACGCCGTGACGACTTTGCGGTTACCCTCGGATGGCAGCGATGGCTTTGTCGTACGGCGGACGGCCGAACACCGCGGAACCGGCGACCAGCGCGGTGGCGCCGGCTTCAATCACCAGCGGCGCCGTCTCCGGCGTCACGCCACCATCAACTTCGATGGTGATCGGACGATCGCCGATCATCGAGCGGATGCGGCGGATCTTGTCGATCTGGGAGTGGATGAATTTTTGGCCGCCGAAGCCGGGGTTCACGGTCATCACCAGCACGAGGTCAAGACGATCGAGGACATACTCAATGACGCTTTCCGGCGTGGCCGGGTTCAGCGCGACACCGGCCTTCTTGCCGAGCGCGCCGATGGCCTGAAGCGTCCGGTCCAGGTGCGTCGTCGCCTCGGCGTGGACGGTGATCCGGTCGGAACCGGCCGCGGCAAACGCTTCCAGATATGAATCGACCGGGCTGATCATCAAGTGCGTATCGAAGCATTTGTTGGTATACTTCCGGATCGACTTGACGATCTCCGGGCCGAAGGTGATGTTGGGGACGTAATGGCCGTCCATCACGTCCAGATGGATCCAGTCCGCCCCGGCTTCGTCCACGGCGCGCACTTCCTCGCCGAGCCTGGAAAAATCGGCGGACAGGATAGACGGGGCGATGAGAATCTTGCTCATGAGATCAGTGTTCCTGTGCGGCTTCTTCAGCGGCTGCGAAAACGCGGCTGGCCAAGACTTCGTCGGCTTCAAGGGTCATCAAATCGTCCCGGGTGATCGCATGGCCGCGGGTTTCGAACAACCGGATGGCCTGGCGCAAACGCGCACGATCCAGCGCATTGCGCACCGAACGGGCGTTGGAGAAATGCGGCAGGCTCATGCGCGCCGCCATGTACTTGGCGAAGGCATCGCGCGCGCCGGGGCTGAAGCGGTAGTTCTGCTCCTTCAACATCAGCTCGGCGATCTGCAGCAGTTCGTCCGCGTTGTAGTCGGGGAAGTCGATGTGGTGCGCGATGCGTGAGCGGAAGCCGGGATTGGAGGTGAAGAACTGGTTCATCCTGTCGGCATAGCCCGCCATGATGACGACCAGGTCGTTGCGGCGGCTTTCCATCACCTGCAGCATGATCTCGATGGCTTCCTGGCCGTAGTCGCGTTCATTTTCGGCGCGGTACAGATAGTACGCTTCGTCGATGAACAGCACGCCGCCCATCGCCTTCTTCAGGATTTCCTTTGTCTTCGGCGCGGTGTGGCCGATGTACTGGCCGACGAGGTCATCGCGCGTGACCGAAACGAGGTGGTTGGAGCGGATATAGCCCAGGCGGTGCAGGATGTCGGCCATCCGCGCGGCGACCGTGGTCTTGCCGGTGCCGGGATTGCCGGTGAAGGACATATGCAGTGTCGGCGGCTGCGAGGTCAGGCCGACATCCTTGCGCAGCTTGTCGATCAGCAGCAGCGCCGCGATCTCACGGATGCGCCGCTTGACCGGGCGCAGGCCGACCAGTTCGGTGTCAAGTTGTTCCAAGATCGGTCCGACGCCCGATTCCTGGAACGCCGCATCGAGATCGATGACGGGAGCGGTGGCAATGTCGTCGGCCATGCAGACAATCTCCGAAAACTGACAGGTGTGTCATAGCGAGCCGCCGTGAGAGGCAACCCCACCGTCATGCCGACGAAGGTCGGCATCCACGCCTTTTGCTTCAACAAACAAAGGCGTGGATGGCGGGCCTTCGCCCGCCATGACGATGCGGCGAGTCGGCCGCCATGACGATGCGGCGAGTCGCCCGCCATGACGATGCGGCAAGTCGGCCGCCATGACCGGGCGGGTAGGCCTTCGCCCGCCATGACGGGGCAGATACGCTTTAGTAACGCGAGCCCGCCGGCTTGTCGGTGGCGTAGGTGCGCGTCGTGTAGCGCTGCGAACGGCCATCGACTTCCTGACGATCCAGCGCGAAGCCCGGCTCTTCTTCCGGACGATCGACGATGAACGAATACCGGACGCTTTCCCAGCCCCAGGTGTTGTCGAACGCCGACAGACGGATATAGGCGCGTCCCTTGAACACCTTGCGGCATTCCGCCAGCTCATACATTACAGCCGCCGGGTCCTTGAAGTCGAACATCGGCTGGCCCCACAGCTCCCAGTAGGTATTCCGGGGATGCGGGTCGTCGGTGTACTCGATATTCACCGCCCAGCCGTTCTTCTGGGCGTAGGCGATCTGGGTGCTGATCTGCTCATCGGTCAGGTCGGGCAGGAAGCTGAACGTGCCTTGTGTGATACGCATGGGTACAACCTCCTGCTTAAACGGCGGTAGTGGTAGGAACGAAGTCGGGTGTATCGGTCGAGGCGTAGTCGAAGGTGACGTCCTTCCAGGTATCCAGCGCCTGGGCCAGCGGACGGCAGCTCTTCGCGGCCCGGGCCAGAATGTCCGGACCTTCGTTCAGGTAGTCACGGCCTTCGTTGCGAGCGAAGATCATGGCTTCCAGCGCCACGCGGTTCGCCGTCGCGCCGGCTGCGATGCCGTGCGGGTGGCCGATGGTGCCGCCGCCGAACTGCATGACGCAATCCTCACCCAGATGGTGCAGCAGCAGGTGCATCTGGCCGGCGTGAATGCCGCCCGACGCCACCGGCATCAGCTTGCGCATGCCGCCCCAATCCTGGTCGAAGAACAGGCCGTTGCCCAGATTCTGCGGATTGTACTGCTCGCGGCAGATGTCGTAGTAGCCATGGGTCGAGGCCGGATCGCCTTCCAGCTTGCCGACAACCGTTCCGGCATGAATGTGATCGACACCCGCCAGACGCATCCACTTGGCAATGACGCGGAAGCTGACCCCGTGCGTCTTCTGCCGCGTATAGGTCGAGTGACCGGCGCGGTGAAGGTGCAGGATCATGTCGTTGCGGCGGCACCACTTGGAGATCGACTGGATGGCGCTGTAGCCGATGACCAGGTCGATCATGACGATGGTGGAGCCGAGTTCCTTGGCGAATTCGGCCCGCTCGTAGATTTCCTCCATGTCGCCGGCGGAAATGTTCAGATAGGTGCCCTTGATTTCGCCGGTCGATGCCTGGGCGCGGTTCACCGCTTCCATGCAGTACAGGAACCGGTCGCGCCAGTGCATGAAGTTCTGGCTGTTGATGTTCTCGTCGTCCTTGGTGAAGTCCAAGCCGCCCTTCAGCGCCTCATACACCACGCGGCCATAGTTGCGGCCGGACAGGCCGAGCTTCGGCTTCACGGTCGCACCCAGCAGCGGACGGCCATACTTGTCGAGCCGTTCACGTTCCACCACGATGCCCGTCGGCGGACCGAAATACGTCTTCACATAGGCGATCGGCAGATGCATGTCTTCGAGACGCAGCGCCTTCAGCGGCTTGAAGCCGAACACGTTGCCGATGATCGAAGCGGACAGGTTGACGATCGAATTGGGTTCGAACAGTTCGAGGTCATAGGCAATATAGGCAAACCACTGGCCGGGCGCACCCGGGACCGGATCGACGCGATACGCCTTGGCGCGATACCGTTCGCTGGCGGTCAGACGGTCGGTCCAGACCACCGTCCAGGTCGCGGTGGAGCTTTCACCGGCAACGGCGGCGGCGGCTTCGTCCGCATCCACGCCGTCCTGCGGGGTGATGCGGAACACGGCGAGGATATCGGTCGGCTTCGGCACGTAGTCGAGATCGAAGTAACCCATCTCCTTGTACTTCATCACACCGGCGTCATACCGGCCTTTTTTGGCGGGAGGTGTAACAACGTTCATACTGTAGATCTCCTTTGGACGTTAACTCAGGCAGCGATGGCGCCGGCTGCCACCGGGTCGAGGTCGCCTTTGGCGTAACGCGCGGCCATCGCCTTCAGCGGCAACGGAACGATTTTCGACGCCTGGCCGGCGGTGCCGAATTCCTCGAAACGCTTGGCGCACAGGGCGGTCATCGCAGCGATGGCCGGCTTGAAGAAGGTGCGCGGATCGAACTCGGCCTTGTTTTCGGTGGCGATGCGGCGGAACTGCCCGGTCATCGCGATGCGGCAATCGGTGTCGATGTTGATCTTGCGGACGCCGTACTTGATGCCGAGCTGGATTTCCGCGACCGGCACGCCCCAGGTCTGCGGCATCGCGCCGCCGAACGAGTTGAAGATGTCCTGCAGATCCTGCGGCACCGACGACGAGCCGTGCATCACCAGGTGGGTGTTCGGCAGACGCTCGTGGATCGCCTTGATCACGTTCATCGCCAGGATGTCGCCCGTCGGCTGGCGGTTGAACTTGTAGGCGCCGTGGCTGGTGCCGATGGCGACTGCGAGCGCATCGACATGCGTGCGCAGCACGAAATCGCGCGCCTGGTCCGGATCGGTTAGCAACTGCTCCAGCGACAGCACGCCCTCGGCGCCATGGCCGTCTTCCTTTTCGCCGTGGCCGCTCTCAAGCGAACCGAGGCAGCCAAGCTCGCCCTCCACCGAGACGCCGATGGCGTGGGAAAACTCCGCCACCTTGGCGGTGGTGGCGACATTGTATTCGTAGCTCGACGGGGTCTTGCCGTCGGCTTCCAGCGAACCGTCCATCATCACGCTGGTGAAGCCGGACTGGATCGCCGACAGGCAGGTCGCCGGCTTGTCGCCGTGGTCGAGATGCATGACGACCGGAATGTGCGGCCAGGTCTCCACCGCGCCCTCGATCAGCTTGCGCAGGATAATGTCGCCGGCATAGTTGCGCGCGCCGCGGCTGGCCTGGACGATCACCGGCGAGCCGGTCTTGTCCGCCGCCGCCATGATTGCGGTGAGCTGCTCCATGTTGTTGATATTGAAGGCGGGCACGCCGTAGTCATGCTCGGCCGCATGATCGAGCAATTGCCGCAGGCTGATGAAAGCCATGTTTAAGTCCCTTTCAGATGTGCGGGGTTCAGGTAGCGCGCTTTGCGCGCTCGAACAATTGCAGGATCATCGGAGTCAGTATCAGCTGCATCGCCAGGTCCAGCTTGTTACCCGGAATGACGATCGAATTGGCGCGCGACATGAAGCTGCCGTGCAGCATGGATACCAGGTATGAAAAGTCGATGCCGCGCGGGCTCTTGAAGCGGATCACCACCAGCGATTCGTCGGCGGTCGGGATCGAGCGGGCAATGAACGGATTGGACGTATCGACCGTCGGCACGCGCTGGAAGTTCACGTCGGTTTCGGTGAACTGCGGGCAGATGTAGCGAACATAGTCCGGCATCCGGCGCAGGATAGTATCGGTCACCGCCTCGGTCGAATAGCCGCGGCTGGCCTTGTCGCGATGGATCTTCTGGATCCATTCCAGATTGATCACCGGCACGACGCCGATTTTCAGGTCGGCATGCTTGGCGACGTTGAGGTCCTCGGTGACGATGGCACCGTGCAGCCCTTCATAAAACAACATGTTGGAACCGGCATTGATCGGCTCCCAGTCGGTGAAGGTGCCCGGCTTGGCGCCGTATTTCTCGGCTTCCTTGTCATCGTGGATATAGTGGCGGGTCTGGCTGACGCCGGATTTGCCGTAGTCGCTGAAGACGGTTTCCAGTTCCTTCAGCAGGTTCGCTTCCGGCCCGAAATGGCTGAAATGATGATTGCCGTTGGCCTCGGCATCGGCCATCGCCTTGCGCATGTCGAGGCGATCATAGCGATGGAACGCGTCGCCCTCAATGAAGGCAGCTTCGATCTTTTCGCGGGTAAAAATGCGCTCGAACGTGGTTTTGACCGTTGTGGTGCCGGCGCCCGATGACCCCGTCACCGAGACGATTGGATGTTTGACTGACATTTTTTATGACTTTCCCCGTCAGGACTTGAACAGGCCACGCGTGGCAAACAGTGGCCGCTGTCCGGCCTGAGGCACGCTTTCCGTGTAGAGCTCGATCACCCGGTCAACCTTGTCTTTCGATCCGAAAATCAGCGGCGCCTGCTCATGGATATCCGTCGGAACGATATCGAGGGTGCGGGTGTAACCATCGGTCGCGGTGCCGCCGGCCTGTTCGATCAGGAACGCGATCGGGCTGGCTTCATACAGCAGGCGCAACCGGCCGCGGCGGTAGCCGGGGCGGATGTCGCCGGGATACAAATAGATGCCGCCATGCACCAGGATGCGATACGCCTCCGACACCACGGCGCCGAGCCAGCGGGTGTTGTAATCGACTCCACGCGGGCCGTCGCGGCCAGCGACGCACTCCTCGACGAAAGCCCGCACCGGCAGCGGCCATTGCCGCGCGTTCGATGCGTTGATGGCATATTCGCGTGTGCCGGCCGGGATCGTCACCGACGGACGCGTCAGCACGAACACGCCCTGCTTGCGGTCCAGCGTGAAGATGTTCACGCCGTCGCCCAAGGTCAGGACCAACGAGGTGTGCGGGCCATACAGCACGAAGCCGGCGGCGAGCTGGACGCTGCCGGGCACGAGAAAAAAGCTGCTCTGCGGCGCGCCGGGAGTCTTCGCCGGCAGCACCGAGAAGACGGTGCCCAACGGCGCATTCAGATCGATGTTGTTGGATCCGTCCAGCGGGTCCAGCGCCACGGCCAGCACGCCGCCGGGGTTCAGGACTACGGGGTCGTTGACCTCTTCGGACACGACAGCGGCGACCGGCGCGGTGCGGAGGTGATCGAGGAACAAAGTGTTGGCGTAAGCGTCGAGCGCTTTTTGTCCGTCGCCGTCGGCGCTGGCACCCAAAAGGCGGCTGACATCGCCGGCCAGCGGGCCTTGCGCGACAACGATAGCAAGCTGGGCGGCGGCCGCTGCGATGGCCGCGACCGTGTCGGCCAGGGGTCCCCGGTTCGGGTCCGCGGCTGACCATGTGGCAAGATGCTCGTGCAAAGTCGTCACGGTTCCGTCTCCTCCTGGCAGGCTTTTACCGTTCGCCTTGCCTCTGGAGGCTTCGTAGACGGGTTCCCGAACAAAAGAAATTCCTTTATTGTTGGTGTCAATGAAAGAAAATCTTGTAAACTTTTCACAAAGAACCTCGCTGCGGCAGCTCCGGGCTTTGGGAGCGATCACCACGACCAAGAGCCTATCCGCGGCGGCGCAGCATCTGTCCGTGACCCCGCCGGCGGTTACGCAGCAGTTGAATTTGCTCGAAGATGCGCTCGGCGGCGTGCCGCTGTTCGAGCGCACCCCCGCCGGAGCAAGGCCGACGGATGCGGGGCGGGAGGTGCTGGCGGCACTGGAACGGGTGGAGGCCGCGCTGTCCGATTGCGCGACGGCGATCCAGGCGCTGCGTGGCATGGATGGCGGCCGGGTGGCTGTCGGGGTCATCAGCACGGCGAAGTATTTCGCGCCGTTCGCGCTGGCGGCGTTCCAGCGCAGCTATCCCAACGTCGAGATGCGCATCATCGTCGGCAACCGCTCCGAGATCATTGCCGCGCTGGAGCGGTTCGACCTGGATATCGCGGTGATGGGCCGACCGCCTGAGCATTTCCAGATCGAGCGCGCCGTCATCGGCGACCATCCGCACGTCATCATCGCGGCGGCCGACCACCGGCTGGTGACGCGAAAGCAGATCCCGCTCGCCGAGGTAGCGCGGGAGGGGTTCCTGCTGCGTGAACCAGGCTCGGGCACGCGCGCCCTGCTGCTCGGGTTGTTCGCCCAGCCCGACCTGCCCATCGGGCCGCGCATGGAGATCGGCAGTAACGAAACGATCAAGCAGGCGGTGATGGCGGGGATGGGGATCGCGCTGCTCTCCGGCCATACCATCGCGGCGGAGGTGGCGGACGGGCGGCTGGCAGTGCTGGACGTGGAGGGTTTGCCGATTATGCGGCAATGGTTCGTGGTGCGGCGGAGTGAGCGGCGGCTGCTGCCGGCGGCTCAGGCGCTGTGGAACCACCTTATGTTGTCGGGGGCGGATTTTCTGCCGAAGACCAGCGCGACCTGATCAGTCGCCCCGCGGCATACGCTGCCCAAGACCCTGCGCAAGCATTGCTACCGCAAGGGCATTGAGGCTGACGCCTTCCTGTCGCGCGCGCTCCGCCAGGCCGCGATGCAGCGACTTCGGGGTCCGAAGCACCCACTTGCCACTATAGGCTTCAGAGCCTTGGCCCGTCGGAGGTGGGACAGGCCGTCCTGCCTCCTGCATGGCTGCGATCCAGTCGGTTTTGGCATCCTGCCCGTTAATGAGAGCTTCCTCGATCGTTTCCCCATCCGACATGCAACCGGGAAGGTCAGGAAATTCAATCAGGTAGCCGCCGCCTTCATCAACGGTCAGGGGGCGGATGGTGAACCGGTATTCAATCTCACTCATCACTGGCTCCAATCGAATCGATGAACTGAACGAAACGCTTTATATAGATCGGCTTGATGGGGCGGCGCGCCGGGACCGACAGATCCGCCAATCGCGAGGGTTAGCGGGCATCGCCATGAGCGTCTTGCTGGACCTGACCAACGAATGAACACTCCGTTTGGTCTCATCCAGTATTGCCAGCGGTCTCACGCAAGGCCCATCAAGGTATTCGGCTGGCAGTCACCACCGGCGCCTCACATCGCCGACTCTCGCCGGACATCACGAGCCTCGTCGCGCAACCGCCGCCCCCGCACCAGCCTCTCCAGCATATCCAGCAGCGCCGCCGACGCTATCGGCTTGGACAGGTAATCATCCATCCCGGCCGCGACATAATATTCCCGCGCCCCGGTCATCGCATCGGCGGTCAGCGCAATGATCGGCACCGAACCCTTCGGCGGCGGCAAATCCCGGATCTGCCGCGTCGCGCCAATGCCATCCAAAATCGGCATCTGCATGTCCATCAGCACCGCATCGAACGTCCCTTCCCGAGCCGCCGCGACGGCTTCGACCCCATTGCCGGCGATCCGCGCCGAATGCCCGGCATGGGCCAGCATCGCCTGCACCACCCGCTGGTTGATCACGTTGTCCTCCGCCACCAGCACGCTCAGAGGCAAACGGGCGGTCTTGTCAGCCTCCGAAGCATCCGCCGCAGCGGGAAGCGCACGCCCGAGGCACTCCACCAAATCACGCCGCCGGATCGGCTTTTCCAGCACCGCATCGAACAGCCCATGCCCCGACGACTTCAGCGACACCATGGCCGCGCAGGTCACCAGAACGATCGCAGGAGCAACCCCGGCCAGCGCCCGGATGCGCCCGGCCAGCGCCGGCCCGTCGATCTCCGGCATGATCTGGTCCAGGAACACCGCCGCATAGGGCGCACCATCGGCAGCAGCACGCTCGATCGCGCGCAGCGCCTCGAAACCATCCGGAGCCGAGGCAACCTCCATCCCGAGCGCGCCGAGGTGGCGGCCCATGATCTCCACGTTCATCGGGGTGTCATCGACAATCAGCGCCTTGCCTCCGTTCAGGCGCGCCGGCGGCCGGAGTTCGGCCGAACCCGCCACCCTGTCGAACGGAACTTCAAACCAGAAGCAGGAACCCGCACCGACAGTGCTGGTAACGCCGATGCGGCCCCCCATCAGCTCGACAAGCTGACGGCAGATCGCCAGGCCCAGACCGGTGCCGCCATAGCGGCGGGTTACGGAACTGTCGGCCTGGGTGAATTTGGTGAACAGACGTTCCATCACCTCGGCCGGGATGCCGGTCCCGGTGTCGGTGACCTCGAATCGGAGGTACACCTCGCCCGGTTCTGCCGGCATCGGCCCCGGCGCGGCGGACGTCACCCGGATCGTGACCCCCCCCTCACGGGTGAACTTGACGCCGTTGCTGACGAGATTCAGCAGCACCTGCCGCAGCCGCATCGCATCGCCATTCAGCACCGCCGGTAGCCCGGGATCGATGAACGTCGTCAGCGAAATCTCCTTCTCCGCCGCCCGCGCGCTCATCAGTCCTCCGGCCTGCTCGACAACGCCGGCCAGGTCGAAGTCCAGCGCTTCCAGCTCCATCTTTCCGGCGCCGAGCTTGGAGATGTCGAGAATGTCGTTGATCACGGCCAGCAGCGACTCGGCGCTGTCATAGGCCATGCGCGCATATTTGTGCTGCTGCCCGGTCAGGCCGGTTTCCAGCAGCAGGCCGTTCATGCCGATGATACCGTTCATCGGGGTGCGGATTTCGTGGCTCATGTTGGCAAGGAATTCGGATTTGGCCTGGTTGGCCGCCTCCGCCTGGTCCTTCGCCGCCAGCAGCAGCCTGGCGCTGCGGTGGCGCTCGGTCACGTCGGCATAGGTGCGCACCACGCCGCCGCCGGCCAGCGGGATGCTGCGCACTTCGATGACCGTGCCGTCCGGCCGCTCGCGCTCATAGATGTCCGGCCGGTGCTCGATGCCGCCCTTGCGAACCGTCTCCACAAAGACTTCGCTGCTCCTGACGAACTCCCGGGACCGCAACTGGTGCGCCAGGATGTCGTCAAACCGGTAGCCGCCCGCCGTCACGTCCGGCGGCAGGTCCAGCAGTTCGACCGCGCGCCTGTTGCACACCGGCACCTGCCGGTCGGCGGTAACCATCATCAGGCCCTGGTCCATGTTGTCCAGGGTGATCTCCAGAACCCTGGACTTAACGGTCAGCCGGGCCTCGCTCGCCCGCAGGCTGTCGAGCAGCCTGGCGTTTTCCGCGGCTTCGTGCTCGACGAAGCCGCGCGCCCGGGTCAGGGCCTTCAACGTCCGGTTCTGCCGCCGCAACAGCCGCGCCAACAGCAAAGACAAGGCGGCCAGAACGGCGACGAGACCGAAGGTCAGTGCCGCGAAGAACCGCGAACTCCTGCGCCAGTTCGCCAGGAAGGTATCCTCGTCGATCGTGATGTTGCTGATCAGCGGATAGCCGTGCAGCCGGCGCGGCGCGACGATGCGCGCCGGTCCGTGACCGCCATCGGGCAGCGGACGTCCCGCGGCGAGAATGGCGCCGGACGAGAGTCCCGAGCCGAGGACGTCGTGGAATACGCTACGATTAGCGAACGAATCGCCGAGCCATTCCGATCCCAAAGGCTCGCGCGCCAGCAGGATTCCGTCGCTGCGAAACAACGATATCGTGGCATGCTCGGACAGATCAATCGTCTTGAAGAATTCCTGGAAGAATGAGCAGGAAATGCCGACAATCGCAATGCCGATCGGCTGCGCGTTACTGTTGCGTATCTGGCGTGCCAGGAAGAAGGACCATTCGCCGGAGCCGCGGTTGCGGACCGGCATGCTCAGGAAAGCACCGTCGAAGGATCGCACATGCAATTCGTTGTAATAGTCCCGGTCGGCAACATTTATGGCCGGCAGCGGCGCCGGCCAGAACCGGCTAAAATTGACGATGTCTCCATTGAAAGCGACAATGCTGGCAACGTCGATCTGCGGCACCCCGGCAATCCTGTCGCGCAGGGTATCGAACACCGCCCGGGAGGTCATCTGCCGACGCAGCTCCGCGTCATTCTCGATTCCGGCCGTTTCAACCTGGACCACTATACTTTGCAGCACCAGATCGGCTGCCGTGACCGCCTGGCCGTTATGTTCCGCCAGTGTTGTGGAGAGAGCGGATATGTTGCCCCGCCAGGTCTCGATCTCCGACTGACGCGTCTGCAGCACCATCGATGCCGCAATGGCGAGCGTGATCGCGGCAAGCCCCAGGCCGCCCAGCAGCACGATTCGCGACCTGGCGAATCCGGCCGATGGGCCGTCCGATCCCGCCGGACGGGCATCTTGGTTCATCAGGCTTCTCCACGGCGCGCGCCGGCAAAGTAGCACAGGTTCCGCAGATGCACACGTGACGGGTGATTTCAGATGGCAACTATCCGCAAACGCCGAGAGCAATGCCTTTATGTCACGACCTGCCGGCGGCCATCTCGACGAGAGATAGTTTCGTGACCAACCGTCGCAATGCTTCTTAGTGCGAAATTTTCTCCAACTCCAGATTGCGCGTCCGCGGCCCGAAAATGCCGATCGACAGCACCACCATCAGCATGGCGAAGGCGATCAGGCCGAACACCCCGACCGTGCCGTTGAAATGCGCGAAGAAAAAACCGATGACGAAGCTGGCAAAGACGGTGCTGATGCGGCTGAAGGCATAGGTGAAGCCGATCGCACGGGCGCGCACCCGGGTCGGGAACAGTTCCGACTGGTAGCTGTGGAACGAATAGGACAGCACATTGTTCGACAGTGTGATCAGCACGCCGAACAGGATCAGCAGCGGCATCGTCGATTGCTGGGAGAACAGCATCCCGAACACGGCGATGCAGACCGCGGCGCCGACCAACTGCCATTTGCGCTCGACCTTGTCGGCAAAGTTCATCGCCAGCAGTGGACCGAACGGATTGGCGACGGCGATAATGAAGGCGTATTGCAGGCTGTCTTTCAGGTTGATGCCAACCTGCTGGGCGATGATCGTCGGGACCCAGGCGGCGAAGCCATAGAAGCCGAAGGTCTGGAAGAACTGGAACACCATCAACATGATGGTGCGGGAACGATACGGCGGCTGCCAGATCTCGCGAAACGATCCGCGGGCGGTCAGGTCGTCCACATCATGCGTGCCGGGCCGCGGCAGGTTCTGGCCACCCAGATCCTGGCGCACCTTGGCCTCGATCCGGGCGGTGATGCCCTCGGCCTCGATCAGGCGGCCATGCGTGATCAGCCAGCGCGGACTTTCGGGGAGGGCACGCCGCAGGTACCACACCGCCAGCGCACCCAGCGCACCGATGGCGACGACCCAGCGCCAGCCGTCCCAGCCCATCGGCGCCTTCGGCACCAGGATGTAGGCCAGCAAGGCAACGACGGGCACGACGGCGAACTGGACGCATTGGTTGAAGGCGAAGGCGCGCCCGCGCATATGTTTCGGCACCAGTTCGGCGATGTAGGTGTCGATGGTGACCAGCTCGACCCCGATGCCGATGCCGGCGATCAGCCGCCACAGGCAGACGCCGAAGCCGGAGGTCTGGAACGCCATCACCAGCGTCGCCGCGCAATAGGCCAGCATGGAGAAGGTGAAGATCGCCCGCCGCCCGTATTTGTCGGCGACGAAGCCGAATACCAGCGTGCCGATGAACAGGCCGAAGAAGGTGGAGGCCACGAACAGCGCCGGTCCCGCGAACCACCAGACCGAGACGCCCGCCAGCAGGCCGGCCTTCACCAGGCCCGGCGCGATGTAGCCGGTGAGGAACAGGTCGTAGAACTCGAACATGCCGCCCAGCGAGAGCAGCGTGACCATCAGCCAGACATGCCTTGTGGCGGGCAGCCGATCGAGGCGGGCCAGGATTGCGGACGCGGTTTCGTGGTCGTCATCGCGTAGAGTCGTGGCGGCTACCGTGGACATGCATCCCCCCGCGCGGTGCAAACCGCTTTTTCCCTCGGCGGCGGTATTCCCGCCGACTGAAGCATTTTACGCGGGGTCCGGTGCCGCGGCAACGGCTCGGGTTTGGCGCGGCGACCGGCGCCGGAACGGCCTTACTTCGCGGACGGCTTGGCGCCCGGCTTGTGCGTATCCGGCTGCGGCTTGAGGAATGTCGAGGCGGGTGGCGCGATCTTCTTGTCCGCCTTCGGTTTCTTGGCCTCACGGTTGCCGTGCTGCTTGTCGCCTTTGCCCATGGTCGTGACTCCGGTGCCGGAGGTTCCGGCGCCTGACAAAGCGCCCTTGCGGCACCGAAATGCAAGCAGCAATCGCGGGATCATCTCTTGGCGCCATGCCGCGGCGGGTTATTCTTCGGCGCAGGGAGGCCGCGTATGCAGAAGCTGACAGTCCTCACCCTGCAGCCCATCGGCGCCGGGGACCGCGCGCGGATCGAAGCCGTCGACCCGGCGATCCGGTTGGCAGATGCCGGCGGATGGTTCGACGGCGAATACCGGGAGACATGGCCGGCGTTCACCACCGAGCGTTATCTCGCGCCGGGCGCTTCCGGCCGGGGTTCGCGGGCCGAGCGCGACGCCTTGCTGGCGGCGGCGGACGTCATTCTGGGCGGTTGGCCCTACCCGCTCGATTTACGGGCCCGGGCGCCGCGGCTGAGGTGGTTTCACCAGCGGCCGGCGGGGGCGAGCAACCTGCTGCGCGGCGATCTATGGGGCAGCGGCGTGACGGTGACGACCTCCCGCGGGTTTGCCAACGCGCTGCCGATCGCGGAATACGCGGTGGCGGGGATCATGCACATCGCCAAGGGCCTGCACCGCGCCGCGGTCGATCGCGAAGCCCGCGTGTTCGATGCGCCGCGCTACCGGCCGCTGCTGCTGGAGGGCAAGACGGCCTGCGTCGTTGGCGCCGGCGGCATCGGGCAGGAGGTCGGGCGGCTGTGCGCCGCGCTCGGCATGCGGGTGGTGGGCACTCGCCGCACCGCGCAGGCCGACGGTGCGCTGCCGGCGGGGTTTCGGGAAATCGGGGGCGCCGCGGCGCTCGACCGGTTCCTGCCGGACAGCGACGTGGTGGCGATCTGCTGCCAGTGGACGCCGGAGACGGACCGCCTGTTCGACGCCGGCCGGTTCGCCGCGATGAAGCCGGGTGCCATCCTGGTGAATGTGGCGCGGGGCGAGATCGTCGATGAGGACGCTTTGGCGGAGGCTTTGGCGCGCGATCACCTGCGTGGCGCGGTGCTGGATGTCTATGCCGGGGAGTTCGAGCATCCTCCGCCGGCGCGGCTGTGGTCCGACCCGCGGGTGCTGATCACGCCCCACATCTCCGCCGGCAGCGACGCCGATCGGCATGGCGGGATCGGGGTGTTTTGCGAGAATTTGCGGGCGTGGATCGATGGGCGGCCGTTGCGGAACGTTGTCGATTGGGAGCGGGGGTATTAGCCTGTGGTTCGATTGCTGCAACCGTTCGGCGGCACCGCTGTCTGCGGCTCGGCCACCGGACGCGACACCTACGCAAAAGCCGGAACATTAACAACGGCCATCGACCGGAGTTTTCATTCCGGGTCCAGTTCATCCTGCATCGCCTGGTCGAACGTCCAGGGGCAGGCAGCGGCGAACGTGCTCTCCGGCAAACCGGTTTCCCGCTCGGCCATCAGTACCGCGTCGCCATAGGCATCCGCGAGGATGGCATTAAGAACGGCACCGAGGCCCGGGTTCTGGGCGAGCACGCGGGCGGTGCGGCGGCGCTGCTCGGGGATGGTCAGGCGCCAGCTGGTTGCGCTCGCTGCGTCCCATGCTCTCGATTTCCTCGGCGATATGGGCAACGTCGGCGGCCGGCAGCTTGCCGGCGGGCAGCAGCTCCGCCTGCTCCCGCGTCCAGGCGTAAAAGTCGGTTTCGTACAGATCCGGCATCGCTGTCGCCTCCCGGCCGTCCGCAAGAAAAGCATGCGGTTCGGGCCGTTCTGCCGCAAGCGAAACCGGCTGATACTTTGAGCGGCGCAGGCCCGCCGCGTCACGCGGGGTGGCTGATCGCCGAACAATGCTGCCCGACGAGACGGTTGGGCCGCTTCGTGGCAACGCCCGCTTAGTAAGCCGCTGATTCAAGGGAAAATGGCGCGCCCGGAAAGACTCGAACTTCCAACCCCCAGATTCGTAGTCTGGTGCTCTATCCAATTGAGCTACGGGCGCCGCGTGGGAGGGGGGATGTAGCCGAACCCCCGCCCGGTATCAACCCCTTCGTGGAAAGAAACCGCACAAAGCCAGAGTATTTTTTAGATTCAGTAGTTTATACCAATGGGCATGGGGCCGCCCCGCCATGCCGATCGGCGGGTCAAGCCCGGTGATCGGCACCGGTCAGCATCCTCACAATCTGCTGGCGCAACCGAAGGCGCGGATGGCGGGCCTTCGCCCCATGGGCGTTAAAATAGCGCTCCGGCGTCGCGCTTCCCGTCATGCCGACGCAGGTCGGCATCCACGCCTTTGGCCGGGTCATGCACCGCAAGGCGTGGGTGGTGCGCCTTCGCGCACCATGACGATGGGACGCCAGCCGGCCCGAAAGCAGCGTAATTTAACGCCTATGGGGCCTTCGCCCGCCATGACGATGTGCGGCAGTCGAGCCCCAACCCGCAGGAGCGCGACATCAGTTCCGGTGCTGCAAGTCCATCACGTCGCGGTACGGGATCGCGCCCATCATCAGCTCCGCGTCATCGACGATCGGAATCGCGCGAAAGCTGTAACGCGCGAACAGCTTCGCCGCCTCTTTCACGGTCGCGCCAGTGTTCAGCGTCACCAAATTCGTGGTCATCACGTCCGCCAGCCGATCGGCCGGTTCGGCCTGCATGATCTCCTTGATATCGAGCACGCCAATCAACCGCCGGGTCTCGTCGAGCACATAGACATACATCACCACGTCGGCGTCCTTGGCCACGATGCGGTAGTCATCCAGGACCTGCCGGATGGTCGTCTCCGGCGGGAAGGTGATCACATGGGTCGTCGCAAAATGCACGATCGTATCGTCGTGGTGCTCCAGCAGATGCTGGATCTTGCGCGCCTCCTCGGTGTCGATCAGTTCGAGGATGTCGTCGACATCAGGCGCCGGCAGCACGGCCAGGATGTCCGCCGCCTGCGCCGGACTCATGTCGTTGATCAGTTCGGCCGCCCGCCCGGTATCGAGTGAGGAGATCAGCTCGCGCTGCACCCGCGGCTCGATTTCCTCCAGGGTGTCGGAGGCATGTTCGGTCTCGAGTTCGTTGAAGATTGCCAGGCGTTCATCCGGGTCGAGCTCTTCCAGGATGTCGGCCAGGTCCACCGGGTGGATCTCCGGCAGCTTCGCCTTCAGCACGGTCAGCTTGACGTCGCCATGGAAGCCGCTGATGTCCTCCGGCAGGCGCTGGACATAGGTCCAGGGGATGGTGTCGTCGTTGATGCGGCTGGCGATGGAGCGCAGCAGATCGGCCAGCGGCCGCAGGCCGATGCGGCGCAGGAAGGCGGCCCGCGAGCAATCCACGTCGGTGGCGTACAGCCGCCCCTGCCGCAGCGCCAGCTTGATGTCGTAGACCACCTCGACCTCGTCGTCGTCGCAGTCGAGCACCTTCTTGTCCAGCAGGTGGTCCTTCAGGCAGACCTGCCCCTCCGCCGGTTCGCCCTTCACCTCGGCGGTGGTGGCCGCGTCGATCAGCAGGCGAGGCGTCAGCTCCGTCACCTTCGACCACGGCACCAGCAGCGACTTGTGCCCGAACGGCCGCTTGACCAGGGCGTGCGTGACCTCCGGGATCTTGCCCTGCTCGGTGACGACCAGGTCCGCCAGTTTGCCGATCTTCTTGCCGGCGATCACGGCGGGTACCCCGATGAGGTCGCTCAGCAAATAGCTGCGCTCGATCTGCATGTTCATGGCGCTACCGGGACAATGTGACGATGAACTTGTAGGCGAGCAGGCCGACGAGCACGAGAAGGTAGACCCGCAGCGCCAGCAGCGCGAGGCGTACCGGCAGTGACATGGTGATGCGCGGCGTCGCGTATTTGCGGTTGATGTCCCGGATCTTCTCCAGGTTGCCGGCAAACAGCGAGCGGAGGGCGTGGGCTATCGGCATGGTTTCCTCGCAGCCGGATGGTGTCAGGTAAACAGGGCGGGGAACAGCGCGCTGATGCCATAGCAGGTGGACAGCACGATGATCGTCGCGATGATGACCCCGCCGATGACGTTCTGGATGCGCGAGTTGCAGTACTCGCCCATGGTTTCGCGATCGTTCAGCAGCAGGATCAGGAACACCAGCGCGGCGGGCAGCAGGGTCACCGCGACGACCTGGACGAACAGCGTGATCAGCACCAGCGGCGCGCCCGGAATCAGCACCACGAGGCCGGCGGTCACCAGGGTGAAGAAGTAGCTGACATAGAACCAGGGCGCTTCCTTGATCTTGGTGTTTAACGAGTGCGCCCAGCCGAAGATCTCGCCGAACGCCCAGGAACTGGCGAGCGAGATGCAGATCGCCCCGAGCAGTCCGGCATCGAACAGGCCGATGGCCATCATCGCGCCGGCATATTTGTTTGTCTGCATGACCAGGACGGAGGCCTGTGCCGCGTCGTCGATATCCACGCCGTGCAAGATGGTGCCGGTCAACACGACGATGAAGATAGCTACCACGACGGTAATGATGGCGCCGGTCCAGGTGTCGAACCGGCCCCAGGGGATGTCCTTCTCCCGCATGCCCTTGTCCACTACCGAGCTTTGCTGGAAGAACAGCATCCAGGGCGCGATGGTGGTGCCGATATTCGCCATCAGGAAGAAGAACATCTCGCCGTTGAAGCCGCCCGGGAAGTTCGGCAACACGCCATCCGCCAGGATCCGGCCGAGGGGCGGATGCACCAGGAACGCGGCGGGAATGTAGATCAGGTTCAGCAGACAGAAGCCGAGGGCGATTTTCTCCCAGGTCCAGTAGCGGCCGTTCAGCACCATGAAGCCCATCAACAGGCACACCGCCAGAACCGTCAGCCATTCAGGCACGCCAAAGATGCGCATGGCGGCGGTCATGCCGATGAACTCGGTCACCAGCGTGAGCCAGTCGACCAGCATCAGGTCGAGCAGGGAGAACCATCCCCAGAACGACCCGAACCCGTCGAAGATCGCCTCCGCATGGCCGCGCTTGGTGACGGCACCAAGTCGGACCGTCATTTCTTGTACATAATAGGCAACAGGGATCAGGACCAGCAGAAACCAGATCAGATGGTAGCCGTATTTGGCGCCGGTCGCGGCGTAGGTCGTGATGCCGCCGGCATCGTTGTCGGCGATCATCACAACCAGCCCGGGGCCGGCAAGCATGAAGTAAAGCGAAACGGATTTCCAGACGCGCCGGAACAGGTAGTAGCACTTGGTGATGAAATTCACGTCCGGTGTCGCTCTCGGTATAATTCGGCCTCGCGGCGGGGTAGTTCATCGCGCGCCGGGTTTCAAGCCGGTATCCGCAAGCCGGAATCTTGTAACACTGGCGTCATGGTGGTCGCCGCCGGGCCGATGCCAGCCGGTCCACGCACGCCGGCGGTCGGAGCCCGGACGGCTCCCGAGCCGCTTTGCTGCGCCCGGGTCAGGCAGGTAGTATGCGCTGGCGGACGATCACCGCGGTGCCCGAAGTATCGGGTATCAACACCGGAGTCTCCGGCTTGTCGGCGAGGTATTCATTTACGGCGCGGGTCACCCCTGGCCACCGGCCACTGCCATAATCATGCACAACGATCAGGCCCTGCGGGGACATGCGTGGATGGAAATATTCGAGTCCCGCTCTTACCGGTTGATAAAGATCGCAGTCGATGTGAACAAAGGCGAAGCGCTGGTCAAATGGGATAGCGCCCGCGGAATCCGGAAAACGCCCGACCACGAAGTGGATACGGTCGGATTGGCCGACGAAGGCGCAAACTTTGTCCACCGAAACGTCCTGGAAATGATGGGATACGCCGCCGATCGGATCTGCATCGCAATCTTCATCCGGAAAGCCTTGGAAGGTGTCCAGCAAGTACAGCTCTCTCCCGGGAGCGAGGCTGTGGATTACTTTTGCCGAATTGCCTCGCCACACACCGAGCTCCGCGAACGCACCAGGAACGCCGGCCGCCTCGAGCGCGGCGATGTTGGTCGCGAAAAACGCGAGACGAACCATGTCCAGGTCATTGCCCTTCGGCTTCCCCGAGATCCAATGCCGACGCAGAGCCAAAAAGTCGGCCCGGCTATTTCGGAGAGCAATGGGTAATTGCTGGAGCAGAAGCGCGCCGCTTGAGTTGATAGCTCCAACCGCCAGGTCGCGAACGGCACGCTCAAACCATCTCATCCAAGAATTCCCGCCATCGAACATAAGCCGAGGAGCCGGCAGAGCAGCTTCGTCAACGGACCTGACCCTTGCGGTCCGCGGCTAGGCGGCGCGAGACGTATCGCGGGGGCATCGGTTCCGGTGAATATCAACATACCGGGAAGAATGAGCGAGAGCACCGTATCGGGCAAGCGCAATAACCGGGGCGGTAAGCCGCGGTGGTTCGCTATCGCGACCGAGGTTGCCGGGCCGTCGCGCTTGGTCGTTCACAGGACGAACGGCTGCCCGGGTGGCGACGCAGGGGGAGCTTCGCTACCGGCAATTTTCGCTTGAACGCCATCGCATGCTCGGTCACCGGTACGCCTGCCGGCGGATCCAACCGTCGCTTCGGGCCCGCTCACATTGTTAGATCGGCGTTCCGACAATTGCGCCAACCCCGGCCGTTACCCCCATCGCAAGTGCACCCCAAAACAAGACGCGCGCTGCGCCCTTGAACATGCCCGCCCCGCCGGCGCGGGCAGCCAGTGCGCCGAGCGCAGCCAGGAAGGCGAGCGAGGTTCCGGCGACAACGGGGATCAGGTTCGGGCCGGTTACGAGCACGGCGCAGGCCAATGGCAGAATGGCACCAACCGTGAAGCTCGCCCCGGATGCCGCAGCGGCTTGTAGCGGCCGGGCTGATTGCGCATCGCTGATGCCGATCTCGTCGCGAGCATGGGCACCCAAGGCGTCATGGGCCATGAGGTGCTTCACAACTTCCCTCGCCAGTTCGACGGTCAGGCCGCGCTCGACGTAAATATTTGTGAGTTCCTGACGTTCGTAATCCAAATCCGTCTCATGCGAACGCCGCTCCAGCGCGAGATCGGCTTTCTCGGTGTCGGACTGTGAACTTACGGAGACGTACTCCCCGGCGGCCATGGCCATGGCCCCGGCGGCGAGGCTTGCGATGCCAGCGATGAGAATGCTGGCGTGAGTGGCATTTGAAGAAGCAACGCCCAACAGCAGGCTGCCGGTCGACAGAATGCCGTCATTTGCGCCCAAAACGGCAGCGCGCAGCCACCCGGTGCGATGCGAACGATGCTGTTCCTTGGGTGGCATGACGGTCTCGCTAGGGTTTCGGCCATCGCTTGGCTGCCGGGCGGGTTCGCGAGCAAGGCTGCAGGCTGCATTTCACACCCGCAACCCGCGCATCTCCGGCGCCCTCTGTCTATCTCCGGCGCCCTCTATTTATTGACGCCTTGGTCAAATCCAATTCGCCGCCGGCATCACCTATGCCGACAGCTTGTCCAGCTCCCGCAGGATCGACTCGCCCATCACCCCGGTGCCGACGCGCGCGCTGCCCGCCGCCATGATGTCGGCGGTGCGCAACCCGTTCTTCAGCACGTTGACGCAGGCGTCCTCGATCAGCTTCGCGTCCTCATCCATGCCGAACGAGTAGCGCAGCAGCATCGCGAAGCTCAGCAACTGCCCGAGCGGGTTGGCGATCCCCTTCCCCGCGATATCCGGCGCGCTGCCATGGATCGGCTCATACAGCGCATAGCGCTTGCCGGAGGGCTGCACCGCGCCCAGCGTCGCCGAGGGGAGCATCCCCAGGCTGCCGGTCAGCATCGAGGCCAGGTCCGAGAGCAGGTCGCCGAACAGGTTGGAGGTGACGATGACATCGAACTGGCGCGGATTGCGCACCAACTGCATGGCGCAGTTGTCGGCGTACATGTGGCTGAGTTCGACGTCCGGGAATTCGCGTTCGCGCAGCGCGGTGATGGTCTGGCGCCAGAACAGGCCGGACTGCATGACGTTGGCTTTCTCCACGCTGCACACGCGGTTCTGCCGCTTGCGCGCCAGTTCGAACGCCACCCGGCCGACACGCTCGATTTCGTTCGTGGTGTAGGTCTCGGTGTCGTAGCCGCGCTTCTGCCCGTCCGGCAGGGTTTCCACGCCGCGCGGCTCGCCGAAATAGACGCCGCCGGTGCTTTCGCGGACGATCATGATGTCCAGCCCGCGCACCACGTCGGCCTTCAGGGTGGAGGCATCCACCAGCGGCTCGAACACCAGTGCCGGGCGCAAATTGGCAAACAGGTCGAGTTCCTTGCGCAGCCGCAAGATGGCGATCTCCGGCCGGAGCTGGAATCCCAGCTTGTCCCATTTCGGGCCGCCGACGGAGCCGAACAGGATGGCGTCGGCCTCCTTCGCCTTCTCCATCGTCGCGTCGGTGATCGGTTCGCCATAGGTGTCGATGGCGGAGCCGCCGACATAGTCCTCGGAGATGTCGAAGGTCACGGTGCGGCGGCGATCCATCCAGTCGATGACGCGGCGGACCTCGCGCATGACCTCGGGGCCGATGCCGTCACCGGGCAGGATAAGGAGCTTCTTGTTGGCGGACATGGCGGGTCTTTCGAGCGGTTCAGGCGGCGGTGGATGGCATCCAGGATTGCGTCTTGCGGCGGTTGGCTTCGAAGCTATCGATCCTGGCGCCGTGCTGGAGGGTCTGCCCGATATCGTCCAGTCCGTTCAACAGCGAATGCTTGCGGAACGGGTCGATGTCAAAGCCGATCTCCTCGCCGTTGGGGCGGATGACGAGCTGGCGGGCGAGGTCGATGGTGACGCGGGCGTTGCCGCCGAGCTTCGAATCCTCGATCAACTGGTCGCACACCGCGCGCGGCAGGCGGATCGGCAGGATGCCGTTCTTGAAACTGTTGTTGTAGAAGATGTCGGCGAAGTCGGGGGCGATGATGCAGCGGATGCCGAAGTCGAGCAGTGCCCAGGGGGCGTGCTCGCGCGACGAACCGCAGCCGAAGTTCTCATGCGCGATGATGATCTGCGCCTGGCGGTAGGGATCCTGGTTCAGGACGAAGTCCGGGTTCTCGGAGCCGTCCTTGTTGAACCGCAGCGGGTCGAACAGGTGGACGCCGAGGCCGGAGCGCTTGATGGTTTTCAGGAACCGCGCCGGGATGATTTTATCGGTGTCGATGTTCTGCATCGGCATCGGCGCGGCGATGGCGGTCAAGGTGGTGAAGGGGGTCATGATGAAGTTCCCTGGCCTGTGATGCGTGGCGCAGGCCCTTCCCCCGTCATGGCGGGCGAAGGCCCGCCATCCACGCCTTTGGGACGGGCGGCACTAACCGGTGTTGCGGCGTAGTATTTACGGTTCGTTAACGACTTTGGTGTATTCGTGCCGGGATGCACGGCGGGTATGTCTACATCATGTCGAACCGGAAGCACGGTACGCTTTACGTAGGCGTAACCGCCGACATCGTCCGGCGCGCCTGGGAGCATCGGACCGGCTATGTGGACGGGTTCACCCGCCGCTATGGGTTGGAGCGCCTTATTTGGTTCGAGCGCCATGAGGAGATCGTCCCGGCGATCCGACGGGAAAAGAACATCAAAGACTGGCCGCGGGCCTGGAAGGTCCGGCTGATCGAAAAGATGAACCCCGAATGGGAGGATCTGTATCCGACGCTGTTCTGACGACCGCAGCGCCCATGCTGGTCGCGGCATGAGCCGCCACGCTCCCTCCGTCATGGCGGGCGAAGGCCCGCCATCCACGCCTTGCGACCCGGGCTGGGCCACTGGCGCTCCCGGCGATCCTGTGATCTGCGGCCCCGCTCTCACTCGCCGTAGCAAAGGCGTGGATGGCGGGCCTCCGCCCGCCATGACGCTGAGAGGTCCCTGCCCGCCTGCCCGGTGCAATGCCGCACCCATCCTCACACCAACTGCCGCACGTCGGTCAGCCGCCCGGTCACCGCCGCCGCCGCGGCCATCGCGGGGGACAGCAGATGGGTCCGGCCATTCGGACCCTGGCGGCCTTCAAAGTTGCGGTTCGAGGTGCTGGCGCAACGCTGGCCCGGGGTCAACTTGTCCGGGTTCATGCCAAGGCACATCGAGCAGCATGGATCGCGCCACTCAAACCCGGCCTCCAGCAGCACGCGGTCCAACCCCTCCTCCTCCGCCTGGCGCTTGACCAGGCCGGAGCCGGGGACCACCAGCGCCTGCACGCCGTCCGCAACGCGGCGGCCCTTCGCCACGGCGGCAGCGGCGCGGATGTCCTCGATGCGGCCGTTCGTGCAAGACCCGATGAACACCACGTCGATCGGCAGATCCTGCAGCGCCTGGCCGGGCTTCAGCGCCATGTATTCCAGCATGCGGTTCAACTGGAACCGCTTGCCCTCATCGGCCTCATCCGCCGGGTTCGGCACCACGCCGGTCACCGGCACCACCGCGCCGGGAGTCGTGCCCCAGGTGACCATCGGCGCGATCTCCGCCGCGGTCAGTTTCACGACCGTGTCGAAATGCGCGCCCGGATCGGACGGGAGCGTTTTCCAGTACGCCACCGCCTGCTCGAACGCCTCGCCCTTGGGCGCGAAATCCCGCCCGCGCAGATAGTCGAACGTGGTCTGGTCCGGCGCGATCAAACCCGCCCGCGCGCCCGCCTCGATCGACATGTTGCTGACGGTGCAGCGCCCGGCCATATCCAGTGCCCGGATGGTGTCGCCGGTATATTCGATGACGTGCCCGTTGCCGCCCGCCGTGGTGATCTTGCCGATGATCGCCAGCACGATGTCCTTGGCCGAGCAGCCGAAGCCGAGCGTGCCGGACACGTCGATCTGCATGTTCTTGGCCGGGTTCTGCAACAGGGTCTGGGTGGCCATGACATGCTCCACCTCCGACGTGCCAATGCCGAACGCCAGGGCGCCCAAAGCGCCATGGGTTGAGGTGTGGCTGTCGCCGCAGACGATCGTCGTTCCGGGCAAAGACAGGCCCAGCTCCGGCCCGATGATGTGCACGATGCCCTGGCGCACATCCAGGATCGGGATGTAGGGCACGCCGAACTCGACGACGTTCTTCTCCAGCGTCTCGACCTGGATGCGGCTGTCTTCCTCCTTGATATCGGAGGGAATGCGCGAGCCTACGGTCGGGATGTTGTGGTCCGCCACGGCGATGGTGCAGTCCGGGCGGCGCACCTTGCGGCCGGCGGCGCGCAGGCCCTCGAAGGCCTGCGGACTGGTGACCTCGTGCACGAGGTGGCGGTCGATGTAGAGGATGCAGGTGCCGTCCGGAAGGCGCTCCACGACGTGACTGTCCCAGATCTTGTCGAAAAGGGTGCGTGGCCTGCTGGCGGACATGGTTTCTCCCGAAGGTGATGCGATCCAAACGGCTGATTTGAACGAAGCTTTCGCCGGACGCAACCCGCGGGGCCGTTCAGGCGGGGCGATCCAGCCATGCAAGCGCACCTTTGGCCGCCGCCACGCCGGTGCTGAAGCAGGCTTGCAGCAGATAGCCACCCGTCGGCGCCTCCCAGTCCAGCATTTCTCCGGCGGCGAACACCCCCGGGCGATCTCGCAGCATCAGGGTGGAGTCGAACGCATCGGCGCGCAGGCCGCCGGCGGAGGAGATGGCGCGTTCAATCGGCGCGGGCGCGGTCAAGCGCAGCGGAAGGTGCTTGATCAGCGCGGCCAGGTCGCCGGACGGGGCGCCGGCATGCAGGGCTTCCTGCACCAGGCAGATCGATTCCGGCGGCAGCCCGGCCTGCTTGCGCAGCGTGTTGGCCAGCGACTGGCTGCGCCGCGGCCCCCCCAGACGATCCGCCAGAGCGGCCTGGCTGAGGTCCGGCCGCAGGTCGATCTCGATCGTGGCTGAGCCGGTGGCTTCTATGGCGTCGCGCAGACGGGCGGACAGGGCGTAGATTGCGCTGCCTTCCAGGCCGGTGGCGGTGATCACCGCCTCGCCGCGCACCAGCTCGCCGCCGAACCGGATGGCCAGGCGCTTCAGCGGGGTGCCGGCGAAGCGGTCGCGCAGGTGCGGCGACCAGTCCACCAGGAACCCGCAATTCGCCGGCCGCAACGGGGCGACCGCGCCGGGCAGGTTCGCGGTCCAGGCGGCATCGGAGCCCAGGCGCGGCCAGGATGCTCCGCCGCAGGCCAGGATCGTGACGTCCGGTCGTTCAGGGGCGGTGCCGTCGAAGCGGAGCCCGCCGTCCGCGTCCCAGCCCAACCAGCGCTGCCGGGCACGCAACTGCACGCCCAGATCGCCCAGCCGGCGCAACCAGGCGCGCAGCAGCGGGGAGGCTTTCATGGCAGCCGGAAACACCCGTCCGGTAGACCCGATGAACGTCGGCTGTCCCAGGGCGTTGCACCAGGCGATCAGCGCCTCGGGCGGGTAATCGCGGATGATCGGTTCCAGCCAGGACCGCGCCGTGGCGTAACGGGAGAGAAAGGTGTCCAGCGGTTCGGAATGGGTCAGGTTCAGGCCGCCGCGGCCGGCCATCATCAGTTTGCGGCCGACGGAGGGCATGTGGTCGTAGACGGTGACGTTCAGCCCGGCCTGAGCCAGGGTTTCCGCAGCGATGAGGCCGGCGGGGCCTCCGCCGATGATGGCGGCAGTTTGGGTCAATGGGTGTCCTTGTTGCTTTTGGGGGAACCATCGCCGCCGGTGGCGGGAGAAAGACCGCGTTTCGACGCAGAGTTCGCAGAGCGGGGCGCAGAGTGCGCAGAGATGACTTGTATCAGCGCCCGGGGACTAAGTCATTTACGGGGAATGGCTGGCGAGGTGTCAATCGCTACGCAACTTGGTATTGCAACCCGCTATGAGATCGACGCTCGCCCGGTGCCGCCTCGTGATGTAAACAAATTTAAGACTTTTGTTCATAGAAACAAAGACGTGGATGGCGGGCCTTCGGCCGCCATGACGGACGCGGCGACCTTGCCCCAGTGTCAAAGCCGACGCGACTTCGACCTGCGAATGTCCGTAGTGGATTCTTCCACAAACCAAATCCGGCACGTTGCTTCGCCAGCCATGACGGAGCAATTACTCAATCAAAACGCACAAAATCATCTCTGCGCCCTCTGCGCCCCGCTCTGCGAACTCTGCGTCGAAACGCGGAGGCAAAAACGCAGAACAACGCCGGGGCCGCAACCGCGCTCCCTAACCTCCCAACCTCCTCAAGTCCCGAACGGCGGATTGATCCGTACGATCGTCCAGTTCAGGTACGCCGCGAACGACACCCAGCACAGATACGGCACCATCAGCAGGCTCGCCGCCCCGGATATCGGCCGCAGCACCAGCGCCGGGATCAGGATCGCCAGCCACAGCAGCGGCACCTCATACAGCGCCCAATCCGGCCGCTGCAGCCGGAAGAACAGCGGACTCCACCCCAGATTGGCCGCCCCGTTCAGCGCGAACAGCCCGATGATCAGTGCCCGGCTGCCCCAGCCCGGAGCATTCTTTAGCCCCAGGTAAAAAGCCCACGACGCCAGCGCCAGGATCAACGTCCAGGCCGGCCCGAACAGCCAGTCCGGCGGCTGCCAGGACGGCTTGATCAGCACGTCATGATACCACGACGACAGGTTGGTCAGGCCCGCCCCGGCACCACCGACGATGATGCCCCAGACGACCGCAACGACAATGGCCCAGGTCACGCGTCCACCAGCCCCAACAGATGCGCCACATCCTTGAAGAAGATCCGCATATGAGCCAGCGGATCTTTCCGCGTCAGCTTCTTGTTCATGTAGGATTCCCATGTCAGCCGCTGAACGTCCTTGTCGGCACAGATGCTGACGAACCGTTCACGGCGCTTGTCGGTAGAATACCAGAACCATTGCATCATGCCAAGAATCCAGAAGACCCGGCCATGCGCCTTCATGAAGACCTTCCGGGCGCTTTTCAGCTCCTCGACATTGCCGGTCGCCAGGAACGCCTCGGCCGCGACACCCGCCAGCCGGCCGCCTTCCATGGCGTAATAGATGCCCTCGCCCGACGCCGGAGCCACCACGCCCGCCGCATCGCCGGCCAGCACCACGTCCTTGCCGTTGTCCCAGCGCTTCATCGGCCGCATCGGAATCGGCGCGCCCTCGCCCCGGATCGTCTCGGCACCCGTCAGGCCGGCCTCGGCGCGCAGATCCTTGACCGAGGTGCGCAGCGAGAACCCCTTATGCGCCGAACCGCTGCCGACGCTGGCGGTCTTGCCGTGCGGGAACACCCAGCCATAGAAGTCGGGCGAGATCTTGCCCTGGTAGTACACGTCACAGCGGTCCGGATCGAAATTCTCCGTCGGCGCCTTGATGATCTCGTGGTAAGCGAACACGTACTTGATGTATTCGGCGCCCTTCACGCATTGCAGCGCGACCTTCGATTTCGCCCCGTCCGCGCCGACGACGACCTTCGCCCGCAGCCGCAGCAGCGGGGCGTCCTTGTCCTCGCCCTTCGGGTGATAATTCACCACCGCCACGCCGTCCGGATCGCGAGTCACCGATACGAACGTGCCGGTGATCCGCTGCGCCCCGCATTTCGCCGCCCGGTCGCGCAGCCACTCGTCGAACTCATCCCGATTCACCATCCCGACATAGCCGCCCGTATCGATCGGCATGTCCACGCCCTTGGACGACGGCGATACCATCCGCGCCGAGGTGATCTTCGCGCAGATCAAACTGTCCGGGATGCCGAAGTCGCGGATCAGCCGCGGCGGTATCGCCCCGCCGCACGGTTTGATTCGGCCGGCGCGATCCAGCAGCACAACCGAGCGTCCGGCACGGGCCAATTCGGTCGCCGCTGTCGAGCCGGACGGCCCTCCGCCGACGACCACGGCGTCATAAGTCTGTTCCATGGCAGTCTTCTCCATTCTTAAATCAGGGCCGCAGCGCGAAGGCGGTGACCAACATGCCGATAACGTAAAGGGTTGTGCCGGAGCCGTTGTAAGCAGGCGCCCGCTCCTTGGGCTTGCCCAGCAGCCAGATCATCAGGCCGATCTGAGCGGCCAAAAGGACGGAGACGGCGATCGCCTGGCCGTAGAAGTGCCAGTCCTTCAGCAGAAAGATCACGATGACCTGCGGCGCGGCCATGAACAGGCAGGCAACGATGCCGGCACGTTCCACGCCCAGTTGCGCCGGCAAGGACCGGATGCCGGTGCGAAGGTCGCCCTCCACCGACTTGAAATCGTTCAGGGTCATGATGCCATGCGCGCCGAGGCTGTAGAGCAGCGCCACCAGCAGGATGCGCCAGTCCGGGCGGCCATCGACCATCACGGCGGCCCCGGTGACCCAGGGCAGGCCCTCATAGCAGGCGCCGCAGGCGAGGTTGCCCAGCCAGCCGTCCTGCTTCAGGCGAACCGGCGGCATGCTGTAGGCCCAGGCCAGAGCCAGTCCGACCAGCACCGCGCCGAAGCCCCATTTGCCGAGCGGGATCGCCAGCAGCAGCGACACCGCACTCCAGACGATGGCGATCCACAATCCCGTCCGCCCGGGCAGCCGTCCGGAGGGAATCGGACGGTCCGGCTCGTTGATCGCGTCCACGTGGCGGTCATACCAGTCGTTCGCCGCCTGGCTGGTGCCGCAGACCATCGGCCCGGCAATCAGGATGCCCAGCAGGATAATCGGCAGGTTCCAGAGTATCGGCTGGCCGGACGACACCACGCCGCACATATACGCCCACATAGGGGCGAACCAGGTGATCGGGTGCATCAGCTCCAACATCACCGCAATCGACGGCGATTTGGGCGACGGCACCGGCGTCCCGGTTGTTACTTCAATGCCGGGGTCCACCGGCTCGGCTGCAATCGACATCTTGATTCCCCGGCTGCTCTAATCCGCACCCGCCGTTTCGGCATCGCCCAGGCCGTAACGGCGTAATTTCACATACAGACTCTGCCGGCTCAGCCCGAGCATCTCCGCCGCCGAAGCGCGGTTGTCGTCGGTCAGCTTCAGCGCAGCCTCGATGCACAGGCGCTCGATCACGTCGGTCGCCTCGCGCACCAGATCCTTCAGCGCGACCCGGCCGATGAGCCCGGTCAGATGGTCCAGCGAGCGCGGCAACGCCTTTTCCACCGCCGCCCCGCGTTCCAGCCGCCGCCCGACATCGCGAATCGCGAAGCCGAAGCAGGGCTGGCCGCCGTTCATCACCGTGACGGCGGAAATCTCCACCTCCGACGGTTCGCCGAGCTCGCCGCGCATGATAGTCGCGAACAGCCGGACCGAGCCGTGCTGCCTGAGGTTCGCGGTGAGGATGTCGAGGTCGATTCCGGTGCGGCCAACCCAGCGGCTGAGCGACTCGCCGCGCGCCTGGTCCTCCGTCGGCAACTGGGCCATTTCGAGGAACGCCGCATTGGCGGTGATCACGCGCAGATCGACCCCGGCGACAACGAACCCATCCGGCGCGCCCTCCATCAGCTTGAGCAGCTTCGACTTCAGCTTCGGAACCGTAACCTCGGCATGCTCTCCTTGCGGCACTGATATGCGCACCAGACAGGCGGCCCCACCCTCATCACGAAACAGCGAGGCCGAGACCACGACTTCGGCTTTGTCAGCCGCCAGGTGGGCGCGCACATCGTCGGCGCGGCCGGAGGCGCGAACCCCGGCCAGCAGCAGTTCGACGCCACGGGCAGTTTCGGGCGTGAAGGCGGCGGCGAAGGGCCAGGGCTGGCCCGGTTCGGCACCATGGGAGAAAAGACGCCGGGCGGTGGGGTTGCTGTCCAGCACCTTCTGCGACGCCCCGTCGACGATCAGCACCGCATCCGACGCCATCTGGAAAAGCAGCCGGTAGCGCGTCTCGACATGGCGAATCCGCACATAGTCGCGCTCCAGCGACTGCTGCGCGTCGATCAGCCGCCGCTGCAACGCCGACACCGCGCGCAAATCGCGGCCGAATGCCACGGTCCGTCCGGGGGCGCCCGTGCGCACGGCGGCATATAAGATAGGTACGTCGTCGCCCCGGGCGGCGGGATGATTGACGTGCCGCCAGCGCGGCTCCTGCGTGGAGGACGCCCCGGCGATCAGCGCCTCAACCTTCTGGCGGCTCTCCTCGGTGACGGTCTCCTGCCATGGCTTCCCCAACCATCCCGCCGGTTCGGCGAGATCGGCCAGCAAGCCCTCATCCGCGATGGAGACATCGCGGATCACGCCTTTATCGTCGAGAATGAGCGCGATATCGGCGGCTGCGCTGATCAAAGCGGCGGCGGCCTCGGCATCGATGTCGCCCAACGCGGTCTTCGGGGTCCTGAACGCCTTCACTTGCAGCCGAATCCTTCAATCTGAGCAACTGCCTCGCTCCGCGCCCGTACGGGACCCGAAGTCATCTTCCTCCTCTTTGTGGACCCGCGCCGCCTGTCCGTTATCGGTTCAGTCCGCCGCCGCCCGCATCGAAAGCAGTCCACGCGCCTCCCGCACCGCCCCGGGAGCATCGGACGCCGACGCATCGGCGCCGAGTTCCTGCACCAGGTTCGGCCGTGTCAGCAGCAGAGGCCCGCCGATCATGATTTTTATGTCCGTGTTCACCGACGCCTTGCGGACGTCACGGATGCAGTTTGCCAACGCCTCGATCCTGACGGTCGAGGCGACGGAGAATCCGGCGACGTCCACCCAGGTGGTGCGGACGATGTCGGCCGGGCCATTGCCCCGGAATGCCGGGCCGCCGACGACGTGCCAGCCTTCGCGGAGAAAAAACTCCGAAAGAATGACCAGGCCAAAAAAATGTTGTTCTCCCGGCGCGGGCAGCAGGAGAATCGAATCGGCATGAGCGCGGCTGAGCGCGGCGGTCTGGAAGGTGGGGGACAGCGCGCGGACCACTTGCTGCAGCCGTCCCATGCTGATGGTTACGGTGGCGAAGTCGCACCGGTCCTCGTCCCACATGGCGCCGAGGCAGCGCGCCGCATCGGTGATAATTCCCAGATAAAGCGACGCCGGCGATGCGCCGCGGCGTTGCAACACGTCCAGGAAGGCAATGCTGTCGGCGGCATCCTGCTTCAGCAGCAGGCGCACCAGCTCGGCGGTGTCAGCCGGCGTTGTCACGTTGGAAGCCGCAGCGGTCCCCGCGGCCGCCTTGCCGGCGCGTTTCGCCCTCGCCAGCCGCGGCAGGATCTCCGCCTCGACCAGCCGGGTCACCATCGCCGCCCGCTTATGGCGCGGGACCGAAGCCAGAGCGGGAGGGTCCGCGGGGACAGGCTTTTCCATTCTCCGGTCGTAAACCGCCTCGTGTTGGGCACCGGCGCAATGAGCGTCGCCCGGCCATCCGGCTGCGTCGGCAGCCTGTTCCATGAAGGCGGTCATAGTCTGGTCCCCCTCGTATTCAGTTCACCGCCACGGGCCGCATATGTCAAGTCTGGTTTACGTACTGCCCGCTTGACAGTCTGGTCTCACGCGCTCTAGCCTTTGAACCGCGCCGCAATTTGCGCTGGGGAGGGCGAGATGGCAGACCGTCTAACCGAGAAACGTCTCAATAACAAAGCCCCGGGCAGGTTTTTAGTGACACATACAGGTCGCAAGACGGTCGACGCATTGGTTCCGTCCGAACCCGGACACCACAACTCTTGCGCATGGCTGTCAATCCATGTTTACGCCTGATCAGATAAATCGATTCATTGGCTCCGTGGACTGTTGCCCTTGGGGCGCGGCCTCGGGATGCCGGGAGACCCGTATGGCTCAGACCAGTCCGTTGCGGGGCCGCCCGCTGTACACCGCCGATGAGCGGGCGCGCCGCGATGCGTCGATCTGGACTTTGGTGCAGGGGATCCTGGCTCCTATCCAGTTCCTGGTCTTTTTGATCAGCGTCGGGCTGGTGCTGCATTACATGATGACCGGTGAGGGATACGTATACGCCACCGTGTCGATCGTGATTAAGACATTGGTGTTATATACCATCATGATCACTGGTGCGATCTGGGAACGTGACGTCTTCGGTCGCTATCTGTTCGCTCCCGCATTCTTCTGGGAAGACGTGTTCAGCATGCTGGTGCTGGCGCTGCACACCACCTACCTGGTCGCGCTGTTCTCCCACAGCGTCGACCCGCAACGGCAGATGTGGATCGCGCTGGCCGCTTATTTCACCTACCTGATCAACGCGACCCAGTTCATCCTGAAGCTGCGCGCGGCGCGCAAGCAGGAGCCGATCTGGACTGCCAATCCCGTCGTAGGCCATCCGTCATGAGCGGGGCCGTCGCGGCAACCGCGGCAGCGGTGCTTGACGGCTGCGACGAGCGCCCGGTCCTTCGGCAACGCGGCCAGCGGGAGGTCTTCTGCGGCCTGACCGGAATCATCTGGCTGCACCGCAAGATCCAGGACGCCTTCTTCCTCGTCGTCGGCTCCCGCACCTGCGCGCATCTGATCCAGTCCGCGGCCGGCGTGATGATCTTCGCCGAACCCCGCTTCGCCACCGCGATCATCGATGAGCGCGACCTCGCCGGCCTGTCCGACGCCAATGACGAGCTGGACGCTGTGGTCACCCAGTTGCTGGAGCGCCGCCCGGACATCAAGCTGCTGTTCCTTGTCGGCTCCTGCCCGTCGGAGGTCATCAAGCTGGACCTGTCGCGCGCCGCGATCCGGCTGGGGCAGCGCTTCTCCCCCGACGTGCGCGTGCTGAACTATTCCGGCAGCGGCATCGAGACGACCTTCACCCAGGGCGAGGATGCCTGCCTGGCGTCGCTGGTCCCGGTGCTGCCGGTCAGCGACGAGTCCCAGTTGCTGGTCGTCGGCGCGCTGGCGGATGTGGTCGAGGACCAGTTCGCCCGCATCTTCACGGCCATGGGCATGGGTTCGGTGCGCTTCCTGCCGCCGCGGCAGGCCGCTGATCTGCCGCCCCTCGGCCATGGAACAAAATACCTTCTGGCGCAGCCGTTCCTCTCGGACACGGCACGGGCGCTGGAGGAACGGGGGGCGACTCGGATCGCCGCCCCGTTCCCGCTTGGCGTCGAAGGCACGACGCTCTGGCTGCAAGCCGCCGCGACCGCCTTCGGCATTGCTCCGGTCGCCTTCCGCGCCGCCACCGAGATGGCGCAGGAGCGCGGCAAGCGGGCCGTCGGCAACCAGCGCGCGCTGCTCGCCGGCAAGCGGATGTTCTTCTTTCCCGATTCGCAGCTGGAGATCCCGCTGGCGCGCTTCGTGTCGCGGGAACTCGGGATGGAGGTCATTGAGGCCGGCACGCCGTATCTGCACAAGCAGCACATGGCGGAAGAACTCGCCCTGCTGCCGCAATCGGTGGCCCTCAGCGAGGGGCAGGATGTCGAACGCCAGCTCGATCGCTGCCGCGAGGCGAAACCGGACCTGGTCGTTTGCGGCCTGGGTCTGGCGAATCCATTGGAGGCCGAGGGCCTGACCACGAAGTGGTCGATCGAATTATTATTTACGCCGGTGCAGGGATACGACCAGGCCGGCGATCTGGCGGAATTATTCGCGCGCCCGCTGGTGCGCCGCACTCGTTTGGTGGTTTAGGGCATGAAGCTCACGCTGTGGACATACGAAGGCCCGCCTCATGTTGGTGCGATGCGGGTCGCCACCGGGATGGAGGGGCTGCACTACGTGCTGCACGCCCCGCAGGGCGACACCTACGCCGACTTGCTGTTCACCATGATCGAGCGGAACGCCAAGCGGCCGCCGGTGACCTACACCACGTTCCAGGCGCGCGACCTCGGCAGCGATACCGCGGAGCTGTTCAAGAACGCGGCGAAGGAAGCCTATGAGCGATTCAAGCCGCAGGCGCTGCTGGTGGGAGCCTCTTGCACGGCCGAACTGATCCAGGATGATCCGGGTGGCCTCGCCAAGGCGCTGGCGCTGCCGATACCGGTCGTGGCGGTTGAGCTGCCGGCCTACCAGAAGAAGGAAAACTGGGGTTCGGCGGAAACTTTCTACCAGCTTGTCCGGGCTTTCGCGAAGAAGCCGGAGAAGCGGGAACGGGCGCCGGGTGAGCGTCCAAGCTGCAACATCCTGGGGCCGACGGCGCTGGGCTTCCGGCACCGGGACGACGTGGTGGAGATCACCCGGTTGCTCGACCGGCTTGGCGTCGATGTGCATGTCACCGCCCCGCTCGGCGCCACGCCGGCGGATCTGGTGACCCTGGGGGACGCCGACTTCAATGTCGTGCTGTATCCGGAGACCGGCATGGTGGCGGCGCAGTACCTGCTGCGGACGTTCGGCCAGAAGCTGACCAAGACCGTGCCCATCGGCATCGGCGCGACGCGCGATTTCATTCGTGAAGTTGCCGAGCTGGCGGGCATCGATGCGACCGCGGTGCTGGAAGCCGAAGACTCCCGGCTGCCGTGGTACACCAAATCGGTCGACTCGACCTACCTGACCGCCAAGCGCGTTTTCATCTTCGGCGACGCCACGCACGCGGTTGCCGCCGCCCGGCTGGCGCGCGACGAGATGGGTTTCACGGTTGTCGGCCTCGGCACCTACAGCCGCGAATTCGGCCGCGAAATCCGCGAGGCCGCGGCGCTGTACGGCATCGAGGCGACGATCACCGACGACTACCTCGAGGTTGAGGCGAAGATTACCGAACTTCAGCCGGAGCTGGTGCTCGGCACGCAGATGGAACGGCATATCGCCAAGCGTCTCGGCATTCCCTGCGCGGTGATTTCCGCGCCCGTTCACGTGCAGGATTTTCCAGCGCGCTACTCGCCGCAGATGGGCTTCGAGGGCGCCAACGTGATCTTCGACACCTGGGTCCACCCGTTGATGATGGGCCTGGAAGAACATCTGCTGCACATGTTCCGCGACGACGCGGAGTTCCACGACGAAGCCGGCGCATCGCATCTGGGCGGCTCGACCATTCCCGCCCCTGCCCCGGCTTCAGCGCAAGCACCCGAAGCTCCCGAAGCGGCGGCCATCCTGGTCGCGGAACGGCCGGTGGTCTGGAACGAGGCAGCGGAGAAGGAACTTAAGAAGATCCCATTTTTCGTCAGGGGCAAGGCGCGTCGCAACACGGAACGGTTCGCCCTGGATCATGGCTTGTCCGATATAACTGTGGATACCTTGTACGATGCGAAAGCCCACTTCGGTCGCTAACAGCACCCCAGTCCGCGTCGTCGTGGTGACCATGGACAGTCACCTCGGCGGGGCGATGGCGCGGGCTTCGGACGTGCTGCGGCGGGAACTGCCCGGCCTTGAGCTGGTAATGCACGCCGCCGATGAATGGGGCTGCAATCCGGACGCCCTGAAGCTGTGCACCGACGACATTGCCAAGGCCGATATTATCGTTGCCTGCATGCTGTTCCTGGACGAGCATGTCCGCGCGGTGATGCCCGCTTTGCTGGCGCGGCGCGATCAGTGCGACGCGATGGTGTGCTGCCTGTCGGCCGGCGAGATCGTCCGCCTGACCCGTGTCGGCCGGTTCGACATGTCCAAGGAGGCCGGCGGCGCGCTGGCCTGGCTGAAGCGCCTGCGCGGCAAGACCGGCAGCGGCACCAGCGGCCAGGGCCAGATGAAGGCGCTGAAGCAGCTTCCCAAGCTGCTGAAATACATCCCGGGCACCGCGCAGGACGTGCGCGCCTATTTCCTGGCGCTGCAGTATTGGCTGGCGGGTTCCGAAGACAATCTCATGAATATGGTCCGCCTGCTGGTGGACCGTTACGCCGCCGGTGATCGCAAGGCGCTGCACGGCGCGCTGAAAGTGGAAGCGCCGATAGAGTATCCGGAAGTCGGGTTGTATCACCCGCGGGTGCCCGGCCGCATCTTCGAGCGCCTGCATGAGCTGCCCGAGGGCGGCAAAGCCGGCCGCGTCGGCGTGCTGCTGCTGCGCTCCTACGCGCTGTCCAGCAACGCCGAGCATTATGATGGCGTGATCGCCGCGCTGGAGGCCAAGGGCCTCACGGTGGTGCCCGCCTTCTCCAGCGGCCTCGACCAGCGCGAGGCGGTGGAGCAGTACTTTATCCGTAACGGCAAGACCACGGTCGATGCGGTGGTGTCACTGACCGGGTTCAGCCTCGTCGGCGGTCCCGCCTACAACGATGCCCGCGCCGCCGAGGAAGTGCTGGCCGGACTCGATGTGCCCTACATCTCGGCGCACCCGGTGGAATTCCAGACGCTGGAGCAGTGGAAGGCGGATCCGCGCGGGCTGCTGCCGGTCGAGGCGACGATGATGGTTGCGATCCCGGAACTGGACGGCGGCATCTGGCCGATGACGTTCGGCGGCCGCTCCGGCCTGGACGACGACAAGCGCCGCGACATGGTGGTGCAGCCGGAACGCGCCGCGACCTTGGCCAACCGCGTCGCCCGCCTCGTCACGCTGCGCCGCAAGGCCCGGGCCGAGCGCAAGATCGCCGTCGTGCTGTTCAACTTCCCGCCCAACGCCGGCACCGTCGGCACCGCCGCCTTCCTCTCGGTGTTCCAATCCCTGCGTAACGTCCTGATTGGCATGAAGGCAGCGGGCTACACCGTCGAGATCCCGGAATCCGCTGACGCGATGCGGGATCAACTGCTGGGCGGCAATGCGCAGTTCTTCGGCACCAACGCCAACGTCGCGGCGCGGATGCCGGTAGACGACCATGTGCGCAAGCAGCGCTGGCTGGACGAGATCGAGGCGCAATGGGGCCCGACCCCCGGCCGCATCCAGACCGACGGGGCGTCGCTGTTCGTGCTGGGCGAGCATTTCGGCAACGTGTTCGTCGGCGTGCAGCCGGCCTTCGGCTACGAAGGCGACCCGATGCGGCTGCTGTTCGAGCACGGATTCGCGCCGACGCATGCGTTCTGCGCCTTCTATCGCTGGCTGAACCAGGAATACGCCGCCGACGCGGTGCTGCATTTCGGCACCCATGGCGCGCTGGAATTCATGCCCGGCAAGCAGGCCGGCATGTCGGGCAATTGCTGGCCCGACCGCCTGATCGGCGACCTGCCGAATTTTTATCTGTATGCCTCGAACAACCCGTCCGAGGGCCTGCTCGCCAAGCGCCGCGCCGGTGCCTCCCTGATCAGCTACCTGACGCCGCCGGTGTCCAATGCCGGGCTGTATCGCGGGCTGCTCGACCTGAAGGCGTCGCTGGATAGCTGGCGCTCGCTCGATCCGGTGGAAGCCGCCGCGCAGCGCGACGGGATGGTGTCGCTGATCCAGGGTCAGGCCGCCGCGGTGAACCTCGCGGTTGCCGAACCGGCCTGGGAAGGATCGGCGACCGCGGACATCGACAAGCTGACCAACGCGCTGCTGGAATTGGAATACACACTGATTCCCGACGGCCTGCATGTCGTCGGCCAGGGCCTGGAACCCGACCAGCGCAACGCGATGCTGGACGCCGCCGGGGTGACCGAGCCGGTTGAGCGCAAGCGGCTGGACGGGCTGCTGGCGGTGGACCACGAGGTTGCCGCGATCATCCACGCATTGGATGGCGGCTACACCCGACCGGTTATCGGCGGCGACCTGCTGCGCACGACGGAAGTGCTGCCGACGGGCCGCAACCTGCACGGCTTCGACCCCTTCCGCATCCCCTCCGCCTTCGCCCTGAAGGACGGTGCAGCCCAGGCCGATCGGCTGTTGGCAAGGCACAAGGAGGATAGCGGGAAGCTGCCGGAGACGGTGGCGATCGTCCTCTGGGGCACCGACAACCTGAAGACCGAGGGCAGCCCGATCGCCCAGGCGCTGTGGCTGATGGGTGCGACGCCGCGCATGGACAGCTACGGCCGCATGTCCGGCGCCGAACTGATCCCGCTGGACAAGCTCGGCCGCCCGCGCATCGACGTGCTGGCGACATTGTCGGGTATCTTCCGCGATTTGCTACCGTTGCAGACGAAACTGCTGGCCGAGGCGGCGCTGCTGGCGGCCAAGGCGGACGAGCCGGTGGAGCAGAACTTCATCCGCAAGCACGCTTTGCAGTTCATGGCCGAGAACGGCGGCGCGATCGAAGACGCGGCGCTGCGGGTATTCGGCAATGCCGACGGCGCCTATGGCGCCAACGTCAACAGTCTCGTCGGCAATGGCGCCTGGGAAGAGGAAGACGAACTCGCCGACGCCTACCTGAAGCGCAAGGGTTTTGCGTATGGCGTCGATGGCCCGCCGCGGCGTTCGGACAAGGTGCTGGCGCATGCGCTGGCTCGGGTTGATTTGACCTATCAGAACCTGGACTCGGTCGAAGTCGGCGTGACCACGGTCGACCATTACTTCGATACGCTGGGCGGCATCAGCCGCGCGGTGAAGCGGGCGCACGGCGGCACCTCGACTTCGGTGTATATCGGCGACCAGACCCGCGGCGACGGCACCATCCGCACGATCTCCGAGCAGGTGGCGCTGGAAACCCGCACCAGGGCGTTGAACCCCAAGTGGTACGAATCGCTGCTGAAGCACGGCTACGAAGGCGTTCGCGAAATCGAGGCGCATGTCACCAACACTTTGGGCTGGTCTGCTACCACCGGCGAAGTGCAGCCTTGGGTCTATGAGAAACTGTCGGAAACGTTCATGCTCGATCCCGAGATGCGGGAGAGGCTGGCGAAACTGAATCCAACCGCGTCGGCGAAGATCGCCAACCGGCTTATTGAAGCGACGGAAAGAAAGTATTGGACGCCCGACGCCGCGCAAATGGAAGCATTGCGCCACGCCGGAGAAGAATTAGAAGATCGGCTTGAAGGCATTGGAGTGGGAGTGGCAGCATGACAGTCATCAGACGCATACCGGCTCGCGGCGACGGTGAAGGCAGCGTGCAGGTGCAGATGGCGCCTGATCTGAAAATCGGCAACGCCCAGGTGTTCGCCGTGTATGGCAAGGGCGGCATCGGCAAAAGCACGACCTCGTCCAACCTGTCGGTTGCATTCTCCAAGCTCGGCAAGCGGGTTTTGCAGATTGGTTGCGACCCGAAGCATGATTCGACCTTTACCCTGACCAAGTGTCTGGTGCCGACGGTCATCGACGTGCTGGAGACGGTGAACTTCCATTCGGAAGAACTCCGCGTCGAAGATTTCGTCTATCAGGGTTACAACGGCGTCATGTGCGTCGAGGCTGGCGGTCCGCCGGCCGGCACCGGCTGCGGCGGCTATGTCGTCGGCCAGACGGTGAAGCTGCTGAAAGAGCATCATCTGCTTGAAGATACGGACGTGGTGATCTTCGACGTCCTTGGTGACGTGGTGTGCGGCGGGTTCGCCTCGCCGTTGCAGCATGCGGGACGGGCTTTGATTGTCGCGGCCAACGATTTCGATTCGATCTTTGCGATGAACCGCATTGTCGCGGCGATCCAGGCGAAGGCGAAGAATTACGAAGTCCGGCTGGCCGGCGTGATCGCCAATCGCAGCGATGCGACGGACCAGATCGACAAGTATAACGAACGCACCGGCATGAAGACGCTGGCGCATCTGCCGGCGCTGGACGTGATCCGGCAGTCGCGGCTGAAGAAGGCGACCCTGTTCGAGATGGGAGATTCGCCGGAAGTCGTGAAGGTGCAGAACGAATACCTGCGGTTGGCGGCGTCGTTGCTGGCCGGGTCGGAGGCGCTGGAATCGCGCCCGATGCGGGACAGGGATATTTTTGATCTGCTGGGATTTGATTGATGTCGGTGGCTATTTCACAGGACGGAGCCGCGTTGCGGACGCTCTCCCCCGTCATGGCGGGCGAAGGCCCGCCATCCACGCCTTTGTCTGCCCACGCACCGCAAGGCGTGGATGGCGGGCCTGCGCCCGCCATGACGGAAAGGGCGGTGCCTTCGCCCGCCATGACGGATGGGGCGGTGCCTTCGCCCGCCATGACGGATGGGGCGGTGCCTTCGCCCGCCGCGACGGTCAGGGCAGTGCCCGCCGGGACGGATGGCGTCGAAGCTGACCACACCCCCAGCGAGACCTATCACCGCCGCCGCGGCGAGATGCTGCAGTATTTCGACCGCACCGCGGCCGAGACCTGGAAGCGCCTCACCTCCGACGCGCCGGTCAACCGCATCCGTGCCACCGTGCGCGCCGGGCGCGACGAGATGCGCAACACGATGCTGAGCTGGCTGCCGGACGATCTCCGCGGCAAGCGCGTGCTCGATGCCGGCTGCGGCACCGGGACGTTTTCGCTCGAAGCCGCCCGCCGCGGCGCGCATGTCATCGCCATCGACCTCTCCCCGACACTGGTGCAGCATGCCCGTGAGAGCATGCCGAAAGACCTCGGCGCGGGCAGCATCGAATTCCATGTCGGCGACCTGCTCGACCCGTCGCTCGGCCGCTTTGACCATGTCGTGGCGATGGACTCGCTGATCCATTACCGCGCGGCTGATGCCGTGCGTGTGCTCGCCGGTCTCGCCGCGCGCACCGACGGATCGATCGTCTTCACTTTCGCCCCGCGCACCGTCCTGCTGACCCTGATGTGGACGGCCGGACGCCTGTTCCCGCGCGGCGACAAGTCGCCCGCGATCGAACCCATCGGCCAGAGGAAAATCGCCCGCCGCGTGAACAAGGGGTTGGAGGGCTGGCACACCGCCCGCACCCATCGCGTCAATCGCGGCTTCTATATCTCCCAGGCGCTGGAGGTTGTCCGTCCGTGAGCAGTATCGGGGCAAAGCTCTCACGGAACTGGACACGCGTCGGCACGCGGTTCCTACCGTTTGCCGACGCGGCATCGGCCGAACTGCCGCTCGGGCGGTTGTTGCGGCTGTCGCTGTTCCAGGTCTCTGTCGGCCTCGCTGTCGTTTTGCTCATCGGCACACTGAACCGCGTCATGATCGTCGAGCTGGGCGTGCCCGCCTGGCTGGTCGCGGTGATGATATCCCTGCCCCTGGTCGCCGCACCCTTCCGCGCGGTGATCGGGTTCCGCTCCGACACGCATAAGTCCGTCCTGGGCTGGCGCCGCGTACCCTATCTGTGGATGGGCACGCTGGTGCAGTTCGGCGGCTTCGCCATCCTGCCCTTCGCCCTCATCGTCCTGTCCGGCGACACCACCGGACCGCTGATCTGGGGCCAACTCGGCGGCGCCCTGGCTTTCCTGATGATCGGCGCCGGGCTGCACACCACGCAGACCGTCGGCCTCGCGCTGGCAACCGATCTTGCGCCGCAGGAAACCCACCCGAAGGTCGTCGCCCTGCTGTGCATGATGCTGCTTCTCGGCATGGTTGGCGGCGCGTTGACCTATGGCGCGCTGCTGGCGCATTTCACCGAAATCAAGCTGATCCAGGTCATCCAGGGCACCGCGATCGCCACCGTGGCGCTGAACACCATCGCGCTGTGGAAGCAGGAGCCGCGCAACCCGGCGCTGACCGCCCGCGACCGCATCCATCCGACCTTCCGGCAGGCCTGGGAAACGTTCAACGAGACTCCAAACGCGAAGCGCCGCCTCGTCGCCCTCGGCATGGGGACGGTCGCGTTCAGCATGCAGGACATCCTGCTGGAGCCGTACGGCGGCCAGATCCTGCACCTGCCTGTCGGCACTACCACGCTGCTGAGCGCCCTGCTCGCCGCCGGAGGCCTGTCGGGCTTCGGTCTGGCCGCGCGCTGGCTCGGCCGCGGCTCCGACCCCTATCGGTTGGCGGCGCTTGGCGCGGTCGTCGGCCTGATCGCTTTCCCGTCGGTGATTTTCGCCGCCCCGCTGCAGTCAATTCAGGTTTTCGCGCTCGGCACGGTGCTGATCGGCTTCGGCGCCGGCCTGTTCGGCCATTGCACGCTGACCGCCGCCATGGGCACCGCCCGTCCCGGCCAGATTGGCCTGGCACTCGGTGTCTGGGGCGCGGTGCAGGCCTCCGCGGCCGGCTCGGCCGTGGCGGCGGGCGGGCTGATCCGCGATGGCGTATCCTACCTCGCCGTGCACGGCATGCTCGGCGAGGGCCTGGAGAGCCAGCAGATCGGCTACTCCTTCGTCTACCACATAGAGATCGCGTTGCTGTTCGCGACGCTGATCGCCATTGGACCGCTCGTAAGGCGGCCAAGCGTCGAAGGGCGCACACAATGCTCGCCGGGCTTCGGCTTCGGCGAGATCGCTTCACAGCCACTCAGCCTACCGAGGTGATGTTATGGGAACCGGTGCAATAACTCAGTACTTCGACGCCGCCCAGGTGACGTTGTACGCGTTCTGGATCTTCTTTTTTGGCTTGGTCTACTACCTGCGCAAGGAAGACAAGCGCGAAGGCTATCCCATGATCACGGGAGACGCCGACTTGACAGCGATAGGCTTCCCGCCGCTCCCGGCGCCGAAGACCTTCCTGCTGCGCGACGGCACGTCCGTCCAGGCTCCGCGCGAGGGCCGTCCGGAAGTGGACTACAAGGCCACGCCGGCCGGCTTCCTGACCGGCGCGCCGTCCGACCCTGTCGGCAACCCGCTGCAGTCCGCATCCGGACCCGCAGGCTACGCGCTGCGCGCCGACAAGCCGGAACTGACCTGGCACAACGACCAGACCCGTCTGGCCCCGATGCGCGTCGCAACCGATCACAGCTTCGATGAGTACAGCCCGAACCCGATCGGGTTCGAAGTCCTCGGCTGCGACGGCATCGCCGGCGGCAGCGTCAAGGACGTTTGGGTCGACCGCGAAGAGTCCGTGATCCGCTACTACGAAGTGACGGTCCCGGACGGCAAGTCGGTGTTTGTGCCGGTGGCGCTGGTGCGCGTCAAAGAGTCGGCCAATCAGGTTCTGCTCGCCACCGTCACCGCCAAGCAAATCGGCGAAGCCCCGACGATCGCCAGCCCCGACCAGATCACCTGGCGCGAGGAAGACCAGACCCAGGCCTACTTCGCCAGCGGCCAGTTGTTCGCTACGCCGAGCCGGAGGGAATCCCTGATATGAATATGGTCCAGCACGACCACGAGCCGGTTCCCGGCCTGCCCGCGCCGTTGCCTGCCGGAGAGACTATCCTCTGGCAGGGAGCCCCGGACTGGAGGACGCTGGCGCGCCGGGCGATGCGGACCAGACTTCTGTCAGTCTATTTTTTGCTACTCGTCATCTGGGGCGTCAGCGGCGGAATTTCCGCCGCGACGCCTCCGGTGGAGATCGCGCTGTCCTCCCTGAAGGTGGCTGCGCTGGGCGCCGTGGCCGTCGGGCTGCTGACGCTGTTCGCCTATCTTGTCGCGCGGACGACGCTGTACACCATCACGACGCGCCGCGTGGTCATCCGCTTCGGAATTGCCTTGCCGATGACGATCCAGGTCGCCTACCCCATGATTGAATCGGCCGGCGTCAAACTCTGGCCGAACGGCACCGGGGATCTCGCCATTACCATGGTGCCCTCGCAGGCCATCGGCTACGTCATCATCTGGCCGCACGCGCGTCCGTGGAAGTTCACCAAGGCCCAGCCTTCCTTCCGCTCGATCCCCGACGCGGCCGCAGTCTCGCAAATTCTCGGCCGCGCTCTGGCCGCTTCCGCCTCACAACCGGCGACACCGGTTGAATTGTCCGGTAATGCAGCCGCGGGCAGCGATGCCCGGGCGCACGCTGCCGCATAAGAAAACGGAGGACACCATGAGCCTGAGTCATGAGCACCATCGTGAAGACGTTCCGCGCCCCGCGCTGATCGCCATCGGGTGCGTGGTCGCCCTGTCGATCGCCGCCGCCGCCGTCGGCCGCCTGACCGGGGCTACCGAGACCACGATCACCGCGGCTCCGGTGCTGTCCCGCGATTTGCTGTTCCAGGACCGGCCGAATGGCGCCATCGCGGTGTTCGATGCCAAGGACCCCGCCACACCCATCGCGATCGTCCCGCCTGAAACCAACGGTTTCCTGCGTGGCACGATGCGCGGCCTGGCACAGCAGCGGATACGCCAGGACGCGGATCTGGGCATACCGTTCCGGCTGACGGAGTGGGCGGACAGCCGCCTGACGCTGGAAGACCTGGCGACGCACCGCATGCTCGACCTGGAAGCGTTCGGCGCGACCAATGAAGGCGCCTTCCTGAAGCTGATCACAGCAAAGGCCGGGTCATGAGACGCATCGAAGTCCCCTGCACCATCGAGATCGAGCAGACGCCGGAGTATCTGTACGCCCACACGACGCCCGAGGGGATCGACATCGGTCCCGGTGATCGCGTGCTGGTGCATGGCGCCCCGTCCAATATCAGGTTTGGTGACCGCATTACGGTCATGGGAACCGCCACTGTGATCCGGGCCACCGCGTTCGGCCGGATATGGGCCCACGCTGTCGGGCTAATGTCTCTCTTTGAACTTTATGATGTCGGGTTTGAGCCGAAGGAATCGTTATGAGCGCCACCATAGAAAAACAAGTCAGCGAAACGACCAAAATGGCTCTGCACGAGACCGTGCTGAGCCCGCGCTTTTACACCACCGATTTCGCCGCGATGGACAAGCTGAACGTCGATTCCGTCCGCGCCGAGTGGGACGGGCTGATGGCGGAATTCGCCCGCGATACCAACAAGCACCATTTTACGCGCAACGCCGACTTCGACATCGACCTGTCCACCATGCCGGACGACCTGCGGGAGGAGTTCATCCACTTCCTGGTCAGCTCCGTCACGTCGGAATTCTCCGGCTGCGTGCTGTATTCCGAGATCAAGAAGCGGGTGACCAACCCGGACATCCAGGCCTGGTTCGCCTTCATGGCGCGCGATGAATCCCGCCATGCCGGGTTCATCAACGACACGCTGAAGGATTTCGGCGTCGGCGTCGACCTGAGCTTCCTGACCAAGGTGAAAAAGTACACCTACTTCCAGCCGAAGTTCATCTTCTACGCCGTCTACCTGTCCGAGAAGATCGGCTACGCCCGCTACATCAGCATCTTCCGCCAGTTGGAACGCCATCCGGAATTGCGGTTCCACCCGATCTTCAAGTGGTTCAAGGAGTGGTGCAACGACGAGTTCCGCCATGGCGAGGCGTTCGCCCTGGTGATGCGCGCCAACCCGCAACTGCTGAACAGCTTCGTCAACAAGCTTTGGATCCGCTTCTTCCTGCTGTCGGTGTTCGCCACCATGTTCGTGCGCGACCATGGCCGCCCGGTGTTCCACAAGGCGCTGGGCGTCGATCCGACGCAGTACGACATGCAGGTGTTCCAGATCACCCAGGAGATCTCCAAGCAGGTCTTCCCGGTGCTGCTCGACCTGGACAACCCCGCCTTCCTCGCCGGGCTGCAGAAGCTGCGCCGCATCAGCGTGCGCATCGATGCCGCCAAGGCCCGGGGCGGCGTGGTCGGCGTGGTGAAGAAGGCGGCGCTGATCGCTGCGGCGGGCCTGACCATCGGCCGGCTGTACCTGCTGTCGCCGCAGCAGCACGAGCTGCCGTCGTCAGTCCGCATCGCTCCGGCATGGTGAAGAACAGCGCATGGGCCATTTCGCATTTCCCGCACTGCACGGCCTGCTGATCTGGTGGGTCAGCACCTGCCTGATCATGTTCCTCGACGGTTTGCCCACACGGACATTCCGGTGGAGCATGGCGGGCGCGACGGGCGTGCTCGGTGCGTCGATTTACGGATTGGTGGTCAGCGCCTACGACACGACCGACGCCGGAGCCTACATCGCTTTCACCTCCGGCGTGCTGATCTGGGGCTGGTTGGAAATCAGCTTCTACATGGGCTACGTCACCGGGCCGCGGCTGCATCATTGCGACCACGGCTGCAGCGGCTGGGGACATTTCTGGCATGCCATCCTGGCCAGCCTTTACCACGAGATCGCCATCCTGGTTCTTGCCGTCCTTGTCTTCATGTTGACCCGGGACGCGCCGAACCAGTTCGGCGTTTGGACGTTCGTCGTGCTCTGGTGGATGCACCAAAGTGCGAGGCTGAACGTGTTCCTGGGCGTCAGCAACCTGAACCCGCACTTCCTGCCGGATCATCTGGCGCACATCGGCAGCTTCTTCCGCCATGCGCCAATGAACCTGCTATTCCCATTCTCGGTCACAGCTTCCACGATCTGCGCCGTCATCATGACGCAGCAGGCACTGGCGGCCGGGGATAACTCCTTCAATGCCACCGGTTATGCCTTGCTCGCGACGATGATGGTCCTGGCGATCCTTGAACACTGGTTCCTGGTGCTTCCCATCTCTGCCACGCGCATTTGGAATGCGATGTGGCAATGGAGCCTCGTTTCCCGCGGCGGGAACGCCAACAAGACGCCGAAAAACCACCAAATACCATTACCGATAGCGACTGAAGCAACGATCGGGGGACACTCATGAACTACGAAACTTTTTTCCGTAAGCAGGTCGATGGCCTGCGGCGCGAGGGGAACTACCGGGTTTTCGCGGACCTGGAACGACAAGCCGGGAATTTTCCCGTCGCCACCCATCACCGGGAGCGCGGGCAGTTTCCGGTGACGGTATGGTGCTCCAACGACTACCTTGGCATGGGACAGCACAAGGCGGTGCTGGACGCGATGCACGAAGCGCTGGACCGCTGCGGCGCGGGCGCCGGCGGCACTCGCAACATCGCGGGCACCAACCACTACCACGTGCTGCTCGAGCGTGAGCTGGCCGATCTGCACGCGCAGGAATCGGCGCTGCTGTTCAACTCCGGCTACATGTCGAACTGGGCCACGCTGGCAACGCTGGGGGCGAAGATCCCCAACTGCGTGATCATCTCCGACGAGCTCAACCATGCCTCCATGATCGAAGGCGTGCGGCACAGCCGCGCCGAGAAGCGCATTTTCGCGCATAACGACATGGCGGACCTGGAGCGCGTCCTGATCGAAGTCGGCCGCGACGTGCCCAAGCTGATCGCGTTCGAATCCGTCTACTCGATGGACGGCGACGTTGCGCCCATCAGCGAGATCTGCGACCTCGCCGACAAGTACAACGCCATGACCTACCTCGACGAGGTGCATGCGGTCGGCATGTACGGCGACCACGGCGGCGGCATCAGTGAGCGCGACGGGGTCGCCCACCGGCTGACCATCATCGAAGGCACCCTGGCGAAGGCGTTCGGCGTTGTCGGCGGCTATATCTCCGGGTCCGCGGCGATGTGCGACTTCGTGCGCAGCTTCGCCTCCGGCTTCATCTTCACCACCTCGGTACCCCCTGCGGTTGCCGCGGGCGCGGTTGCCAGCATCCGGCACCTCAAGGCCAGCCAGGCCGAGCGGGCACGGCATCAGGACCGGGTTGCGACCTTGCGCCGCCGTCTGGACGCCATCGGCGTGCCGCACACCAACAATCCCAGCCATATCGTCCCCGTAATGGTGGGCGATCCGGTTCTGTGCAAGCAGATCAGCGACCGGCTGCTGGAGGAGTATTCGATCTACGTTCAGCCGATAAACTATCCGACGGTGCCGAAGGGGACCGAGCGGTTGCGGATCACGCCGTCGCCGTTGCATTCGGATGCGGATATCGAGCATCTGGTTGGAGCACTGGGCGCGATCTGGTCCGACCTGAGCTTGCGCCGGGCCGCCTGATCACCGGATCGCTGCGGTTCGGCTGGTCCGGACCGTAGCGATCCGAGCCTTGGTTTCGGAGTGTGGTCGCGGGATCAGGTGCTTGCCTGAACCCGCAATCGCATTAGGTTATAACCACCATAAAAGAAGGAGTTGTCAGGATGACACAGCAACATGACGACGCGGCGACACGCCGCCAGATTCTGCGCGCGGCCGGACTGGCCGTTGTCGGTGGCGTGGTGGCGGTAAGCGCCCGCGCTCAGGAGAAGATCGAGCAGTCTCAGGTGCAGTACCAGCCGACGCCGAAGGACGGCGCCAAGTGCAGCACCTGCGTGAACTTCGAAGCGCCGGCGGCGTGCAAGATCGTCTCCGGCAAGATCAGCCCGGACGGCTGGTGCATCGCCTACGCGCCAAAGGAATAAGCTGAAGTTAACGCTAACCCGCGCCGGGTCAAACCGGCGCGGTTCTACTTGAGGTTGCGTTCCGAGAGCGGAACATGCGCCCGATGGGCGCGATACCATGAGTCCCGTGACGGCCGGTTCCGGCCTCCGGGCCGGGTTCGATACAGCATCATAGAAATGTGAAATCATAGGGTTCCGCCGGATCGCGCGGGCGCGCCCGATGTTCGGCCCTCGGCACGCCTTATGCCGGCAACCGCGGAACACCTGATAATCATCAAAGGAGAACTTGAATCCGCGTCGGATATGCTTGACCGGGGTATCGTCGCACGCTATGCGTCAGGCTTGGAACGTTCCAAGCGTTGGGGAAGAAACGGGAGTGCGGGATTCTTGTATATCAAGTACCGCTTTGTCGTCTTCGCCAGCGATTACTTAAAAAACAAGGAGTTGGCTATTATGACGACACGACATGATGATGCAACCCGCCGCCAGGTGCTGCGGGCCGGCCTGGCCGCCGTCGGCGGCGTCGTTGCGGTCAGTGCCGCGGCGCAGGCTCAGGAAAAGATCTCCCAGGCGCAGGTGCAATATCAGCAGTCGCCGAATAACGGCCAGCATTGCAGCATCTGCGTGAATTTCCAGGCGCCCGCGTCCTGCGCCATCGTTGCCGGCAAGATCAATCCCGACGGCTGGTGCATCGCTTTCGCTCCGAAGGCCTGATCCGCCACGAACCGCGCCGGTATCGAACCGGCGCGGTTCCGTTCACCGGCATATCGGATCGATATCGCATTATACCGCCGGCAGTTCAATTGCCGGCGGGCGTTCCGGCTGCTACAGAACCCCGCGTGACCGCTCCAGTTCCGCCAAGAACGCTGTCCAGAGAAACCCGGCAGGCAGCATCAGCGGCTTTTTCACCAGCGTCATCACCAGTTCGGCCTGCGCGATGTCATAGGCGAAATGCACGATGCATTCGCCCAGAGGCGTGCGGCCGGTGGCCGTGCCGGTGGCCGCGTCCGGCGGATCGAACAAAATCCCATGCTCGTCTCGCGCCACCTGCCTGATACGCTCCATGAGTTCGGCGGAGACGCTGGAGAAGGTTCGGGTTGCGGCCATGACGGTTCCAAATGATACGGCATTGCATAAACGTCAGGCCCGGACAAGCCGCATAGCACTGACATAGCCGGCGAGGCGATGGTCCGTCGTAATGTGTCATGGCCGGGACACGCCCGGCCATGACACGGGGACTATGTCTGCGCTGCCACCCCCTATATTGGCGCTTATGCGGACAAGCCGGGCCATGACGATACCATCGACAAAATCCGGACGCCTTCAGAACGCCGCTTCATCCATCTCCATCATCGCCGCCTTCCCGGCTTTAATCGAAACGAGCAGGCCGCCGACATGCGGCAGAACCCGCTCCATATAGAAGCGCGCCGTCGTCAGCTTGGCCTTGTAGAACCCCGCATCGGCATCCGGCTTCGCCAGTTTCTCCACCGCGATAACGGCGGAGCGCGCCCACATGAACCCCAGCGCCACCAGGCCGAACAGCCGCAGATACTCCGTCGCCGCCGCGCCGGCTTCTTCCGGATCCGCCATCCCCGCCGCGGCAATATGCGCCGTCGCCAGTTGTAGCGCGCCGAAGGCTTTCTCCAGCCCCTTGACGATGCCGCCGAGCTGAGCGTGGTCCTTGTTGCGCTCGATGAAGTCGCCGAGCGGATGGAAGAACGTGCGCAACAGCCGCCCTGCCCCCTGCGGCAGCTTGCGGCCCACCAGGTCCAAAGCCTGCACGCCGTTGGTGCCCTCATAGATCATGGCGATGCGCGCATCGCGCACGAGCTGCTCCATGCCGTGGTCGCGGATATAGCCGTGGCCGCCATAGACCTGCATGCCGAGATTGGTCGCCTCGAACCCCAGATCGGTGAACAGCGCCTTCACCACCGGCGTCATCAGCGCGGTGAAATCCTCCGCCTGTTTGCGGGCGTCTGGATCCTCCGACCGGTTCATCTCATCCAGTTGACGGGCCACCCAGCCGCCGAGGGCGCGGCAGCCTTCGGTGTAGGCGCGGATCGTCAGCAGCATGCGGCGCACGTCAGGGTGCACGATGATCGGGTCCGCGGCTTTGTCAGGGTGCCTGGCGCCACTGAGACTGCGGCCCTGGATGCGGTCGCGGGCATAGGCGACGGCGCTCTGGTAGCTGGTCTCCGCAGCACCCAGGCCCTGAATGCCGACGGACAGGCGCTCGCTGTTCATCATGGTGAACATGGTGGCCAGGCCCTTGTTGGCGTCGCCGACGAGCCAGCCGGTGGCGTCGTCGAACTGCAACTGGCAGGTGGAGGAGCCCTTGATGCCCATCTTGTGCTCGATCGCGGTGCAGACCACGCCGTTGCGCGGGCCGAGCCGGCCGTCCGTGGCCGGAATGAACTTCGGCACCAGGAACATGCTGATGCCGCGCGTGCCCGGCGGCGCGTCGGGCAACCGGGCGAGCACGAGGTGGATGATGTTCTCGGTCAGGTCGTGGTCACCGGCGCTGATGAAGATTTTCGCTCCGGTGATCTTGTAGCTGCCGTCGTCCTGCGGGATGGCGCGGGTGCGCAACAGTCCGAGATCGGTGCCGGCGTTGTTTTCGGTCAGGCACATGGTGCCGGACCAGGTGCCGTCCACCATCTTCGGCAGATAGAGGTCTTTCAGCTCGTCCGAGGCATGGCTGGCGAGAGCCTGGTAGGCGCCGTGGGTCAGGCCGGGATACAGGCTGAAGGCGAGGTTGGCCGAACAAATCATTTCTTCGACGAGCTTGTTCAGGCTTTCCGGTAACCCCTGGCCGCCGTATTTCGGGTCGGAGGCGAGCGCGGTCCAGCCGCCGTCACGGAACGCGTTATAGGCTTCCTTGTAGCCTTTCGGCGTGCGCACGACGCCGTTTTCCAGGGTGCAGCCGACTTCGTCGCCGGGGGCGTTGGTGGGCAGCAGGATTTCCTCGGCCACCTTGGCGGCTTCTTCGAGGATGCTGTCCATCAGCTCGGGGGAGATGTCCTCGAGGCCGCGCAGATGGGACAGGGCAGTGCTGTCGTTGAGTTCGTGCAGGACGAAACGCATGTCGCGGAGGGGGGCTTTATAGGTTTGCATGGGTGGTGCCTTTTGATGCGAGGGCGTTTGACTGGATGGGGTGTCGGGGTTCGTTCTTCGGTAAGTATTTTAACACAGAGGAAGAATGGAGGGCCACAGAGGGCACAGAGAAGGAAGTATGGCGCTTCGCGCGGAAGGGTATCCGGGTGGGGAGGGGGTTTTTCCGAAGCCGTCGCGGGGTTGCGTTTTCGGAGGGTTGGTTCGGGCTGGCGTTTCGTGTTGACGGCAAATGGCGTGGGGTCCGGTCGCCACTTCCGGCGTTTGAACGCGCGGAAAGCGAGGATTTGAAACACGGATGAACGCAGATGAACGCAGATAAGCTTTGTCGGCGTGGACTTTCGGGCGACGCTGCGGCATCCCGCCGGCGCGGCGGCAAAGCACGAGGCGGCCAGTCACTACAGCGCATGGACCGCCCGGTTCAGTGCCCGAGCCGGCGCTACCCCGATCCGCGTTCATCTGCGTTCATCCGCGTTCATCTGCGTTTCCATTTCGCGCCCTAAGCAAATAGGCCGGAGCCAACGGCGCCCCTCATCCGAACCGGCACCGCTTCTCTGTGTCCTCTGTGGCCCTCATTTCTTCCTTCTTATTAAAAAGCGAAGGGAACACCCTACAGGCCCTGAAAGCGAACCTCCAAGCTGCCCCCCCCCGCAACACACCGCCGCTCGCCTAATTCCGCAACGGCTTGCCCGTCTCAAGCGTATGCTCGATCCGCGCCAGCGTCGGCTTTGTCCGCACAAGCCGCATGAACGCCCGGCGCTCCAGATCGAGCATCGTGTGCTCGTCAACCGTATCGATGATATCCGTATCGCCGCCCGACAGAACCTCCGCCAGCGCGTCCGCAACGACCAGGTCGTGATCGGTTGCGAGCCCGCGCTTATGAAACGATTCCGCGGCGGAATACATCCCGGCGCGACCCGCCGGACCGGGCAGCACGAATACCGGCGGCTCGGGGGGCCTGTAGCCTTCCACCAGCGCCAGCGCCCGCGCCTTCGCATTGGCCAACAAACGATCGCGGTTCATGGTGATGCCGTCGGTGGGACGCAGGAACTTCTTTTCCATCGCCTGATGCGCCGACTTCGACACATCCGCCGTACTGATCCCCTCGAACACCTTTGCCGGAGCCGGCATCGGCCCGCGCGGCAGCTTTGGCTCCGCCTGCCAGCGCGCCAGCATCTCGCCGCAGCCGCCCCAGCCGGGGATCAGCCCGACGCCCGCCTCGACCAGGCCGATATAGCTTTCCGCATAGGCCTGAACGGCGTCCGCATGCAGCACCAGTTCGCAGCCGCCGCCCAGCGCCATGCCGGCGGGTGCCACCACCACCGGGAACGGCGCGTATTTCAGCGCCTTGTAGGTCTTCTGCCCGGCGATCAGGTTCTTCTCGATCTCGCCCCAGGCCGCCATGTTGGCGGCGAACAGCGCCAGTCCCAGATTGGCGCCCAGGGAGAAATTGCTGCCCTCGTTATATACAACCAGAGCCTTGTAGCGCGCCTGCACCAGTTCGATCGACTTGCCGAGCAGCTCGATGATCTTGTCATCCAGCGAATTGGACTTCGAGGTGAACTCGAAGCAGACCACGCCGTCGCCGATATCCCATAGCGAGGCGGACGCGTTCTTCAGCACCGGTTTCGACGCCAGCTTGATGTCTTCCAGCAACAGCACGCCGGGCGCGCGGACGACGTCGTGATACGCCCCGTCCAGGCCGAGGAACTGCCGCTTGCCGCCGTCAACCCGGTAAAACGTCTTCCCGGCCGCCTCTGCCAGCAACGGCGGCACGGCCAGACCCTGCGCGGTCAGCCGCTCCACCAGCCACGCCGTTCCAAGCCGATCGGCAAGTTCGAACGGACCCCATTTCCAGGCATAGCCGAGCCGCATTGCGGCATCGATGTCCGCGATCGAGCCGGCCGCCTCCGGCACCAGGGTCGCGGCATAGGAAATCGTCTGCGCCAGCACACGGAACGCGTATGTCCCCATCTTGCCGGGCAGCGACAGCAACGCCCGCAGATCGCGGGCCGCACCCTCCGGCAACCGCGCCGCCTGCTCAGGCCGGTATTCGCCCGTCTTCAGGTCCATCGCCACCTTGGTGCGGCGGCCGTCCGTCTTCTCCAGGCGGTAGAACCCGCCCTTGCCCTTCCGTCCCGTCAGACCCTGCTCAATCATCCGGTTGACCAGCGGCACCTCGCGGTCCACCGCATGAAACGCGTCGGACGCGGGCAGCGCGGACCGCATCGATGCGTTGATCTGCGGTCCGAGATCGATGCCGACGAGGTCCAGCAGCCCGAAGATCCCGGTCTTCGGCACGCCCATAGGCGGCCCGACGATGGCGTCGGCCTCCTCCACCGTCAGCCCCTGGTCGAACGCCTCCAGCATGCCGAGCTGCATCCAGTAGATGCCCAGCCGGTTGGCGATGAAGCCGGGGCTGTCGTTGCAACGGACAATGCTCTTGCCCAGCGCGACGTCGCCGAACCGGATCACCGCCTCGGCGGTTTCCGGCGCGGTCTCCGGACCGGTGACGATCTCCAGCAGGCGCATATAGCGCGGCGGGTTGAAGAAATGGGTGATCAGGAAGTCGCGACGGAACGAATCGCTCATGCCCTCGGTCAGCACATGCAGCGCGATGGTCGAGGTGTTGGAGCTGATCGCGCTGCCCGGGCGGCGGACCGCGTCCAGCTTGCGATACAGCGTCTGCTTGATGTCGAGCCGTTCCAGCACCGCCTCGACGATCCAGTCGCAATCGGCCAGTTTGCCGAGGTCGTCCTCGATATTGCCGGTTTCCACCAGCTTCGCCGCGCCGGCATGCATGAACGCCGCGGGCTCAACCTTCTGCAGCCGCGCCAGCGCGCCTTCGGCGATGGCGTTGCGGTTATTCGCGCCGGGCGCAACGATGTCGAGCAGCACCACCGGAATCCCGGCATTGGCGACCTGGGCGGCGATGCCCGCGCCCATCGTGCCGGCGCCGATGACGCCGACTTTGCGGATTGTCACGCCCATCAGATGCGCTCCAGGATTGTCGCGATGCCCTGCCCGCCGCCGATGCACTGGCTCGCCAGCGCATAGCGGCCGCCCGTGCGGGCCAGCAGCGAGGCCGCCTTGCCGGTGATGCGCGCGCCGGTCGCGCCCAGCGGATGGCCCAGCGCGATGGCGCCGCCGTCGATGTTCAGCGTCTCGTCGCGAATGCCGAGTTCGCGGGCGCAGGCCAAAGCCTGGCTGGCGAACGCCTCGTTCAGTTCGACCACATCCAGCGCGCCAACGTCGATCGCGGCGCGGTCGAGCGCCTTCTTCGTCGCGGCGACAGGACCGATGCCCATGATCTCCGGCGCGCAGCCGGCGACCGCGATGGACTTGATCCGGGCCAGCTTGTTCAGGCCGTGCTTGTCGGCATAGGCCTCGCTGCACACCAGCACGGCGGAGGCGCCATCGGTCAGCGGCGACGAGGTGCCCGCGGTCACGGTGCCGTCCTTGTCGAAGGCGGGCTTCAAACCCGCGAGGCCGTCGGCCGTTGTATCCGGCCGGATGCAGCCGTCCTGCCCGACCTTGCCGCCCTTGGCCTCTATCGGCACGATCTCATCACTGAAATGGCCGGCGGCGGCGGCGGCGGCGGCTTTCTGATGGCTGCGGACGGCAAATGCCTCCTGCTCGGCACGGGGAATCTGCCATTTGCGGGCGACATTCTCGGCGGTTTCGCCCATGCCGATATAAGCGGCAGGCATCGCCTTCTGCAGCGCCGGGTTGATCAGCGGGTTATAGCCCATCATCGGCACCCGGCTCATGCTCTCGATGCCGGCGCAGACGAAGACATCCCCTGCCCCCAGCGCGATTTGCCCGGCGGCGATGTGGATCGACTGCATGGACGAACCACAGAAGCGGTTCACCGTCACGCCCGCCACCGACAGCGGCAGGTCGGACAGCAGGCCGATCAGCCGGGCGACGTTGAGGCCCTGCTCGCCCTCGGGGAAGGCGCAGCCGACGATGATGTCCTCGATGTCCTCGGGGTTGACGCCGGTGCGGCTGACCAGCGCGCGCACCACCTGCGCGGCGAGATCGTCCGGACGCACGCGGGCGAGGCCGCCTTTGCCGGCGAAGTGGAAAGGCGACCGGGCGTAGCCGGCGATCACCGCGTTGGTCATTGCGTGTCTCCTTTGTTTTTTAGCTCGCCGCGCGGCGGGCGCGGGGAGCGGTTTGCAGTGCCGCCTCGGTCTGGGCGGTGATGTCATCGAGTTCGGCCAGCGCCTCGTCAATGGCCTGGCGCTGGGACAGCAGCTGCGCGCGACGCTTGCCGACGGCGGTCAGCAGCAGTTTCAGTTGCGACTGCTGGGTGATGTCGGTGTCGTAGAGATCGAGATAGTCCTTGATCGTGCTGAGTGAAAACCCCAGCCGCTTGCCGCGCAGGATCAGGATCATGCGGGCGCGGTCGCGGGCGGAGAACACCCGGGTGGTGCCCGCCCGCTTGGGCGAGATCAGCCCCTTGTCCTCATAGAAGCGGATGGCGCGCGGCGTCATGTCGAGCTGCTTCGCCAGTTCCGTTACGGTGTAGAGTTGGGCGTCGGTCATGCAGTTCGTCTCATACCTACCCGTGTCATTGTCATGGGCCGGACACCGCCCGCTGTGTCATGGCCGGGCTTGTCCCGGCCATCCACGACTTGCGATGGCGAACCGACCAAAGTCGTGGATGGCCGGACTAAATCCGGCCATGACACGGGGTCGATGGCAGGCCCATGCGATGGCGGTCGTCCACCGCCCCGCTCGGCCCCTAACGTATACGTCAATCTCCTCACGTCAAGTCACTTTCGGCGCCGTCATCTCGGCGACCAGTTCCTTGCGCGACAGCTTGCCGATGATGGTCTTCGGCAGTGCTTCCCGGATCTCGACCCGCACCGGCAGCTCTATCGGCGACACGCGGTCGCGCAGGAAGCTGCGCAGCGCCTCGCCATCCGTCGCGTGGCCCTCGCGCAGCGTCACGAAGGCCAGCGGCGCCTGGCCGCGATAGGAGTCGGCGATGCCGATGACGATCGCTTCGGCGACCGCCGGGTGTTCATACAGCGCGTCCTCGATGACTCGCGGATAGACGTTGTAGCCGCTGCAAATGATCAGGTCCTTGAGCCGATCGGTTACGTAGAGATAACCGTCGGCGTCGAGGTGGCCGGCGTCGCCGGTGCGCAGTGCGCCGTCGATGAACACGGCGCGGGTTTCCGACTCACGGTTCAGGTAGCCCTGCATGACCTGCGGGCCGCGCACGCAGATTTCGCCGCGCTCGCCCGGCGGCAGGATGCGGGTGATGTCGTCGATGCCGCGGATTTCCACCCGGGTGCCGCGCAGGACGATGCCGACGGAGTCCGGGCGGACCTCGCCGTCCGGAGGGTTGGACGCAACCGCGGGAGACGCCTCGGTCAGGCCGTAGCCTTCAATAATCCGGCAGCCGGTCAGCTTCTGGAAACGCTCGCGGACCTCCGCCGGCAGCGGGGCGCCGCCGGATACGCAAACGCGCAGCTCCGGGAATGTGATGTGCTTCTTCTCGGCCTCGAGCGAGATCGCATTATAGATCGTCGGCACGGCGTGCATGATCGTCGGCTTGTCCTGTCGCAGCGACTTCATCACCGCGCCGATTTCGAAGCGCGGATGCAGAATCAGTTCGGCGCCCGCCAGGATGCCGCCGTTCATGATCGAGGTCATGGCAAAGACGTGGAAGAACGGCAGGACCGCGAGAAACCGCTCCTGCCCCGGCCGCATGCTGGGCATGTGATAGGCGGCCTGCTGCGCGTTCACCGACAGGTTGGCGTGCGACAGCATCGCCCCCTTCGGCACGCCGGTCGTGCCCCCGGTATATTGCAGCACCGCCAGGTCGCCCGGGTCGATCGCCACCGGCGCGGGCGGCGGCCCGGCGGTTACAACATGGCGGTAGGGGATGACCTGATGGCTCCAGGCCGGATGCGCTACCATCTTGCGCTTCAGCATCGTGAACGCCACCCGCTTGGCCGGCGGCAGCACCCCGGCGAACGGGCAGACGATGATGCGCTGCAGGCCGGAGGACGGCAGCAGCCCCAGCACCTTGTCGCAGATCGCGGCAATGTCCGGGACGATCATCGTCGTGGTGGAGGAATCGACGATCTGCTGGCGCAGTTCGCGCGCGACGTAGAGCGGGTTGTAGTTGACCACCACGGCGCCGGCCTTCAGCGCGGCATAGTAGAAGATCACGAAATACGGGGTGTTCGGCAGGCAAAGGCCCACGCGGTCTCCCGGCCGGATGCCCAGGCGCTGCAGCCCGGCGGTGGCACGATCGACCAGCCCGGCAAGCTGCGCGTAAGTCCAGCGCCGCCCCTGGAACGCCAGCGCCGGACGATCGCCAAACGCCGCGGCGGAGCGGTCGAGAAGCGCCGGAACGGCCAGTGGCTCAAGCTGCTGATGCACCAGAGCGTCCAAGTGCGTGCCTCCTGTCGGGTGTTTCCTCAGTGCCGTCTTGCGACGGTTCGGTTTTTCCGCCGCTGCGAAACGGCCGGAGGCTATATAGCAGCGACGGTGCCGTTAAGGTAGTCTGGTTAACGTAAACGTCAAGTGCGAAAGGGGATGCTCCCTTCGGGCTACGACATCGCTACTGCCGGTTGTTTCCACGGCCGGACGCGGAATGCCCGGACGATCCCGGCCCGGGTCCCGCGGATCTGCCTCTGTATCCCGACCGATTTCCCCCGGCGCCGCCGCTGTATCGCGGTGATGCCGCCCTGTCGCAGTCGATAGTTCAAACAAACAAGTCTTCCGACGCCCTTTATAGTGTTGATCGGCGAAGCACAGGAGAGCACCCGTCACGCAGCCGACCTCGGTTGAGGCGCCCGATCTCGGCGCGCACGCAACGGACCAGTGTTGACCGCGGGGATCCGGGCCGGTTCGGCACCAGGCACCCCCACGCGTTGCATATCCTGGTCCACGGCGCCTTGTACCTATTTTGTTCTTGATTGACCCCACAACTTCAGGTAGAAGGCGCTCCGGAAACCAACCGGAGCCGAAGCCATGCACCGCGCACCCGCCATCACCGCCGCGATCCTGGACAAAATTCTGCTTTTTCTCGCCCCGCTGTTTCTCGACGTCTGCGCCGGCGATGCGGATGCGGCGAAAGCCGCCGCCCGTGCGCTGCTCGCCAGTTATAATCCGGCAACCGATCATGAACTCCGTCACGCCGCGCTGATCATCGCTTTCAGCTTCGGCGCCCTCGACGCGCTCAGCCGATCGGCCGCGGCCGAGTTGGACCTGAAACAGGTGCTGCGGCTGCGCGGCAATGCCAACGCGCTGAACCGCGCCGCTTTGCTGAATGAGAAAGCGCTGAACGCCCTGCGCGCCGCGGCTTCGGACGAGGCCCCGGCAGCATCCGCCGACTTGCCTGCCAGCCTCGAGCCCGCGGATCTGGTCAGCTTCGCCCGGCAGGCTGCGCCGCTGTCACGGCAGCAGCGCCGGGCGATGGAGCGGCAGGCGGAAAAAGCCGAGCAGCGCCGCCAGGAGCAGGCCCGCCTCGCCGAGCGCGCGGCGCGGCTCGCGGAACGCCGCGGCGCGGCGACGGCTTAGGTGGATCGGGTGGCACCGTCGTTTCCGCCGGCGGGCGGTTCGGCCTTCGCTATGATGTGCTGGCCAATTGAGTGCCGGTCATCTGTGAGCTTGGCCCCACTGATGCCGAAAGTCGTGGATGGCCGGCCTGCGCCGGCCATGACACAAAAGCAACGGCCCGGGTCCGGGCCATGATGAACGCAAAACGAAGACCTCAGTAGCACCCCGCCTGCCGCCCCCTCTCCCGCACCAGGGCCAGCACCGAGCGGCAGAGCGGCATCGATTCCCCGACCACCGTGCCCAGTTCCACCACCGCGCCGAGCAGCGCGTCGATCTCCATCGGCCGCCCGCGCTCCAGGTCCTGCAGCATCGACGTCTTGTGCACGCCAACCTCGGCGGCGCCGGCGATGCGCTTGTCGACGTCGATGCCGAAGCGCACGCCCAGCGCCTCGGCGACCGCCTGCGCCTCCAGCATCATCCCCCGGCATAGCGTGCGCAGGCCATCATCGCCGGTGATGCGGTCCAGCGTCGCCGCGGTCAGCGCGGAGACCGGGTTAAAGGCGAGGTTGCCCCATAGCTTCACCCACAATTCGTCGCGGATCCTCGGCCGCACCGGCGCCTTCAGCCCGGCGGCGATCAGCGCGCGGGAAAACGCCTCGATGCGGGCGCTGCGCGATCCGTCCGGCTCCCCCAGCGTAAAACGGTCACCGTAGCCGTGCTCGATCACGCCGGGTGCGACGACTTCGGCGGCCGGATACACGACGCAGCCGATGGCTTTCGACGGCGGCAGCACGGACCACAGCAACCCGCCGGGATCGACGCTTTCCACCACGCGGTCGCGATGCGGGCTGTCGAGGCCGTAGAAATACCAGTAGGGAATCCCGTTGATGCCGGTCACCAGGGCGCTGTCCGGCCCCATCATCGCGGCGATCGAGCCAGCCGCCGCCGACAGCCCGTGCGCCTTCAGGGTGACGACGACATAGTCGTGTATTCCGGCTGCCTCGGCCGAGGCGACGCAGCGCGGCCGCACGGTGATGCTCTCGCTGCCCGAGCGCAAGGTGACCCCGTTGGCCTGCATCGCCGCCAGATGCGGGCCGCGGGCGATGAAGGTCACATCGGCCCCTGCCCTGGCGAGCCGCACGCCGAGAAACCCGCCGATGGCCCCGGCGCCGAAGATCGCAACCTTCACGCCTTCAGCCCCAGCTTCTCGGCCAACCCGATGCGCTGAAGTTTTCCGGTCGCGCCCTTGGGGATTTCTTTCACGAAAACGAACTTGCGTGGCACCTTGAACGGCGCCAGCCGCTCACCGGCAAAGGCCCGCAACTCGGTTTCCTTGGCCGAAAACCCGCCGCGCAGGACAATCGCCGCGGCAACCTCCTCGCCCAGCTTGGGGTGCGGCAGGCCGAAGGTCAGGCACTGCGCCACCGCCGGATGTTCGGACAGGATCTCGTCCACCTCCAGCGGGCTGACCTTCTCGCCGCCGCGGTTGATCAGCTCCTTCAGCCGCCCGGTCAGGCGGAGATAGCCGTCCGCGTCGATCACCCCCTGGTCGCCGGTGCGGAACCAGCCATCGGTGAACGCGGCGGCGTTGGCGGCCGGGTTGTTCTCATACCCGGCGGTGACGTTGCGGCCACGGATCACCACCTCGCCCAGTCCGCCGGGCGGCAGCAGCGCGCCGGATTCGTCCATGATCGCGACCTCCGGTCCGGCCGCGACGCCGACGCAGCCGGGGAAGCGCGGCCGGGGCGGCAGCGGGTTGGAGGCCATCTGGTGCGCCGCCTCCGTCATGCCGTACGACTCGACCAGCGGCACGCCGAACGCCTCTTCCATGGCAATCATCACCGGCCCGGGCAGCGAGGACGAGGAGGAGCGGATGAAGCGCAGCCGCCCCGCCTCGATCGCCGCCGTGTTGCGCGGCGCCAGCTCCAGGATCGTCTGGTGCATCGTCGGCACCGCAGTGTACCATGTCGGCCGCACCTCATTGAACCAGGCGAAGAAGCGGAACGCGTTGAAGCCGGGCGAGCAGGACACCGACCCGCCGGCCGCCAGGCTGCTGAGCACGCCGGCAATCAATCCGTGAATGTGGAACAGCGGCATGATGTTGAGGCAGACATCATCCGCCTTCAGCTTCAGGATCGCCCCGATATTGTAGGCCGAGGCGGTCACGTTGATGTGGCGCAGCGGCACGATCTTCGGCCGCGACGTGGTGCCGGAGGTATGCAGCACCAGCGCGACATCCTCCGCCGTTGCCTCGCCCGGCCGCGCGGGAACGCCCACCATCCCGGGCGGCGGTTGCAATACGAAGGCGCCGGCCGGACCGTCCGCCTCCGGCAGCAATTCCACCACCGGGATGCCCTTGGCCGCGGCGGCGGCGCGGGCCGGGGTTTCCGCACCGGCCTGCACCACCAGGACGCTGGCGTTCAGGTCGCTCAGGTAGAAGGCGAATTCCTCGGCCTTGTAGGCCGGGTTCAGCGGCGCGGTAACGGCCCCGCAGGCGATCGTCACGAACGCAGCCGCGGCCTCCGGCCCGTTCGGCAGCACCAGCGCCACGCGGTCGCCGCGGCCAATGCCCATCGCGTTCAGGTCGCCCACCGTCTGGCGCGCCAGAGCCCGCAACCCGCCGTGCGTCAGCCACGGCCGATCGGGAGCGCCAAGGGCGGGGGCGCCGCCGGCGCCGCGGAGCAGCAGGGCCGAAACCGTGTCGGCGGGATAGTGGGTCATCGGTATGCTCCCGTCATGGCGCTCGGTCCTGGCACAGCACGAAGCGTGCCGGCTGGCAAGACACGCGCCGCTGAACGATGTGATGCGACGCCGGAGCGCACGCCGCGTTAGCCCCCGGCACCACTACGGGAGCCGTCATGGCCGAGGCCGGCGAACAGTCGCCCCATCTGGATCAAAAGGAACAACGCCAGGCCGCCGCCGGGGCGCCGATGGGCGCGATCGTGATCCACGAGATCGTGCGCGACCAGGGCGAGGAGGAACTCGAACGCTCGTTCAGCGGCCTCGCCTGGTCCGGCGTGGCGGCTGGACTGTCCATCGGCTTTTCCTTCCTGGTGCAGGCGACCTTGCAGGGCCGGATGCCCGACACGCCGTGGCGTCCGCTGGTGGCCGGGTTCGGCTACTCCGTCGGGTTTCTGATCGTCATCCTCGGGCGGCAGCAGTTGTTCACGGAAACCACCCTGACGGCGGTGATCCCGGCGCTGACCCGGCGCAACCTGATGACCACGATGATGACGTTGCGGGTCTGGGCGATCGTGCTGGCCGCCAATCTGGCGGCGACCTGGGTGTTCGCCGGCATCGTCACATACTCGGGTGTGTTTCATGCGCCGACAGTCCAGGCGATGGCGGAACTGTCCGCCCACACCATGGACGGGACCGTCTGGCACACCTTTCTCGGCGGCGGCGCGGCCGGCTGGCTTATCGGCCTGATGGTCTGGCTGCTGCCAGGGGCGGGCCCGAGCCGCCCGCTGATCATCATTCTGCTGACCTACGTGGTCGCGATCTGCCAGTTCCCGCACATCATCGCGGGGTCGGTTGAGGCAGCCTATGGCGTGCTGACGGGCGCGGCGACGCTCGGCGACTACGCGTTCCGCTTTCTGCTGCCGACGCTGCTGGGCAATGCCGCCGGAGGCACCATTCTCGCCGCGCTGCTGAATCATGCCCCGCTGGCCGGCGAGTTGTCCGCGGCGGAGTAATACCAGCCGGCGTTGGCTTTGACCGGTCGGCAGGCTGCCCGTATCGTCATCTCGGCCGCAGGCCCGCCATCCACGCCTTTGCTCACACGGAGAAAAAGCGTGGATGCCGACCTTCGTCGGCATGACGGGGCGGCTGCGCCCGAGAGTCGAGGTCACTGCCGGTTGGTATGATGTCGTGAGAGACGCTATTCCTGCGCCGAAATCTGCGTGGCAGCCGGCGTGCCTACGGGCCGCTCGTCCGGGAAGTTACGCTGTTGGGCGCTGCGCGGCGACGGGCTGTCGTTCGGCAACGCGCGCAGGCTGCGAGCCACCCGGCGCATCGCGTACCAGGTCTTCAGATCCTTGACCGTCACGAAGCCTTTGCCATCAATATCGATATCGCTGAAATGCCTGGCGACGAGCGGGAAGCCATCCTTGGCTTCCTCCAGGGTCAGATGCCCGTCCGCCGCCGCATTGGCCTTGGCGAAACGCTGCTGCCAATTCATGTGAGCCTGGCGAGTCGGAGCAGCAACCTCGTTCGCCGGCGGATCGTCGGCCCGGGCAGCGACCGGAAGAACCGGCAGCATCAGCATCGGCAGCAATAACACGCTCAAGAGACGACGCATGGTCTTCTCACCTGATTCAGTTGATGATCGGCGAGCGTAGCGGGCTTTGTTTAATGAAAAGTAAATGGCACGCTTTTTTGACGGCTTCGGCGGCGACGGAAGCGGTGGAGTATCTCGGCATTGAGATTTCTCCCTACACGCGGGAGTTCGCGTTACGGGCCGGTCGCTGCGGCAGTTGACCAGGGCGTCCGGGCCGTCGCCCGGTGATCGGGCCTGCCTCGCGTTCGGCCAGCAGCGGCGGGTTGCCGTCTTCACGACCGGGCGGCATTGGGATGAGCGTGTTCAGGCTGCGGCCGAGATCCCTTTCCGGCCGGCTACCGCAGCGCTGCAGCGACCGCCCGGATAGCGAAATCGACGCCCGCCGCATCGACGTCGAGATGGGTGCAGGCGCGCGCCCGGTATGTCCCGACCGTGGACAGCATCACGCCATGGATGCGAACCCGCGCCGCCAGTTCATCGGCAGTCAGTCCCGACTGCCGCGTGTCGAAGAACACAAGGTTGGTTTCCGGTTCATCGACCGTCAGCCGGGGAACCTCAGCCAGCCCACGCGCCAACCGGCGCGCGTTGGCGTGATCCTCGGCCAGCCGCTCGACATTGTGGTCCAGCGCAAACAGGCACGCCGCCGCGCAGATCCCGGCCTGGCGCAGCGAACCGCCAAGGCGCTGCTTCCAGCGCCATGCCTCGTCGATGAAGCCGGCGGTCCCGCACAGCACCGCCCCGAGCGGCGCCCCCAGGCCCTTGGTGAAATCCAGCCAGACGGAATCGCAGCCCGCCGCCATGTCCCGGGCTGACACCCCGGACGCGACCACGGCGTTCATCAGCCGCGCCCCATCCATGTGCGTCTTCATCCCAAGCGCATGCGCCGTGCCCAGCACATCGTCCAGCAGCGCCTGCGGCCACACCGAGCCGCCGCCGGCATTGGCGGTCTGCTCCACCTCCACCAGCGTCTGCGGCGGGGCATTGCGCCGCTTCTCGCGCAGCGCCGCCGTCAGCGTGGCGCTGTCGAACATCCCGCGCTCGCCGCGCAGGCCGAGCACCACCGCGCCGGCCAGGGCGCCCGGCCCGCCGCCCTCATTGATGACGATGTGGGAGTCCTCATGCGCCATGATCTCGTCGCCAGGGCGGCAATGCACCAGGATGGCGATCTGGTTGCACATGGTGCCCGACGGCAGGAACATCGCCGCCTGCTTGCCGGTCAGCGCCGCGACCCGGTCGCACAGCGCCTCGATCGTCGGGTCGTCGCCGTGCTGTTCATCGCCGACGTCCGCCCGCATCATCGCCTGCTTCATCGCGGCAGAGGGGCGGGTCTGGGTGTCCGAATACAGGTTCACCCGCACGGGCGGGAGAGACCGGTCCGGCCTGAGGGGCGCATAAAGCGGCGCGTAAACCATGCGGCTGGCTCCTAGGAAGCAGGCGGCGCACCATAGATGTCCCGGGCGCGGTTGAGGAAGGCCCGCACCATCCGCTTGACCGCTTCGTTGAACACCACGCCGATAGCCGCCTGAAGAATCCGGCTGCGGAACTCGAAATCGACGAAGAACCCGACCTCGGTACCGGTGCCCCGCGGCGTGAAGCTCCATTCGTTATTGAGGTAGCGGAAGGGACCGTCCTCATACGCCACCGTCACCCGCTTCGGTCGCTCCAGCGTCACCCGGCTGGTGAAGCTTTCGCGAAACGGCCCGAAGCCGATGGTCAAATCGGCCACGAGCTGACGCTCGGTACGGGTGCGCACGCGGGACGCCACGCACCATGGCAGGAACTGCGGATATTTGCCGACATCGGCGACGATGTCGAACAATTGCTCCGGCGTATAAGGAACAACCTTGCGCTCGGCGTGGGTCGGCATCAGGGGCCGGGCGGTGTCGGCTTCGCATCCGTCATCGCTTGCCTGGCGTCGCGCAAGGCGGCGAAATCGGCGTCGGCGTGGTACGAACTGCGGGTGAGCGGGGTGGCGGACACCAGCAGGAAACCCTTGGCGCGCGCGGTGGAGGCATAGTCGGCAAACTCGTCCGGGGTGACGAAGCGATCGACCGCGGCATGCTTGACGGTGGGCTGAAGGTATTGCCCGATGGTCAGGAAATCGACATCGGCGATGCGCAGGTCGTCCATGACCTGGGCGATCTCGGTGCGGGATTCGCCCAGGCCGACCATCAGGCCGGATTTGGTGAAGATGGCGGGATCGAGGCGTTTGACCGAGTCGAGCAGGCGCAGCGATTGGTAGTAGCGGGCGCCGGGACGGATGTTCGGATACAGCCGGGGCACGGTTTCCAGATTGTGGTTGAACACGTCCGGGCGGGCGGCGGCCACGATCTCGACGCCGCCGGGCTTGCGCAGGAAGTCCGGCGTGAGCACCTCGATCGTGGTCTCCGGCGCGGCGGCGCGGATCGCACCGATCACGGCGGCGAAATGGGCGGCGCCGCCATCGGGCAGGTCGTCGCGGTCCACCGAGGTGATCACCACGTGCAGTAGCCCCATTTTGGCTACGGCGTCCGCCACCCGGTTCGGCTCATCCGCCGCCAGCGGGCCCGGCAGACCGGTGCGGACGTTGCAGAAGCTGCACGCCCGGGTGCAGGTGTCGCCCATGATCATCATGGTGGCATGCCGATGCGACCAGCATTCGCCGATATTCGGGCAGGCGGCCTCCTCGCAGACGGTGACCAGGCCATGCTCGCGGATCAGGGTACGGGTCTGATGATAGACCGGGTGCGTCGGCGCCTTGACCCTGATCCAGGCCGGCTTGCGCTGGATCGGGTTGTCCGGCCGGTTGGCTTTCTCCGGATGCCGAGCCGGTGCCGCGGCTGCAGCCGCCGGTGGTCCCGGCGGTTGGCCGTTGCGATGGTCGATGGTCAGGCGTGTTGTTGTCATGGCGCGGCAGATGTGGACGGGAGGCATGGAACCGTCAAGCCGGACTTCACCGGGACGCCCGTACCGGTGAGGCCCCGGCGATCGCGCCGCATCCCCGCCATGGCATGCGGGTCTCGATATGCTCATGCGGTCTCGATTGCGGCTCTCCGGGTGCGGCACGAGATGATGCGGGGAATTATTGCACTTTTTTTACCTTGGCATCGATTTGCCAATCGGGCGTATGATCCGATGCTCGGAATGAATATCGTGGCGGTAGGGGCTCAGGACGGGATGGCAGCCACCGGCCGCCACCGCGGGGGATAAACGTAGGGTATGGCAATCGAATGCGAGCTGACGATCAATTTCGCCACTGCCGGCAACAGCCTGGCTTATCTCGGCGGCGGTTGGGCCCGGTCCGAGCCGGAGTTCTCCTGGGGCGTCGGCGCTGAAAGCCATCTGGTTCTGCCGCGGCTCGAAGCGGCTGACGAATACATCCTGACCCTCGATGTGGTGCCGTTCATCCACCCGCCGGAACTGCCGTGCCAAAGGCTGATCGTATCGATCAACGACACCGTCGTCGGCTCGACCGAGCTGTCCCGGCCGACATTGCTGGCCTACCGGATTCCGGCCGGCCTCGCCCGCCGCTCGGACCGCATGCTGATCACGCTGCAGCACCCCGACGCGGCCCGCCCGCGGGATTTTTCCGACACCGGCGACGACCGCTATCTGGCGTTTTCGCTGTCGGAGGCAAAGGTTTTTAGCGTCAATGCGTCGGACGTCCCGCCCGGCGCCAGGCTGCCGGCGGGCCTGATGCTGGGACCGACGAACGAACGCTCCTTCGGCGCCCGCGGCCATGGCGACCTGACGGAATGGGCAATGTCGCGCACCGGGCTGACGATTCCGGAGATCGCGCTGAAGTTCGAATCGCTGGGGGAAAATTGCGAGTTCGGGCTGTTCCAGCGGCGTTGCGACGCCGAACCGCTCGGCCTGCTGCGATTCTCAAGCACGTTCATGCGCAACCTGATCCGCGGCATCGACAACGGATTTGAGGGTCTCGGCACAATCGACGACATCGATCCGCGGCTGGAAGGCGGTCCGCGCAAGGAGTACATGATCCACGAGAAGAAGTACACGCTCGTGTACCACACCTTCGTCTACGAAGGGCAACGCAGCATCTGGCTGATGCGCGAACAGGAATCCGCCCGGCTGACCTTCCTCCGCCGCAAGTTCATGGAGGAGCTGGAGGCGACGGACAAGATTTTCGTCTACAAGTTCGGCGCCACGGTGTCGGAGGAGGAGATCCTGCCGCTGCATATGGCGCTCAACCGCTATGGCGACGCCACTCTGCTCTGGGTCGTGCTGGCCGAACGCGATCGGCCCGCCGGCACGGTGGAGGTCGTCATGCCCGGTCTGCTCAAGGGGTATATCGACCGGTTCGCGCCCGCGGATAACGCCCACGACCTGTCGTTCGACGGCTGGTTGCGGGTCTGCGCCAATGCCTACGTGCTGTCGCGGCTGCAGAAATCGGCCAGGACCGCCGCCGCCGGGGAGCCGGAGCCGGAAGATGCGCCGGCAGAGGCAGAGACCGGCGAAGCATGAGCCAACCGCCCGGGTCCGGCCGACCCTCCGTCCTCCTCTATGACTGGGACAACACGCTGGTGGACGGCTGGGCCGGCATTACCGCCGCGCTGAACGCGGTGTTCGCTGAGTTCGGCCATCCGTTATGGACCAAGGAAGACACCAGGAACCGCGTCCGGGTGTCGTTGCGCGAGAGCTTCCCGGTGATGTTCGGCGACCGGTGGGAGCATGCGCGGACGATCTTCTATGCAAGCCTGACCGGGCAGCACCTCGATCACGTCGCGCCGATGCCCGCCGCCGAGGCCCTTCTGGAGGCCGGGAGCGGCTGGCCGCAGGGCGTGGTGTCCAACAAGGCCGGCGAATTCCTGCGGCGGGAGGTGACCCATCTCGGGTGGGACCGTTTCTTCGGCCCGGTCGTCGGCGCTGGCGACGCGGCCATCGACAAGCCCGACCCGGCGCCATTGCATCTTGCACTGCGGCAAATCGGCCACAGAGCAAGCCGATCGGTGTGGTACATGGGCGATACCGCGCTGGACATGCAGGCGGCGCGCGCTGCCGGCGCCACTGCGGTGTTAATTGGCGATGCAGCGCATGATGGAGGAGTTGAACAGGCCGCTCCGGATATCCACTTCCCATCTGCCATTGTTTTGGCTGCACGTTTACGTGAGCTTGCGTGAAAAAGGGATCTTGCTAAAAGGCGACTGTCCGGCGGCCGTGCCACGAACCGCCGGGAACTTGATACCGACACGCTTTTCATTCAAAAAAAAGAAGGATTGTGGCCGTGGCCAACGAGAAATCGCAAAACGTTCAGGACGTGTTCCTGAACCATGTGCGGAAAAGTAAAACACCGGTAACGGTGTTCCTTGTGAACGGTGTCAAGCTGCAGGGGATCATCACCTGGTTTGACAATTTTTCCGTTCTGCTGCGCCGGGATGGGCATACCCAGCTCGTGTACAAGCATGCCATCAGCACGGTGATGCCGGGCGCGCCGATACAGTTGTTCGACGCGACCAAGGTTGAAGGTGCTGCGGCTCCCACCCGGGAACTGAGCTCCGTGACCGGGAACGATTGATCGCTACGCCCCTCCACCAGGCCCAGCCGAGCCCGGACGGCGATGATGACGGGCTGCCCTCCGGCGGGCCAACTCGCGCGGCTGTCATCCTGCCCTGGGAACGCCAGGGCCGGGACGTCGCCAATGCAGACCAGCCGCGGGCCGCGGAAGCGCGGCTGGCCGAGGCCATCGGCCTGGCCGCGTCTATCGGGCTGATTGTCGTGCATACCGCGATCCTGCCGCTGCGCGCGCGGCGGCCGTCCATGCTTTTGGGCGAGGGCCAGGTTGCGGCTCAGGGCGAGGCGATCCGCGACAACCATGTCACCGTCGCGATCGTCGATGCGGCTTTAAGCCCCGTGCAGCAGCGCAACCTGGAGCGCGCCTGGAGCTGCAAGGTGATCGACCGGACCGGCCTGATCCTGGATATTTTCGGTGAACGCGCGGCGACCAAGGAGGGCACGCTCCAGGTCGAACTCGCGCACCTGGAATACCAGCGGTCGCGCCTGGTGCGGTCCTGGACCCACCTTGAGCGTCAGCGCGGCGGCTTCGGCTTCCTCGGCGGGCCCGGTGAAACCCAGATCGAAGCCGATCGGCGGTTGATCGATGAGCGGTTGGTCAGGCTGCACAAGGATCTGGAGAAGGTGCGGCGGACGCGCGGGCTGCACCGTTCCGCGCGGCAGCGGGTGCCGTTCCCGGTGGTCGCCCTGGTGGGCTACACCAATGCCGGTAAATCGACGCTGTTCAACACGCTGACCGGCGCGGAGGTCACGGCGAAGGACCAGTTGTTCGCCACGCTCGACCCGACGATGCGCGGGCTGCGGCTGCCCTCCGGGCGGCGGGTGATCCTGTCCGACACCGTGGGATTCATCAGCGAACTGCCGCATGAGCTGGTGGAAGCGTTCCGCGCCACGCTGGAGGAAGTCTCCGAAGCCGACGTGATCCTGCATGTGCGCGACGCCGCGCATCCGGAGACGATCGCCCAGCGCGGCGACGTGATCAAGGTGCTGGACGACATGGTTGCCGACGGCACCTTGGACGCGGACTGGCCGGACCGCACCATCGAGGTGCTAAACAAGGCGGATATGCTTGGCGGCGTGGCGGAGGTGCCGCTGCGCGAAGGCGCGGTGGCGGTGTCGGCCCTGACGGCCGAGGGCCTGGACATGCTTCTGGCCGCGATCGATCGGCGGATTGCCGAGGGCATGGAACTGGCCGACTACGACATCCCGCCGCAGGACGGGGCGCGGCTGGCCTGGCTGTACCAGCACGGCGAAGTGGTGCAGCGCTCGGATGACGATGCCGCGGTACATATGAAGGTGCGGTTGTTGCCGGCGGACCGGGCACGGTTCGAGCGGCGGGAGTAGCTTGCGATGGCGATCAAGGTTGTCGTGTTCGATGCGTACGGCACGCTGTTCGATGTGCAGTCGGTCTCCGGCGCCGTTGGCACGGCGTTTCAGGGCCACGGCGCCTACATCACTCAGGTCTGGCGCCTGAAGCAGCTTGAGTACACCTGGCTGCGTTCGCTGATGGGGCGTTACGAGGACTTCCGCACGATCACCCGGGATTCGCTCGACTATACCGTTGGCACGCTGGGACTGACGGCGGATGAGGCGCTGCTCGATCGCATCGTCGATTCCTATCATACGCTGTCCCTGTATCCCGAGGCCGCCGAGGCGCTCGTCGCCCTGCGCGACTACCGGCTGGCGATCCTGTCCAACGGCAGTCCGGGCATGCTGGACCCGCTGGTCCGGCACAGCGGCCTTGCACCCTACCTTGAAGCGGTGATCAGCGTCGATGCCGCCAAGGTCTACAAGCCCGATCCGGGCGCCTACGCCCTGGTGCCGGAGCGGCTGGGCTGCGAGCCGCGCGAGGTGATGTTCATTTCCTCCAACGGCTTCGATGTCGCGGGCGCGCGCAGCTTCGGGTTCAGGGTGGCGCGCATCGAGCGGGTGACTCCCGGCGGCCTGCGGCAGGAATTGCGCAGCGGCGGACCCATCGGCCCGGCGACCATGTTCCGGGCGTTGCGGATGCAGGCGGAGGCGCTGGGGTATGCGCCTGATGCGGTGGTGAATTCGCTGCTGGCCCTGCCCAGGCTGTTGGACCGGTTCGCTTCGGACCAGGCTTAGGCGACGGTCAACAATGACCGCTTCAGTCGGGCGTCCTTCCGTCCCCGTCATGGCCCGGCTTGTCCGGACCACCTATACCAGCAGCCCGCCGCGATAGGTGGCCCGGACAAGCCAAGGCTGGTCCGGGCCATCCATGCCAGCGTTTGCCGCGATTAGGGGACCGGAAAAGCCGGGCCAAGACGACCATCGTCGCTGCCACGATTCCGGTCAGACTAAAAATGCTCCAGCCGGCGCCAAATCGCCATTACAACCAAAAAAAGCCGGCAATTTTTACGATTTATTTACCAATTCGGCCGAGAAAGGGGCCGACGAAAAAGTCGTCGCATCTGTCGCTCGCTGTTCAGGGGACCGTTATGACGACCAATCTTACGACCGCGCAAATCGCCGCCATGCCCACGAGCTCGATCGCGCAGCTCAGCACAACCGTCATCCAAGGCCTGACCTCCGCGCTGGTCGCTGCCATGAGCACCGCCCAGATCAAGGCGCTGTCCACCGGCCAAATCGCCGCGTTAACCAGCAGTGCCGCGATTTCCGGCCTGTCTACCGCCGATATCGCCGCGCTGAGTTCCGCCCAGGTGGCGGCGCTCAGCAGCCAGGAGGTGGACGGCCTGTCCACCGCCGACATCGCCGCGCTCAGCGCCACCCAGGTCAAGGCGGTGGTTTCCGCCGCCATCGACGGACTGTCGAGCAGCCAGATCGCCGCGTTGTCCACCGCCGCCATCGCCGGGATCTCCACCGCCGAGGCCGCCGCGCTGACCTCCGATCTGGTCTCCGCGCTGGGCACCGCGCAGGTCGCCGCGTTGACCACCGCCCAGATCGCCGCGCTGTCCA
>NZ_CAIWTY010000047.1 GCF_903915725.1 uncultured Rhodopila sp.
ACAGATTGATGCAGCTCCTTTCGGTGACAATCTTCGAAAAAATGCCGTTGCAGACTGCATTGTCGTCGGACGAGCCCAAAAGCGATACTTCAATAGATTCCAACCAATTGAATTTGTTCGGATTTTAACCGGACGCTAGTGACATCGGTTAGCACCTTATGCTCCGCATCATCCCAGAAGAAGGATTCCACGTAGCAGTCGTGCTTTAGTTGAGAGGCGCGAATCGGGCCGGTCAGGAATGCCTGAATACGTCGCTGTACCTCTCGACCCGACACGGGACCCGCAACGAAAAAAGAAACTTTCTGCACGATGAGACTGCCCTATCTGAGGGCAATCATCAGCCCCACGCAACAATAGAGGCGCGTATTCTGCCGCGCAAGTGAACGCGCGCCCAGGGTTACGACTGTGACCTGAAGGTCTGGAGGGCCCAACTGTGCCGGTGGGAACGCCTTCCCCTTCACCCCTTGCTCACCCCCGTCCTCACAATCGTCCCGACATGCTCGCCGCGCAGCGCCGCCGTCAGCCGCCCCGGCACCAGCCCATTCACCACCTGCACGTGCGCGATATGCCGCGCGTTCGCCATCACCTCCAGCAGCGCCCGATCCAACGGCAGCGTACCCTGCTGCTTCGCCAGCTCCGCCGCACTCGTCTCCCGCAGCAACTGCGCCTTCGCCCCGTCCGGCCCGCGCGGATCGGCCGTATAAACCCCGTCCACGTCCTCCACGATCGTCAACCCGGCCGCCCCCAGCGCGTCGGCGAGCAGAAAAGCCCCCGTGTCAGCCCGGTGCAGCGGAATCCGCGAGGTCGGGAACTCATGGTGGTGATACGGCGGAAACCCGCTCCCCACCACCGCACGGGCCGCGGACAGATGCACCGCGAGCTGGCTCGCGATGGTCGGATGCTCGATATAAGACACCCCCTCCGGCGCCAGCAGCGCCGCCAGGATATGCCCGTTCTGCCCCGCCTCGCTCGCCGCCAGCGGCGCCAGCGACCCGACCGGCAGCCCGAGGTCCAACCCGACCCCATACACATGGCGGGCGCGAATACCCGCCCCGGTCAGGATCAGCAGCCGGTGCTCCGGCAGCAGCTTCCGCAGCTCCTCCACCAAAGGCAGGATCGCATCCCGGCCGCGATCCATGATGGACGCACCGCCGATCTTCACGACCTGCAGCCACGGCAGCAGCCGGATTGGCCGGCCGCCGGCAACGGGATTGGTCAGGTCGCGGTCCTGCAAGGACTGGCGCGCGAGCGGCGAGGCGACGTGCTTGATACCAACGGTCATGGCAGTGGTCCCCTAAGCGGTAATGATGGTGCCGACATGCTCGCCGTTCAGCGCGCGCGTCAGGTTGCCGGGCACCAGCCCGTTGACGACCTGAACCTCGCGGATGTGCCGCGCGGTCAACAGCAGGTCGAGCACCGGGAACTCCAGGATCGAATCATGCAGCCCCTTCGCCTTCATCTCCTCCACCGAGATCTTTGGAATAAACGTCGCGTCCTTCGCGGTCTTCGGGTTGGCGGTGTAAAGCCCGTTTTCGTCCTTTACGTAGATCATCGCCTTGCAGCCGAACTGTTCCGCGACCAGGAAGCATCCGGCGTCGGTGCGATACGGCGGGATCACACCCTCAACCGGCGGGCGCATCCACAGCCCGTACGGCGGCATGCCGCTGAAGACGACGGCGTGCACCTCGGCCAGGAACAGCGGCACCGCCGACAGCCCGGCGTTGTCAACCGAGGAGATCCCGTGCTTGGCCAGCAACTGCCCCAGCATCGCCGCGTTCTGATCCGCCACCGAGGCGCCAAGCTGCGACAGCACCCCCGCCGGCAGCCCCAGCCCCGCCGCGATCGAATACAAATGCCGCGCCCGCGTGCCGGCGCCGGTCCCGATCAGCAGCTTGTGGCGCTTGCGGGCAGCGACGATCTCATCCACCAGCGGGTAGACGGCGGCGCGGCCGCGGTCGATCAGGCTCTGGCCGCCGATTTTGATGACGGTCGCGTCGGGCAGGATGCGGAAGTCAGATGCCGCCTCCGCCGCCGCCAGAAGCTCCGCGTCGCCCAACGATCGCTGCATCAACAGAGCTTCGAGATCCGCCGTCGTGTTGGCCATGGGTGGTCCTGCCTCTCACTGCTTCAATGCAAGTTCGCACTTTTGCGCTGGCCCGCAAACCATAATCACCGCCCGTGATCAAGCACCGTCCCGGGTCGCCGCCCGGATGCGTCGATCGTAGTCTCGCGCCAGGGATCGCAACGCGGCGGCGCCATCGCCGCTGAACGCCGGGCCATGCATCAAGGCCAGCGTGCGCGGCGATAAATCGGCGAGCCGGCTGACCGTGTCCGCCGTGCTCGGGTGCAGCGAGGAGAAGTGGAACACGTCCTCGGCCTCGATCGCCGGCATGACGACATCGCCGGTGGTCAGCGCCGGGCACCGGCCAAGCTGGGAGAAAAGGTCGCCGGACAGCAGGGTTCCGGTGCTTTCCTCGTACAGCACGCCGGCCTCCCAGCCATGCGGCACGTGCGGCGTGTCCAGGTAGCGCACGCGTTTGCCCAGCCCCAGCTCGATGACATCCCCGTCCGCCAACGCAAGCGGCGGCCGATCGGCCACGTCGTCGAGCGAGACGCGGCAGGCGGTTTGCCCGTGCGCGACTTCGGCGCACGGCGCCACCGCCAGCCATTCGTTCATCGCGCCGCACTCATCGGACTCGTAATGGCCGAAGGTGATCCAGCGCAGCCGCTCCGGCGCCATCACCCGCGACAAGGCCGCGTGCACGCTCGCGAACATGCCGCGGCGGCCGGTGTGGAACAGCAGCGGCTCTTCACCGAGCACGAGGAACTGGTTGAACGTCATGCCGATGCCGGCGATGTTGGGATCGAAGCTCGACAGCCGATAAATGCCGTTGGCGATTTCATCGATCGTGGTGTCCATCCGGTCTCTCCTCGTTCGCTCCAGAGACGCCGCTTCCCGGCCGCGAAGATCGGCGGCTGCCGGAGGGTCACCAGGAAATACGGGTTGCCGGTCGAAGTCAAAAGCAGCCTGACCGCCGGCAAAAAAATACCCGGCGCCTTCCGGGGCGCCGGGTATCGTTCCGATCACAGGCCGCGGCGGCCCCGCAGGGCCGTCCGCAGGTCAGCCCTTGAGCACCGCAATCATCGTGCTGCCCAGCGCCGCCGGGCTATCCGCCACGTGCACGCCGGCAGACCGCAGCGCCTCCATCTTCGCCGCCGCGGTATCCTTGCCGCCGCTGATCACTGCCCCGGCATGGCCCATGCGCCGCCCGGGAGGCGCCGTGGCACCGGCGATGAAACCGACAACCGGCTTCTTCACCTTGTTATGCTTCAGGAAGTCCGCCGCATCCGTCTCGCTGCTGCCGCCGATTTCCCCGATCATGACGATCTCTTTGGTCTCCGGATCTGCCAGGAACAACTCCAGCACTTCGATGAAGTCGGTGCCCTTCACCGGATCGCCGCCAAGCCCGACGCAGGTGCTCTGCCCCAGCCCGACAGCCGTGGTCTGCGCCACCGCCTCATAGGTCAGCGTGCCGGAGCGCGAGACGATCCCGGCGCTGCCGCGGCGGTGGATGTGGCCGGGCATGATGCCGATCTTGCAGGCGTCCGGGGTGATGATGCCGGGGCAGTTCGGGCCGATCAAACGGGACTTCGAGCCGTCCAGCGCCCGCTTCACCTTCACCATGTCGAGCACCGGGATGCCTTCGGTGATGCAGACGATCAGCGGAATCTCGGCATCGATCGCTTCCAGGATCGCATCGGCGGCGAAGGGCGGCGGCACGTAGATCACCGTCGCATCGGCGCCGGTCTGCTCCCGCGCATCCCAGACCGAGTCGAACACCGGCAGCCCGAGATGCTTGGTCCCGCCCTTACCCGGCGTCACGCCGCCCACCATCTTGGTGCCGTAGGCGATCGCCTGCTCGGAGTGATAGGTGCCCTGCGCACCGGTAAAACCCTGGCAGATGACCTTGGTGTTGGCGTCAACGAGAATCGACATCTATGCGGCCTCCTTGACGGCTTTGACAATTTTCTCGGCCGCGTCCGCCAGGTTGTCGGCGGCGACGATCGCCAGGCCCGACTTCGACAGGATTTCCTTGCCCAGATCGACGTTGGTGCCGGCGAGCCGGACCACCAGGGGCACCGAAAGCTGCACTTCGCGCGCGGCGGAGACCACGCCCTCGGCGATGATGTCGCAGCGCATGATGCCGCCGAAGATGTTGACCAGGATGCCTTCGACGTTCGGATCGGACAGGATGATCTTGAACGCCGCGGTCACCTTCTCCTTCGTCGCGCCGCCGCCGACGTCCAGGAAGTTGGCCGGCGACATGCCGTACAGCTTGATGATGTCCATGGTGGACATCGCCAGCCCGGCGCCGTTGACCATGCAGCCGATATTGCCGTCCAGCGCGACGTAGCTCAGGTCGTGCTTGGAGGCTTCGAGTTCCTTCGGGTCTTCTTCGCTTTCGTCGCGCAGCTTTTCCAGTTCCGGATGGCGGAACAGCGCGTTGTCGTCGAAGCTGACCTTGGCATCCAGCGCCACGATATCGCCCGCGCCGGTGACGACCAGCGGGTTGATCTCGATGATGTTGGTGTCGAGCGCGATGAACGCCTTGTAGATCGCCGCGACGAACTTGCCGAAGGACGACGCCTGCTTGCCGGTCAGGCCGAGGCCCGCCGCCAGCTTGCGGCCGTGGAAACCGGAGATGCCGGTGGCCGGGTCGATGCCGGCGCGCAGGATCTTCTCGGGATGGTGGTGGGCGACGTCCTCGATCGACATGCCGCCTTCGGTCGAGGCGATGATGGTGACCCGGCCGCTGATGCGATCGACCAGCAGCGACAGATACAGTTCGCGGGCGATGTCGCAGCCGGCTTCGACATACAGGCGATGCACCTGCTTGCCGGCCGGGCCGGTCTGCTTGGTGACAAGCGTATGGCCGAGCATCGCATCCGCCGCGGCGCGGACTTCGGCGGGGGATTTGGTGATGCGCACCCCGCCCTTGCCGTTCGGATCGTCTGCGAAGCGGCCGGCGCCCCGGCCGCCCGCATGGATCTGCGACTTGACCACGTATACCGGGCCGGGAAGCCTGGCGGCGGCGGCCTCCGCCTCTTCCGGCGTCCAGGCGACGTAGCCGTCCAATACCGTGACGCCGTACTGCTTGAGCAGTTCCTTGCCCTGATACTCGTGGATGTTCATGGAGCGGGTTCCCTAACCGATCAGCTTGCGTGACGCGTCGATCAGTTCCTGAACCGATGCGCAGGATTTTTCAAATGCCAATTTTTCCGCGGCATTGAGTTCGATCTCGACGATCTTCTCCACGCCGCCGGCACCGATGACGACAGGGACGCCGACATACAGGCCGTCGATGCCGTACTGGCCGCTCAGGTAGGCGGCGCAGGGCAGCACGCGCTTCTGGTCCTTCAGGTAGGCTTCGGCCATGGCGATGGCGGAGGCGGCCGGGGCGTAGAAGGCGCTGCCGCGCTCCAGCAGCTTGACGATCTCGCCGCCGCCGTTGGCGGTGCGGGTACAGATCGCGTCGATCCGCTCCTGCGTGGACCAGCCCATCTTGATCAGGTCCGGCACCGGGATGCCGGCGACGGCGGAGTAGCGGATCAGCGGCACCATCGTGTCGCCGTGGCCGCCGAGCACGAAGGCGCGGACGTCCTGCACGGAGACACCGAATTCCTGCGCCAGGAAGAGCTGGAAGCGGGAGCTGTCGAGCACGCCGGCCATGCCGACGACTTTGTTGGCCGGGAGGCCGGATTTCTGCTGGAGCACCCAGACCATGGCGTCGAGCGGGTTGGTGATGCAGATGACGAAGGCGTTCGGCGCGTGAGTCTTGATGCCCTCGGCGACGGTGGCGATGACGCCGGCGTTCTTGCCGATAAGGTCGTCGCGCGACATGCCGGGGGTGCGCGGGAAGCCGGCGGTGATGATCACCACGTCGGCGCCGGCGATGGCGGCGTAGTCGGAGCCGCCGGAGAACGCCGCGTCGAAGCCGTCGACCGGGCTGGATTGCGCGATGTCGAGCGCCTTGCCGGCCGCCACGCCGCCGAACACGTCGAACAGGACGACGTCGCCGAGCTCCTTGAGGCCAATGAGATGGGCGAGGGTGCCGCCGATATTGCCGGCGCCGATAAGGGCGATCTTGTTGCGGGCCATGGGGCTAGTCCTTCCGAGGGCGCAGGGATGGCGCCGTGTGACATCAAATGGAGCCTGCCGGGACGCTACCCGTAGAGACAGCGCCGGGCTGGCTGCCCGGAAGGTGGGGGGCTTGCTAGCGTATCACGTGTGGGTGGGCAAGGCGTTACGGCGCGGCTAACCGCGCCTCAGCCCCCAGAAAACCGGGAATCCATCCAGCATCCCGCCGATACTGTCCTGCCATGCCGCCGGCTGGAACCACGGGCCGATGGGGATGTGCGGCACATCGATCCACCATTGCAACTGGATCTCCCGGGCGATGCGCCGCTGCGCCGCCAGATCCGTGGCATCCAGCCACTCGCCCCGCAGCGCTTCGATGCGTGGGCTGCTGGCCCAGCCGAACCACCCGGTCTCACCGCTGGTGCGGAAGGCATGACCGGACGGGGTTTGCAGGTCGAGGCCGGACAGCGTGGTGAACAACCCGCTCCAGCCGCCTTTGTCGAGCGGCCCCTTGTTCTCCCGCCGGGTGACCGCGGTGCCCCAGTCGACGGCGATGTAGTCCACGTTCAGCCCGCCGCGGCGCATCGCGTCGACGCCGACCTCGCCCATGGCCTTGCGATAGGGGGTGTCGGTCGCCACCATGATGCCCGCTGGCTGGCCGGCATAGCCGGCGGCGTGCAGCGCCGCCTTCACTGTGGCCGGGTTGCGCGGCGCGGTCAGCACCTCCAGGACGGCATCGGTGGCGAGTTCGGTCCTCGGGCAGAACACGCCCACGCCGGTCCGACCCATGCCCGGGTCGTCGCCGGTGATCGCGGTGACGAAATCGCTCTGGTCGAAGGCGCCGAGCAGGGCGCGCCGGATGCCGGGATTGTCGAACGGCGGCTGCAGGCAGTTCATCTTCAGCAGACCGATGACGCCGGTCGGGTCCTTGATCTCCATCCGGACATGGCCGGACCGCCGCAGCACCGGCCGCAGATCGTTTGTCGGCAATTCCCACCAATCCATCTCACCCGACTGCATCGCCGCGGCGGCGGTGCCTTCGTCCGGGACGGTGATCCATTCGACACGGTCGAACGAGACAACCTTCGGACCGGCGGTCCAGCCCGGTGTGCCGTCGGGACGGGGCGCATAGCGCTCGAATTTCTCGTAGACGGCGCGGGCGCCGGAAATCCGATCGGCCGCGACGAAGCGGAACGGACCGCTGCCGACGATTTCAGTGAGCTGTTTGAACGGATCGGTTGCGGCGAACCGCTCCGGCATCATCGCGCACATCGGTGTGGAGGTCTTGCCCAGCGCGTAGGGCAGCCGCGGGAACGGCTTCTTCAGCCTGAATCGGATGGTCCGGTCGTCCGGCGCGGAGAGTTCGTCCGTGGCTTTCATCAGCACGCTGCCGAGCGCATCGCGCGCCGCCCAGCGGCGGATCGAGGCAATGCAGTCGCGGGCCAGCACCTTTTCGCCGTCGTGGAACAGCAGTCCGTCGCGCAGGCTCAGATCCCAGCGGCGGCCGTCGTCGTCCAAAGCGATGGCGCCGATCATCTGCGGCTGGATGCGGTATTGAGCGTCCATGCCGAACAGCGTGTCGAACACCATGTATCCGTGGTTGCGAGTGTTGTAGGCGGTCGTCCAGACCGGATCGATGACGGTCAGGTCGGACTGCGGGATGAATTTCAGCACCCTGCTAGAGGCAGCCTTCGCGATGGACGGCATCGCCACGGCGGCGAGCGACGCGCCGAGAACCTGTCGGCGGCTGGGCATGATGTTTCCTCCGGCTTTTGGCCGGTTGTATCAGTCCGTTATCGGCAACGCCATGCCTGGTAGGACGAACCGCCCTCAAGCACCAGTCCGGCCACCGCTATGGACCCGACCGGAAATTACCACTTCGTTTGTGCGAGGCACCGTCCTCTCCCCGTCCCTGTCCTCGAAGCAGGCCCCGGCGAAGGCCCTATCGTTGTCGTATATTTGCGAATCGATTTTCCAGAGTCCGGACCGGCGGTCCTGACCGGGGTCGAGTTCGCGACGCCGGTGCCGTGCACACCTTCATTGCGTTGTGGCCGCGGCATCTGCCGTTCGGGCGGGGTGTTACCGCTCGTGGCGCATTGCACCACGGCCCCGGGGGCGGCTGGCTGCGCAAGACAGCAAGATGTAACACGGATTTCCACCGATTAAGGGCACGGATTACACAGGTTAATGGCCTCGGAAACAGGTTTAGGGCTTCGCTACGTGACTGATATCGCGGCAAGTATGCAAAACAGCTTATGAGCCTCCTGACATCTGGCGCACATCCAAAGCTGCCGCGCAGCTCTGATTCACTCGGGTTGCTTGGCGCGCAACTTTATGCCGATGGGCCTTCCGGCTGAAAGGTAGAGAGCCTTTCCGCATTAATTCGCATAGTAGGGCCGGAAGGCCCATCGCCGTAAAAGTGCACGGTAAGAAACGATTACACGGACGAAATTCCTACGATTTCCGCCGAGAGGCGGCGGTTCTGTTGCGACTCCGGCATAAACTGCCGGTTTACTGCGTGCAAATTGGTGTGCACGCAGAGTCGGTTATTGAGACGCCGTATTGCACGCAGCAAACCGGGGGTCTAATGCGGGGGATCACATTGCGTGCAATACAAACCCCGCCGGGATGCGTGGGCCTTCGATTCCTAACCGGATCGACGGTTTCCGTCGCATCTGCCCCGGCCCTGGACATTGCGTGCCATGCGCTACCGTGCGTTTTCGCGCGGATGGGCCTTCCGGCCCGAATACCGCGCGGTGGGTGCCCGATGCACCGCCTTCACGTAGTCGTGACCGTGACGCTGACGGCTAAGGCGCCATCCACAATGCCGGCCACCGGAACCTGCCTATCTGCGTCGGCCGGCAGAAGAACCTCCAACGGTATATTCCATGAGTTAAACCCCCCTTCCTTCAGCCTAAAACCCATCTGCACAATATTTTTCAGATTTGTTGCCGTGGCTACCCCTCTGAAATTAAACCGTCCCTTCTCCAAATTCAAAACCGCCGAGGCGAGCAACCGTGTTTTCGGGGGCACCGTAATCGTGATCGTGTCGCCGAAAGTCTCGGCTACCTGCGAGGTCCAGCTCTGCTCGCTGTTAAAGGTGATCTCGCCGCTTACGGTGACTTTGGCGCCGATGATGAAGCCAAAACCTGCTTTTACCTCGGCCTTCAGGCCGACTTTCAGACCTTCGGTAAACTTCAATGTAAAAGACTCTGTTTTGGTGGTTGAATAGGTGAAACTATCAGTGATCGTAGCGTTCCCGTCGTTTTGGAAGTTCTTTGAGCCTATTATCTCGGTGGCCTTTGTTCCGTCCACCGCTGAGAAGGTAAAATCACTCAGCACCAGGCCCAGGTCGTCGCTGCTGATGTCGTAGACAACTCCATTAGGCGTCGGGTCGAACCGATCCCTCCCCACGTTCGGATTATGAGTGAGAGTCCAAGCCCACATCTGTTCCCACCATTTCGAAGCACTGCTATTGATACGATCGCTTAAAACATACGCTACGTTCGTCTGCGTGTCCGCCATCTGACGTCTCCTAACCCGACATTTCCCCTGCCTATTTGGGCACCTTGGCTACCAGGGGTCACCACACGATTTGTTCAAGACCACACGTTAGACGCGCCGACCCAGGGTAATCGGGTAGTATTTCGAGGCTCAGAAGTAAAAACCGGGCCTCCGGCGCCGATTCATCAATGATACCACATCCATAACTGACTGATATCGTTGTTGCTTTCCGCAAACGTGCAGTTCTGAACAAATCGTGTGATGACCCCCGATACAGGCCACGCCGCAGTCGTAAGCCGCCTGCAAATACGGCACCGGCTCGTCGCGCGCTACCGCCAGCGCCGTCCAGCTCAGGCGACGCCCGGAAATAGGCGAATCGCGACGGTTCGCGAAGCACGGGGCGATTCTCAACACGGCGACCGTTACTTAATAGTGCGGGCCATGATCGATGAGCACCCCATCCGTATCCGATTCCAAGCAGTCGGGCCTTCGCTTGATGAGCGCAGCCGGCGGTTAAATGCAGCGGCAGAGGCGGTCAGCGCCGGCCATGGCGGCGTGGCGGCCGCATCCCGCGCCACCAAAGTTGCGCGAGGCACGATCGGGCGCGGTCTCAACGAGCTGAGGGACCCCGCGTTATTGACCGGCAAGGTGCGCCGCAAAGCCGCCGGCCGGCACAAGCTCACGGCCAAGGATCCGACGCAGCTCAGAGACCTGGAGCAATTACTCCAGCCGGTGACGATGGGCGACCCGATGCGGCCGCTGCGCCGGGTGTCGAAGCGCCACGAGAAGCTGGCGCCGGCGCTCCGCGAGATGGGCCATCAGGCGAGCGCCTCGACCATTCCGAAGCTGCTGGAGACCACGACCAAGACCGGCCTGACCATTCGCTGCGAACTCGATGCCAACAGCTATCGGAAGCGGATCAAAGTCTCCGCCGAGGAGATCGCAACCGTCAACCTCAAGGGGACCGATTTCTATCCGGACCGGAACGACACCATCTCGCCCAGCGAACGGAATATGGAGCGGTATTTTCCGGACGTCGCCTTAATCCGTGGAATCGGTGTAACAGCTTTGCTTGCCGTATACAGGCAGGAAATGAGCCATTTGTTTCCATGTTCATCCGATCCTGCCAGCGATCACCGGCGGGTTCCGGGCCGCAACCCATTGCCGGCCACGCCAATTTCATTCCGGATTTTTGCGATGAACCGTCGGGCCGACGGGAGTCATGACGCGCAGTGTGACGATCGGGTGATCGGTCTCGTCATAAACGATGTCGAACGCGATATCCCCGGCCGTCCAGACGCCTAAATGGTGGTCCATTGGCCCACCAAAATCAAGCCTTCCATAATCACGACCCCGCCACCCCCAGCCAGTCCGCGCTCTGCATCTCATCCAGCCGCGACGCCGTGCGCTCGAACATCTTGGCGTTCTCGCCGCGCTGATACAGCTGGTCGGGCGGCGCGTCGGCCGAGGCGAACAGCCGCACGTGATGGTCGTACAGCGCGTCCACCAGCACGATGAACCGCCGCGCCTGGTCGAAATTCTCCGGCGACAGCCGGGGGATTTCATCCACCACCAGCGTGTGGAACGTCGTCGCAATGGCGAGGTAGTCCCCCGCCCCGAGCGCGGTGTTGCACAGGCTGTCGAAATCGAAGCGCGCAACCCCGTCCGCGGCCAACGGAACGACCACGTCCCTACCCATTACCGTCAGGGTCACCGGCTCCACCGTCGCGCCGTCCGTCAGCCGCTCGAAGGTTTCGTCCAGCGCACGGCGGGACATCGCATCGGCCGGCACCTGCCAGGTGCGTAGGCCGCGCATCCGCTCCCGCCGGTAATCCCGGCCACCATCCATCACCAGCAGGTCCAGCCGTTGTTGGATCAGCGCGATGAACGGCAGGAACGCATCCCGCCCCGGCTGGCCCTTGAACAGCGCGTCCGGCGCGGTGTTCGAGGTCGTGACGACGACCACGCCGCGGTCGAACAGCGCCTGGAACAGCCGCCCGAGGATCATCGCGTCGGCGATGTCGTTGACCTGGAACTCATCGAAGCACAGCAGCGCCGCCTCTGCGGCAATCTCATCCGCCAGCGGCGGAATCGGGTCCGCGCCGCCCGGATTGGCCTTGCGCCATGCGTGGATGCGGGCGTGCGCGCTCTGGATGAACCGATGAAAATGGATGCGCTGCTTGCGGGACACATCGGCGGTTTCATAGAACATATCCATCAGCATGGACTTGCCGCGGCCGACCTCGCCGACGAGATACAACCCCGTCGGGACGTATTCCTCGGCGTGCCGGCGCCGCATAATCCGCGACAGGAAGCTAACGCTTTCGTCCGCCGTCTGCCTCGGGTCATAGCCGCGCAGCCGCTCCCACAGATCCTCCAGCCGTGCGACCGCGTCAGCCTGCGCGTCATCGGCCTCCAGCGAGCCGGAGTCGATCATCGCGCGGTAGACGGACAGCGGTCCGGCCTGCCGATTCGGGTGGGGAGGGAGATGTTTGTCCATGGCGGGGCACCCGTGCAGATAGCGTCGCGGGCCGCAAGAGCCTAGACTCCCGGGCCTCATGACGACATCAAACCTGCTTTCCATCTTGCCCTTTGTCATTGATCTGATCCGCCAGGCCGGCGATCGGCTCGCAGCGGAATTCGTTCGCCCGGACGGACCGCGGTTCAGCAACACCGACACCTCGCCGATCGATACGGAGATTGAGGTTTTTCTCCGGGAACGGCTGACAGGCCTGGTGCCGGCGCGCTTTGTCGGTGAGGAGGAAGGCGTCCACGCCGCCGAGGCGAACGGCTACTGCTGGGTGGTCGATCCGCATGACGGCACCCGCGCCTTTCTGGAAGGCCGCCGCGGCAGTGCCGTCTCGGTGGCCTTGCTGCGCGACGGCAAGCCGGTGCTGGGCGTGGTTTACGCGCCGACAAGCCCGGATCGCGGGCCGGACATGATCGCCTGGGCCGAGGGCGGCGGCATCACCCGCAACGGCGCTCCGGTGCAAAGCGACCTGCGCAACCGGAGTTTGGCCGCGGATGACGTGGTGTTCCTGAACCACGGCGCCGGCCAGCGGCCGATTTGGAGCAGCGCGGCCTGCCTGCCGGCGCGGTTCATGCCGCTGCCCTCGATCGCCTACCGCCTCGCCCGGGTCGCCGCCGGCGACGGCATCGCCACGGTCACGCTGCGGGCCGTCAGCGCGCATGACATCGCCGCCGGCCACGCTTTGCTGACGGCGGCCGGCGGGGTGCTAATCGCCGAAGACGGCCTGCCCGTCAGCTACGACACGCTTGGCGGCTGCCGCCCGTTCGCCTGCTTCGGCGGCGCACCCGACGCCGTCGCCGTGCTGCGGACCCGCCTCTGGCGCGGCAGCACGGAGCCTCGCCGCGCCGCCCGGGTCACGCTGACCTGGCCGCGTGCGGCGGAGGACCAGCGCTTTGACCGCGCCCTTGGCTGCATGTTGGGGATGGTCATCGGCGACAGCCTGGGCAGCCAGGTCGAATTCCAGACCGCGGAGTCGATTCGCACGCGCTACCCGGACGGCGTGCGCGATCTCGCCGACAGTCCGGTGTGGCGGACATTGGCGGGGCAACCGACCGATGACTCGGAACTCGGGCTGACCCTGGCGCGCAGCCTGGTGCGCACCGGGGTGTACAGTCCGGAGGACGCGGCGGCGGCCTACGGACGCTGGTATGCCAGCGGGCCGTTCGATATCGGCGGCACGACCGCCCTGGCGTTCGGCGCCGCCAACTCCGCCCCGGCGGACAAGGCCGCGGCGGCGCGGAATGCCGCCGATACCCGCAGCCAGGCAAACGGCTCGCTGATGCGGATCGCCCCCATCGGCGTCTGGGCCGCCAGCCCGGAGGAGGCCGCCGCGGCAGCCGACACGGATTCCGGGTTGTCCCACCCGCATCCGGTGTGCCGCGCCGCCTGCGCCGCCTACACTGCCGCCATTTCCACCGCCCTGGCGGGTGGCAACCGCGACGCGATGATGCAGACCGCCGTCAGGATCGCGCGACAAGCCGGGCCCGAGGCCGCTTCGGTGCTGCTGTCGCTTGAAAACGCCGCCGCCGGGGTGGCGCCAAAGGACTTCCAGCACCAGATGGGCTGGGTGCTGATCGCTCTGCAAAACGCCTTTTACCATCTCGCTGCCGGCACCGCGCTGGAGCCGGCGCTGATCCGGACCGTCGGCAGCGGCGGCGATACAGACACCAATGGCGCCATCGCAGGTGCTCTTCTGGGCGCAGCGGACGGAAGGGCTTCGCTTCCGGTGCGGTGGACCATGCCGGTACTCACCTGCCGCCCGGACCCGGCGCTGCATTCGGCGCGGCCGCGGCCCGAGGCTTACTGGCCGGACGACCTTCTGGAGCTAACCGAAGCGCTTTTGCTAAGGCGCGCCGCCGGGAGTTAATGATGATCACGCTCGACTACACCAAGCTGCTGAAGACGCCGGTTGCGACCGACCCGTTCCCGCACGTCGTGGTGCCGGATTTCGTCCCGCCCACGGCGCTGGACGCGGTGCTGGCCGATATGCCGGCGCTGGAGAAGCGGGGATCGTTTCCGGTGAATTCGGTGCGGCTCGGCCCCGCCGCCGCGGCGCTGATGCAGGCGATGGAAGCGCCGATGTTGCGCGAGGCAATCGAGGGGCTGTTCGGGATCGACCTGCAGGATGCGCCGACAATGGTCACGCTGCGCGGCTGGACCAGCGAGCGGGACGGGCGAATCCACTGCGACTCGCTGGCGAAGCGGGTGACGGTACTGCTGTATCTGAACCGGCAAACCGAGGCCTGGGCGCGGCAGGAAGGCTGCCTGCGCCTGTTGCGCGGTCCAGACGATCTGGAGGATTTCGCAACCGAAGTGCCGCCGGTGAACGGGACTCTACTGGTGTTTCCGAATGGACCGACCACCTGGCACGGGCACCGGCGGTTCGTCGGGCCGCGCTACAGCGTCCAGCTCAATTACATGACGACAGACACCAAGGCGCGCAGCGAATTGCGGCGCCACCGGATTTCCGCGTTCGTGAAGCGGCTGACTCAGGCCGCCTGATACCGGCCTGCGCTGGGCAGCCGGTCTTGTCGCCGGCTATTGCTTGCGGGCAAAGCTCATTTGCGCCTCGTGCACCAGATCCGGGCACTGCACGGCCACATCCTGCTGAAACTGTGACAGCACAGGTTGGCTGACGCCGAGTTCCTGCACGGCTTCCTCATCCGCACCGGCGAGCAGGTGCTCATCGTGCGCGGCGGACAGACCCATGATCGTACGAAGAACCTGCGGGAGAGAAAACGACATCGGTTGCGACCGCTCTGAGGACAAGCCGGCAGCGAAATGCCGCCGTTTGGTCTTTCTATGGGGATTCCCATGCTGCATTGCACCATAAAAGGCGTCGCTGCTGCCCCGTCAGACGCACATGGCACCGGACTGTAGCGTTAGCGCGACAGTCCGGCGGTGCGGTAGATGTCGGCGACGGGCACCGTGAAGCCGATGCCGGCGAGTTCAAGCTGCTCCGGCACCTTCACGATCGCGGGCGAGTCCGGCCAGTTGCCGTCGGGCCCGCGCCGAAGCAGTTCGATCTCCATCCGCGTGCTATGGACCACCAGAAGTTCCTGCACGCTCGGGATCGTGGTGTAGGCCCAGATGTTCGAGCGGGTCTTGGCGACATTGCCGGGCGACAGGATTTCAATCAGCAACACCGGGTCCGGAACCATGACTTTGCCTGACGGCGGGGCGCAGGTCACGCCAAGGTCGGGGACGCGGAAGTTTTCGTTGGAGTGCACCCTCGGCACGATGCCGGGCGCCACGACGACGGCGCACGGTCTTCCGGACGCGAGTAGGTGATTGCCCAACAGGCGGGCGATCTCGCCCTGGATTCGGGCATGTGCGTCCGCCGCCGGTGCCACCAGCACCGGCTCGCCGTCGATAAGCTGCCAACGCCGGCCGGTCAGGTCGTCGGAGTCCCACACCAGGAACTCGTCCACGGTCATCCGCGTCGGCAGGCGTTTACGACTGCTACCATAGCCGGCACGGTATCACATTCTACCGCCACTCCGCCACGGCTTGGTCGCCGCCGCGACACGCACTACGCTCACTGTCAAACCCAGCACGGAGCCGTCCGATGACACGCAGTTACCGCATCGCCTCCATTCCCGCCGACGGCATCGGGCCGGAGGTCATCGCCGCCGGGCTGGAAGTGCTGGAGGCGGTTGCCTCACGCGATGGCGGGTTCTCGCTGATCGTCGACCACTACGACTGGGGGTCCGACCGCTACCGCAAGCATGGCGCCTATATGCCGGCCGACGCGATGGCCTGGCTGCGTACGGCGGACGCGATCTATTTCGGCGCCGTCGGCGATCCGAACGTGCCGGACCACATCTCGCTCTGGGGGCTGCGGCTGCCGATATGCCAGGGGCTGGACCAGTATGCGAATGTGCGGCCGACGCGGATTCTGCCGGGCGTTACCTCGCCGCTGCGCGGTGTCGGAGCGGGCGACCTGGACTGGGTGATCGTGCGCGAGAACTCGGAAGGCGAGTATGCCGGCCAGGGCGGCCGCACCCATCGCGGGCTGCCGGAGGAAGTGGCGACGGAGACGGCGATCTTCACCCGCCGCGGGGTGGAGCGGATCATGCGCTACGCCTTCGACCTGGCGCGGTCCCGGCCGCGCAAGCATTTGACAGTAGTGACCAAGTCGAACGCACAGCGGCACGGCATGGTGTTCTGGGACGAGATCGCCGCTCTGGTGTCGCACGACTACAAGGACGTGACCTGGGACAAGGAGCTGGTCGATGCGATGACGACGCGGATGGTGCGCCGTCCGGGCAGCATCGATACGGTGGTCGCGACCAACCTGCATGCGGATATTCTGTCGGACCTGGCGGCGGCGCTGGCGGGGTCGCTGGGCATCGCGCCGACGGGGAATATCGATCCGGAACGGCGCGGGCCGTCGATGTTCGAGCCGATCCACGGCAGTGCATTCGATATTACCGGGAAGGGGATTGCCAATCCGGTGGCGACGTTCTGGACCGGGTCGATGATGCTGGAGCATCTGGGCGAAAAAGCCGCCGCGGATTTGCTGATGCGGGCGGTGGAGCAGGTCTGCGCTGCCGGGATTCTGTCGCCGGACCTGGGCGGGACGTCCTCGACGAAGGAGGTGACGCGGGCGGTGGTGGAGGCGGTGCGGGGGATGAACCGGTAGGCGGATGATGGGGGGGTCGCTTGTGCAGTATCGATATTGATCTGCCGATTGGATGGCGCGGAATAATCTGGGATGGCCTCACCGGACCCCCGCCATACCGCGCCACCGGCTACACCAGTTCGAACTCTCCCAGCCGCAGCGCCTGGCGGTCAAAAGTCACCGTGCAAGAACAGCCCGCCGCCGCGCCAAGCGCCCCAATCAATGCATCCGCGAATGAGCCGCGCCCTTCCTTCAACGCGATCATCGAAGTGAAGACCTCCTGTTCGTTCTCCACCACCAATGCGTCCGCCTGAAGCACGCGTTCGATCGCCGCTGCGATGTCCTTGCGATCCAGGCGGTAGGAGCGTTCCAGTACCCATACGGTCTCGGCGATCGCAACGACGCTGATGAAACCGGGATGCGCGGCGCTGAGCCGGTGCTCAAAAAGCTCCGCCGCCGCCGATTGGTCCGGGTCATCCTGCGCCAGATAGCGCACCAGGACGTTCGTATCGATGCCGATCACTGACGCAAGGTGGCTCCGCCCGCGGCGGCCTCCGTCATCTCCTCGGTCGTCACAGCCCACGCTCCGGCTTTAACAATGCCCCGCAACGCCGTGATCGGCACTTTGGGCAGGAGCACGACGCTGCCATCGGGATGGAGGAAGAATTTCACCCGATCCCCCGGATGCAGCCCAAGGTGGTCCCGGATCGCTTTCGGGATCGTCGCCTGACCCTTGCTCGTGACAGCGGATTCCATAGTGAGGGTCCTTACCTTTCGTGGAAAGTAATACATCAGCCGCGCCGGCTTTGCAAGGACGATGCAAAACCTACCGCAGCACCTCCGCAACACCCGTGTGCACTACGCCCCGCCGCCCCGGATCAAACGGCGCCAAGTCGAGAAACGCCGGCTGACCCAACACCAGATCCGCCAGCATCCGTCCGGCCAGCGGTCCGATCGTCAGGCCGGCGGCACCGAGGCCGTTGCCCACCGCCAACGCTTCCACACCTGGCACCCATCCCAGCACCGGGCGCAGGCCGGCACCCATTGGCCGAAACCCGATCCGCGTCTCGACCATCGTCGCCACGCCCAGGCCGGGAGCGATCCGCAACCCCTCGGCCAGCACCTCCGCCTGGCCCGCCGCGGTCACCCGGTAATCGAAGCCCGAGCCGGTTTCGCGGGTCGCGCCGCAGACGAGCCGGCCATTATCGAACGGCACGATATAGTGCTCGCCCGGTGGCAGGATGACGGGCCAGCGTGAGGTATCCACCCCCTCCAGATCCAAATGCACGATCTGTCCACGTTGCGGCAGCACCGACAGGTCGGCTCCGAGGGGGCGAAGCACCTCGGCCGCCCATGCGCCCGCCGTGACGACCACTGTGTCCGCCGGGAATATCTCGTTGCCGACCCGGGCGCCAACCGCCCGGCCGGACCGGGTCACCACCGCCGCATGCCCCTGAACCACTGTCGCACCATGGTGCTGCGCTGCCGTCAGCAGGGCCGCGGCCAGACGCCTGCCATCGACCCGGGCGCCGCCGCCGACAAACACCGCGCCCAAATCCGCCCGCAGCGGCGGGAAACGCGCGCGAGCCTGTTGCGGCGTCAGACGTTCGACCACCCCCATCGACGGCGAATCCGCCTGGCGGCGCGCTGAAAAATGTTCGGTCCAGTCAAGCTCCGCCGCCTCCGCCGAAACCAGCATCGCGCCCGGCTGCCGGTAGCCGGTATCGCCCGCGCCGGCCGCGGCCAGGGCGTTGAGCAGATCCGGGTAATACTCCGCCCCACCCGCATAGAGCCGGTAGAAATTCATGTCCTCGGCACCGTTCAGCCAAGGACAGATGATCCCTGCCCCGGCGGCGGTCGCCCTGCCGTCCAGGTGCGCATCGACAATCGTTACATCGGCGCCCGCCTTCGCCAGATGAAACGCCGCGCTGGCACCGAGCACGCCGGCGCCAACGATGACAACCCGCAACTACTCCACGCTCCAGCCGCCATCGACCACCAGGCTATGCCCCGTGATGAACGCCGACGCATCGCTGGCCAGGAACACCACGCCCCCCGCCATGTCGCGCGGCGTGCCGAACCGGCCCAGCGGCGTGCGCTCCAGCGATCGCGTGCCGTGCACGTCGTGGCCGAGGAAGCCGTGCGTCAGTTCCGTATCGACCCAGCCCGGCGCCAGCGCGTTCACCCGGACGCCACGCTTCGCCCAGTCCAGCGCCAGCGCCTTGGTGAACAGCTCGGCGCCGCCCTTCGATGCGCAATAGGATGTGGACCGCAGCAGCCCGCCACGCCCGGCGATGGAGGTGATATTGATAACCGACCCGCCTTCGCCAATGGCGCCGCCGACATGCTTGCAGCAGAGAAACAGGCCGGTGAGGTTTACATCGATGATGCCGTTCCATTCCTCCAGCGAGGTCTTCTCGATCGTCTTCAGGATCGGGTTTACCCCGGCGTTGTTGACCAGCACGTCGATGCGGCCGAACCGCGCCAGCACCGCATCGCGCAGCGCAATGACGTCTTGTTCCTTCGCCACATCTGCGGTCTGGACGAATGCCTGCTCGCCGAGGGCTGCGGCGGTTTCGTCCAGCTTGGCGCGGGTGCGGCCCACCAGCACGACGGTGGCGCCGTGGCGCGCCAGTCCCTCGGCGATGCCGCGGCCGATACCGCTGCCGGCGCCGGTGACGATGCAGATTTTCCCGGTCAGGTCGAAATCGGTGTTCACCAGTTGGCTCCATGGCGGGCGATGCGTTTGGCGAGGCTCCAGCGATGCACCTCGGACGGGCCGTCATAGATGCGGAAGCCGCGGACTTCGTTGGAAATGCGGGCGACCAGGGTTTCGCCGGTGACGCCCTGGCCGCCCAGCACCTGCACGCAACGATCGACGACGCGCCAGACCGCTTCCGAGACGAACACCTTCGACATCGAAGACTCGGTGGTGCCGCGCGAGCCCTGGTCGAGCGTCCAGGCGGTGTGCATGATCGACAGCCGGCTCATGCGGATGTCCAGCTCGTTGTCCGCCAGCATGAAGCCGACGCCTTCATGGCCAATCAGCTTGGAGCCGAAGACTTCTCGCCGGAGCGCGTAGTCGGTGGCGATCTGATGCGCGCGGCGGGCGGCGCCGAGCCAGCGCATGCAGTGGGTCAGCCGCGCCGGCGCCAGCCGGACCTGGGCGTAACGGAATCCCTTGCCCGGCTCGCCGAGGATATCGCTGGCGGGAATGCGAACGTTATTGAAGCGCATCACCGCATGGCCGCCGGCGAAGGCGGTGTCCAGGCTGTCCATGGTGCGAACGATCTCGATGCCGGGCGTGTCCATGTCGGCCAGGAACATCGTTGCGTTGCCGTCGTCGTCCTTCGCCATGATGATGGCGAACGCCGCGCCCTCGGCGCCCGTAATGAACCACTTGTCGCCGTTGATGACGTAATGGTTGCCGTCCTTCTTCGCCGTCGTCTTCAGCGCGGCGGGATCCGATCCGGCGCCGGGTGCGGGTTCCGTCATGCAGAAGCACGACCGCGTCGCGCCGGAGGCCAGCGGGCGCAGCCAGCGGTCCTTCTGTTCCGCGGACGCAACCGCCTCCAGCAGGTGCATGTTGCCCTCGTCCGGGGCGAAGACATGCATCGCTACCGGGCCGAGCAGCGAGTAGCCGGATTCTTCCAACACCACCGCCTTGCCGACATGCGACAGGCCGAGGCCGCCGTATTCGATGCCGACATGCGGCGCGACCAGCCCCTCGGCGGCGGCCAGCGCCACCAGTTCGCGGCGGAATTCCTCCGTCGGGCCGTGCGGAGTCTGGCGCTTGTCGCCCTCCAGCGGAATGATCTTGTCGCGGATGAAGGCGCGGGTGCGCTGCTGCAGTTCCAGCAGCTCGGGTGTCAGGGAGAATTCCATCAGAATGCGCGTCCTTGGGCGATTTCGTGGGTGAATTCCAGAATGCCGGTGCCGATTCCGGTCAACGGGGCATAACGCGGCTCCGTCGTGGCACCGGTGCGGTAGCGAAGACCCAGTTGCAGGAAAATGACGGCCAGTTTGTACATCGCCAATACCCGGTAGAACAGGAAGTCGGAGACGTCGCGGCCGGAAATCCTTGCGTATTCCGCCACCGCCTCCTGACGGGAACACAGGCACGCCTCGACCGCCGGCATCTGCTCCATGTCGTGCATTGGCTGCGGATCGTCCGCATGGACCCAGTAGGTCAGCAAGGTGGCGAAATCGAACAGCGGGTCGCCGCGGGTGCCCTGGTCCCAGTCCACCACGGCGCGCGGCGAAAAATCGTCCGGGTCCAGGATCATATTGTTGAGCTTGAAATCGTTATGCAGCAGGCCGGGCGGCCCGTCCGGAACGATGTTGCGCTCCAGCCAGGTGCCGATATCGTGATGCAGGGCCTCGGTTCCATCCTCCTTCGATGCCAGTCCCCGCTTGGACCAGCCGGAGACACCGCGCGCCAGGAACCCCTCCGGACGGCCCAGATCGTCCAGGCCGACGGCCTTGGTGTCCACGGCATGGATGGCGGCGATGGTTTCCAGCATGACTTTCGACAGCCGCGCCCCGACCTCCGGCCGATGCGCCAAATCCGCCGGCATGCGTTCGCGAATGACCAGGCCGGGGCGGTATTCGATGATCTGGAAGCGCTGGCCGATGACCGAGGGGTCGTCGCACAGATGCAGGCCGCGGGCGATGAACGGCAGTGCGTCGGGCAGGCGCGACAGGATGCGGAACTCGCGGGCCATGTCGTAGGCCCCGGCGGGCAGTTCCCCCATCGGCGGGCGGCGCAGGACGGCCGGCTGGCCGTCGAGATGGATCAGGTAGTTGAGGTTGGCGAGACCGCCGGCGAACTGGCGGGGGATGTCGGCGTCCAGGCGGTGCCCGTGCGCGGCGAGGTAGCTGCGGACGGCCTCCCAGTTCAGGGGAACGCTCTCGGCGGCGGATCGCAGGCCGGGGTCATTTGGCACACTGGCTCCTGTCGTCGGTTTTGACGCCGGGATTGAATACAGGACGGACGAATCACGCAACCGTCAGGCAGACGCGATGTCGCGCGCTCGCGACGGGTGCCCGTGCTGGAGATCGGGTAGGTTAACGTGACGCCGGAGAGGGAGGAAACATATGAGACAATCCAACATCTGGAAACGCACGGCGCGCGCCGGTGGGTATTGGCTGGCCCTGGCGGCGTTGCCGGCCGGGATCGCCGAAGGAGCCGCGGCCATGCAGATCGCAACGTCCGGCGATCAACTGATCCTGTCCGGGCCGGTCGCCGGCGACGAGACTGCGCGAGTCGCTGCCACTCTTTCGCAATATCCCGCGATATCAACGGTCATTCTGCGCAATTCCCCGGGTGGCGACGCGCCGACAGGATATGCCATAGGCGAAATGTTCCGCACGAAGGGCTTGCGCACGGCTGTGTCCGGATATTGTTACTCGTCCTGCTCGCGCATGTTCCTGGGCGGAAAAACCCGCGTATTCACCGACGACTATCCGCCCGACCGCACCAATGTCGGCTTCCACGGCCACTACAAAGCAAATGGTCGGCTGGATGCGGATCTGGTAAAACGCTTAGGCTTGAAGGACTGGATTATAAAATACTCGGATGGAAAAGCCGATCCGCGGCTGGTTGAGCGGTGGGTCAATATTGAGGAAGGTCATGACTTGATCCACTTCTATCACCCGACCGCGTTGCGCGGACACGCCGCGACGACTTTCTTTTGCCACGGAAATGAACCGCGGATATTCGAGTGTGAAGCGGTTCCCCGAACCGCGCTGGATCTCGGGATCATTACGTCACTCGACATCATTACTTCCAACGACATGCAGCGGCGCTGAGACGGGATGCTAACGCGACGGCCCGAGTTGCCACTTCTGCTGCTGCTCGGTCGCCGTTGCGTTCCCGCCGACCGTGCTGGTCGATCCCGTGACAACCGTGCGGCCCGTCCAGCCCGGTGTGGCGGCGGTTGGAACCGGACCGCCCGCGCTGGTTTGGCTGCCGCCGCATCCCACCGGCAGGCCGAGCAGGACGCCGGCCAGCAGTGTTGAGCGAGTGATCGCGGTCATGACTTTGATCCGTTCGGATTGAGTGTTTCGCTTGTCGCGGGCGCGCACTCTAAGCTCGGCTTCCCACCTGACGCTACTTTCAAACCGGCGAAACCCCTGACAAGACCCTTCACGCCAGCCGTCACCCACGATCGGCATGGCGATCGAAGTCCGGCCGTCGCAGGGGCCTGCTTCGCCGCCATGACCGGGAGGCACCGCCGGAGAGCCGCTCCACAGGCGGTTGATACTACTCCAACGGCGATACCAGGATCGTGGCGCCGCCCGAGGCAAAGTTCGGGACGTCATCGACGATTTTCTTCCACTCCGGGCGGGAGGTGACCGCCTTCAGCGTCGCCGCATCCTTGAACCAGAGTTCGGTGATCCGGTAGAACGCGGGCGGCTTGCCGTCCGGCCCCGGCCCGGGCTTGCCGAGTTCGATGCGGGCGATGCCCTTGACCCTGTAGACCATCGGCATGTGCTTGCCGAGGTAATAGGATTCGAACGCGGCTGGGTCCTTGGGTTCGCCATACAGCACGGTGACCTTGACCATGCCTTTGCCGCTGGCTGCGGCTTCCGCCGCGGGCGCCAGCAGCGCGGCCCCGGCTGCCGCCAGCGCCAGCCCAAGCCCCGTCCGTCGCGCGACGGCAACACCAGTCCTCGTTTCCACTGGATCGCTCCTGTTCTCGTTCTTGGCTAACTCGGTCACGTTAGGCGACGCTCAAGAATAAGCAAATCGGGCGGCTGACTTTGGTCCGTCATGGCCCGGCTTGTCCGGGCCACCTATCGCGGCAGGGTGCTGGCATAGGTGGCCCGGACAAGCCGGGCCATGACGAGGAGGGCAGGACGCCCAACTGAACCGGCAATTCTTGGGCGTCGCCTTAGTAGACCGAAAGTAACCGTGCAACCGGACCCGTTGGTCCGTCGTCAAGCCCGGGATGGCCGAAACCGTGCCGAGGCGATAGGACGATCCCGCCACCGACCGGATCGCCGCATGTTGACCCTCGCCGCCCTTCTCCGCCACCTCGGCTTTGCCGTGGTCCTGATCCTGCTGTCCGCCGCCACCGTCCGGCTGATGATCGCAATGCGGGTGATGGACACGCCGGAGGAGAGGAAGGCGCACACCCACCCGACACCGAAGGGCGGCGGAGTCGGCATCGTCGTCGCGTTCCTGGTTGGCATTGCCGTGCTGTATCGCTTCGCCGCCTTCGCCCGGCTGGCGGACCCGTATTTCCTCGGGGTGATCGAGGCGTCGGTCGCGATCGCGGTGGTGGCGTTCCTGGACGACCTGTACGACTGGCCGTTCACGGTGAAGCTGGGCGCGCAGTTGCTGGCCGCTTTGGTGGCGGTCAGCTCCGGGCTTTACGTGGCCGACTTCCATATGCCCGCCGCCATCGGGCCTCTGCCGGCGGTGTGGCCGGGGCTGGCGGTGACGCTGCTGTGGATCCTGTTTGCCACCAACGCGATGAACTTCATCGACGGGCTGAACGGGCTGGCCTCCGGCGTCTCGCTGATCGCCTGCCTGTTCATCGTGTTCATCGCCGAGCAGCACGGCGGCTGGTTCGCCTATGCGGCGGCGGGGCTGCTGGCGGCGGGGCTGGCCGGGTTCCTGCCGTTCAACTTCCCCAAGGCGCGGATCTTCATGGGCGATGTCGGCAGCCAGTTCTGCGGTTTCATCCTCGCGGTGCTGGCGGTGGTGGCGAGCCGGTTCGACGGCGTGGAACTGTCGTTCGTGGTCGTGCCGTTGCTGCTGTCGGGCGTGCTGTTCGATGTCGGGTTCACGCTGGTGCGGCGGATGGTGGCGCGGGAGCCTCTGACCGAACCGCATCGGGGGCATCTGTATCAGGTGGCTCAGCGGTCGGGCGTGCCGGCGGTGGCGGTGACGTTGGTGCATTGGGGCTTCGCGGTTTACGGCGGGCTGCTGTGCCTGGCGTTCATCGCGGTGCCGTCGGAGTTCAAGCCGCAGTTGCTGCCGCTGATTTTGGTGCCTCAGGCGGTGTGGGTGTGGTTCGTGGTCCGCCGGGCGCGGGCGGCGGGGCTGCGCGCGTGGGGGTAGAGCGGGTGAGGGCGAAGCGGGCGATACCGTCTTTCAGCATCAGGCTGTTGAAGTTCATCAGCAAAGCGAGGCGGCAGCGGAGATGGTGTCGAAATACTTGCTCAGATCGGCATCGACCACGTCGGTGTAACCGTGCCGCAGCAGAGTCAGCACCGCCTGGATCGCCTGACCCGCACCGCGCTTTGGCCGGTAGCCATAGGCGGCGGGATCAAGATCGGCTTCGAATATCGGCTCCAGAACGAGTTTCGCCGCGGTCTGCACCACCCGGTCCCGGATCGTCGGGATACCGAGTGGCCGTTCCCCGCCGCCGGGCTTGGGGATCATCACCCGTCGCACCGGCTGGCTCCGATACGTCTTCGTCCGTATTTCCTCGCCCAGCCGGGTCAGCCAGTCCTTCAGCCCGTCCGTCTCGATCTGATCGAACGTCATCCCGTCCACCCCTGGTGCGCCGTCATTGGCGCGGGCCCGGTCGTACGCGTGGCTCAGGATGTCCGGCCGCCAGACCTTGTCGTAGAGCAGGTAGAACCGATAACCCGGCTCGGTCTTCGCCTTGCCATAGAGTTTCCTCTGCAAAGTCCGGATCGCATCTGGTGTTTGCAGGCTCATCGCCAATCACCTCACCTCGTTCGCTTCAGAGAAGGCAGGGTCCTTCCCTCCACCGGAGTTACCCGGCTTCGGCGGTACTATGACCCTGTCCGACGCCCGCACGTGCCGCTGGACGTCATGGCGGGCGCAGCCCTCCCTCACGTGCTCGGTCGCCCGCCATCCACGCCTTGGCTCGCGTCATCACCGCGAGGCGTCGATGGTGGCCCTTCGGGTAAGCAAGCCACCGAATCCGGCTTCCCCAAGGTTTCGACACTCTCCCGCTTTCGCGGATATGAACCGCAGCATGTCGGACCTCGGGCTTGAGCCGGGCGGCGCGCAAGGGTATATGTTATGATATAACATTCCGAGAAACGCCATGAAGCGCCGCACTCTGATCGCATCCCTCGGGCTGGCGAGCCTGCTGCGGCCCCCGGCGCACGCGGCGAGCGCAATGCCGGTGGTCGCCAGTTTCTCCATCCTCGCCGACATGGTCCGCCGCGTCGGCGGCGAGGCCGTCGCGGTGACCGCGTTCGTCGGCCCGGACCAGGATGTGCACATCTACGACCCAAGGCCGAAAGACCTGCGCACCCTCATGGCGGCCAGCCTGCTGGTGCAGAACGGCCTCGGACTGGAGGGCTGGATGGTCCGGCTGACCGGTTCGGCCGGATTCAAGGGCCGGATCGTCACGGCCGCGGAAAAGGTTGTGCCGCGGACAATGGCGGAAACACCCGGCGTCATCGCAACCGACCCGCACGCCTGGCAGGACCCGCGCAACGCGGTGCTGTACGTCCAGGCGATCATGCAGGGTCTGATCGCGGCCGATACGGCGAACGCCGCGTTCTATCGGGCCAATGCGGACAAATATTCCGCGCGGATCGCCGAAACCGACGCCTGGATCATGCGGACGCTCGAACCCATCGACCCCGCCCATCGGCGGATCATCACCACGCATGACGCGTTCGGCTACTACGGCGCGCGATACGGGATCGAGTTCCTGGCGGCGGAAGGGATCAGCACGGAGTCGGAACCCTCCGCCAGGGCCATCGCCGCGCTGGTCGAGCAGATCAGGCGGGAGAAGGTGCGGGCCGTGTTCATCGAGAACATGACCGGCGACCGGATGGCCCGGATGCTGGCGCGGGAAACCGGCGCGGTGCTCGGCGGCACGGTCTACTCGGACGCGCTGTCAGAGCCGGACGGCCCGGCGCCGGCATATCTGGACATGCAGCGATACAATACGTCGCTGTTCGCGGCGGCGATGCAGAGCTAGGCCGCCGGGGTTCAGCCGAACGCCGCCTTGATCCGCGCCCAGTCCTCGATCGCCGCTTCCTGCCCGGGCACAAGCTGCACGGTAAACTGCGTATAGCCCGCCTCACCCAAAGCGCCGATGCGCTCCACCAGATCGTCTTGCGTGCCGGTGAACGTGGTCCGGCGGATCATCTCCGCCGTGACGAACGGCCGCTCGATGTCCTTCACCGTCATCAGATGGCCGCGATGGTTGGCAAGGTAGCGGGCGTCCGGCGGCTCGAAGCGCTTCGCCAGCTCGACGTAGCCCGCCACCGCTTCGGCCAAGGCCTCCGGCACCGCGGAGGTGTTCGGCAGGCCGGACAACGCCTCATCCGCCGCGCGGTGCAACAGCACTGCCGCACGCGGCCCGGCCTGAGCCATGGCGCGCTCGCCATCCGCCGCCTCGCCAGGCTGCAGCACGCAACCCAGGGCGAACGCCACCGCGGTCAAATCGACGATGTCGTTGCCGCCGCGATCCCAGCTTTCGCGCATCGCCTGCATCGCCGCGACACCGGTTTCCACATCGCCGACGAAGTTCAGCCACCCCGCCCCCAGCCTCGCCGTCAGCGATCGGCCCCTCGGCCCGTAGGCCGAGACATGCAGCCGCACCTCATCGCGCAGGTTGATCAGCTTCAGCTCGGGATTGAGGAAGGTGATCTTGCGGCGCTGGCCCTCGATCTCGAACTCCGGCGTTTCGCCCTCCAGCAACGCCATGACGACACGGATATACTCTTCCATGTCGCCCTGCTTCATGGCGCCCAGGCCCATCGTCCGCCGCCCGGTAAAGCCGGTGCCGACGCCGAAATCGATGCGACCGGGCGCCAGCCGGTTCAGCGTGGCAAACGCATTGGCGGCGACCGGGGCGATTCGGTTGGTCGGGATCAGCACGCCGGTGCCGAGCCGGATGCGCGAGGTCTGCACCGCCGCCGCACCCATCGCGACGAAGCAGTCGGCGCACAGCATCTGGGTGTCGTAGAACCACGCGCTGGTGAAACCCAGTTCCTCGGCACGCTGCACGACCTTCCAACTGTCCGCGGCGGTGGCGACGGCGATCCCGAATTCCATGGCGTTTCCCCAAGCGGCGGCTACTGCACCACGCCGCAGCCGAAGCGTCCACCGCCGCCGCCAAGCGGCGCGGGCGTGTCGCTATAGTTGTCGCCTCCGGCGTGGATCATCAGCGCGTGCCCCTTCAGCGCGGCGGCGCTTTTGATGTGCGGCGCCGTCAGGGTCTGCGTCGCGGTGCCGTCCGCCGCCACGTCCAGCACCGGCAGGTCGCCCAGATGGCCCTGCCCGTCCGGGCCGGCGTGCTTGCCGGTGTGGTCGGGGTCCATATGACCGCCCGCGGCACCGGCGGCCACGTGGTTCCCGCCGGAGACCGCCGGATCGCAACTGCCGTTTTCATGCACATGGAAGCCGTGCGGTCCCGGCGGCAGGCCATGCAGATCGAGCTTGAAGGTCGCTCCGGCAGCCGAATCGGCGATGGCGATCGTGCCGAGCGAGTCGCCTGTGCCCTCCGGGGTTGCCTTGTGGATGGTGACGACTGTGTCCGCCGCACGGGCGGGTCCGGCGAACGCCGCGAGCAAGATCGCGCTGAGAATGTATCCGGTCCGTAGCCTCATGCGCGTGGTTCTCCCCTCGATACTGGCGCGACCGATGACAGGATGGTCCGGTTATGACAGGGTTCGCCATGGCCGAAGCGGTTCACGATCGCTTTAGCCCGGGACAGGGCGCGAAAAACCGGAGGCAAATGGCCGCATGAACAGTGTCGACGAAGCGATCGCCGGCCGCCGCTCCATCCGGCGCTTCCTGCCCACGCCGGTCCCGGCCGAGACGGTGGAGGCGATCCTGGACGTCGCCGCCCGTGCGCCCAGCGGCACCAATATGCAGCCGTGGCGCGGCTATGCGTTGGCCGGGGCCGCCAAGGACGCTGTGGTGACGGCGGTGCAGGCGGCATTCGATGCCCGGGACCCCGGCCACGCGCAGGAGGTGCAATATTATCCGGATGCATTCTTCGAGCCGTATCTGTCGCGCCGCCGCGCCGTCGGGTGGGAGTTGTACGGGCTGCTTGGCATCGCCAAGGGCGAGGCGGAGAAGATGCAGGCGCAGCATCGCCGCAATTTCCAGTTCTTCGATGCGCCCGTTGGCCTGATCTTCACCATCGATCGCCGGCTCGCCACCGGGTCGTGGCTGGATTACGGCATGTTCCTGGGCAACGTGATGGTGGCGGCCCGGGGTCGCGGTCTCGATACCTGCGCCCAGGCCGCGTGGACGCATTTCCACCGCGCCATCCGCCCCGTGCTGGGATTGCCGGAGGAGGAGATCGTCGTCTGCGGCATGGCGCTGGGCTACGCGGACCCCGAGGCGCCGGAAAACACGCTGGTGACGTCGCGGGTCCCGGCACGGTCGTTCACGCGGTTCGACGGGTTCTGAGCGGAAGCGGCGCCGAAGGTCGTCATCGTCATGGCGGCCGCAGGGCCGCCATCCACGCCTCGCCTTGCGCGCCGGGGGAGACCGGCAGCCGCAGCTTAAGGCTGGACTGTTTTCCCCAAATGACAGAACATAGTGCGAACATAAGGTCGGGTGAATGTCTCGCTCCGTGAGAGGCTTCCAGCCTGTGGAGCGTTGTGTGGATTCCGCGCATACAGCGTGGCGTTTGCGTCACGCCGCTTCATATTGTGGATGCAAGCCTGCCACTATCCCATATATGGTTGTCCGGGACTCGAATGCCCTCAGGGAAAAGGACCGTCCGCGAATGATGTTGCCAGGGGAGGCCGCCGTGCTTGACGCCGTCCAGATGACAGGCCGCTACCAGGTGCGGCTCGACCGCTCGCGCGATGCACTGCTGACGGAGTTCGGACGCGCCACCCTGACGGACCGGTATCTCATGCCGGGTGAGGAGTTCCAGGATCTGTTCGCCCGCGTCGCCTCTCAGTATGGAGACAACCACGCCCACGCGCAGCGGCTGTACGACTACATGAGCAAGCTGTGGTTCATGCCCTCGACGCCGATCCTGTCGAACGGCGGGACGAAGCGCGGCCTGCCGATATCGTGCTTCCTGAATGAGGCGTCTGACAGTCTGGAGGGCATCCTCGGGCTGTGGAACGAAAATGTCTGGCTGGCATCCAAGGGGGGCGGCATCGGATCGTATTGGGGCAATCTGCGCTCCATCGGTGAGAAAGTCGGCGCGGTGGGAAAGACCTCCGGCGTCATCCCGTTCATCCGCGTCATGGACAGCCTGACCCTGGCGATCAGCCAGGGCTCGCTGCGGCGCGGCTCCGCCGCGGTGTACCTGCCAGTCTGGCACCCGGAGATCGAGGAGTTCATCGAAATCCGCCGCCCCACCGGCGGCGACCCGAACCGCAAGGCGTTGAATCTGCACCACGGCATCCAGATTCCCGACGCCTTCATGCGCGCGGTGGAAAAGGACGAGCCATGGGCGCTGCTGTCGCCGAAGGACAAGACCGTGGTGCGTTCGATCTCGGCGCGGTCGCTATGGATCCGTATCCTGACGGCGCGGATCGAGACCGGCGAGCCGTACCTGGTGTTCTCCGACCACGTCAACAACGCCCGGCCGGAGCATCACAAGCTGGCCGGGCTTGAGGTGAAGACCTCCAACCTGTGCAGCGAGATCACCCTGCCGACGGGCGAAGACCAGCATGGCCGGGAACGCACCGCGGTGTGCTGCCTCGCCAGCCTGAACCTGGAGAATTGGGCGGAGTGGGAGACGCATCCGACGTTCATTGAGGACGTCATGCGGTTCCTCGACAACGTGCTGCAGGATTTCATCGACCGCGCGCCACCGGGCATGGAGAAGGCGAAATACGCCGCCGTGCGGGAGCGTTCGGTCGGGCTGGGCGTGATGGGGTTCCACTCGTTTCTTCAGGCGCTTGAGGTGCCGTGGGAAAGTGTGGTCGCCAAGGTGTGGAACAAGAAGATCTTCCGGCACATCCGGGGTCAGGCGGACGCGGCCTCGGTCAAGCTGGCGCATGAGCGCGGGTCTTGCCCGGATGCCGAGGAATACGGGGTGACGGAGCGGTTCAGCCACAAGCTGTCGATCGCCCCGACGGCGTCGATTTCGATCATCGCCGGGAACTCGTCGCCGGGGATCGAGCCGATCGCGGCGAACGTGTTTTTGCAGAAGACGCTGTCGGGGAGTTTTTCGGTGCGCAACCGGCATTTGCAGAAGCTGCTGGCGGCGAAGGGGTTCGATACGGACGAGGTATGGTCGTCCATCACGCTGACCAAGGGCAGCGTGCAGCATCTGGATTTCCTGAGCGAGCAGGAGAAGGCGGTCTACAGGACTGCGTTCGAGCTGGATCAGCGCTGGATCATTGAACATGCGGCCGATCGGGCGCCGTTCGTGTGCCAGAGCCAGTCGGTGAACGTGTTCCTGCCGGCGAATGTGCATAAGCGGGACCTGCACCAGATCCATTTCATGGCGTGGAAGAAGGGGGTTAAGTCGCTGTACTACTGCCGGAGTTTGTCGATTGCCCGGGCGGACAGCGTCAGTTCGAAGGCGGTGGCGCCGGAAGCGTTTACCGGGGTGATGGGCGGGGCAACGGCTCCGGCGAGCGATGAGCAGGGGAGTTTGCCGCTGGCGGCGGTGGGGACGAACGCGACGGATTATGAGGAGTGTCTGGCGTGTCAGTGAGGGGGGCATTGGACGAAGAACTGGATCGCACATCGGCATTCTCTACGCAACGACGACGAGCCGAGGCTGACCTCGCTGTGTTGGCTCGACAGCCGGCCAGAGGTGCTGCCCGGGTGTTTGTAAAAGCATCTGAAGCATCTGCACCATCGGAACATTTCGCGATGTGATCGCGCTCGAATCCAGGACTGAACCGTTTCGAATCTCTGCTTCCGGTTGAACTGGTTTTTTGTCGTATGCCAGCCATCGCCCGGTTTCGATCTCGGGTCGCTAACGTGTGAATATCATGCCGCTTCCAGTCAACACTGGAAGTGCGTTTCCGACAACGGCCGCCACATCAAGCCGCACACAAAATTGTTGCAAATCAAACTAATGGTCAGGGAAGTCACACATCGAGGTGTGAACCGTTCATCGAGCAACCCGCGGCTTTCGGTTTGCGTGGATTTCTCCGTCCGACACCCGACATCGGAGGTCAAGCTTCGCTAATCGATGAGAGCACCGTTATCCGGCTCCTTAAGTTCATGTAGCAGCGCTATTTGAATTTAATCAATCGTGCACGAGCAGTTGGTTTCACAAGCGGGAACCTTCATGGCCGCGTGAGCGACCGAGAGCCGCAACCTGCTTCGCTCGCGGTGGTGGCGATAATTAGATCGTTCCGATTACCGCGACGGCGATGCCCCTCCTAAGACATTGAACAGCAACACGATCAAGCTGTATTCCGGTGCGCTGACGGGTCGGCGCTGACACAACGCCGGTTCGTCCGGGGCTGAACACCTGACAGGCAGTAGACTCGGCGACAGCCTTGCTGCTACAATTCTGATGGAAGCGTTACACGACGGGTCATGGAAATGAAACAAGTGCCGTCCTCCGCCGCCTGGGCCGGCGGTGCGTTCTGCTTGGCGGCGGTGCTTGCCGGCACTGCGCTTTCGATTTTCGGCACCGGAACGTCCGGGCTCGGCCGCGCGTTCCAGATCACCATGCGGTTTTCCTTCTTGCTGTTTTGGCTTGCTTATGCCGGCGGCGCCATGAAAACTCTTTTCGGCACCGGTTTCCAGACGATCGCCTGGCTCGGGCGCGATTTCGGGCTGGCCTTCGCATCCGCCCAACTCGTTCATGTGGGACTTGCCGTCTGGCTTTACCGCATGATGAATGAGCTTCCGCTGTCGCGCCCGCTGCTGATGTTCTATATCATCGCCGTGATCTGGACCTATTTGCTCTCATTGCTGTCGATCCATCGCGTGGCACTGGCACTTGGACACTTGCGCTGGCGGATTTTGCGGGTTGCCGGAATGGAATTCATTTCGTTCTCTTTTCTTTTGTATTTCCTCAACCACCCTCATTACGGAACGATTGGCGGGCTGGCCTTCTATGCACCCTTCGCAACCATGTCCCTGCTTGGAACATTTTTGCGGCTGGCGGCCTGGGCAAGTCGCGGTGCCACCGTAACAAAAAGCGCCTGACCCGCAAGCCGCCACACCGGTTACACCGCAATAATACTGTTATCGATTGAAAGACTGTCTCAAACGTGATCAGTCGCCCCAGTGTTTGCGACTTGCCGCCGAAAACAGATTAATCCCAGGATGATCGCATCACACCCGGGAGAAAATCTCCATGCGCACCAACCTGCTGTCCTGTCTGCTCGGGATTGGCCTGCTGACCGCCGGCGCAGCCTATGCGCAGTCTACCGCCAGCGTGACCGCCACCTGCAAGGATGGTTCTGCTTTCTCCGGTACCTCGCGCTCGGGCGCCTGCCGAGGCCACGGCGGGGTGGGAAGTTGGGGATCGGCACCAGCGGCGGCAACCGCCACCGGGACCGAAGCCGCGGCGGCGCCGCCCAAGACAACCGATGCCGCTCCCGCAACCCCGCCCCCGGCCTCTACAAGTAAAAAGTCCGCCACCACGACAAAAGCCAGCGGCGGTGGCAACGGTCAGGTCTGGGTCAATTCTTCCTCCAAGGTCTACCATTGCGAGGGCGATCGCTATTACGGCAAGACCAAATCCGGCTCCTACATGTCGGAATCCGCTGCCAAAGCCGCCGGCGATCGGCCCAGCGGCGGCAAGACCTGCTCCTGACCCGAAATAACCACCCCGGCAGGTGCGAATCCGGCGGCTGCATGCCAGATTGACGGGCATGCAGCCGCAAGACCTCCGCGAATGGGACCTCGATCCCGATTTCCTGACCGTCAACCACGGCTCCTTCGGCGCAACACCGCTGACGGTGCGCCAGGCCCAACGCGCGTGGCAGGACCGGATGGAGCGGCAACCGACACGGTTCTTCAGCACGGTTCTGCCGGCGGCGCTGCGACAGGCGGCGGTTGATCTTGGCCGGTTCGTCAACGCCGAGGGCCGGGACATCGTCTTCACCGACAACGCGACGACCGCCTGCAACGCCGTCCTGCGGTCGCTCGCGTTCAAGCCCGGCGACGAGGTGCTGATCCTCAGCCATGCCTACGGCGCGGTGCGCAATGCCGTCCGGTTCGTTGCCGAACAAGCCGGCGCGAGCATCGCCGAAGCCGCAACCCCCTTCCCCAACCCCACCGCAGACAGCCTGGTCGCCGCGGTCGAGACCGCGATCACACCCCGCACAAAGCTGGCAGTGATCGACCACATCACCTCCGGCAGCGCCATCGTCCTGCCCGCCGCCCGCATCGTGGCGACATGCCATGCGGCTGGCGTGCCGGTGCTGATTGACGGCGCCCACGCGCCCGGGCAGATCGACCTCGACATCAGCGCCATCGGCGCCGACTGGTATACCGGCAACTGCCACAAATGGCTGTGCGCCCCCAAGGGCTGCGCCTTCCTGCACGCGCCGCCCGCCCGGCAGGCGGCCTTGCACCCGGGCACGATCTCGTACGGCTTCGGCAAGGGCTTCCTGGCGGAGTTCGACTGGACCGGCACAACCGATCCCAGCCGCTTCCTGGCCGTCTCGGAAGCGATCACCTTCCACAACCGGATCGGCGGCGCGGCACAGCGGGAGCGAAACCGTCTGCTGGCCGCCGCCGGGGCGGACCACATTGCCCGGCGGCTCGATACCGGCGTCGGTTCGACCGGGTCCCTGGCAGCTTCGATGGGTACGGTCCGCCTGCCGGTGGCCGATGCGAGCCCGGAACAGGCGCTGGCGATCCGCGGCCGGTTGCTCGCGGCCGGCACCGACGCGCCGGTGCATGCGCACCGACGCGCCGGTGCATGCGCTGAATGGCGCGCTCTGGCTGCGCGTGTCTGCCTTCGCCTACAATCGCATGGACGACTACGAACGGCTGGCGGACATCGTCGTCAATACCCTGCGGCGAGGCTGAAAATCGGTTGGCGTAAACCAGCCATACGCGCGGTCACGCACGCGGGAGGTTGCGCAAACCCGCCGAAAGCAGAATTGTCCGCCCCCGGCGCAGCAAGGGCGGATGAAGCATGGACGTTGAGCACAATCCATCGGCATTGGTATGGGCGCCACCCCTGCGGGATGCCGCCCCGCGCGGCCTGTGCACCGATTGCGGCCTCTCCCGAACCACGGAACCAAAGCGCTGCGGGCATGCCTGCCAGTTCATCCAGCCCGACTACCCCGGCAGGGAAACCCGCGTGCACGGCCGCGCGCGAGACCCGCAACGGACCGACGAGATCTTTTTCGGCCCGTTCCGTCGCATGGTCCGGGCCGCGATGGTCAACAAGCTGCCCGGCGCGCAATGGACCGGTATCACCACCCGCATCGCTCAGCGCCTGCTGGAGACCGGCGCCGTCGATGCCGTACTGACCATGGCGGCGGATCCGAACGACCGCTGGCGCCCGGTGCCGGTGATCGTAACCGATCCCGCCGGGATGGCGGAGTGTCGCGGCATGCGGATGGGCTACGCGCCGCTGCTGGCGCTGCTGGAGCCGGCCCGGCAGAAGGGCTACAAGCGCCTCGCCGTCATCGGCATCCCCTGCCAGATCTATGCGCTCCGCTCGATCGAGCGCGAGCTTGGGCTGGAACGCCTGTATGTCATCGGCACGCCGTGCTCCGACAACACGACGACCGCGCGGTTCCATGAGTTCCTGGCATTGCTGGCGGACGATCCGGACACCATCACCTACCTGGAATTCCGCGCCGACTTCCATGTCGAGCTGCGCTTCACCGACGGGCGGACCAAGGAGATCCCGTTCCTCAAGCTGCCGATATCGAAGCTGCCGCCGGATTTCTTCCCGCTGACCTGCCGCACCTGCGTCGATTACACCAACGTGCTGGCGGACATCACCGTCGGCTACATGGGCGGCCAGGGCGAGCAATGGCTGCTGGTCCGAAACCAGCGCGGCGAGGAATTGCTGGGACTGCTCGGGACCGAAGTCCGCACCTCGGAACCCGGCAGCGCCGGCAAGCGCAAGGGGCCTGTGACCGGATTCATGAAGAACACCGAGCGCGCCGCCGGCGGCCTGCCGCTGCGCGGAATGCCCAACTTCATGCGGCCGATCGTCGGCTGGCTGATGCCGCGGGTGGGGCCGCGGGGGCTGGAGTTTGCCCGGGCGCGGCTGGAGATGAAGGCGGTCGAGACGGTGCTGCACCTGCGCCGCGCCTATCCCAAGCGGCTGCGGACCATGGTCCCGGATCACGTCTGGGCGCTGGTCAAGCCATATGGCCTGACCAGGGACGGATCGGACACGCCGCCCGCCGGCTAGGACGATGATCGCCCTGCTGGCCGCCCTCGGCCTCATCGGCGGCGGGCTCTGGCTGTATGCGCCCGACAAGCCGCGCGCCGCGCTGGAGGCGCAGTATGCGCAGGCGCCGTCGGAGTTCCTCCAGGTCGCCGGCATCCGGCTGCATGTGCGCGACACCGGGCCGAGGAATGCGCCGCCGGTGATCCTGCTGCACGGCTTCGGGTCGAGCCTGCTCACCTGGGAGCCCTGGGCGCGCTCGCTGTCCTACACCCATCGCGTCATCCGCTACGACCTGCCCGGCTTCGGGCTGACCGGACCGGATCCGACCGGCGACTATCTGGATGAGCGCGGCGTCGAGGTGCTCGGCGCCCTGATGGACAGGCTGGGCGTAAAGCGGGCGTCGCTGGTGGGCAACTCGATGGGCGGCAAGCTGGCCTGGCTGTTCGCGGCCGAACACCCGGACCGCGTCAATCGCCTCGTGCTGATTTCGCCGGACGGTTTCGCCAGCCCGCAATTCCCGTACGGCAAGAAGCCCGATGTGCCTTTGGTGGCGGAACTGCTGCCCTACACGCTGCCGACGCTCATGCTGCGGTTGACGCTGGACCCGGCCTATGGCGACCAAAAGCGGCTGACGCGCGAAATCGTGCAGCGCTACCGCGACATGATTCTCGCTCCCGGCGTGCGCCAGGCGGTGCTGGACCGTTCGGCCCAGGTCATGCCGCAGCCGCCCGAGCCGGTGCTGCGCCTGGTGCATGCGCCGACATTGCTGGTCTGGGGGGAGAAAGACGGGGTGATTCCGTTCCGCAACGCTGGCGACTACCTGGCAACGATGCCGAACGCCCGGCTGCTGGTGTTTCCGGACCTGGGACACGTGCCGATGGAGGAGGCGCCGGCGCGCTCGCTGGCGCCGGTGGAGGCGTTTCTGGACGGATCGCTGTAGTCGCCGCCGTTTGCGGAACCGTGTATAAAGCGGCCATGCCGCTGATTCTCGATAGTTTCCGCAAGGCCGTCGCCGCCATGCAGGCAGTTCAGGCCAGGAGCGAGGACACCGTTTTGATGACGGCTCTGGACGAGGTGACCCGCGACGCGATCCGATCGGGGGTTATCCAGCATTTCGAGTTCACCTACGAACTGTCCTGGAAGTTCATCAAGCGCCGGCTGGAAGCCGATATCGGCCGAACCGCCGTCGATGGCGTCGGCCGCCGCGATCTGTTCCGCATCGCCGCGGAAAACGGGCTTATCGAGGATGTCGAAAAATGGTTCCGGTATCACATTGCTCGCAACGAGACCTCCTACACCTATGATCTCGCGGTCGCCGCCCGGGTCTATGCGCAGTGCCTTACCTTTGCCGCCGATGCCGCCCGGCTGCTGACCGTGCTGGAAGCCCGCAATGCTTGACCTGTCGCCGCGCGACCTGGCGATCGTGCAGGACATCTTGCGCAAGCATGTTCCTGACCGCGCTGTCTGGGCGTTCGGCTCGCGCGTGAGGGGCACCGCGCGGCGGTACTCCGATCTGGACCTGGCGATCATCGCCGACACCCCGCTGCCGCTCGATATCGTCGGGTCGATACGGGAGGATTTTGCCGACTCCGACCTGCCGTTCCGGGTTGATATCCTCGACTGGGGGACTGCGAGCGACCCGTTCCGCCGCGTTGTCGAACAGGACAGGATCGTGCTCCAGCCAGCGCCGATTCGGTCTTAAACCCGCATCAGGCGGTCGCCCGCTCCATGATCTGGAACGGCACCAGCACCCGGTCCGACTCCCTCGGCCCCTCCCCCGCCAGCCGCCGCAACAGGAACCCCGCCGCCGATCGGCCGGTGCCCGAGCCTTCAGGGCTGACAGTCGTGATCGCGGGTTCGTTCGCTGCACTCAACTCCAGGTTGCCGAATCCCACCACGGCAAGATGCTCGGGTATCATGACGCCCTGCACGCGCGCCTCCGTCACCACGCCGAACGCCATCAGGTCTGAGCTGCAGAACAGCGCGCAGCGCTGATCGAGAACCGGCAACAGGGCGCGCAGACCCTCCCGCCCCGCGGCAGCCGTGCTGGGCGACGGCGTTATCTTCTCCCAAACAATGGGCTTTCCAGCCGCGGCAACCGCCTCGGTGAAACCGCGGGCGCGGGTCAGTGCGCGCGAATCCCGCGCCGTCAGCACGGCAAACCGGTCATGCCCCTTGGCCAGCAGGAATGCCGCGACCCGGGCACCCACCTGCGCGTGATCGAAGCCGATGGCCATGTCGATCGGGCGGCTGGAGACGTCCCAGACCTCCACCACCGGAATCCGCGCCTCGATCAGCATCTGCAAAGCGGCGGGGCTGTAGCCGGAACCGGTGATCAGCAACGCATCCGGGCGGCGGCCCAGCAACGCGCGGAACAGCAATTCATCATCGGTATCCTCATAGCCGCTGATCGACAGCATGACCTGATAGCCGGCGACCCGCATCGCATCGCTGAACGACTGCACCAGGCCGGCAAACATCGGATGCGCGATCGTCGGCACGATGGCGGCGACCATGCGGGATTTGCGCGACGACAGGCCGCCGGCGATCAGGTTCGGGACATAGCCGAGCCGATTGATCGCCTCCCGCACCCGGGCGGTGGTCTCCGGCGAGACGCGGTCCGGCGTGTTGATGACGCGTGAGACGGTCATCGGCGCAACCCCCGCCGCCGCGGCGACATCGGTGATCTTGACGGGCGCAGTGCGGGGAAGAGGGTCGCGCTCCGTTTCGGACACCGTATTTTCCTTATGGTGGTTAGATCCACCCCAATCTAGCGCGCCGGGACGCGGGCGGCCAGAGCAGATGAACGATTGTCCACGCGGAGGGGAGGCGTCATCGATTCCGCCGATCATCGCTGGCGGCGCTCGGCATCGAAGGGCGGCAGGACGCGGTCGCGCTGACGGTCGGATCGACGGCCGATGCCGGGGACGTTGCCGGCGAAAGTCGTTGCGCCCTCCGGCCAGTGACGATGTCCGGATTGCCGCGCCTATGCCGGGATCTGTCCTGCGAACAACACTTTGTAGCTTTCGCCCTTGTGAACGGACCTGACTCCGATTTCATGGTCCAACCTCGCAATATGAACATCGCCAATTTCGAAACCCATTCGAATGTTTCTGTCACCTATGCTGCTGCCACCGAACGGCTTAGTTTGGGACAAGAAATAGAGTGGGATGCGCAACACCTGGCCTTGAGTGCCTGGATTGAACATGTCCCGTTCGCGTTTTGGATTATCAAGGCATTACGACCGGATTGCCTGGTGGAGCTCGGAACCGAGCGGGGCGTTTCCTACGCCGCATTCTGTCAGGCAGTCGAACGCCTCGGCATCGGCTCACGCTGCTTCGCCGTCGACACCTGGCAGGGCGACGACCACGCCGGACATTATGACGAATCCGTCTACAACCGTCTGGCGGAACTGAACGATCGCCGTTACCGGCAATTTTCATCACTGCTGCGCTCGACCTTTGCCGACGCCCTGCCCTACTTCGCCGACGGTGAGGTGGATCTGCTGCATATCGACGGGCTGCACACCTATGAGGCGGTCGCGGGCGATTTCGCTACCTGGCGGCCGAAGCTGTCCGATCGGGCCGTGGTTATATTCCATGACACCAACGTCCGGCGCAATGACTTCGGCGTCTGGCGGCTGTGGCACGAACTGGCACCGCAATTTCCGCACTTCGAGTTCGTTCATGGCCACGGTCTCGGTATCCTGGGCGTCGGCAAGGATCTGCCCCCGCCCGTCAGGGCGTTGTTCGAGACCGAGACGGACAGTCACGCACAGTCAGCCATCCGAGGATTGTTTGCCGCCCGCGGAACTGCGGTCATGCGCGCATACCAGCTTCAATGTGCCGTCGAACAAGCCGCCTCCGCGGCGGCCGACGCGGCGAACCGGCGCGCTGAGGCCGAATCGCTTCGTGGCCGGCTCCAGTCTCAGGAGCAAGAGAGCGCCTCGGCAAGTGCGGAATGTCATTCGCTGCGCCAGCAAATTGAATCGGTTACCGCTTCATTGCGGCAGGAGATCTCGACTATCGCGGCTGAAAAAGCAGCGTTACAGCGGCGTCTCACCGATTCCGGCGACGAACTGGCGGATTTGCGAGCCAAACTGGCCGCTTCCGAGCTCGAAGCCGCCGATCGGCGGAAACACCTTGAGGAGGCACGGGAAGATCTGGCTCGGCAGGCGGCAGCCAATCCCGCTCTGATTGACAGAATCGAAGATCTGACCGCGAAGCTGGCCGACGCCGAAGCGCGGTGCGCAGCCTACGTGTCATCGACATCCTGGCGCGTTACCGCGCCATTGCGGCTGGTAAAGACATCTATTTCGAAACGACCGGCCGCGGTGGCGGTTGTTGCGGATTCACCGGCACCCGCGCCACCCGTTCGCCCCGACCGCATCTTTCCGCCGGCTTCTCAGCTACGCCTGCTGCGACCGCGCGTGCTGATCGTCGCGGAGCTTTCCTTGCCTCAATGCAAGAAGTATCGGGTCGATCAGAAGCGCGATATGATCGAGGCGCTCGGATGGGATTGCACCATCGCGGCCTGGCAGGATACCGACCGTGTGCTGACGCTGATGCAAAGCCACAACGTCGTTATTTTCTACCGCGTGCCGGCCTTCGAAAATGCGCTGCGCTGCATGCGGGAAGCCGAGGATCTCGGGCTGCCGCACTACTTCGAACTCGACGACCTGATCTTCGATCTTGACGACTATGCGGCCAATCCAAACTTGATTGGCCTTGACCAGCCGACGGCGAAAGCGCTGTTTGATGGCGCAACGCTTTATCGCCAGGCGCTTCAGCGCTGCAAGAACGTCATCGCCAGCACGCCTTACCTCGCGGAGCGGATGCAGTGTGCCGGAGGGGGGGCGTCGGCCTGTATCGAGAATGCATTGGACACCGAAACCTTACGCGTCGCGGCAGAGGCCCGCGGCCGTCCGGAGGATGGGCAGGTCAGGATTCTTTATGGTTCGGGCACGCGCACCCATGACGCGGATTTCGCATTCGTTGCGGCCGCGCTGAAGCGCGTGGCCGGCGAACACCGGAACGTGCAGATCGTGCTGGTCGGGGAACTGAGCCCGCCCAAAAGCCTGCTCGAACTGGATGCGCGGCTGGAGCAATTGCCCGCCTGCCCTTACCCGGAGTACCTCGGGCTGCTGGCGCAAAGCGACATCGCGATCGCGCCGCTGCTTCCCGCCACGTTCAATGAGGCAAAAAGCAACATCAAATTCCTTGAAGCCGCTGCCGTCGGGGTTCCCTCCGTCTGCTCACCGCGATCGGCATTTGCAAACGCCATTCGTCCCGGGGTCACCGGTTTCTTGGCCGAAACGCCGGATGAATGGTACCAGGCGCTGACGGCTTTGGTAACCGATCCGGAATTGCGGCAACGCGTCGGCAAAGCCGCCCGGCAGGACGTGCTGGAGCGTTACAGTCCCGATGCAATTGGCTGCCGCCAGCTAAAGCCGGTTCTGGCCCCGCATCAGCCTTCGGCCGACCCCCGTCTGCATGTGCTGCAGGTCAACATTTTGTATCGGCCTCAGTCTTTCGGCGGCGCAACCATCGTCATGGAGGAAATGACGCGCCTCCTGGCGCAGGATCGCGGCACCCGCGTCAGCGTCTTCACCAGCGCGCCCGCGGGTTGGCTGAAACCTTATGCGATTGAGCGGAGCGAGGAAAACGGCATCCCGGTATTCCGCATCGGCCTTCAGGACCGGGCCGGCTGGATGCAGGAAGCATGGGATGAGCATGCCGCCGAGGCCTTCCGCGAGGTATTGCGGGCCTTGCGGCCTGACGTGGTGCACGTCCACGCCATCCAGGGCATCGGGGCCGGATGCGTGGACATGTGCCGAGAGGAAAACATCCCCGTCGTCGTCACGCTGCACGATGCCTGGTGGCTCTGTGAGCGCCAATTCCTGGTGACCGGGGAAGGCAAATATTGTGGCCAACAGACCATCAACCTGAACGTATGCGCAACCTGCGTGCCCGACATCGGCGCGACCGTATTGCGCAATTTGCGGCTTCGGCAGGCGCTCGATGGCGCCGATCTGCTGTTGGCGCCATCTCAGCATTGGCGGAGGTTCTATCTGGCCAATGGCGTCGCGGCGGAACGGGTCGTTGTCAACGAAAACGGAATAAACCTTCCCTCCCGCCCAAAACCGAACGAAGGGGCCACGCGCCTGAGGTTCGGGTTTGTTGCCGGCGCTGAAGCGGTCAAAGGTTTTCCAGTGCTGAAACGCGCCTTTGAAGCGTTGCAGCGGGACGACTGGGAACTCGTGCTGGTTAATCATGGGTTGGCAATCGGCGTGGACTCCTATGAAGGGATCGAATGGCGGGCGCGCGGAACCGTACGGACCGTCCCGCCGTTCAAGGACACGGGACGCGAGGAATTTTATGAATCCGTCGATGTGCTGCTGTTTCCATCGCAATGGCCTGAATCGTTCGGGCTGACGGTGCGGGAAGCTCTCGCACGCAACAAATGGGTGATCGCCACCGACCGGGGCGGCGCGGCCGAAGCGGTCAGGCCGGGCGTCAACGGAACGCTGATCCCGATCACGGGCGATCCCGCCCCGTTGCGGAAGGCGATCGAGGATCTTTTGGACCGCAAGTCCGAATTGGTGGGATGGGTCAACCCGGCCTCCGACAGTATTCGCGGCTTCGAGGCGCAGGCCCGCGAGCTGCGCGACATTCTGGCATCGGTCGCGTCGAGCGCCACCGAAAAATCCCGCGCGGCATAAGGAGACACAGTCTTGGTAGAAGATCGGCCTGCGGAACTACTCGACGGAATAAGCCGCGACAGTAAAATTCTCGAACTTGGCGCCAGCGTCTCGCCGATGGCCCCCCGATCAGCAGGATGGAACGTGACCGTCATCGATCACGCCACCCAGGCGGAACTGATCGAGAAGTACAAAGTCGATCCGAACGTGACGGTGGAGAACATCGAAAAGGTCGATTTCGTCTGGAAGAATGGCCCTTTGCATGAGGTCGTTCCGGCGGAGCTGCTCGGCACCTTCGACGTCCTGATCGCCAGCCACGTCATCGAGCACCTCCCCGATCCGATCGGATTTATGCAGTCCGCGACCAAATTGCTGCATCCACAGCGGGGCCAGTTGGCGCTGGCCGTGCCGGACAAGCGCTGGTGCTTCGACTACCTCAAGCAGGTCAGTTCCACCGGCCAGTTTCTCGCCGCCCACCGCATGGGCGCCCAGCGGCACAGCCTGGCGACGCGGTTCGATCATTCCGCCTACATTGCTTTCAACCACGGGCGCCCGGCCTGGGGGCGGGAGCGGCTGACCGGGCTGAAGCTGGCCGATACGCTCGACCACGCCTACAGCGAGTTCCAGTCCTGGACGGATGATCCAAACGTGCCTTACGTAGACTGCCATGCATGGCACTTCACCCCCGCCAGTTTCGCGCTGCTGATCCTGGAAGCGGCGGATATCGGGCTGCTGGATTGGCGCGTCGAGTGGCTTCGCCCGCGGGCAGGCGTGGAATTTTTCACCCGCCTGGTGCGCGGCCGGCAACACTTCAGCAGCCCGGCCGAGCGAGAAAATCGCCGCACTGAACTGCTGAAACAAATCCTGCTGGACCTGCGGGAGCAGACCGACTGGCTCGTCGATTCAACCGAACCAAAGCCGATCGTGGTGCAGGGCGGATTTGATGAGGAGGCGAAGCAGAACTTGCAGCAAATAGCGGAAACCGCCGCCGCGCTCCGCAATGCGATGCGGCCGGGCCGGGCGATCTGGCATCAGATGCTTCCGCTGCGCCGCACTGTTGCCAAACTCCGCGGCAGGGCCTGACTAGCGCCGCCCGGTCGGGACCTGGTTGAATGGAATGCCCTTGTCAGCCCTGCTATCAGGCGGCAATCCCAGCACCCGTTCCGCAATGATATTCCGCAGGATCTCATCCGATCCTCCGGCAATCCGCATCCCGGGGGAAGTCAGAAGCGCGGATTGAAACATCGCGTACGCCTCCGCCAGATCGTCATCGATCACCAGGCCGGCGGCTCCCATCAGATCCAGGCCGTAACTGGCAATATCCTGCTGCTTCGATGCGTTGACCAGCTTGTGAATCGAGTTCTCGGGCCCGGGGGTTTCGCCCTTCGACAGCGCGGTCATGGTCCGGAACCGGGTGAACTTCAGGCCCTGCGACCGTGCATGCCATTCGGCGATCCGTTCGCGTACCGCAGCGTTCTGGATCGCCGGCTTGCCGTCGATCCGCAGTCTGCGAGACAACTCCACCAGATCGTCCACCTCCGGCCGTTGCACATCGCCCACGGCCAGCCGTTCGGTCATCAGCGTGGTCAGCGACACCCGCCATCCCTGCCCGACCGCACCCAGACGCTGGCTGTCGGGCACCCGCACATCGGTGAAAAACACCTCGTTGAAATGGCGCGCCCCGGACATCTGATGGATCGGACGCACCTCGATTCCCGGCGATTTCATGTCCAGAAAGAAAAACGTCAGCCCCTCATGCTTCGGCACCTTCGGATCGGTTCGTACGACGATAATTCCGAAATCCGACAGATGCGCTCCGGATGTCCAGATCTTCTGCCCGTTAATGATCCAGTCGCCACCATCACGCTCGGCCCGTGTACGCAACGCCGCCAGATCCGATCCACCCGCGGGCTCGCTGAACAACTGGCACCACACTTCCTCCCCGCGCAAAGCCGGCCGCACGTAACGATCGAGCTGATCATCCGCCGCATAGGCCATCATCGTCGGGATGCACATCCCCAGGCCGATTTCATAAAGCCCGCGCGGCACGATGAAATCGCCTTCCTCCTGATTATAGATCACCTGCAGTATCGGCGATGCCTCCCGCCCGCCAAACCGTTTCGGCCATGTCAGACAGGCGAAGCCCGCATCAGCCTTCTTTGCCTGCCATTTCTTGCACCGAACAACCGCCTCCGCGTCGAGCCCGCCCTGCCGGAGCACCGGCCGGGTCCCGACCCTGGGTTTGGCATTGGCGGTCAGGAACGCTCGCGCCTCGGCACGGAACGCTGCTTCCTCAGGCGTGTCGTTGAAATCCATGACGTCCGTCCCTTCAGGCCGCGTTGCGGCTTTCCAGCAAATCGACCAGCCGGTGCTTCCAGAACGGTGCTGAACCAATCGTCAGCCCGAGCTGCTTGGACCGCCGGTAGAACAAGTGACAATCCACCGCCCAGGTGAACCCGATGCCCCCATGCGTCTGGATATTTTCCTTCGACGCCAAATCGAACGCCTCGGTCGCCGACACCCGGGCCGTCGCCGCCACCAGCGGCAGATCGGTCGCATCAGCGCCCAACGCCCAGGCGCCGTAATAGGCATTCGACCGGGCCAGCTCCAACGCCACATACATGTCCGCCAGCTTATGCTTGATCGCCTGGAACGAGCCGATCGGCCGCCCGAATGCATAACGATCCAAAGCGTAGTCCCGCGCCATGGTCAGGCAGGCATCCGCGCCGCCAACCTGTTCGAATGCAAACAGAATAGCCGCCCGGTCCAGCACGCGCTGCACTGAACCCCAGCCGCCGCCCAGCCTTTCAACCGAAGTCGCATCGAAATCGAGCCGCGCGTGGTTGCGCGTCGGATCGAGGGTTTTCAGTTCGCGCCGCCGCACGCCCGCGAGATCCGCCAGGAACAGGGCCGGCTGCCCGGACTCGTCGCGTGCAACGACCACCGTGATGCCGGCGATACCGCCATCCGCCACCGGCCACTTCGATCCTTTCAAAAAGCCGCCGACAACCCGGGCGTGGATCGCCGCCGGCTCGGGGTGGCCGCTGCCTTCCGACAGCGCAAAACAGCCGATAACGGAACCGTCGGCGAGTTTTGGCAGCCATTCGCGGCGTTGCGCATCCGAACCGGCGGTCAGGATTGCCTCCGCCGTCAGATACGCGGTGGAACCAAACGGCACCGGCGCCAAGGCGCGGCCGATTTCCTCGGCCAGCACGCACAATCCTTCGTAACCGAGGCCGGCGCCCCCGAATGTTTCCGGGATTGCCGCGCCGATCCAGCCCATCCGGCCGATTTCGCGCCACAGATCGGCCGCGAACACCTCCTGCCCGTCCGCCGATCGGCGCACCACGGCCGAACTGCATTGCTCCGAAAGGAACCGCCGCACCTGGTCCCGGAGTTGCTTAAGCTCATCGGAAAAATCGAAGTTCATGGCGCTTGTTTCCCCTCTTGCCGGAAGGTTGCCAGCAGTCGGGGCGGCTGTGAAGCGTCAGACCGGAAGCAGGCGCCGATGCGGTTCCGGCGGCAACACGACCACGATCGGATCGCCGGGCCGAACCGTGCCGCCTTGCAGGACAACGGCCATGATTCCTGCCTTTCTGACCAAGCCGCCGGTCGCGTCACGATCCAAAGTCGCCGCCATCAAGCCGGGCTGGAAACGATCGAGTTGGACGCAGGGGTTGCGCAAACCGGTTACCTGCACGCGCGCGGACTCGCCGATGCGGAGGATCGAGTCTGTCGGTAGCCCAAGCAGGTCGACTCCCGACGTCAGGATATTTTCGCCGATCTGTCCGGGACCCACCAAAAAGCCTCTGGCTTTCAACTCCAGCAGAAGTTCGCTGTGCAGCAGATGAACCTGCCGCAGGTTGGGCTGCGCCGGATCGCGGGCGACGCGGGACCGATGCTGCACTGTTTTACCCGCATGCGCGTCGCCTTCGACGCCAAGGCCGGCCAGCAGCGTGATCCACATCGCAGGCTGCTTGCTGAAATGGTGGCCGCTGCGCTGACAAACGGCTTCGACAATCGCTCGCATGCGACGGACAATGCCAGCCGCCGCCACCGCTGGCGAGATGCGGAAGCCGCATCGTCACAATAGCGGCCAGGCCGGGGCGCGCCGAAACGTTGAACGGCGCGCCCCGAATTTTGGACTAGGCGTCGCTCTTGTGCACACCCTTCTCGCGATTTTCCTTCAACCGCCCGTCATGCTCGGGATCCTTGACCGCGCCCTGGGTATGCGCGCTGCCATGGCTGGATTCCTTGCTTGTGCCGCTCTCGCGGTTTTCCTTCAGCCGCCCGTCATGCTCGGGATCCTTAACCGCGCCACGAGTATGCGTGTTGGTGTCATTCGCCATAAACGGCTCCTCATCCAAGCTGCGTCCGGCGAAAATGCGCCGGCCGAGATTGCAAAACGCGACAGCGCGGCCGGAAGTTGGACTGCTCACCCGGGCTTTGACCGAGACGGCCGATCGGCCGGCGGAACCGCGGGTTTTGCAACGTTATCGGTGACCGCGTCAGGACCCGGAAGCGCGCCACCGGCGCTCCGCCTCGTCCCAGGCCGCAAGCGGCTGCAGGTCGGGCACCCAGGCGAGACCGGACTTGCCGTCGGACGATACCGCTTCGCCCGTAACAACCACGTCCAGCAGCGCCGGCCGGTGCGCCAGCGCGCGGTCGATCGCCGGCTTCAGTTGCGCCTCGGTCTCGACCCGTTCCGCGTGCAGTCCGAACGCCCGCGCCATCGCCGCATAATCGCTGTGCTGCAGCCGCGTTCCCACGACCTTGCCATGCGTAACCGCCTGGTCGTGCACTTCAATCTGCCACGCCCCGTTGTTCGCAACGACGAACAGAACCGGAGCCTGGTGCCGGACGGCGGTGTCGATTTCCATCGCGTTGAATCCGAAAGCGCCATCGCCTGTCGCAACGACAACGGGACGGTCCGGGAAGGCCAGGCTCGCGGCCACGCCGTATGGCACGCCGACGCCGATGCAGCCGAACGGCCCGGGGTCAAGCATGTCCGGCGCGTTCAGGCCGACACGGCCGAATGCCAGGAAATCGCCTCCGTCGTTGATCACGATGGCATCGTTACCAATGGCGTCCTGGAGCGCTGCAAGCACCCGGTTCGGATGCAGCCGTCCGTCGGAACCCGCCGGCGTGGACGCCATTGTTTGCCGCAACTTCCTGGCCCTGTCCTCGTGGCCCTGACGCAGCTTCGCCGCCCACTCCCTGTCGACCTCCGAGGTCCGGTTACCGGCAGCTTCAACGATGCCGCGCAGGGCCTCGGCCGGGCTGGCGATGATTTCGACGACGCCGCGGCGGTTGTCACGGACTTCGCCGGGCACATCACCGATGCGAACGAACCGGGCGGACTGAAACACCGAAGGAGACCCGAACGCGAGCTGGAAGTCCAGCCGCCGGCCAACAGTCAGCACCACATCGGCGTCGCCCATCACCGCGCCACGCATCGCCCCGACGACGGAGGGATGTGTGTCCGGAACGATCCCGCGGCTTTCGCCGGTGTCGAGATAGACCGCGCCAAGACGGTCGAGCAGCGAAACGAGTTCCGGTCCGGCGCCCCGCGCACCGCGCCCGGAAATGACCAGCACGCGGCGTGCGGACCAGAGAACGTCCACTGCTTTCGAGACCTGCGCGGAATCCGGCCGCGTCACCACCCGGGGTTTCTCGCAGAGATGTTCCTCCAGTTGCAGCACCGCCGGCACCGCGGCGCGCAACGTATCGGTCGGGAAATCGATGAACGATGGGCCGGGTTCGCCGCAGTCGCCAAAAGCGCAGGTGATCGCCGCGTCGAGTTCCGCCAGCGCGAGGCTCGGCTCCCGCACGGTGCGGGCATAGCGGGTGATCGAGCGGACCAGTTGGGTATGATCCAGGTCCTGCAGGCCGCCGCGGTTTTCCTGCGGCCGCGGCGCTGCGCCCGAAACGATCAGCACCGGCGCGCGCGACACATGCGCGTTGGCAATGCCGGTGATCGCATTTGTCAGCCCGGGCCCGGCGGTGACCAGCGCGACGCCCAGCTCGCCGGTCAGCTCCGCATGCGCCTGCGCCATATGCACGGCCGCGCGCTCGTCACGAACGTCGATGATCCGGATGCCCTCGGCGTCAAGACGCATCCATATCGGCATGATGTGTCCGCCGCACAGCGCGAACACGCGCTTCACGCCGCGCCGCTGCAACAGCCGGGCGACAAGGCCGGCAACGCTGTCGGGGGAAATGGTCATGCTGTGCCTCCCTCCAGGAATTTTGCCTTGAGTTCGCGATAGAGCAACTTGCCCAACCCGTTGCGCGGCAGTTCACTTTCAGACACGAACGCATAGGACCGCGGCCGCTTGTATCCCGCGACCCGCTCTTTCGACCAATCGGCAAGATCGGCTTCGGTCAGCGCCGCGCCGTCCTGCGGCACGACGACCGCATGCACGCGCTCGCCCCATTTTTCGTCGGGCAAACCGATGACAGCGACTTCCTTGACCAGCGGATGGGCGCCGACAAGCGCTTCGACTTCGGACGGATAGACATTTTCGCCGCCCGAAATGATCATGTTGCTCTTGCGGTCGACCAGTTGGATGAAACCGTCCGCGTCGCGCCGCGCCATGTCGCCGACGGTGCAATAATCGCCGCGGAAAGCCTCTTGCGTCTTCGCCGGCAATTTCCAGTAGCCGTCGAACGTATACGGTGTGCTGGAGTAAAGTTCGCCAGCCTCTCCGTCCCGAACTTCCCGTCCAGCCTCATCCAACAGCCTGATCGGCCCTGAACCGATACATTCTCGGCCGACAGAGCCGAGCTTGGCGAATTGCTCGTGCGGATGCAGCATCGTTACCCATCCGGTTTCCGTCGCGCCGTAGAATTCGTACAGTCCGGAATGCGGAAACATCTCCATCACCGCGCGCTTGGTATCCGGACGCGCCGGCGCCGATGAAATCAACAGCTTGGTGATCTTATCGAGGTTCTGTTGCGACCGCACCGCAGCCGGCAGACCAAGCATCAAAATGTAATGCGTCGGGACCAGCGACGTGAACGTCGAGCCGCTTTCTGCGAGCGTACGAACGCAGTGTTCCGGATCAAAGCTCTTGCGCGAATAGATTGTAGTCACGGCACCGCAATAGGCGAACGCACCGAAGCAGTAGAGCGAATTCGCGTGGCACATCGGCATAACCAGCAGGGCGCCGTCGTCGCGGGTGAAGCCGAACTCGATATCGCCGATCAGCGACATCATGGTCGCCCCGTGATGGCTGCGAATGGCGCCCTTCGGATTGCCGGTCGTTCCGGAGGTGTACATCAGGGCCGCCGGGTCCGAGGGCAGAACCAGTTGATCGGGTTCGCTGTCCCGCGCCGCCGCGATGACGCTTTCGTAGTCGCGATAACCCGCCGGACAGCGAGACGTGCCGAAATGGACGAAATTGTCCGCCGGTACGGGCAGGTCCCTGCGAATCTCCTCGATGATGCCGGCGAGCTCGTCCTGGACAATGACCGCGGAGGCTTCGGCGTTCTCGATGATGAACTGCACTTCCCGGCCAACCAGCCGGAAGTTTATCGGCACCGCGACCAGACCCGCCTTCGCCGTGGCGGCGTATATCTCGGCCCATTCGACGCAATTATAGGCCAGAATTGCCACCCGGTCGCCCTTCGTCAGGCCAAGTCCGAGCAAGCCATTGGCCAGACGGCACGAACGCCGGTTCCATTGCGCGAACGTCATGCTGCGGTCGAGATCCCGGGCGCCGATGCGATCGGGCGACAATCGCGCGTGGACGGAAAGCATCTGGCCGAGATGCAGAGGGTTTTTCATGAACGGTTTCCTCCTTTCACCGATGATTTTTTATTTGTTTACGAGACGCCCCGGGATGGCGAGGATCAGTACCCCGCCGATGGCAAGCAGACCGGCGAACAGATACAGGCTGGCCGAGGTGCTGTGCGTCAGGTCGGTCATCCAGCCAACCAGGAAGGTGCTGGCGAATCCGGCGATGTTGCCCAGCGAATTGACCAGTGCGATGCCGGCGGCGGCGGCGGCTCCGCCCAGGAATGCGGCGGGCAGGCTCCAGAACGCGGCCTGCGCGCTCGACGCTCCCGCGGTCGCCAGGATCAACCCGACCATGGCGAGCAGCGTGTTGCCGCCGGCCAGGGCGGTCGTCGCAAGGCCCACTGCGGTCACCATGCACGGCACCAAAGTGTGCCAGCGGCGCTCCCGCAGCCGATCGGCGCTGCTGGTCACGAGGATCATGGAAATGATGGCGGCGATGTAGGGTACCGCGGTCAACAGGCCGATCTCGAATGGGTCGGCTATGCCGGTTTGCTTGATGATGGTCGGCAGCCAGAAGCTGATAATATAGATGCCGCTGGCGACGCAGAAGTAGATCAACCCGAGCAGCCAGACCCGCCCCGTCCTGAAAGCAGCGGAAAGCTGTGAATGCGACTCCTTCTGCTTGTCCTCATGGGCGATGTTGTCGGCGATGATGCGCTTTTCTTCAGCGTCCAGCCACTTTGCGGAGGCAACGCGGTTGTCGAGATAGAACAGCGTGACGATGCCCAGCACCAACGACGGAATGGTCTCCAGCAGGAACAGCCACTGCCAGCCGCTCAGGCCGCGTGCGCCGCTGACCTCATTGAGGATCCAGCCGGACAGCGGGCCGCCGAAGATGCTGGCCATCGGGATCGCGGTCAGGAACAGCGCGGTGATGCGGCCGCGGCGGCTGGCCGGGTACCAATAGGTCAGATAAAGCAGGATGCCCGGTATGAACCCGGCCTCCGCGACGCCCAGCAGGAAGCGCAGCACGTAGAAGCTGAGCGGTGTGTGCACGAAGATCATGGCGCCTGAAATCAAACCCCAGGTGAGCATGATCCGCGCGATCCACACCCGTCCGCCGACGCGGTGCATGATGATGTTGCTCGGCACTTCGAACAACACGTAGCCGAGGAAGAAGATACCGGCGCCGAAGCCGTATACAGTCTCGCTGAAGTTCAGCTCATGCAGCATCTGCAACTTGGCGAAGCCGACATTGACGCGGTCAAGATAGGCCGCGAGGTAGCAGAGGAACAGGAACGGCACGATGCGCAGTGTGACCTTGCGATACGTTCGCTCTTCCACCGACTGCCGAGCGGCCTGGCCGAACGGTGTGGATGCAGCCTGTGACATCCCTTTGTTCTCCCTGTTTGCTTTCGACGTGGACGCGCGGCGTATCGCTTGTCCTCACATCTAGTTTCGTTGGCGCCGCGAAAGCGCAGGTTAGCCTTACCCGGGCGACCTATTCAGTCCAGTGTCTCATGGGGTCGGTCGCGATCAATATGGCGGGCGCGCCGCCGTTTCCCTCCAGGGGCAGCAGCCCGGGATGATTACGGGGTCCATCCGTAAAAGGGGAACATCCAGCCAAGTTGATCCAGAATCATCGCATTCATCTCGGCGTCGAGGGTCGAACGCCAGTCGCCGGAAACGCCCTTGCGAAAGAACGATCCGTCCCGGGCGGCGCCCGCTTCCCGGCAGCCCGACATCGCCGCGAACGACGTCCGCGCAACGCAATCCGCCACCAAATCGGCGCCATCGGACACGCCGAGGAACCGGAACAACGCCGAGGCGGCGAACTCCGGCGCCTCGCGCATCCGCTCATAGGTGACGATCATGCTGTCGGTCGGATATGTCTCCCGCAGCGCCAGCATGGTGCGTGCGCCCTGGTTCAGCGATGGCAGCGCGGAGCGGATGAACGCGACCTTGGCCGCGCCTGCATCCTCCCCGGCCGCGGCCTTGTGGAAGAAGTGCCAGGCGGAGGTAAGAACATCGCGCGGGTCCCGCGCGATACCGATGAACTTCGCGCCGGGAAACAGGCGTTTCAGCCGGGCGAAGAAAAACACGTTCTCCGGCGTCTTTTCGCCGATGGCGCGGCAGGCTTTGCCGTCGCGTTGCCGCTCCAACGCCAGCAGCACGGCCGTCGCCAGCAAAAAATCGGTATCGCCGGACTCCGGCAGCGGATAGCCACCGGTGTCGCGGAACACGCTGCCGTTCTTCGCCGCCAGCGCCTCGCGCCGGGCCGCCATCAGCGCATCCAGCGGTTCGGCGAGGTGTTTGCCGAACAGCGCCTCGCCGCGACAGGAGATCTCCGGATGGCTGTCGAGCAAAGACTGCAGCCACGTCGTGCCGGATCGTGGCGCGCCGCCAACAAAGAACACCTGCGCCTGCGCGAGCCGCGCGAGGTCCGCCTGACGGTCGATCCAGCTTTTCATCCGTGGCCCTACCCGCCCTGCAGCGAGTCCATCGCGGCCCTGACCATGCCGGCATTCTCGCTCTCCGCCGGCAGCCTGGCCAGCAGCCGGGTCCAGTAGCGCCTGGCGTCCGCCGGGTGCGCATCCAGCGCGGCGGCGAAACCCAGATACCACAGCACCTCCGGCTGGTCCGGCGCGATCGTCTCGATCTGCCGCAGCAGTGCCAGCGCTCGCGGCGGCAGGCTGTCGCCGGGCTTGAGACCGTCCAGCAGCCCCTCGATCGCCTGCAGCCGGATCGAGGCATCGCCCGGCAGCAGCGCAATGGCGTGGTCATAGGCGTCCGCCGCCCGGTCCCGCTGATGCAGCGCCACATAGGCACGGCCGAGGCGCATCCAGCCCTCGGCATCGGCCGGTTGGGCTTCCAGCCGCGCCGCCAGCTTCCCGGCCTTTGCGGCATCGACGCCGGCAACCGTCGCGTCGGAGACCGGGTCGGGTGCGCCAGCCGGCGTCCCCCTGGCAAGTTCCGGCATCGGCAGCCCGGCGGCCTTCGCGGCCGCCTCGATCTGATCGGCTATGGCGTCGCGCATCGCCGAGTCTTCGGGGATTTCGGCCAACATCGCCTGCATCAGCCGGATAGCCTCGCGCGGATGGCCCTCCTGCATAGCGGCGCGGGCGAGATAATAGCGCGCGATCTCGTTCTTCGGATCCGCCTTCAACGTCGCGGCGAATGCATCCCGGGCCGACGGCGTGACGATCCCGACCGCCTGCATGACCAGCATCTCGCCAAGGCCGACCTGGATATCGGGGCCGGTTGTTCCGAGCGACAGGGCGTGGCGATAGGCGTCGGCCGCCACGTCCCACCGCCGCAGGCTGCCTGACGTCCTCGCCAACTGCACCCACCGATCGGCGTTCGAGGGATCCGCCTCCAGCTTTTCCGCCAGTCGCGCCGCCGCCTTCTGCAGATCGAGAAACCGGGGCACCGGCGCGCCGCCGGGGGTAGCACCGGCCAACGGCGGACGCGGCACGAAGACGACGTCCGAGGTCCCGGCAGGCCCGAGATAGTAATACAGTCCGAGCGCCCCGCCGGCGATAAACAGCGCGACTGTCAAGGCAGCCACGGGACTGCGGCCGGGCTTCTCCGCCGGCTCCGGGTCGCAGCCGGCGGCCAGCAGGCGGCGCTGGATTTCCAGACGGGACGCTTCCTCCGCCGCCGGGCTGACCAGGCCGCGGGCGACGTCGTGGTCGAGTTCCCGAAGCTGGTCGCGGTAGACCGCGCAATCGAACTGGCTGCGCTCCGGCACCGGCCGCGGGCGCCGCAGCAGCGGCACCAGAAGGGGCAGCAGGGCCGCGAGCACAAGGCTGCCGAGCAACAGGGCCATCATCATCCTTCGTCTATCGACCGCCGATGGAGGCCGCGCCCGGGGCCGTGCCAGCCGGGCCGGGATCACAAAGCGGTTCTGGCGGGACCGGGTGGCACGTTCATTGACTTGGATCAAGGTGTTTCGGTGGCCGCGTCCCTAGGCGTGAAGCAAGTTTCTCCGGAGCGCCACCGTTCGCCGCAACAGATCGAATGCCAATGCTGATCCCGCTTAAGCTTCTCCGTGACAAGCCATTACAGCGGCAGCTTTATGAGCAGTTGCGAGCGCTGATCGTTGCCTCCCGGCTGGCGCCCGGCACGCGCATGCCATCGACACGCCTGCTGGCGGATCAATTCTCGATTTCGCGAATAACTGTGCTGCTGACCTATGAGCGGCTGATCGCCGAGGGCTATCTGCGCACAATCCCGGCGAAAGGCACGTTCGTGCACCGGGTGCTGGCCGCCGACGGGTCCGTGCCGCGGGCGAACGACAACGCGGCGGCCGAACCGTATCCGGGGGTGGGTCGCCCCGACCCGCACCTGTTCCCGGCCGTGAAGTGGCGGACGCTGATCCGCACGGCGCTCGACAATCTGGCCGCCGATATCGGAGAGGAGCCGATTGGCAGCGATTTGGGGCTGCGGCGGGCGATATCGCGCTGGCTGTCGACCTCGCGCGGGCTGGCGGTCGAGGCGGATCAGATCATCCTGGCGCATGGCCGCCAGCACGCGCTGCACATCGCCGCGCACCTGCTGCTGCGGCCGGGCAGCCGGGCGGTGATCGAGGCGCCCGGAGACCAGGCGGTGGAGTTGATGCTTGCGGCGACGGGCGCCAACGTGGTGACCGTCCCGGTGGATGACGACGGCATCCAGACCGATCGCCTGCCCATCGGCGCGGCGGCCCTGGCGCTGGTAACGCCGGAGCACCAGCGGCCGCTGGGTTCGGTCCTCAGCCTGCAGCGGCGGCACGAGCTGCTGACCTGGGCCGCCCGCGCCGGCGCCGCCGTGATCGAAGAGGATTCCGACGGCGAATTGCGCTACGAGGATATGGATGCGCCGCCGCTCATGAGCCTCGATCGCGACGCGATCGTCTTGCATGCGGGGGATTTCGCGGCCTCGCTGGGTCCAGGGGTGGTGCTCGGTTATCTGGCCGTGCCGCCCCGGCTTATCGGCCCGGCGCGGGCGGCGAGCCGGCACGCCGGGGCGTACGCCGGGCGGCTGGAGGCCGAGGCGCTCGCCGCGTTGATCGACGGCGGCTCCTATGCGCGGCATCTGCATGCGGTGCGGAAGATCTACCTCGCCCGGCGGGACGCGCTGATCCGGTCGCTGCGTCAGCATTTCGGCGAGACGGCGCGCATTTCCGGCACGTCGGCCGGACTGCATCTAATCTGGACCCTGCCACCGCAGGTCCGCTCCGCCGCCACGGTGGCCGGCATGGCGAGGCGGTTGGGGCTGGATGCGGGGCGTGTGGGGGAACGCGCCGTCTTGCTGGGTTTCGGCGCCCCCGCGGAGCGTCAGATCGAAGTCGCGGTCGGCAGGTTGGCGGATGCTTTGGGTGGTGCGGGTGACGGCAAGGCGTTTTCCGGCGATTGAGGGCCTGGCGTGCCGCTGCCTACGACCTCTTGGTGCTTGATATCGCAGGACGCCGGGCCTAGGCATCGGCGACAGATCGCGCGGGATTGATCTCCCTCCGGTCAGCGCGGAAGGTGCCATGCAAGCAGATGCGGCGGAACCTCGGAAATGGCGGGAAGCCGTCATGTTCCTTTTCTTGTCCGTCATGGCGTGGCCGGTGATCGCGGGCGGCTTTGTCGCGGCGTACGGGTTGGCGTGGTGGGTGTATTTCATTTTCGCCGGCCCGCCGGGACCGCATTGAGGCCGGATGTCCGCCCCCTCCCCGCCGCCTGGCCGCTGGTCGTGGCTGACCGGCAATGTCTGGTTTCGCACGGCGACGCGGCCATCAGTGCATTTCAGCCTGCTGTTCCTGACCCTGGGCGGGTTCGTCGCGGGGGTAGCGTTCTGGGGCGGCTTCAATACCGCGATGGAAGCCGCCAATACCGAATCGTTCTGTATCAGTTGTCACGAGATGCGGGACAACGTTTACCAGGAACTGCAGGGCACGATCCATTGGACCAATCGCTCCGGCGTGCGGGCCACCTGCCCGGACTGCCACACGCCGCATCCCTGGACCCTGAAGATCGCCCGCAAGATGCAGGCGTCGAAGGAGGTCTGGGCCAAGCTGTTCGGCGCGATCGATACGCGCCGGAAATTCCTCGACCAGCGCACGCTGATGGCGCAGCGGGAATGGGCGCGCATGACCGCCAACAACTCGGCTGAATGCCGCAACTGCCACAGCGCGCAATCGATGGATTTGTCCAGGCAGCAGCCGCGCGCCGCCGCGGTGCATCAGGCGCGGCTGCTGACCGGGGAGCGAACCTGCATCGACTGCCACAAGGGCATCGCGCATCTGCTGCCGAAACCGCCGAAAACGGACGAGATCGAGGGTTTCGATGATGACGAAAGCGCCCCGCCGATGCCCGAACTGACCGGGCCGTGATGAACTGCATGCCACAAATCAGGACCGATCAATGACTTTCGCATTCAAACTGTTCGCCGCCGCCTCGGGTCTGGCCGCCGTTCTAAGCGCCGCGCCGTCGCGGGCGGCCGGGATCGACTGGACAGGCGTCAGCGGCAAGGAAATCGTTCTGTTCTACCCCGGCCAGTCGTCCTGGGAATGGTCGCTGACGAAGTCCGCGATGTCCGGCGCGAAGGAGTTTACCGAGGGCAAGAACTGCGACGACTGCCATATCGGTGAAGAAAAGACCATGGGGCCGCAAATCGCCTCCGGCCAGCCGCGGGTGTTCAAGGACGGCACCAAGCCGGCGATCGAACCGGCACCGATTGCCGGCAAACGCGGCTATATTCCGGCCACGGTGAAGTTTGCCAACGACGGCACCAATCTTTACGTGCACATCGAGTTTTCCGAGGGCGCGCAGCCGGATGCAAAGCAGGACCCGCAATACGCCACCAAGGTGACGGTGCTGTTCAACGACGGCGGCGTGCCGGAGGCAAACCGTGGCGGTTGCTTCGCCGCCTGCCACGACGATTCGAACGGCATGCCGTCCGCCAAGGGCGCCACCCGTACGATGTATCTGCCGAAGACGCGGCTGAAAATGACCCGCCAGGGCGGCGGCGACACGCTGAAACCGGCGGAGGATCTGGCGAAGCTACGCGCCGATGGCTATGTGCTGGACTTCTGGGAGGCCAAGCTGAACCCCGGTGCCGCGCCGGTGGCCGTCAATGGCTCGATCTTCGACAAGCGCGAGGAAACCACACCCACCGTGGTGACGGCCGAGGCAACTCAGTCGGATGGCGTCTGGGCGGTGACCATGAGCCGCAAGCTGGACGCCGGCCCGGGGTTCAAGAGTTTCACCGATACCGGGCGCTATACCGTATCGGTGGCGATACACGCCGGCCACACGGCGCACCGATACCACTATGTGTCATTCGAGCGGACGCTGCGGATCAATGCCGGTTCGGCGGATTTCGTGGCTGTAAAGCAGTAGAACGTCCCCCGCCGGATTAAAGGGATCCCTTGCGGGCATCGAGCAGTTCAAGCCGCGCGAACCCGTAAACGTCCTGATGATTGTCCCAGCCCTTTTCCTGGAACGATATCTGCACGAACGACTCGTCAGCCAGCATGCGGCGCTGGAACCAGTCCGGACGGATCATCGTCACACCATAGTCCTGCTGTCCCGGATACTCGGCAAAACCGTAGCCATCGGCATGCAGACCGAGGACGATCCGCGCCCAGCGATCACGGTCGATGCCGTAAGGTTGCGCGTCCGGCTCGGCCGCGGATCGCATGTCGGAGTAGCGTCCCTGGGACGTGAATATCAGCATGCCGTTCGGCCGGACGGCCGCCGCGACCGTGGCCAGGACCGCTTCGGTTATGACAGCCGGCAGGTGGGTGAACACGGAACCCAGCCACACCAGATCGAAACTGCCCGGCGGCGGTTCGGCTATCGCGCGGCATCCAAAATGTTCCACGCACCAGTCAACCCCCGTGGAGTCGTAGTCGCAGACGGCGATCTCCGCATCGGGGAAGGCTTTGCGCAGGTAGCGGGTGACCCGCCCATGACCGCAACCGAAATCGAGGATGCGGCCGATCGGCGTGTCGCCGCCGAAATATTCGCAGCGCGCCAGCAACGCCGTCAGCATCACGCGCGTCGCCGATCGGCCCACGCCATAGTAATGTTCGGCGAAGTCGGGATGATACATCAGGTCGTTCGGGGCTATCGCCCGCGATACTTCCAGCGCCCGGATTTTTTCGATCAGTCCGTCCAGCATCCTGTTCCCCGGCAGTCTCAGCCGGCACAGTATGATGACCGGTCTCGATCGTGTCATCATCTACCTTGGCGCGGTCTATGATGCTCGCCTCATCCGGCGACGGTCCGTCAACCCGACGGCGGGTCGCACGGCCAGCCGACTGGCTGTGGTATCATAATACCACACAAGAAAACCGCTTGACCGCCAAGGGTTCCGACGCCATAACCCGCGCCTTCTGAATAACCGGACCCTCACATGCTCAAGACAACCGCCTCTCTGAAACCCTCGGAGGTGACGAAGAACTGGGTGCTGATCGACGCCGAAGGCATCGTGCTCGGCCGCCTCGCCGTCGTCATCGCCACCCACCTGCGCGGCAAGCACAAGCCGCAGTTCACCCCGCATGTCGATTGCGGCGACAACGTCGTGGTGGTCAACGCCGCCAAGGTGAAGGTGACGGGCAACAAGCTCGACCAGTCGGTGTTCTACTACCACACCGGCTATGCCGGCGGGATCAAGGGCCGCACCATCCGCCAGCGGCTCGAATCCAAGCATCCCGAGCTGGTGCTGGAGAAAGCGGTCGAGCGGATGATCACCCGCGGCCCGCTGCAGCGCAAGCAGATGAAGCACCTGCATATCTATGCCGGGGCCGAGCATCCGCATGACGGCCAGCAGCCGAAGACGCTGGACGTCGCCGCGCTGAATCCGAAGAACAAGAGGGGCTGATTCGATGTCTGGAACTCAAACCGGCACCCTGGCCGATCTGAAGGAAGCGCTCGCGGCACGGCAGGCCGATGAGTCCGGGAGCACCGCGACCGGCGTTACCTCGCAGTTGCTCGCCTCGACCCAGCCGCACCGGGAGCCGAAGCGCGACGAACTCGGACGCTCCTACGCCACCGGACGCCGCAAGGAATCCACCGCGCGCGTATGGATCAAGCCGGGCAAGGGCGAGATCACCGTCAACGGCAAGAAGGTTGTGCAGTATTTCGCCCGCCCGGTGCTGCGGATGCTGCTGACCCAGCCGTTCCTGGTGGCGGACCGCTACAACCAGTTCGACGTCTATTGCACGGTGACCGGCGGCGGGCTGTCCGGCCAGGCCGGCGCGGTGCGGCACGGCATCAGCCGCGCGCTAACGTATTATGAGCCCGAATTGCGCAGCATCCTGAAGGTGGCCGGGTTCCTGACCCGCGACTCCCGCGCGGTGGAACGCAAGAAGTACGGCAAGGCGAAGGCACGCCGGAGCTTCCAGTTCAGCAAGCGCTGATCCGGGCTTCCGGACGTCCATACAAAACGGCCGCTTCCTTGGGGAAGCGGCCGTTTTGCTGTCGGACCGCCGCCCCGCGTACGGTTCACGATTTCTTGTTCGCGTCCGGCTCTGCCGGGCCGAACGCAGTTCGCTTCACCCTCCACATCCGGCGCGGCGTTAAGGGATTCTTCATCTTTTCTCGTTAACGAGGTGGGCAGTCGCCCACTCGTTCAAAGGATGCCGGATGTCCTTCCTCAGCCAACTCAGGCTCCGCACCAAGCTCGCGTTGCTCGTCGGCCTGTCAGCGCTGGCCCTGCTCGTGGCCGTCGGCGCCGCGGGGTCGATCCTGCGCGAGCGCATGTACGATGAACGCGCCGGCAAGTTGCGAGCCCTGGCTGAGCAGGCCGTCTCGGTCGCCGGCGACATCCAAAAGCAGGAAGAATCAGACGGCCTGACTCGCGCGCAGGCGATCGAACGCTATCGCAACGCGATCCGCCCCGTGCGCTACGGAGGCGGCGTCGGCTACTACTTCGCCTACGGGATGGACGGCCAGACGCTCGTGCTGGGACCGACGCCAGTGGTCGAGGGCACCAACCGTTTCGGAATAAAGGATTCGGACGGCAAGCTCCTGGTTCAGGCCATGATCGAGGCTGCCCGCGCAGGCGGCGGCACGGTCGTCTATCGCTATCCAAAACCCGGATCGACGGATCCGCAGCCCAAGCTGGTTTATGTCGAGCCGATACCGGAATGGAATATGCTGGTTGGTACCGGACTCTACATCGACGACCTGGAGAGCGATATCCGCGTCACCTTGCTGCACCTGTCGATGTTCGCCGGCCTCGCCCTGGCGATGATGCTGTCCGCCGCCTGGCTGATAAACCGCGACATCGCGGGTTCGCTCGGCAGCCTGAAGATTGCCATGGACCGGCTGGCAAAGGGCGATCAGACGGTCGCGATTCCCGGCACCGGGCGGCGCGACGAAATCGGCGAGATGGCTGGCACGGTTCTGATTTTCAAAGACAGCATGGCCGAAACGGATCGCCTGCGAGCCGAACAGGATGCGGTCAGGCAGCGCGCCGCCGCTGAACACAAGGCATCGTTGGAGGGGCTGGCAACCGGTTTCGAGCGGCAGATCGGCCGGCTGGCCGGAGCATTGTCGGCACGCTCCACCGAGCTGGAAGCCACCGCTCAATCGGTGACCGGCACCGCCAACCTTAGCAATCAGCAGGCGGCCTCCGTCGCTTCCGCGGCGGAGGAGGCCAGCGCCGGCCTGCACACCGTCGCCTCCGGCGCCGAGGAACTCACCGCCTCCATCGGCGAAATCACCCGCCAGGTCGCGCAGTCATCCAAAATCGCCGGGACGGCGGTCGAAGACGCACGGCGCACCGATGTGATCGTCCGCGCCCTGGCCGCAGGCGCGGAACGCATCGGCGCCGTCGTCGGCCTGATCACCAATATCGCCAGCCAGACCAACCTGCTGGCACTGAACGCCACGATCGAGGCGGCACGGGCGGGCGATGCCGGCAAGGGCTTCGCCGTTGTAGCGTCGGAAGTGAAGAGCCTCGCCACCCAGACCGGCAAAGCCACCGAGGAGATTGCCGCTCAGATCACCCAGATCCAGTCTTCGACGCATGAGGCGGTGGAAGCGATCCGCGCGATCTCGGCCACCATCGAGGAGGTCAGCACGATTTCCACCACCATCGCGGCTGCGGTCGAACAGCAGGGCGCGGCGACGGCGGAAATCGCCCGCAACGTCCAGCAGACCAGCCAGGCGGCTCAGGCGGTCACCATCGGCATCGGCGGCGTCAGCCAGGCGGCGGCTGAAACCGGCACGGCAGCGGGCACCTTCCTGTCCGCCGCGTCCGATCTCTCGAAGCAGGCGGACCAATTGTCCGGGGAGGTCGGCAGCTTCCTCGCAAGTGTCAGGGCGGCGTAGCGGCGACCTATGACCGCAGCGCCGCGACGACCCGCTCGACATCCGCCATGCCGTTATAGCCGTGGAAGCTGATGCGGACGCGGCCCTGGCCGTTCCACGCATAGACGCCCTTTGCGTGCAGCGCCGAGACGAGGGCGGCCGCGTCCGGTGAGGCGAAGCAGACGCTCGCGCCGTGCCGGGCCGGGTCGCGCGGGGTGGTGATGGCGAGGCCCCGCAGCCCCTCCATCAGCGCCGCCGTCAGGGTCTGCACATGGCGCTGCACGTCGCGCATGTCGTAGCGCGCCAGATAGGACAGCGCGCTGTTCAGCACGTAGATCGGGCAATGCGCCGGATTGCCGCGGGTGAAGCGCATCGCATCCGGCTTCAGCGACGGTATCGGGTCGTAGCCGCGGGCACCCGGGGCGAAGGAATGCCAACCGGCCGACGCGGGCGCCCAGTCCGGTACCCGCGCCCGGTTCCAGAACGCGACGGCGACGCCGGTAATGCCCAACATCCACTTGTAGCACGCCGAAAAAGCAAAATCCGCCAGCGACGCCTCGATCGGCAGATAGCCCGACGCCTGGGTGAAATCCACCAGCAGCAGGGCGCCTACGCGATCCGCCGCCGCGCGGAGAGCTTTCAGATCGGTGCGCTCACCGGTGAGGTAGGAGACGTAGCTGGCGGCGATGATGCGGGTGCTGCCGTCAGCCACCCGGGCGAGACGGTCCGGATCGTCGCCGCGCGCCTGGAGCAGCCGGATCGCCGGGTGACGGCGGAGCGCGATCGGGCCAACGACGGACGGGTATTCGTTTGCGTCGATCGCGATGGAATCGCCGTCCCGCCAGTCCAGGCTTTCGGCAACGATGGAAACCCCTTCGGCAACGTTGGAGACGAAGCCGATATCGGCGGCGGAGACGCCCCAGAGGCGGGCGATGCCGGCGCGGGCGGCTTCGATCTGCGCCTCCTGCGCGGTGCGGCCCGGCAGGCCGAGGCTCTTGTCGGCGGCATATTGCAGCAGCGCCTGGTCGTGCGCGCGCAAGGCCGCGCTCTCGCCGCCGGCGCAGACATGGGCAATGCCGGGGGGAAGGCGAAAGTCGGCGGGGTCGAAGAGTGGCTGCATGGGGTTCCGTGGCCGGTCACCCGGGCAGAGTACCGCGGCGATTGCCCGTGACAAGTGTGAGCTGCTCGATTCGCGACGCTGTGGTGAAGCCGGCGGAGAAACCCATCCGGGGCGGCGATGGGCCTGTGTATCACGCGTCCGTTATCCCCCGGACCTGTGGATAAAACGGTGGCCTAATTTCCCTGAGACCCCTGGAAAGCGCGTGCACGGGTGGTTTCTGCCGCTGCCAAAGATTTGTGCAGCGCGGTAAATCCTTGATTTTTTTAGTTACATCGCTGGTCTGAGATAAACCGGATAATGCCTTGTAACAGTTAGTCACGCCTGTGGACGGCGTATTGGACCCTCTGGTCGCGCAACCGAGGGACCGCCTCTTTCGCCGGACAAGGTGGCTGCGGATCCTCTTGCCGGGACCCCGGCCGATTTCAATCGTCGTGCGAAATCACCGAGCCGGCCGTCGTCCCGCCATCGATCACGATCGTCTGGCCGGTGGTGAAGCTGCCCGCCGCCGAGGCCAGGAACACCGCGGCGCCGGCGATCTCGTCCGGCTCGCCGATGCGCTGCAGCGGCGTGTCGCGGGTGCGCTTGCGGTACAGCGCCGGGTTCTCCCACAAGGCGCGGGCGAAATCAGTGCGTATCAGGCCGGGGGCGATGGCGTTGGCACGGATGTTCTTCGGCCCCCACTCCACCGCGATGTTGCGCGCCAACTGCATGTCGGCGGCCTTCGATATCGCATAGGCGCCCAGTTGCGGCGAGCCGCGCAAACCGCCAATCGATGAAATAATGATCACCGCGCCGCCGCCGCGCTCGACCATGTGCGGAATGGCCATGTTCGCCAGCCAGACGTTACTGCGCACGTTCGATCCCATGACGCGGTCGAACGCCTCGTCCGGCATCGCGGCGGACGGGCCGAGATACGGGTTCACCGCGGCGTTCTCCACCAGAATGTCGATGCCGCCGCATGCCGCCACCGTGCGGTCCACCAGCGCCTGCAATTCCTCCTTGCGGCCGATATGGCAGGGGATGACGACGGCCTTGTGGCCTTTCTCGCGGATGGCGGCGGCGACCGCCTCACAGGCATCGGGCTTGCGGCTGGAAATCACGACGGTGGCGCCGTGCTCGGCCATGCGAGTGGCGATGGCGAGGCCGATGCCCTTGGTTGAGCCGGTGACGATGGCGACCTTTCCGGTGAGATCGAACAGCGACGGCATGCTGGTTTCCCCTGGTGGCTACCGGCGAGTATGCGGCGGCGCCGGGAGACGTCAATCGGCAGGAGAAGCAGACCCGGCGGCCTTATCGGCAGAACGCGGTCCCGCGCCGCTGCGGCGCCAGGCAGACAGTTGCAGGCCGTTGCAACTGAAACGACACTGTCCGCGCCGTCCCCTGGTAGCGGCAGACCAGGTAGGGCACCCGCCCGGAGTTGAAAATACCGCCAACCCGCCACGTATCCGTCCCGCCTTTTTGGCTGTCCGGTACCAGATCGGCCTGCTCTTCCGGCGGCCCATCGAAAACGCTTGCCCTGGCGTAGGCAAAACTCTCCAGCGAGGCCGGGCACCGCACCTCCGCCAGCGCCGAAAGCGATCCGGTGACAATCATCACCGACGTCAAAATCGTTCGAACAGCATACCCCATGGCCGCAGCCTCTCGTCTCGGAACCACACTGTTACCGCAGTCTTGAATACGGCAAACACCGCCGCCTTGCCGCCGCGCTACCGGCGGGTATGCTGCTCGGTCCGGAGATGTCCACCAGGCAGGGCCAATGCACAAGCAATACAGGCGCACCGGCGTTTACAGCCGGGAACAGCTTATCCGGCTGCTTCATCCGGCCAGCATCGCCGTCATCGGGGCCTCCACCCGCCCCGGCGCCTTCGGCAGGCAGGTGCTCGCCAACATGGCGCACTACACCGGCCGCGCCTATCCGGTGAATGCGCGGTATGAAACGATCGACGGGCGGGCGTGCTACCCGAACGTGCGCGACCTGCCCGAAGCGCCGGACTGCGCGGTGATCTGCGCGGCGCGGGAGGCGGTGGAGGAGATCGTCCTCGACTGCGCCAAAGCCGGTGCCGGCGGCGCAATCATCTTTGCCTCTGGCTATGCCGAGACCGGCAAGCACGATCGCATTGCCCAGCAGGACCGCCTGGCAGCCATCGCGCGGGAAACCGGACTGCGGATCGTCGGACCCAACTGCATCGGCGTGGCGAACGCGCTGCTCGACAGCCGCGTCACCTTCATGGACATCACGCCCATCCCCCGGCCCATCGGCCATGCCGTGGGTATCATCAGCCAGTCCGGCGCGCTGGGCATGGCGCTGGCGCAGGGCGTGATGCGCGGGCTGTCGATCAGCCACGTGCTGACCTCCGGCAATTCCTGCGATGTGGACATGGCGGATTTCGTCAACTACCTGGCGACCGATTCGGACGCCCGCTCGGTCGCCTGCGTGTTCGAGGGCATGGCGACCCCGGACCGCCTGCTGTTGGCGGCGGAAAACGCTCGCGCGGCCGACAAGCCGCTGGTCATCTTCAAGATGGCGACCGGCGAGCAGGGTGCCGCGGCGGCGATGTCGCATACCGGGTCGCTGGCCGGATCGCACGAGTCCTACCGCGCGCTGTTCCGGCATGCCGGCGCCATCGTCGTGGACGATTTCGAAGCGCTGATGGAAACCGCCGCGTTCTTCGCCAAGGCGCCGCCGCCGCAAGCACGCGGCGCCGCCATCGTCGCGGCCTCCGGCGGGGCGGCGATCATGGCAACCGACCGGGCGGAGCAGCACGGCGTGCCGATGCCGCAGCCAGGCCCCGAGGTCCGCGCGGTGCTGGAATCCCGCATTCCGGAGTTCGGGTCGTCGCGCAATCCCTGCGATGTGACCGCGCAGATCCTCAGCGATCCCGAGGCGCTGGGCGCCTGCGCCACCGCGTTGTTGAGCGATCCGCAATACGGCGTGCTGGTTTCACCGCTGACCTACGGCTACGCACCGTCGGCGAAACGGCCGGAGGTCTACAGCGCGTTGGCGGAGCGGTCCGGCAAGATGGCGTGCGTCGTCTGGCAGACGGAATGGCAGGATGGCCCGGGCGTGGTGGAGGCGAACCGGTGCAGCCGGGTGGCGCTGTTCCGTTCGATGAACGCCTGTTTCGCCGCGCTGGCAGCCTGGCACTGGCGCGCGGAGCAGCGCGTGGCCGGGACGCGGACCGTCGCGGCGACACCGCCGGATGTGATTGCCCGGGCAGGCGCGCTGATCGCCGGTGCGGCCGGGAAGACGCTGACGGAGCGGGAGGCGAAGGCGGTGCTGTCGCTGTATGGCGTGCCGGTGGTGGGCGAGCGTCTGGCCCGGTCCGCCGCCGATGCCGTCGATGCCGCAGAGGCGCTTGGCTACCCGGTGGTGCTGAAGGTCGAATCGCCCGACCTGCCGCACAAGACGGAGGCGGGGGTGATCCGGCTGAACCTGCGGTCCGCCGATGACGTGCGTTCGGCGTATCAGGCGGTGATGGGGAATGCGGCAAAGGTCGAGCCGCCGCCGCGGATCAACGGCGTGCTGGTGCAGCCGATGTTGCCGCAGGGGATCGAGATGGTTGTCGGGGCACACAACGATCCTTTGTTCGGGCCGATGGTCGTCGTCGGGCTGGGCGGGGTGCTGGTGGAGGTGCTGAAGGATACCGCCCTGTCCCCTGCCCCGGTGACGCCTTTGCAGGCCGAGGGGCTGCTGCGGCAGTTGAAGGGGGTCAAGCTGCTGGAGGGGTTCCGCGGCATGCCGGGCGCGGATATCGGGCGGCTGGCGCGGGTGATCAGCGATGTGTCGCGGTTCGCGGCGGATCACCGGGATACGGTGGCGGAGCTGGACGTGAATCCGCTGATCTGCGCGGGGGAACGGATTACCGCGGTTGACGCGCTGATTGTCGTTACTTGAGTCGCTTGGGCGGTCGGTGCGAATCGGTGGCGCCGGCGGAAGGATAAAGACCGCCCCAATAGGCGCTAAATAGTGCTGCGGCGGCTGCGTTTCTCCCATGGTGCGCGAAGGCGCACCATCCACGCCTTGCGGTGCGGGTTTAGGCAAAGGCGTGGATGCCGACCTGCGTCGGCATGACGAGGGGAAGCGGCGCCCGACGGGCGCTATTTTAACGCCTATGGGGGTGGCCCGCCGAAGAGTCGTTCGCCATGCCGGTTAGTGTTAAACGGCCGCGGGTATCGAAATAATCGTCTTCCCTGATCTTTTGTCCATCACGCCGCTGCTTTGAAACGTTTCCAAAATCCCCTCTGCGCGCTCTGCGCCCCGCTCTGCGAACTCTGCGTCGAAAACGCGGTGGCAAAACAAACACCCGCGCCGAAACGGCGAATCGGGCGGCTACAACGCGCCTCACCCCGCATCCGCCGTGCGTTTCCCCGCCCGCCCAGCCGGAACCTCCGGTTGCCGCCACGGAATCCACAGCCGCACGCTCAATCCATGCGGCACCCGGTCGGACAGTTCGATTTCCCCGTTATGCGACTGAACGATCGCCCGAACGATCGACAAACCCAGCCCCATGCTGCCGCTCGGATCGTCGCGTTGCGCATCGCCGCTGAAAAACGGCTTGAACACATCTTCCTTCTGCTCCTCCGGTATCCCCGGCCCGTCATCCTCGATCGTTACGACAAAACCCTCCAACTCCTGCTCCAGGCGCACGGTCACGCCGGCATCGCGTTTCACCGCATTGTCGATCAGGTTGATCAGCGCCCGCTGCAACGCCTGCGGCCGGCATGACGCGGCGCAGTGCAGCGGACCCTCGTAGTCAACGTCCGCGCCGGCATCGGCGAAATCGTCGCAGACCGTCTGCAACAGCACCGCCATGTCCACACGCTCCATCGCCTCGCGCGCACTTTCCTCGCGGATGAACGCCAAAGTCGCGGTGATCATCGATTCCATCGTGCGGATATCGGTCAGCATTTTCGTGCGGATTTCCTCGTCCTCCACCGTCTCGGCGCGCAGCCGCATGCGGGTCAGCGGCGTGCGCAGGTCGTGGCTGACCGCCGCCAGCATCCGCGTCCTCTCGACAACGAAGCGCCGCAGCCGCCCGGTCACCGCGTTGAAAGCATGCGCGACCTGGCGCACTTCAAGCGTGCCCTCCTCGGCGACCGGGATCGGATCCTTCAGGTCGCCAAGACCTTCAGTCGCCACCGCCAGCCGGACCAGCGGGCTGACGACCCTGCGCATCGCCCAAAGCGAGACCACAGCGATCAGCAGCGGGCTGCCGATAAGCCAGGCGATCAAACCGGGCGAGAACCAGTGATGCCCCTTTGGCGGCTGCCCTATGCCGGGGTCAAGATCGAACAGCAGCCAGCCCGCGCCGCGGCGGACGACAACGGCGAGGTTGCCTGGCTGGCGGTCCGCCCGGGACTCCCTGCCGACAGCCTGGAGCAGCGCCCCGGGCGCGAGCGCCGCATCGACGGCGTCACGTATAAAGATCACCTCGTGCCCACCGGCGCTAAGGACCGGTGGCTTACCGGTGCCTTCGCGCACCGAAAAACCGCCGTCCGACGATGCCGCCAGGATTGCCGCAGCATTCTCGGCAGGCAGCGCCTGCAGCAGCCGCAGCACCAGGCCGATGCGCGAGGCGGATGCGAGAAATTCCGGAGGCGCACCCGGCCGCGTATCGACCGACAGCCAGAGCGCCCCGGTCATGGCATGCGCCGCCACAATCGCGACGACGACGATCGCGGCGATCTGCCGGGTGGTTCCGCCGGTAAGCAGGCGCCTCATGGCTCGTCTCCGGACGAGGTTACCGTCGGTGTGAACATGTAGCCGCCGTTGCGAACCGTCAGGATCAGCGTCGGATCCTTCGGGTCGGGCTCGATCTTGCGGCGCAGCCGGCTGATCTGGATATCCACGCTGCGATCGAACGGCACGGCCGAGCGTCCATGCGCCAGATCGAGGAGTTGCTCCCGCGTCAGCACCCGTCCGGCATGCTGGCAGAATACATTCAACACGTTGAATTCGGCACTGGTCAGCGGCACCTGGAGGCCGTCTGGCGACTGCAACTGGCGCGTGCCGAGGCTCAGGTGCCAGCCGTCGAACCTGAATACCGCTGTCTGCCGCTCGGCGATATCGAACAGGCGGCTGCGGCGCAGTACGGCCCGGATACGGGCGAGAAGTTCGCGGGTGCTGAACGGCTTGGTCACGTAGTCGTCCGCCCCCACCTCCAACCCCACCACCCGATCCGCCTCGGCCCCCAAAGCCGTGATCATGATGATCGGCACCGTCGATCCCGATCGCAGCCGGCGGCAGATACTCAGGCCGTCCTCGCCGGGCAGCATGAGATCGAGCAGCACGAGGTCAATCTTGTTGTCCGTCATGATGCGGTCGACCGCCTTGCCATCGGTGGCGAGCGAAACCCGGAAGCCATGCTCGCGCATGAAGCGGGACACCATGCGGCCGATTTCCGCATCATCCTCGATAAGCAGCAGGTGTGACGAGGTCTCCATGGACAGTCCCGGGGTTAGCGTTGGCAGGTTTTGGTTGCATACACGATAGAGGGCCTTGCGAATCACGCATAGGTAACAGTGTGTATCAGACAATTTTCTGAAACCAAAAACCGCCCTTTTCAGGAAATTTCCGGTTGAACCGCCGCTTCGCCTGCGGTAGCCAAGATCACCGGCAAGCAAACAGGCTCGATGCTGCCAAACAAGGAGTTTGAATATGTGTACAATCGCGCCACATGCTGGACAAACCCACGGATAATCTCCGCGGCACACTAGAAACGACCCGCGGATCGAGGCGGGGTCTACCGAAGATAATCATATCGATGTGGGATGAAACGTATCGGGGGCGGTGGCGGATCGCCGGTTGCCGGCCGTCGCGTCAGCGCCGGTAGTTTCAACAATACTATGGAGACATCATAAAGATGAAGTCAATGCTGATCGCCGCCACCCTGTTGGGTTGTGGATTCGCCGTATCCGCGAACGCTGCCGCGGCCCCGATAATCCCGGCGTCGGAGGCTCAGCAGCAGGAGCGTATCCTGGCGTCGCTGCATCAGGTCGCCGATCGCAGCTCGCCAACCGGCAGCGCGGCCCGGCAGGTCATTGTTGTATTGAACCGGTATATCGCGTTCGAGAACGAAGCGATCCTGCCGCAACTGACGCTGCTTCCGGCGCTGGCCTCCGGCATCGCGAGGCCCGACATGATGTGGGCGGTTTCCGGCAGCGATCGGCTGCGTGAGGAGCACGCGAACGTGCAGGGCATGCATCGCGACATCATCGCAACGGTCCTGGATCTCCGGGCCGCGGCGATCGAGGAAGACGATACGGCAACGCTTCAATTGACTGAAGATCTGGCTGCGGCCGATCTGGCCGAGGTGGAAGTAACGGAACCGGTTGCCGAAATGGTCGGTGAGCTGGTGCGTAACAAGCTGCCGCCGACTTAAGACACGTTACCGGACGTTTTGCTCGCAGGCACGGTCGCCCTCATCGTCATGGCGGGCGAAGGCCCGCCATCCACGCCTTTGCTTGTGCAAGCAAAGGCGTGGATGCCGACCTTCGTCGGCATGACGAAGCGGCACGGCCGGGAAAGTCGCTTCCCGAGAGCTATTCGCCCTTACAGCCGCGTTTCAACCGCCTCCAGGATCGCCGCGTGGACGGTTTCCACATCCGCCGAAGCGTCGATCAATACGCACCGCTCCGGCTCGGCCGCGGCAATCTCGCGATACCCCGCCCGTACCCTGGCATGGAACGCCGCATCCAATCTCTCGTACCGATCGGCGTCGCCGCCGCGCTGGCGCATCCGCCTGGCGCCGATATCCTCCGGCACGTCCAGCACCAGGGTCAGCTCCGGCGCAATCCCCAGCAAGCGTGACAATTCCCGGATAAACTGCTTGTCCGCACCCTGGCCGTAACCCTGATAGGCCATGGTGGAATCGAAAAACCGGTCGCACACGACCCAAATCCCGGACTCCAGAGCCGGACGGATGGTCTTCGCGATATGCTCGGCCCGGGCGGCAAAATGCAGCAGGGTCTCGGCCCGCGGCGCCCAGTCGATCTCGGTGCCGAGCAGCAGCCCGCGCAGCAATTCGGCCCCCGGCGCGCCGCCCGGCTCACGCGTGCGCTGCACCGGCACGTGGCACGATGTCAACGCCTCCGCCAGCAACTCGCACTGCGTGGTCTTGCCTGCGCCCTCGCCACCCTCAAGCGTAATAAATCGGCCCGCCATTATGTTCCCGTCACATATTTCGACAGCACCGCCATCGCGCGCCCCGGCAGTCCCAGCCTGGGCACATCGTCAACGGCCAGAAGCGGCACGCTGAAGTTGGGGACGCCCTGACCGGTCACCTCCAGCTTACCCAGCGTGTCGCCCTTGGCGATAGGCGCTTTCAGCGGCGTGTCATAGCTGATTTTGACCGACGCCTTCTGCCGCCAGTTGCGCGGCATCGTCACGATCAGGTCGCGGCCGGCCACCAAAGGCACGGAACGCTCGGTGCCAAGCCACACCGGCACCTTTTCGATCACGTCGCCGGCCGTGTATAATGTCACGTCCTCGTAATTGAAGAACGCCCAGTCCATCAACCGTTCGGACTCCTCGGCGCGTTCGTGCATTGAGGCCATGCCGTTCAGCACGACGATGACGCGGCGGCCGTTGCGCTTGGAGCTGGCGACGAGGCCGTAGCCGCCCGCCTCGGTGTGCCCGGTCTTCAGCCCGTCCGCCGTGCCTTTCTGCACCATCGGATTGCGGTTGCCCTGGTCGATGCCGTTGTAGCGGAACGACTTTTCGGCGTCGTAGTGATAATATTCCGGGAAGTCGCGGATGATCCGTCCGGCCAGGGTAGCGATGTCGCGCGCGCTCATGCGCTGATCCGGATCGGGCCAGCCCGTGCAGTTCTTGAAGTTCGAATGGGTCAGGCCGAGCTGCGCGGCGGTCTTGTTCATCAGCTCGGCAAACTGTTCCTCCGACCCGGCGATCGCCTCGGCCAGCACGATGGCGGCATCGTTGCCGGATTGCACGATGACGCCGCGGATCAGGTCTTCCACTTTCACCTGGGAGCCGACCTGAACGAACATCTTCGACCCCTGGGTCCGCCAGGCTTTTTCAGTGACCGGCAACTCGTCTTCCAGCTTCAGGCGGCCCTGCTTGAGGCGGTCGTAGACGATATACATCGTCATCAGCTTGGTCATCGACGACGGCGGCATTTCGTCATCCGCATTCTTGTCCAGCAGAGTGGCGCCGGTGTCGAAGTCCTGGATGAACGCCCAGCGCGCGGTGGTATCGACCGGGCCGAGCGTGGTTTCGGCCGGCGTTCCGGTGGGCGCGGCCTCCTTGGTCTTGCGGCCTTGCGGACCCGCATGCGTGGCGGTGGGCGGGCGCTTTTCCGCCGCCAGGGCCTGGCCGGCGGTCAGGGCGGCGGCGGTCGAGAGCAAGCTCAGACGGCGAGTCAGCATCTTCACGTAACCTCCGCTCAATCAACGATGATTCGGGCGTCCGGTATACCGGACAAAAGGGCCTGGTCCAAGATGGCATCGGCATGCGCAACGTCCGGCACAGGGCCGATCTCGACGCGGTACTGGCGGGTGCGGCCTTGCCGGATGGGCACGATGACGGCACCGGCGGCGGCCATCTTGGCCTGCTCGACGGCGGCGTACTGGCGGTGGTCGAAAGTGTCCAGCCGGACCATCAGGCGGCCGGGGCGCGGTTCGGTGCGGGTGACGGTTTCCGGCAGCCGCATCGGTGGGGGCGCCGAAGGCGTGGCTTCCAAACGTGGCGTCGCGGTTTCGCCGACGGCCCGGCCGCCGCCCTGGCGGATGCCGGGGGGCGGCGGCAGGTCCGCAACCTCGACGCCGCCGCGCGGCGCGGCGGTCAGGCCGAGGCTTGGGGCGCCGGGCAGCGCTTCGGCGGCGGCGTGGCTTTCCAACGTCAGGACCGTAAGGCGAACCCGGGCCACGCTGTCCGCAGGTATGCCAAGCAGGACGGCCGTGCGACGGGTGATCTCGACCAGGCGGTGCGGGTCGCCGGTGCCGCGGTCGTTGATCCGGACCGTGGTTTCCAGGCCGTTCTCCAGGTTGGCCAGGCGGGCGATGGCGGGAAGCTGGATGCTGGGGTGGGCCGCGGCCAGGGCGGTCTGGTCGAACAGTTCGCCGTCGGTGGTCAAGCGGGAGGTCGTGTCCCTGGTGACGGCGGCTAGTCCGGTTTCGTCGAGGTCGTAGCTTTCCGCGGGGTAGTACCAGATGGGACCGGCCTGGTAGGGCTTGCCGAGAACGTAATGCGGGTCGGGTTTGAGGGCGGGGGTGCAGGCGTAAGTCAGGAGAACCAGCGCGAGCAGCGGCCAGGCCCGGTCCGATGTGTCATGGCCGGGCTTGGGCCGGCCATCCATGACTTTGGTTGTTGCGGCACCGCAAGTCGGGGATAGCCGGGCCAAGCCCGGCCATGACACATAAGCGCGTGCCAAGCGCAGCCATGACACATCCGGCCGGGCCCGTGACGATGGGACCGTAATCCTCACCCCGTCACCTGATCGCCGATCAACCCCACGGCCAGAGCGTAGTAATCGGACGGGTTGTAGCGGCGGATCGCGGCGAAGTTGCCGAACACGGCGAAGGTTTCGCCGCCCGCGCCGTCCGGGGCCACCAGTCCGGCCGGTGTGTCGCCAGCAGCGACCCAGCGCCCCTCCAGCGGACGAACCCCGGCCCGCGCCCACTCCGACAGCGGACGCTTCACATCCCGGCCGGCGACCTCCAACCCGGCCGGCACGACGATCTGCTGGCCCCAGGTCTGGCCGCTGCGCCAGCCGGACTCCGCCAGGTAGTTGGCGATCGAGCCGAGCACATCCGGCTTGCTGGTCCAGATATCCCGGCGGCCGTGACCATCGAAATCGACCGCATAGCGCAGATAGCTGCTGGGCATGAACTGCGGCTGGCCCATCGCCCCGGCATAAGACCCCAGCATCGCCGCCGGGGCGACATCGCCGTGATCGAGGATCTTCAGCGCCGCCATCAGTTCGCCGCGGAAAAAGCTGGCGCGGCGTCCCTCCCAGGCAAGCGTCGCCAGGGCTTCTACGACGCGGAAGTCGCCCATGCCGGTGCCGAAGCTGGATTCCAGCCCCCAAATTCCGGCGATTACCCCGGTGCTGACGCCGTAGCGCTGTTCCACGCGCTGGAACAAGGCGCGGTTCGTGGCCACCGCCTCCCGCCCGTTGACGATCCGCTTGTCGGTGATCACCAGCGCGCGATAGCGGGTCCACGTCATGGTGAACTCGGGCTGATGCCGGTCGCGCTCCAGCACCTTCTGATTCGGCGCCACCCCGGCGAAGGCGCGGTCGAGGGTTCCCGGTGAGATTCCGGCATGCCGCGCCTCGGCGCGGAAGCCGTTCAGGAAACTCTGGAAGCTGTCGGCTGGGGCGGCGAAAGCGCGTGCGGCAAAGACCGCGGGCAGCGCGCTGGCAAGCAGGATTCGTCTGGTTGGCATGGCGCGCTTTTTGCCATGCCGAACCGAGTCGCGGCAATCGGTTTCGAGCCAAGCTGGCCACGGAACCCGAAGCCGGGCGCGCATCGATCGCGGGTTCGGACCGGACGTTGGCGGCTTGGCGATTGACCGGGGTATCGGCTGCCCGCACCCTGACGCCCGGGAGACATGCCGCCATGACCGACCACGTCGCCGACCACTATGCGCAGGACGGACTGCTGGAACGCATCCTCGACGCCCTGAAACGGGAGGGGATACCGATCGACAGGTTGACGATAGACGACCTGGCGGCGGTCGATGAGTTCCATTCCCGCGGGCGCCGGGGAACCGAGGAACTCGCCCGGATGCTGGCGCCGCTGCCCTCGGATCACGTGATCGACATCGGGTCCGGCATCGGCGGACCGGCCCGATACCTGGCCGCGACCTTTGGATGCCGCGTCACCGGGGTCGATCTCACCCCCGCCTTCGTTGCCGCGGCCACCGGCCTGACGAAGCTGGTTAGCCTGTCGGATCGGGCCGACTTCCGCGCGGGTTCGGCGCTGGCCCTGCCGTTCCCCGACGCCAGCTTCGATCGCGCCTGGTCCCAGAACGTCGCCATGAACATCGCCGATCGGCCGGGGTTTTACGCGGAGATGCGGCGCGTGCTGAAACCGGCAGGGCGACTGGCGATCCAGGAAGTGGCGCAAGGCCCGGGCGGAGACCTGATGCTTCCGGTGATGTGGGCGAGCCGCCCGGATCTCAGTTTCCTGCGGCCCCCGGAGGAGACCCGCGCGCTGCTGGAAGCGGCCGGGTTTGCGGTGCTGGAGTGGGAGGACAAGTCCGCGGCGGCGCTGGCGGAGGCCGCGGCGGAGCGCGAGCGGCTGCGGGCCGGCGGGGCGGTTTCACAGCTCGGCATCCACGTGATCGTCGGGCCGTCGGCACGGGAGAAGATGCGCAACGGCCAGCGCAACCAGGAGGAGCGCCGGACCTTGCTGTTCAACGCCCTGCTGGAACCGGTCGGATAGCGACTCCCGGCGCCCGTTATGGCACTATGCGCGACGGCCAACGCGCCGCCGAGACCAATGCCGGCGCCTGATGCAAGGAGACTTCGATGAAATTCGGCTTCTGCGCGATGGCGGACATCGAACAGATCGGATTTTTCAGCTTCGTCGAGAACCTGGGGTACCACTCCGTCTGGGTCGCCGACAGCCAGATGATGTTCTCCGACGTCTACACCGTCTGCGCCCTCGCCGCCCAGCACACCCGGACCCTGAAGATCGGCCCCGGTACCGCGATCTGCGGCACGCGCATCCCGCCGGTTCATGTGGCGGCGGTGGCGACCTTGAACCGGCTGGCGCCGGGACGGATTTTCCTGGGCATCGGCACCGGCAACACGGCGATGCGGACCATGGGCCAGAAGCCGATGACCATGGCGGCCTTCGCCGAGTATCTCCGGGTGCTCACCGCGCTGCTGGATGGCGAGGTGGTGGACTATACGTTTGAGGGCCAAACGAAGCCGATAAAGATGCTGCGGCACGATACGCGGTTCATGAATCTGAAGCCGCGGATTCCGCTGTATGTCTCGGGCTACGGGCCGCGGGCGATGGCCCTGGCGGGCGAGTTCGGCGACGGGCTGGTATGCGCCAGCCCGCCGCGCGGCGCGCCGATACAGGATGCACTCGGCCATGCGCGGCAAGGCGCGGCCCGCGGCGGCAGGGACATGAGCGGCTTCCGCAACGCCGCGCTGACCAACATTGCACTGCTGGAACCCGGCGAACCGGCCGACTCCGACCGGATCAAGCAGGCGATCGGGCCCAACGTGATGGCGACCGTCTATTACTATTACGATATGGTGCAGGAGCGCGGACTGGAGCCGCCGGCCTTCCTGGAGCGAATCTGGAAGCCTTACTGCGCATTGGTCGAGCAGACTCCGCCGGAACACCGGCATTTCCGCACGCATGAGTTCCACTACACCGACCTGCATCCGGGCGAGGCGGAACTGATCGATGAGCAACTGATCCGGGACACCTGCCTGGTTGGCACGGCGGATGACATTATCGAACAAATCCGGGCGCTGGAGCAGGACGGCTTGCAGGAAATGATCTTTCCCGTCGGCAATCCCGGAAAATGGCGGCTGGCGGAGACGTTCGCGCGACAGGTGATGAAGCGGGTGTAGGTGGCCGCCGCGATGCTTTAGCGCTTGCCGATCGGCTGGGTAGCGGGGAAAAGGCGCTGGTAGCTGTGACAGAGGCGGATATGGCGGCCGATGAGGACGAGTACGTGTTCGACGAGACGACCGGAGAATGGCGTCCGGCCGGTGATATCGCCGCGTCGGCCGGCGCCAGCCGGCCGGAGGTTCGCGATGCGGCGGGCAATGTGCTCGCCGATGGCGATTCCGTTACGCTCATCAAGGACCTGAAGGTCAAGGGGGCGAACCAGACCCTGAAGCAGGGCACGATCATCCGGTCGATCCGGCTGACCGACAACGAGCAGGAGATCGACTGCCGTCACGACACGATCAAGGGGTTGGTTCTGCGCACCGAGTTCGTCCGCAAGCGCTGATGCTCGGCGCACGGCGATGATAGCCGCGGCGACGCCGGATCGGTCGCGCCAGAGCTCACCTCACCGCCCCTCTTGTCCGGCCATCTGCTGGTTCACTGCAAATACCCCCACCGCTCCACCGCAGGCTCGGCCGCCGCCCATTTCCAGGTCTTGTCCTGCTTGCAGATCGAAGTGACGAACCACGCCCGCTTCAACTTCTCGCCCGTCCCTTCATCGACCGAGAAGGCGATTTCCTTGCAGTCGGCCAGCGGAGATTCGATGGTGCGGACGACGCGAAGCTGGCCGTGTTCGTTGCCGATGGGCAGCGGATGCGCGATCTTCCAGGGCACTTCCACGCCCTCCGGCACATCCGCTGCGGTGCGGGCGATGGCGTCCTGCTCGGCGCCATGCCAGACGCGGGTGACATAGGTCACCCCCGCATCGGTGGCGGCATCCACCGCCACGCCGACGAGAAAGCCAACCGCCGGGCTGCCGGTGGCCGCACCGGCCGCGCCGCCGGTGATCAGGCCGGTGATCTCCGAGAACGAGCTGCAGGCCGCCAGCGGCAGCACCGCCGCCAGCGCCATCCAGCGCAGGCTCATTGCAGCGACCCCCAGCGCGCCGTTGCCGGTTCGGCCGAGGCCCATTTCCAGACGGAGCCGTCCTGGCAAACCGTGGCCGTGTAGAATGCCCGGTGGTCGCCGGTCTTGTCCGCCGTATCGACGGAAAAGACGATCTCCTTGCAGTTGAAGTCGGCGCTGCCGACGATGCGGGTGACAACCAGGTCGCCATGCTCGTTGTTTTCTATCGGGATGCGGTGCGTCACGTTCCAGTGACCGACGACACCCGGTTCGAGCGTTCCGGCCGCCTGCGCGATCCGGTCCTGTTCGGCGCGGTGCACGTCCCGCTCAACCGCCTGCAACCCCGCCGTGGCGCCCGCGGCAACGCCAAGGCCGATCCCGGTGGCCAAAGCGGGACTCTTCGTCACCGCATTGGCGATGCCGGCCCCGGCAATGCCTGCGACATCGGCAGTGGAGGCGGTCAGCACAGACTGGCAGCCGGAGACGGCGCCAGCGCAGAGCAGCAGGATAGGAAGACGGAAGCGAGGCGCCATCACAGGCGCCGATATCGCCGCGCGCTTTGCCGGTCCAATCACAGGCGCGTCTGCACTATTTCATTCCGGTGATCGACTGCACCAGTGCCCGCGGATCGCGATTCGGCCAGCGCCCGGCATCGACCTGAGCGATGAAATCGCCCACCAGCCGGTTGAACTGATCCGGATCCTCCAGATTGATGGCGTGGCCGCAATTCGGCATCACCGACAGGGCCGCGGCCGGGATCGTCTGCTTCATCAGCAGCGCCGGCTGCAGGCAGGGCCAGTCTTCGTCGCCAGTGAGTATCAGGGTCGGCACCGTCAGCGCCGCCATTTGCTGCGCCAGGTCATACAGCGACGGCCGCTGACCCTGCACGCCGAGTTGGGTGTTGCGGGAGCCGATAGCAGAATGTTCGCCGAGTTGGCGCTTGAACTCGGCGAAACCGCGCGGGTCCTTGTTCTCGAACTGCACGCGGGTGGGGCCGTGGGCGTATTTTTCGGCAAAGGCCTGGATGCCGTGTTCGTCGAGGAACGCGGCGACGGCGGCGGCCTCGGCGCGGAAGGTGTCCTGCCTGGCTTTCTCCGCGCCGTAGCCGCAGCCGGCGACGACCAGGGATAAGGCGCGCGTGGCGTGGCGGAAGCCGAAATGCAGCGTCGCGAAGCCGCCCATCGACAGGCCAACCACATGCGCCTGGCGGATGCCCGAATGGTCCAGCACGGCGGCGATGTCGTCTGTGGCGCGGACCTGGGAATAGCGCGCGGGGTCGTCCGGGACATCGGACGGCGGATAGCCGCGGGCGGCGTAGGTGATCGCCCGGTAGCGCTGGCCGAAATGCCGCAACTGCGGCTCCCAGGAGCGGTGGTCGCCGGCGAATTCATGCACGAAGAGCAGCGGCGTGCCGGAGCCGGTCTCCTCGTAGTGCAGGCGGATCCCGTCATCGGTCGTGGCGAACGGCATGTGGCTCCTCCCGGTTGGTCTTCGGCAAGTCTACGGGTTCCGGCGGAGCCGAACAGAGGGAGCGGCGCGGGCGTTACTTACGAAGACTTCATTGCCGCGACTACTGGCCCAATTCGGCGATCTGCGCCAGGATCGAGTTATGTCCTCAAACGCCGCCTCGTCCGCGCCGGAGGTCAAACGGCGCGATATGCTGTCGCTGGTCACAACTGCCGCCACCGTTATCGGTGTCGGCGCGGTTGCCTGGCCTTTCATCGATTCGATGGACCCTTCCGCCGACGTGATCGCCGCGGGCGCGCCGATAGACATCGACCTGAGCAAGATCGCCGCCGGACAACAAATCGTCGTGCTATGGCGCGGGGCGCCGATGCTGGTGGTGAACCGAACGCCCGAGGCGCTGAAAACGCTGCAAGACCCGGGGCTGGTTGCCCGGCTGTCGGACCCGAACTCCGGCGTCCGCCAGCAGCCGCCCTACGCCGAGAATTGGCATCGCTCGGTCAAGCCGGAATACGCGGTGCTTGTCGGAATTTGCACGCATCTGGGGTGCCTGCCGAACTACCTGCCGAGCCCCGATCCGGCGACACCGGCGCCGAATTGGCCGGGGGGATATTTCTGCCCGTGCCACGGATCGAAATACGATCTTGCGGGGCGGGTCTATGCGGGCGTGCCCGCGCCATACAATCTGCCGGTGCCGCCATATCGGTTTGTTAACGACACCACCGTGCGCATCGGTGACAACCCGCCCGGCGAGACGTTCACGCTGACCTCCGTCGTGCAGATGTAAGCCGGCTGGATTCGACCGTCGGCGCCCTCTCATGGCAGCATTTGCTTTTGACCGGGAGGAGTAGCGGATGACGACAGCCCATGGTCCCCTGGCGCGCTTCAAGGTCATCGACCTGACCCGCGTGCGCGCTGGCCCCACCGCGGTGCGGCAATTGGCCGACTGGGGGGCGGACGTCATCAAGATCGAAGCGCCGGCGGGCGATGCCGGCCTCGGTGGAGAGCGGCACGGGCCGGACTTCCAGAACCTGCACCGCAACAAGCGCAGCCTGACGCTGAACCTGAAAGCGCCCGAAGGTCTGGCCGTGCTGAAGCGGCTGGTGGCGCAGGCGGATGTGGTGGTGGAGAACTACCGGCCGGACGTGAAATTCCGCCTCGGCGTGGATTACGAGAGCCTGAAGGCGGTCAATCCCCGCATCGTCTATGCCAGCATCTCCGGCTTCGGCCAGGACGGGCCGTATCGCGATCGTCCGGGGTTCGACCAGATCGCCCAGGGCATGGGCGGGCTGATGTCGATCACCGGGGAGCCGGCGCGCGGGCCGATGCGCGTCGGTATTCCGGTGGCCGATCTGACCGCGGGGATTTTCGCCGCGATGGGCATCCTGATTGCTTTGCTGGAACGGGAGCAATCGGGTGAGGGCCAGTGGGTGAAAAGTTCGCTGCTGGGCGCGCAAATTTCCATGCTGGATTTCCAGGCGGCGCGCTGGACCATCGGCAGGGAGGTGCCGGGCCAGGCGGGCAACAATCACCCGACCAGCATCCCGACCGGCGTGTTCGCGACCGCCGACGGGCACATCAACATTGCCGCTTCCGGGGACGACATTTATCGCCGGTTCTGCAAAGCCATCGGGGCGGATCATCTCGCTGCTGATCCGTTGTTCGCCACCGGGCGGGATCGTTCGGCGAACCGGGATGCGCTGAACGAGGCGATTGGCGCGATCATCCGGGGGAAGCCGTCGGCGGAATGGATCGAGGCGCTGAACGCGGCGGGCGTGCCGTCGGGGCCGATTTACAGGATGGATCAGGTCTTCGCGGATGCCCAGGTGAAGCATCTGGCAATGACGCGGACGGTGCCGCATCCGGTGCTGGGCGATATCGAGGTTATCGGCCAGCCGATAGAACTCAGCCGCACGCCCTGGAGTATTCGCAGCGCGACGCCGGAGCCGGGCGAACATACCAGCGCGGTGCTGGCGGAGCTGGGCTACGGCGCGGAGGAGATCGCTGCATTGCGGGCGGCCAAGGTGGTTTGAGCGCGTATAAACGGATTTAGAGGGAAACGACGCAGTGCCTGATCTGTTCGAGATTATCGGAACCACGCGGTCGATGCGGCGGCTGAAACCGGACCCGGTGCCGGACGAGCTGATCAGGCAGATTCTGGAGGCCGGCACCGCGGCGGCGAATGGCGGCAATTTCCAGACCTGGCGGTTTCTGGTGGTGAAAGACCCGGAGATCAAGAAAGCGGTGCAGGTCTGGTACAAGAAGGCGTTCGACGAGGTCATCGGGCCTCGTTACGCCACCAGCGCGCCGCCGCCGGGGGTGACAGCGGAGAAATACAGCCGACAGCATGGCGCTGTGGCGTATCTGACGGAGCATTTCCATGCGGCTCCGGTGTGGATCGTTGCTTGCCTGAAGGATGGCGCCAACCCCGCGCGCGGCGCCGGGGCGTCGATCTATCCGGCGGTGCAGAACATGTTGCTGGCGATCCGGGCGCTCGGCCTCGGATCAACGTTGACAACGCGGCATCTTATGTATGCGAAGGAAGCCGACGCCGCGCTGGGTCTGCCGGCGGACGTGCACTCCTACGCGATCCTGCCGATCGGCTATCCGATGGGGAAGTTTGGGCCGGTGGGGCGGGGGAAGCTGGCGGATTTCGTGTATCTCGACCGGTGGGAGCAGCCTTATCCGGCGGTGGCGGAGGGGTAACGCCTTGCAAACCCCGCATCTATGATATACATTCGTCAAGTATATCATGGGGGCGACCATGCAGATCGGCAAATGGGGCAACAGCCTGGCGGTCCGGCTTCCAGCGTCGGTTGTTGAAGGCCTGGGCTTGAAGGAAGGCGACGAGATCGAGATCGAAATCGCCGGCGCGCGCGCCTTCAAGGTGAAGCGGGACACCAGCCGCGACGACGCGTTGGAGCGGTTGAAGGCGCTGAACTGGACGCTTCCCCCCGGCTTCCGTTTCAGCCGGGATGAGGCGAATGAGCGCTGACGTCTTTCTGGATACGAACATCCTGGTATACAGCATTGGTCAGAACGATACGCGGAAGCCGCAGGCGGCGGCGCTGCTGCGGCAAGGCGGCATTATCAGCGTTCAGGTGCTGAATGAATTCACCAATGTGGCGCGCCGGAAATTACGGCGGAACTGGCCGGAGATCGCCGACGCCCTCGCGGCGCTGCGCGTCCTGTTTCCCGAACCGCGGCCGATTGGCCTGGCCACGCATGAAGCGGCGGTGGCAATCGCGGCACGAGACGGATTCGCGTTTTACGATGCGCTGATTGTTGCTTCGGCGCTGGAGGCCGGGTGCTCGGCGCTGCTGTCGGAAGACATGCAGGACGGACAGGTTATCGACGGGCGGCTGACGATCCGGAACCCGTTCCGCGGTTCGCCCGGCCCATAGCCAACCAATCCGAAACAAGCTAACCATGCAACCGGAATGGCCGGGCACGCGGCCAATGGGAGAAACATGCATGTCCATACGCCTCGCCGCCGCCGTCACTGCGTTGTTGACTTTGCTCGCCGCCCCGGCCGTGGCGCAGGACAAGACCGTCACCCTGAAGATGTCGTCCTGGTTGCCGCCCGCGCATCCTTTGAATCCTTCGCTGATTGCCTGGGCTGCCGACATCGAGAAAGAGTCTGGCGGCACGATCAAGGCCACGCTGTTTCCCTCCGAGCAGCTCGGCAAGGCGTTTGATCATTACGATATGGCGCGGGACGGCATAGCCGATCTGGCATATATCAATCCGGGTTATCAGCCGGGGCGGTTTCCGATAGTCGCTGCGGGGGAGCTTCCGTTTCTTGTCGGAAATGCCAAGGGTGGCACGGCGGCTTTCGACGAATGGTATCAGCCTTACGCCTCCAAGGAAATGAAAGACGTTCATGTCTGCTTCGTTTTCTTCAATGATCCCGGCACGTTCCACTCACGCCACAAGATCGTTCTGCCGACGGACATCAAGGGCGACAAGGTTCGGCCGGGCAGCGCCGGCATGGGTGCGATGATCACTCTGCTGGGCGGCACCAACGTGCAGGCTTCGGCGCCTGAGGCGCGCGAGGTGCTGGAACGCGGCGTCGCCAACACCATCGGCTTTCCATGGGGGTCGATCGTCCTGTTCGGCATCGACAAGGTGGTGAAGTATCATATCGATGTGCCGCTGTTCGCCACCACCTTCCTTTGGGCGATGAACAAGGACCGTTACGAATCGCTGTCACCCGGCCAGCGCAATGTAATCGATTCTCATTGCACACCGGAATGGGCGGAAAAAGTCGCCACTCCGTGGGCCGACTTCGAACATGGCGGCCATGCCAAGCTGGCGGCCGAACCGGGGCATGAAGTCTACACTCTGACGCCGGACCAGATCGCGGCCTGGCGCGCGGCCGTGGCACCGCTGACCGCGAAATGGGCGTCGAAGGTGGAAAACGGCGATGCGGTATTGGCCGATTTGAAGGCGTCGCTGAAACGCCACGGGGCGCTGGCGGAATAACCATGTCCGCTGCCGCCGCGATGGACCGCTTCATCGACGCGATCGAGTGGCTCGCCGCGGCGTTTGTCGGCATCGTTGCGCTGGATATTTTCGTCAGCGTGCTGTTGCGCTATTTCTTTTCCGTCTCGATCCCGGACAGCTACGATTTCGGCAAGCTGCTGCTGGGTATCCTGATCTTCTGGGGCATCGCCGCCACCAGCTACCGCGGCGGCCATATCACCGTCGATCTGGTCTGGTCCGCCGCCGGCCCGCGCGGCAAGCGCCTGATCGATATTTTCGCGACCCTGGTTCTGCTGTTCGTTGTGACCGTGCAGACGGTCATGCTGTTCGACAAGGTGCGGCTGATCTACCAGGACCATGTGCTGACCTATGATCTGGGCATCCCGACCTGGCCGTTCGCGCTGGTGGCGTGGCTCGGGGACGTTTCGGCGGTGCTGCTGATCGCCATCCGCACGTATCGGCTGATTTTCCACCCGGAGGAGGTCGCCGACGTGCACGGGGCGGTGGAATAGCATGGACATATCCAGCGACGCCGTCGCCGCCATCGGCTTCATCGTTCTCTTCGCCCTGATGCTGTTGCGCGTGCCGATCGGCATGGCGATGGGGTTGGTGGGGGTGAGCGGGTTCGGGTATCTGGCAGGCGGCTCCCCTGCCCTGAAGATGGTCGCGCAGACGTCGATGCGGGTCGTCACCGACTACCAGTTCGGCGTGATCCCGATGTTCCTTCTGATGGGCGCCATCGCCTCGCGCAGCGGCATGAGCAAGGAATTGTTCCAGGCCGCCAACCGCTTTGTCGGACATTGGCGCGGCGGGTTGGGCATCGCGACGATCGCGGCCTGCGCCGGGTTCGCGGCGATCAGCGGGTCGTCGGTGGCGACGGCGGCGACGTTCTCCACCGTTGCGTATCCGGAGATGCGGCGGTTCGGTTACCCGAAGTCGTTCGCGACGGGGGTCATCGCTGCGGGCGGCACGCTGGGGGCCATGTTCCCGCCGTCGATCGTGCTGGCAGTGTATGGGCTGATCACCCAGCAGGACATCGGCAAGCTGTTCATAGCCGGCATCCTGCCCGGCCTGCTCGCCGTGTGCATGTATATGGCAACGATCGCGCTGATCGGCCTGCTGCGCCCCGATTGGCTGCCGGCGGCGCGGGTGGCGTCGTGGCGGGACCGGTTGCAGGCGTTGAAACAGGTCTGGGCGCCGATGCTGCTGTTCGCGTTCGTCATCGGCGGATTATATGGCGGGCTGTTCACCCCGACCGAGGCCGGCGGGATGGGCGCGGGCGGGGCGGCGGTAATCAGCGTGGCCAGGCGGCGGCTGTCACGAGCGGATTTGCTGGCGTCGCTGCTGCAGGCCACCCGCACCGCCGCGGCGGTGTTCACCGTGCTGATTGGCGCAATGCTGTTCGGGTATTTCCTGACCGTTACGCAGACACCGCAAAAGGTCACCGCATTCATTACGGACCTGGGCCTCAGTCCCATCGGCGCGCTGCTGTTGATCATGCTGATGTATTTGGTGCTCGGCTGCCTGATGGATGCGATGGCGATGGTGATCCTTACGGTGCCGATCATTTTTCCAGCGGTGACGGCGCTGGGGTTCGACCCGATCTGGTTCGGGGTGATCATCGTCATGACGGTGGAACTGGGGCTGATTCATCCGCCGGTCGGGATGAATGTGTTCGTGATCAAGACGGTGGTGAAGGACGTTTCGTTTTCAACGATCTTCTACGGGGTGATTCCGTTCGTGCTGACGGATATCGTCCGGCTCGCCATCCTGATCGCCTTCCCGGCCATTGCGACGTGGCTGCCCGAGCGGATGTAATTGGACCGTTGCGGACGCTGCCTGGATAATCGAAGGATCCGTCAGGAGATCCGCAAGATGAACCGCCGCTTTGACGCCATTGTTATCGGCACCGGACAGGCCGGACCATCCCTCGCGGCGCGGTTGACCGCCGCCGGCATGACCGTCGCGATCGTGGAACGGCATCTCGTTGGCGGCACTTGCCTCAACACCGGCTGCACCCCCACAAAGACACTCGTTGCAAGTGCGTATGCCGCACATCTGGCGCGCCGCGGGGCGGATTTCGGGGTGATCACTGGGGAAGTTCGGATCGACATGGCGCGCGTCCACGCCCGGTCGCAGAAAATCGCCACGGATGGCCGCACCGGCAACGAAACCTGGCTGCGCGGCATGGAACGCTGCACGCTGCTGATGGGTCACGCCCGGTTCGAGGGCCCGCGCACGGTGCGCGTCGGCGACGACGTGCTGGAAGCAGAGCGCATCTTCATCAATGTCGGCGGCCGAGCGCTGGTCCCGGACATGCCGGGCGTCAATGACGTGACCTATTTCACCAACAGCTCGATGCTGGCGACGGATGTCCTGCCCGAGCATCTGGTCGTCATCGGCGGCAGCTATATCGGCCTGGAATTTGCCCAGATCTATCGTCGTTTCGGATCAAATGTAACGGTCGTCGAAAAAGGCCCCAGGTTGGTCGGACGGGAGGACGAGGACATATCCGCGTCGATCCGATCGATCCTGGAAGCGGAAGGCATCGCCGTCCGCACCAACGCCGAGTGCATCCGCTTCGCGCGCCATCCGCGGGGCATCGGCATCGGCGTCGATTGCACAGACGGCGAACCCGAGATCATCGGCAGCCACCTGCTGCTGGCGGTCGGGCGGCGGCCGAACACGGACGATTTGGGGCTGGAAAACACCCCCATCGAAACCAACCCCCGCGGCTTCATCCACGTCAATGATCGGCTTGAAACCACCGTGCCGGGGATTTTTGCGCTTGGCGACTGCAACGGACGCGGCGCGTTCACCCACACGGCGTATAATGATTACGAAATTGTTGCGGACAACCTGCTCGACGGCGCGGACCGCAAGGTCAGCGACCGGATCCCGTGCTACGCGCTTTATATTGATCCGCCCCTGGGACGCGTTGGACTGACCGAAACGGAAGCGCGCGCAACGGGCAAACGGATAAGCGTCGGCATGCGGCCAATGACGCGCGTCGCAAGGGCGCGGGAAAAGGACGAGCAACAGGGCCTGATGAAGATCGTCGCGGATACCGAAACAAATGCCATCCTGGGCGCGGCGATCCTGGGCACCGGCGGCGACGAGGCAATTCATGCCGTGCTCGACATGATGGCGGCGGGCGGCGATGCCGCGAAGCTGGCCCGCACAATGCACATCCATCCAACCGTTTCGGAACTGTTGCCGACCATCGCCGGCGAGCGCAGCGAAACGGGTTAGGCCGCCTCCCCCGCGCACCACCCGCTCGCCCATGCCCACTGGAAATTGTAGCCGCCGAGCCAGCCGGTGACGTCCACCGCCTCGCCGATGACGAACAGCCCCGGTACCGCGTTGGCGGCCATGGTGCGGGATGACAGGTCGCGCGTATCGACCCCGCCGCAGGTCACCTCGGCTTTCGCGAACCCCTCGGTGCCGTTCGGGGTGACGCTCCATCCCGACAGCCGCGCCGCCACCCCTGTCAGCAGCCGATCGGCTTGGTCCGCCATGCGCATGCCGTCCTCAGCCAAGGCGGCGGCGAGGCGCGCCGGCAGAACCTCGGCCAGCACGGTGTGCAGTTCGGCTTTCGGGCGGGAGCGCTTGCGGTCCAGCAGGAACGCGGCGGCGTCCCGGCCCGGCAGCAGGTCGAGGGTTACCGGTCCCTGCCGCCAATATGACGAGATCTGTAGCACCGCCGGCCCGGACAGGCCGTGATGGGTGAACAGCATTGCCTCGCGGAACGCCCGCTTGCCGATGGACGCCACGCACTCCAACGACACGCCGCTGAGCGGACGCATCAGCGCCAGCAGGTCGTCGCCGAAGGTCAGCGGCACCAGGCCGGGGCGGATCTCGGTCAGCCGCAACCCGAACTGCCGCGCCAGTTCATAGGCCAGCCCGGTCGCGCCCATTTTCGGGATCGACAGCCCGCCGGTGGCGAGTACCAGGCTGTCCGCCTCGAACGCGCCCTGGTCGGTCTCCACCCGGAACGCGTCCGGGCGGCTGACCGCGGTTAACCGGTGCCTCAGGCGCAGGTCCACGCCGACGGCCTCGCATTCTGCCAGCAGCATGGCGACGATCTGCCGGGCGGAGCCGTCGCAGAACAACTGGCCGAGGGTCTTTTCGTGGAAGGCGATGCCGTGCTTCTGCACCAGCGCCACGAAATCCGCCGGCTTGTAGCGGCTCAACGCCGAGCGGCTAAAGTGCGGGTTGCCGGAGAGGAAACGCTCGGGGATGCAGCCGGTGTTGGTGAAGTTGCAGCGCCCGCCGCCGGAGATCAGGATTTTCGCGCCCGGCTCCGCGGCGTGGTCCAGCAGCATTACCCGCCGGCCGCGCCGCCCGGCCGAGATCGCGCACATCAGGCCCGCGGCCCCGGCGCCAAGGATGATCACATCGAATTTGAACACGGGCGCGGCTATAGCAGCGAAGCGGCGGCGGCGATATCGTCCGCAAAACCCGACGAAACCGGAGACCTCCGCCATGATCCCGCCCCGGCTCGCTCGCCGCAGCCAGGCCGGCTTCTGGCTGGCGGTCGTGCTGACCGGCATCGGTACCGGCCTCGCCGCCGCTGCGCTGACCAAGTTGCTGGAACTGGTCCAGCACCGGATCTGGGGCGGCCCCGGGATCGACCTGCTGCAAGGCGCGTCGTTGGCGCCTCCGTGCTGGCACATGATCGTGCTGACGGGCGCCGGGCTGGTCACCGGAGCCGGGCAGTTGCTGCTGACCAAACTGTCCAGCGGCAACGCCATCGACATCAGCGCCGCGATCTGGTTCCACGCCGGGCGGCTGCCGAAGCTGCGCACGCTTGGCAGCGCCACGCTGTCGATTGTCATTGTCGCGATGGGCACCGCGCTGGGGCGCGAGGGTGCGCCGAAGCAGGCCGGCGCGGTGATGGCGGATGCCGCGTCGGACGGGCTGCGGCTGAAGGATGACGAACGCCGGCTGCTGGTCGCCTGCGGCGCCGGGGCCGGCATGGCGGCGGCGTACGGGGTTCCGCTCGGCGGCGCGCTGTTCGCGGTGGAGGTGCTGCGCGGCACGTTGTCGCTGCGCTTCGTGCTGCCGGCGATGGTGACGTCGCTGATCGCGACGGGTGTGTCATGGGTGTTCCTGCCGGACGCGCCCACGTATGAGATTCCGGCCTATCACGGGTCGCTTTCGGTTGCCGCCTGGGCGTTGCTGGCGGGGCCGATCGTCGGGCTGGTATCGGTGATGTATGTCCGCGCGGTGGCGCTGGCCGATCGGCGGAAGCCGGTGGGGTGGAAACGGCTGGTGGCACCGGTGGTGGTGCTGGCTGCGCTGGGCGGGGCGTCGATCCCGTTTCCGGAGCTGCTCGGCAACGGGCGCGACGTGGCGGCGCTGGCGTTCTCCGGGCAGCTCGCGGCGCCGTTGCTGCTGGCGCTGGTCGTGCTGCGCCCGGCCGCCACGGTGCTGTGCCTGGGGTGCGGCGCGCCCGGCGGACTGTTCACGCCCTCGCTGGCGTTCGGGGCGATGCTGGGCGGAGTGCTTGGGCTGCCCTGGTCGTGGGTGTGGCCGGGGGTGCCGCCGGGATTGTTCGCGCTGCTGGGGGGCACCGCGATGATCGCGGCGACGACGCAGGGGCCGGTCTCGGCGATTGTCCTGATGATGGAGATGACCGGGTATGCCCGCGGTGCGGTCGTGCCGCTGCTGGTGATGGTGGCGACGGCGACGCTGGTGGCGCGGACGATCGAATGGCGCTCGATCTACGATGCGCGGCTGAGCAATGCGGAGGTGCGGGCGCGGCAACGGTTGCGCGACGATCCGGCGGAGGAACAGACCGCGCCGCGCGATGCCGGCACCAGTTGAGGCATCGCCGCCAGTTCGGCCTCCATCGCGGCGATGCGTCCCGGCCATGACGGTGGGGTGTACGCCTTTGATCCTTGTACATTGCTACGGGCCTGTGCCCGGCCAACGTCGGCCGTGCACATGGATCAGTTGTAAAAGTATGGACTTGATCTGACGGTCGGGTCTCCGCCGTGGTGGGTGTCCGACGAATATCTCGTGTCGCTGATCACGCCGCTTGCAGCAATTTCTCCCTCGCTACCGGTAGCGTGTCAATGAAGGTCTGCATCGGCG